>NZ_CAWQWZ010000005.1:0-124131 GCF_963899305.1 Aeromonas sp. MR19
CTGTGAGTGCCCACACAGATTGCTTGATTCAAATTGTTAAAGAGCGACGCAACAGTGTGTTGCTGCGGGAGTGGAATTCTACTCAACCGCCTTCTCGAGTCAAGCCTTATTTTCAAAGGCTTTTCGAAGCACCGACTGGCTTTACTGCGTTGCCGCTTGCCCTGTCGATGGAGGCGCATTATAGGGATCTGGATCACGCTGGCAAGAGATGTTTCGAATTAAATTCGAATTATTAGCTCAACCGCTCACCAATCCACCAAAAAGCCTGTTTATCCCGCAATAAGACGCTCATTTGACGACATCAACCTCTCTTCAGTGATGCCTTGCCGGTTATAGTCAAGGTTGTGGCGATTTGGTGTCACCACATCTATATGCATAGTGATCGAGGTCACGCCTTCGGGTAACATAGCGCCCCTTTGCGATTCACACACTCTTGGGCTTTGGAGAGTTTAATGCCTTTTGCACTTGGCCAGCGTTGGATTAGTGATACAGAGACGGATCTGGGGTTGGGGACTGTCGTTGCTGTTGAAGGACGCATGGTGACCCTGTTGTTTCCGGCTACCGGTGAAAACCGCATGTATGCCAAAGAAGAAGCGCCGGTCACCCGGGTCAGCTTTAATGTGGGCGATCAGATAGCCAGTCATGAAGACTGGACCATGACGGTCGAAGAAGTGCAGGAGAAAAACGGTCTGCTTATATATGTAGGTGTACGCACCGACAACGATGAGCCCGTTGCCCTCAAGGAAGTGTTTCTCAACAACTTCATCAAGTTCAACAAGCCGCAGGATCGCCTGTTCGCCGGTCAGATTGACCGTATGTCCCGTTTTACCCTGCGCTACGAAGCCCTGATCAACCAGCACCAGCGGCGTCGCAATCCGACCCGCGGTCTGGCCGGCGGCCGGGTCAGCCTGATCCCGCACCAGCTTTATATCGCCCATGAAGTGGGCCACCGCTACGCCCCGCGCGTGCTGCTGGCTGATGAAGTGGGCCTGGGCAAGACCATAGAAGCGGGCATGATCATCCATCAGCAACTGCTCTCGGGCCGTGCCCATCGCGTGCTGATCCTGCTGCCCGAGACTCTCCAGCACCAGTGGCTGGTCGAAATGTTGCGCCGCTTCAACCTGCACTTCTCCCTGTTTGACGAGGAGCGCTGCATCGAGGCGTTCGCCGATGCGGAGAACCCCTTCGAAACCGAGCAACTGGTGATCTGCAGCCTCGACTTCCTGCGCAAGAAGCGTCGTCGCTTCGAACAGGTGCTGGAAGCCGAGTGGGATCTGCTGGTTGTCGACGAGGCGCACCACCTGGAGTGGAGCGAGGAGGCCCCGAGCCGCGCCTACGAAATGGTGGAAGCGCTGGCCGAACAGGTCCCTGGCGTGCTGCTGCTGACCGCGACCCCGGATCAGCTGGGTCACCAGAGTCACTTTGCCCGTCTGCGCCTGCTCGATCCCGAGCGTTTCTACGACTACGACGCCTTCCTCGTCGAGGAGCAGGCCTATGGCCAGGTCGCCAGCGCAGCCCAGGAGCTGCTGGATGGCGAGAGCCTGAGCGACGAAGCCAAGCAGATCCTCGCCAGCCAGCTGGAAGGGCTGGATTTGAGCGATGCCGCCGCACGCCAGCAGGCCGTCGCCACGCTGCTGGATCAGCACGGCACTGGCCGGGTGCTGTTTCGCAACAGCCGCGCCAATATTCAGGGCTTCCCGGAGCGTCACCTCAACGTCTACCCCATGCCGCTGCCGGAGCAGTACAAGACCGCCATCAAGGTGATGGGCATGATGGGCGGCAACGGCGGTGAGCTGCAGACTCGCGCCCTGCGCTACCTCTATCCAGAGAAGATCTTCCAGCAATTTGAAGGCGAGAACGCAACCTGGACCCAGTTTGATCCCCGCGTTGACTGGCTGCTGGAGCTGCTGCTCTCTGCCCGCCAACAGAAGGTACTGGTGATCTGCTCGGAAGCGGCTACCGCCATCGCGCTGGAAGAGGCGCTGCGTACCCGTGAAGGGATCCGCGGCACAGTATTCCACGAAGGAATGTCCATTCTGGAGCGAGACAAGGCCTCCGCCTATTTCGCCCAGCAAGAGAGCGGGGCTCAGGTGTTGCTCTGTTCCGAGATAGGTTCAGAGGGCCGCAACTTCCAGTTTGCCAGTCATCTGGTACTGTTCGATCTGCCCCTCAACCCGGATCTGCTGGAACAGCGCATCGGCCGTCTGGATCGCATCGGTCAGCAAAATACCGTCGAGATCCACGTTCCCTATCTGGAAGGAACTGCCCAGCGTGCCTTGCAGCTCTGGTACCACGATGGCCTGGATGCGTTCGAGCAGACCTGTCCGACCGCCCGCCCGGTATTTGAAGCCGTGCGTGACGAGCTGTTCGAACTGCTTGCCGCCAACACGGGTGATCAAGCCGCTCTGGATGCCCTTCTGGCCAGGACACGGGAGATCCACGAGCCGCTCAAATCCCGCATGGAGCAGGGGCGCGATCGCCTGCTGGAGATCCACTCCAGCGGTGGCGTGGCTGCGCAGCAACTGGTCGACAAGCTGACTGCCGAAGACGATGACACCGGCATGATCTCCTTCGCGCTCAAGATGTTCGACGAGATCGGCGTCAATCAGGATGACCGTGGCGAGAATGCTCTGGTGCTGACGCCGGGGGATCACATGCTGGTCTCCAGCTTCCCGGGCCTGCCCCAGGATGGCATGACCATCACCTTCGATCGTCCGACCGCACTGTCGCGGGATGACATGGCGCTGCTCTCCTGGGATCACCCCATGATGCGCGGTGGCATCGACCTCATCCTGGGCTCCGAGATCGGCGCCACTTCGGTGGCTCTGCTCAAGAACAAGGCGCTGCCGGTCGGCTCCATCCTGCTTGAGCTCATCTTCGTGGCCGAGTCTGCGGCTCATCCCCAGCTCTACCGCTTCATGCCGCCGACGCCAATTCGCCTGCTGATGGACAAGAACGGCCAGAACCTGGGTGAGAAGGTGGCATTTGATGCCTTCAACCGCCAGCTGACCCCGGTCAACCGCCACCTTGGCAGCAAGCTGGTAACCGCTTCCCAGCCGGTGATCCACGGCCTGATTGGCAAGGGCCAGCCGATTGCCGAAGAGCTGAAAGCCGGGATTGTCGACAAGGCGCGCGCCCAGATGGCGCAGACCCTGCAGCAGGACCTGGATCGTCTCGAAGCACTCAAGGCGGTCAACCCGAACGTGCGCGACAGCGAACTGGATTATCTGCGCAATCTGCAGGCAGAATTGCACCACCTGATCGATCAGACCCAACTCAAGCTGGATGCCATCCGCTTTATCGTGGTCACCCATAACTGACGCGATACTGAAGAGACATGACCGGCTCACGCGGGATCCCATGCCCTTTATGATTGTGGTTACCCATAACCGATGGGGCTTGCCCCACCTTCTGATGCGAGACATTTATGTTTGAATACTCACCGCCTCTGGAACCCTGGCTCGATATCCTGTTCAAGGACAAGGACATCATGGTGGTCAACAAGCCCACTGGCCTGCTGAGCGTCCCCGGGCGCGGCCCCGAGAATGAAGACAGCGTCCTGCATCGGGTGAAGCAGCAGCACCCCAAGGCGGCGGCAGCCCATCGCCTCGACATGTCTACCACAGGGGTCATTGTTATTCCTCTCACTCCCAATGCCCATCGGGAGCTGAGCCGGCAATTTCGCGAGCGGGAGACCGAGAAGCACTACCTCGCCTGGGTGTGGGGCGAACCGGAAGCGGACTCGGGTCAGGTAGATCTGCCACTCTGCGTCGACTGGCCCAACCGCCCGAAACAGAAGGTTGACTTTGAGGAGGGGCGCCACGCCCTGACCCTGTGGCAGAAACTGAAGGTGGAGAACGGCAACAGCCTGCTCAAGCTGACCCCCATCACGGGCCGCTCACACCAGTTGCGCGTCCATATGCTGGAGCTGGGGCACCCCATACTGGGTGACAACCTCTATGCCCATCCGGATGCACTGGCGGCGGCCCCCCATCTCTACCTGCATGCGGCCATGCTGACCATCAGCCACCCACGCAGCGGCGAGCGGATGACCTTTGAAGCTCCCGCACCTTTTCCGCTATAGGCCAGATCCTGGACATAAAAAAGCCCCCATCAGTTGATGGGGGCTTTTTCATTATGATCAGACGCGAATATCGATTTTACTCCCCAGTGTGGAGCTGGCCGATGTCGCTGCGGTCGGGGCTGATTGAGCAGCCGTCTGGAGCAGTTTCAAAGCGGCTTCACCATCCTGGGTTTGCTGTTTCTTGGCCAGACTGGCTGTCAGCAAAGCAGAACCAAATGACGTTGATGCAGAACTAGATATATCCATGGTGTACCTCCTGCCCTAAGACTATCGGCCATCCTGTGCCAGACATGAATCATTTTGGCTAAATTAAATACGTCTTGTTAGGTTGACGCCGCTCCAGCCACTGCTCTTCCATCTCCAGCAAGGTCTGATAGACCTTCTCTGCCTGCTCGGGGCGACTGAACAGATAGCCTTGTCCGTAAAGATGAATGTCGGTGAGGGTACGCAGCACATCGAGCTGGGCCTGGGTTTCGATTCCCTCACACACCAGACTCTTGCCCAGCATGGAGCCCATGCGGCAAATGTTGGCGACCAGTTCCGAGGCTTCTACCGAGGTATCGATCCCCTGAATGAAGGAGCGATCTATCTTCACCTTGCTGACCGGCAGTTTCTGCAGATAACTGAGGGAGGAGTAGCCGGTCCCAAAGTCATCCAGTGCCAGCTGTACCCCTTGCTGATTGAGATCCTGCATCAGCTGCAAGGAGTTTTTCACCTCGCGCATGGTGGTGTCTTCCGTCACTTCCAGCACCAGGCTGGCAGCCGGGATATGGTGCTCCATCAAGGCCTTGGCCACCAACTTCAACAAGTTGCGCTGGTACATGCCAGGCGAGATGTTCACGCACATCTGCAAGTCGACCAGCCCGAGCTGCTGCCACTGATAGAGCTGCTCACAGGCGGTATTCAGCACCCAGCTGCCCAGTTTCTCGGCCAGCTGGAACTCTTCCGCCACCTGGATCACCTCATTGGGCGGAATGAAACCCAATTCAGGGTGGCGCCAGCGCAGCAACGCTTCGACCGCCTCGCAGCGGCCACTTTCGAGATTGACGATGGGCTGGTAATAGAGCTCGAGTGCGTTGTGCTCCAGCGCCATTATCATGTCGCTGGCCAGATGCTTGCGACGCGCCGTCTCATTGAGCAGAGAATTGTCATAGATGACATAAGGGACATGGGTCTTGCGGCTGTGGAACAGCGCCTGCTCGGCCCGACTGAGCAGCTCCTGCGTCAACTTGCTGTCCATCGGGAAGAAGGCGATGCCGATCCCCACCTCCAGCCGGAACGGATAATTGTCGATGATGATATCCTGCTTGAGTGCATGGAGCAGACGGGCCACCAGCTCCCTCACCTGCCGCAGGTCACTGCTCTCGCGCTGGATCATGGCAAACTGATCGCCTCCAAGGCGCGCTACCCACTCGCCGTTTTCACACAGGCTGCGGATCCGCTTTGCCAGCTCCTGCAGCAGGAAATCACCTGTGTTGTAGCCGAACTTGCTGTTGATATCGCGAAAATCGTTGATATCCACCAGCACCAACCCGAATGGTGTCTCCTTGGTCGCGTAGGACTCCATCTTCTCCAGCAACGCCAGCCGGTTGGCCAGCCCGGTCAGGGGATCGACCCGTGCCGCGCGGAAGTGCCGGCGAGCCTCGCGGATCAGCAGGCCACTGAGCAGCATTACCGACAGCACCAGGCCGGACACCATGAACAGCAGGGCATTACGCAGCTGGCCAAAACGCTTGTCATTGCCCGAATAGACGTTGATGTTCTTCTGCATGACAGACGCAAGGGAGTAAGAGAGGGGTTCCTGCAGGGGTGACAGTCGCATCATTATTTGCTGATAGTCCGGCGTACCAGACTTCAGCTGGGTGATGTTGGGCTCCATCTCGCGGATATTGCTTTCGATCAGCTGCACCAGCCGCAGTGTCTTCTGCTTGTCCTTCATGCTCTGGCGCAGCTGGCCACTGAGCAGGATCGGTGTGCGGCTCCAGAGGATGTCGTAACGCAGCATCAGGGTGTCGTGATCGATACCACCATAATGATAGATCTCGACGGAGTTGAGGAAGCGCCCCAACTCCAGCTGCAGTTGCATCAGGGCCCAGGAGACATCATAGGTATATTTCTCCATCACCCGGGTCGCATTCTGTATCTGCGCGAGGCAATACAGGGTACTTCCCGTGAACAACAGGATGGATAGATAAAGCACCACAAGTAAAGGCCACGCCTTGGTCTTTGCTTTCACCCGCACTCCCGCAAACCATTCTATCAATGCTGGATATCAACCGAACTCAGTTGCCAGATCATCATGTCGGTAAATTCTGACCGTTTCAGCTCAGGATACTGATCCAGCGGTAGGATAAACCAAAGCGGCCCCTTATTCCGTACCCGCATGGTAACCCCGTCATCCTGCCAGGCCAGAATAGGATCATATTGTTTGACCTTATCCCAGTTGATCCTGATCTGGAAACTGTTCAATGCGGTCAGAGTAATGGCCTTGCCATCCGCCCCGACGGCAGTCAGCACATCTGCCAGTTTGGGCCCCACATACTTGTGCGGTTTGTCGACCCAGGGGTTGCTAGTCACTATCTCGTGCTGTGGCAGCGCCTTGAGCATGGCCAGATCGAAGGCAACGACCCCCTCGGTCGCCTCGGCGGGCATCACATTGCCGGTCACCTTCAAGATGACGGGTCCCTGCGGCGCCTCCAGGGCCATGGCTGGCATTGCCAGAGAAAACAGTAATGTAATCAAACCCAGTACACGCATATTCACCTCAGATAAAGTTGCCAACGATAGACTCAGTTTAGTCGCCATAAAAAAAACGGCTCGCAAAAGCGAGCCGTTTGGTAACCATGGTCGAATTACATCATGCCCATGCCACCCATGCCGCCCATGTCAGGCATGGCAGGGGTATCTTTCTTCGGCAGCTCGGTGATCATGCACTCTGTGGTGATCATCAGGCCGGCGATGGAAGAGGCGAACTGCAGCGCAGAACGGGTCACCTTGGTCGGATCCAGGATACCCATGGCCAGCATGTCACCGTACTGTTCGGTGTAAGCGTTGTAACCGAAGTTGCCTTCACCATTCTTCACGGCGTTGGCAATGACGGAGGCTTCTTCGCCGGCGTTGATGACGATCTGACGCAGCGGTGCTTCCATGGCGCGCAAGGCAACCTTGATACCCACGTTCTGGTCTTCGTTGTCACCGCGCAGATTGGCCAGCTTGGCAGCGACGCGCACCAGCGCGACACCACCACCGGCAACCACGCCTTCTTCTACGGCGGCGCGAGTTGCGTGCAGGGCATCGTCAACGCGGGCTTTCTTCTCTTTCATCTCGACTTCGGTAGCGGCGCCGACCTTGATCACGGCAACGCCGCCAGCCAGCTTGGCTACGCGCTCTTGCAGCTTCTCACGGTCGTAATCGGAAGAGGTATCTTCGATCTGCTGACGGATCTGGGCCACACGGCTCTCGATCAGGGCTGCATCACCCACGCCATCGATGATGGTGGTGTTCTCTTTGGTGATGACGATGCGCTTGGCACGGCCCAGGTCTTCCAGAGTCGCTTTTTCCAGCTCCATGCCCACTTCTTCGGAGATCACGGTACCACCGGTCAGCATGGCGATATCCTGCAGCATGGCCTTGCGACGGTCACCGAAACCGGGTGCCTTGACGGCAGCCACTTTCACGATACCGCGCATGGTGTTGACCACCAGGGTAGCCAGCGCTTCGCCTTCCACGTCTTCGGCAACGATCAGCAGCGGCTTGCCTGCTTTGGCAACGCCTTCCAGCACCGGCAGCATCTCGCGGATGTTGGACACTTTCTTGTCAACCAGCAGGATGAAGGGATCATCCAGCTCGACGGAACCGGTTTCCGGCTTGTTGACGAAGTAGGGAGAGAGATAGCCGCGATCGAACTGCATGCCTTCTACTACAGCCAGCTCGTCGTCCAGGCCCTGACCGTCTTCAACCGTGATGACGCCATCACGACCGACTTTGTCCATGGCTTCGGCAATCAGCTTGCCCACTTTCTCATCGGAGTTGGCGGAGATGGTACCCACCTGAGCGATGGCATTGTTGTCGGCACACGGCTGGGACAGCACTTGCAGCTCGGCAACGGCAGCGATGACGGCCTTGTCGATGCCGCGCTTCAGATCCATCGGGTTCATGCCGGCGGCAACGGCCTTCAGGCCTTCGTTGACGATGGCCTGAGCCAGTACGGTCGCCGTGGTGGTACCGTCACCGGCGGCATCGTTGGCCTTGGAAGCAACTTCCTTGACCATCTGGGCACCCATGTTCATGAACTTGTCTTCCAGCTCGATTTCGCGAGCAACGGAGACGCCATCCTTGGTGATGGTCGGGGCACCGAAGGACTTGTCCAGTACCACGTTGCGGCCTTTCGGGCCCAGGGTGACCTTGACGGCATCGGCCAGGATGTTGACGCCTTCAAGCATCTTGATGCGGGCTTCGTTGCCAAACTTGACTTCTTTAGCTGCCATTTTCTTCAATCCTTAAATCAATTCGGGGAAAAGGGTGAATTACGCTTCGACAATCGCCAGGATGTCGGTCTCGGACAGGATCAGTACATCCTGACCATCCAGCTTCTCGGTCTTCACACCGTAGCCTTCGTTGAAGATCACCTTGTCACCCACCTTGACGGCGAGGGCTTTGACGTCGCCATTGTCCAGAATTCGGCCAGTCCCCACGGCAAGTACTTCACCACGGGTGGACTTCTGGGCCGCAGTACCAGTCAAGACAATGCCGCCAGCGGATTTGGCTTCAGCTTCGATGCGCTTGATGATGACGCGGTCGTGCAGTGGACGAATTTTCATCGATAACTCTCCCAAAATGAGTCTCTGTGTTGCTTTGAGGAATGGCCATTCCTGGCCAAATTAGATATGCCTCTGATGTGGGGCGTTTTTGTTAACCCTTCAAGGGCAAATACAAAAAAAATATTTTCACGTACTATGAATATCTTCGATGGATCGCCCGTGTCCCGGTCAGGAAACCGGATTTGCGCTGCTTGCAGCCAGAACGCACTTCGCCAGATGCAAGAGACGAGCCCGTGACCCGACCCAATCCCATGCTGACCGCCCCCATGACGTCCGTGTTGTTGCGCATGACGGGCCCCATGATACTCGGCATAGTCGCCATACTGGCGTTCAACCTGGTCGACACCTTCTTCATCGGCATGCTGGGCACCCAGGCGCTGGCGGCCATCAGTTTTACCTTCCCGGTCACTTTCGTGGTGACCTCGCTGGCGATGGGGCTGGGGGCCGGGCTCTCGGCCGTGATTGGTCACGCGCTCGGCCAGGGCCGGCATGACGAAGCCGCCCGCATCACCACCGACAGCCTGTTTCTGGCCGTGGTGCTGGTCACCCTGCTCTCCGTACTGGGCGCCCTGACGATAGTTCCCCTCTTCACCCTGCTCGGGGCCAGCCGTGAGCTCATCTCGCTGATCCACGACTACATGCTGATCTGGTACCTCACTGTGCCTCTGCTGGCGCTGCCCATGGTGGGCAATGCCGCCATCCGGGCCACCGGGGATACCAAGACCCCGAGCCTGGTGATGGGGGTGGCGGGACTGGTCAACGGTGTGCTGGATCCCCTGCTCATCTTCGGCATAGGCCCCTTCCCCGAGTGGGGGATCCGCGGGGCTGCCATTGCCACCTCGATCTCCTGGTTGATGGCCATGCTGGTCAGCCTCTATATATTGCGCCATCGGGAAGGCCTGCTGCGCTGGCGCCTATCCCCGCGCCCGCAGTTGCTGGCTCACTGGCGCGCCCTGCTGCACGTGGCGGTACCGGCCTCCTTTACCAACATACTCAACCCGCTGGCCAATGCCGTGCTGATGACCATCTTCGCCGGGTTGGGCACCGAGGTGGTGGCCGCCTATGGCGCCGCATCGAGAGTGGAAGCCTTGCTGCTTATCGTGATGATGGCGCTCTCTTCCGTGCTGGCCCCCTTCATTTCTCAAAACTGCGGAGCGGGCAACCCGGCCCGCGCCAAGGCGGCGCTGCAGTTCTGCATGCGCTTCGCCCTGCTGTTCCAGCTCGGCGTCTACGCCCTGACCTGGCTGCTGGCACCGCTCATCGCCAACCTGTTCAGCGATCACCCGCAGGTGGTCCGTCTCATCATCCTTTATCTGCATCTGGTGCCCATAGGTTACGGCTTCCAGGGCATGGTGATGCTGCTGGCCTCGGCGCTCAACGGTGTCAGGGCCTCGAGCGTCTCGTTTCTGTTCAACGGGTTGCGACTGTTTGTCTTCTTGCTGCCAGGAGCCTGGCTGGGGGCGGAACTGGGTGGGGAACAGGGGGTCTATCTGGGGATACTGCTGGCCAATCTGGCGGCGGGCATACTGGCCTGGTGGTATGCCCGTCACCGCTTCGAACGGCTGTGCCATCAGGGCAGGCCCTGACAGGCACAGTCTCAATACTGAGGTTTATTCTTTACGTTCAAATTCGCCTTCTATGGTGGTCCCGCCACGATTGGCCTCACCCGGTTGTTCCTCACCAGGACGCGCCTCGAACGTAGGCTGCTGCGCCTGAAAACCGCCCATCTGCATCCTGAACTGGCCGCTGCCCACCAGCTTGTCGGCCAACCTGTTGCGCAGCCAGGGCTGCAACAGCAAGATACCGAAGATATCGGTAACAAACCCCGGAATGATCAGCAGCAAGCCGGCCAGCGCCAGCATCATGCCCCCTATCACCTCGCGGCCCGGCATCTCGCCCTGCTGCATCTTTTGCTGCGCATTGAGCAGGGTCTTGATGCCTTCACTGCGCACCAGCGATGACCCGATCACGGCGGTCAGCACCAGCAAGCCGACGGTTGGCAAGGCGCCAATCACTGAACCCACCTCGATCATCACGGTTAGCTCGAGCAGCACCAGACCGACCAACAACAGAAATAACTTGCCCATAACAACCTCAGTGCGGGTGAATTTGAATGAATCTCTGGTCGGTGGCAGCCACCGAAATAATCTTGCTGCCAACCCACCATGATATAGGTCCTTGATAATTAAAATGGGGGTACCCCCTCGTTTTTCAAGTCTGAAGGGTGATAGCACGCCGGATATTCAGAAAAAACGGCCTGCTGGACTGTGATTGAAGTCCTTGTTCTGTCAAAGTAAATCGTTCGATTGCAATATCTGTTTAATGACCACAAGTTATTTGAGGTTGTCTCAAATTTAGTGATCCAGGTCTAATATCAGATACCTCAATTGAGGTAATATCGACGCCAGTAATTAAGGGAGCAAAAAAGCCCCCAACTGCCCCACTCGATGTGTGGTGCTTCAGGATGAGCCGTGCGTAAGGAACTCGCGACCACTCGGTGAGGATCGTTTCCATTTATCTGATTTCTGAGGCATTACAATGAGCGACATCAAGAACGTCCGCATTGAAGAAGACCTGCTGGGCACCAAAGAAGTTTCCAATAATTTCTACTACGGTGTGCACACCCTGCGCGCTGTCGAGAACTTCAAGATCAGCTCTCAGAAGATTTCTGACGTTCCGGAATTCGTCCGCGGCATGGTACTGACCAAGAAGGCCGCCGCCATGGCGAACGGCGAACTGGGCACCATCCGTCCTGAGATTGCTGACAAGATCGTAGAAGCCTGCGACCTGATGCTGAACACCGGTAAATGCTTCGACCAGTTCCCGGTCGACGTTTATCAGGGTGGTGCCGGCACCTCCGTCAACATGAACACCAACGAAGTACTGGCCAACATCGCCCTCGAGATCATGGGTCTGGCGAAAGGCCGTTACGACGTCATCAACCCGAACGACCACGTCAACAAGTGCCAATCCACCAACGACGCCTACCCTACCGGTTTCCGCGTTGCCGTGGTGAACAGCACTGACACCACGCTGCATGCGCTGGAAGCGTTGATCGCCGCCTTCGATGCCAAGGCCGCCGAATTCAAGAGCATCCTGAAGATGGGTCGTACCCAGCTGCAGGACGCGGTTCCCATGACTCTGGGCCAGGAATTCCACGCCTTCGCCGTCACCCTGCGTGAAGAGATCAAGTCCATCAAGCGTTGCCAGGAGCTGCTGCTGGAAGTGAACCTGGGCGCGACCGCCATCGGTACCGGCCTGAACACCCCGCCCGAGTACTCAGCCCTGGCCATCAAGCGCCTGGCCGAGATCACCGGTCGTGCCTACGTACCGGCTGAAGATCTGATCGAAGCGACCTCCGACTGCGGCGCCTACGTGATGCTGCACGGCGCCATCAAGCGTCTGGCCATGAAAATGTCCAAGATCTGTAACGACCTGCGTCTGCTCTCCTCCGGCCCGCGCACCGCACTCAAAGAGATCAACCTGCCGGAAATGCAGGCGGGTTCCTCCATCATGCCGGCCAAGGTCAACCCGGTTATCCCGGAAGTGGTCAACCAGAGCTGCTTCAAGGTATTCGGTAACGACGTCACCATCACCTTCGCCGCCGAAGCCGGTCAGCTGCAGCTGAACGTCATGGAGCCCGTGATTGGTCAGGCTATGTTCGAATCCCTGAGCCTGATGGAAAAAGCCTGTATCTCCCTGCGCGAGAAGTGCGTCGAAGGCATCACTGCCAACCCGGAAATCTGCATGAACCACGTGCTGAACTCCATCGGCATCGTGACCTACCTGAACCCCTTCATCGGCCACCACGAAGGGGACATAGTCGGCAAGATCTGCGCCCAGACCGGCAAGAACGTCCGTGAAGTCGTGCTGGAACGCGGCCTGCTGACCGCAGAGCAGCTGGATGAAATTCTCTCCATCGAGAACCTGATGAACCCGCAATACAAAGCCAAGCGCTACACCCGCGAAGCCACCGTATAAGCGAGCAAATGGGCCGGGTTTATCCCGGCCCATAAAGTCAGTTCCCGATCGGTCTCACCCAGCCCCATCGGGAATTGGCTTTTCTGCCAAATAAAACCTAAAAAAACTGGAAAATGGAGTGTTCACTATGATTGTTATCGAGTTACTTGTCGTGCTCGCCGCTATCTATCTGGGAGCCCGGATAGGCAGTATCGGTATCGGCTTTGCCGGTGGTCTGGGTGTGCTGGTACTGACCTGGGGCCTGGGGGTACAAATTCCGAGCGACCAGCTGGTCACCTTCATCCCCTGGGACGTGATCATGATCATCGCGTCCGTCATCTGTGCCATTGCCTGTATGCAACTGGCCGGTGGCATGGACTACCTGGTGTCGCTGGCAGAAAAGGCCTTGCGCAAGAACCCCAAATACATCACCTTCGCCGCCCCGGTCGTCACCTATCTGATGACCATGCTGGCCGGTACCGGTCACACCGCCTTCTCCACCCTGCCGGTGATCGCCGAAGTGGCCAAGGAGCAGGGCATTCGTCCCTCCCGTCCGCTCTCCATCGCGGTTGTCGCCTCCCAGATCGCCATCACGGCCTCCCCGATCTCCGCGGCCGTGGTTGCCTTCTCCGGCATGCTGGAGCCGTTCGGTGTCGACTACCTGACCCTGCTGGCCATCTGCATTCCGTCCACCTTCCTCGCCTGTATCCTGGGCGCCTTCATTGCCAACATGATGGGCAAACCGCTGGAGCTGGATGAAGTCTATCTGGAGCGTAAAGCCAAGGGGCTGATCAAGCTGCGTGGCACCACCAAGCTGGAGCTGAAGCCTTACGCCAAGGTTTCTGTCTGGATATTCATCGCCGCCATCGTGGCCGTCATGGCCTATGCCACCGCCATCTCGGGCAAAGTGGGCCTGATCGCCAATCCGCCGATCCCCCGTGACGGTGCCATCATGGGCATCATGCTGGCTGCTGCCACCATCATGACCCTGGTCTGCAAACTGGACGCTACTCAAGTGACCAACATGCCGACCTTCAAGTCCGGTATGTCTGCCTGTATCTGCGTACTGGGTGTGGCCTGGCTGGGCAACGTCTTCGTGAAAGGCAACATGGACACCATACAGCTGATCGCCGGCGACCTGCTGAACCAGTACTCCTGGCTGCTGGCCGTGGTGCTGTTCTTCGCCGCCATGCTGCTCTACTCACAAGGCGCCACCACCAAGGCCCTGATGCCGGCCGCACTGGCGCTGGGTGTCAGCCCGCTGACCGCCATCGCCTCGTTCGCAGCCGTGAGCGCCCTGTTCGTACTGCCGACCTACCCGACCCTGCTGGCCGCGGTCGAGATGGACGACACCGGCTCGACCCGGATCGGCAAGGCCGTGTTCAACCACCCCTTCTTCATCCCCGGCACTGCGACCATCGCTTTCGCCGTGGCACTGGGCTTCTTCTTTGGCGGTCTGATACTCTGATCAGCATTTCATGCCATAAACCTTCAAACGGCCCGCGACGGGCCGTTTTTTATGCCTCGTTTTTACGTCAAATCATTAATTAATCCTCATCCGCTTCAGTTTCTATCAAGGTTCGCAGATCTACTCTGGGGCATCGGAACAGAGACCGATCAACAGGGCCGAGCACAGGTCCGACAGTGTTTACACCAGAGGAATGAACAATGAAAAAGACCGCATTGACTATGGCCATCTCCAGCGTGCTGCTGGCCGGTGGTGCGCAAGCCGCTACCGTCTATGACCAGAACGGCACCAAACTCGAGATCGGTGGCCGTGCTCAAGGCATGTACTACGGTACCGATAACAACGGCACCGAAGGTGATCAGAGCTACTTCCGTCTGCACGTTGGCGGCGAGACCAAGATCGACAACGAGCTGACCGCGTTCGGCTTCGCTGAATACAACCTGCCGGTCTCCGGCTCTGACAACGACGAGCTGCGTTTGGCTTACGCCGGCATCAAGCACGATCGTTTCGGTGCCTTCAGCTATGGCCGTCAGGATGGTCTGTTCACCAAAGCCGTGAACAACTACACAGACGTGCTGCCTGAGTGGGGCGGTGACGGCCTGGGTAAAGACACCGAAGTGTTCGGCACCGGCCGCACCAATGGTCTGGCCCAGTACATCTACACCTATCAGGGTCTGACCCTGGGTGCCCAGTTCACCGGCAACAACGATCCGCAGAACGCCGACCGTTCCGTGATGAACGGCCCGAACAGCGCCTGGAATTCTGAAGGGTCTGCAGAAGGTTTCGCCGTCTCAGCCAACTATGACTTCGACATGGGCCTGAGCTTGGGTACCGCCTACAACCAGGCAGGCAAGACCGACGAACAGGCTGCCAACGCCGCCTTCGGTGGCGATCGCGATGCCAAGCTCTACGGCGTGGGTGCCAAGTACGCAGTCGGCGACCTCTACCTGGCCGCGACCTACTCCCACGGTGAAGACCACCTGTTCGTCAACAACGGCTACGCCGAGAAGATGGATGGTTATGAAGCCGTAGCCCAGTACACCATCGGCAAGTTCAAGCCGTCTCTGGCCTACCTGCGTACCGACGTGAAGGACAGCGCTCACGGTATCGATGACACCGCCACCGAATACGTATCCATCGGTGCCTGGTACAACTTCACCGACAACTTCAACGCCTATGTTGATTACAAGATCAACCTGTTGGACGAAGTGGGTTCTACCAGCATGAATACTCTGGGCAAGAACACCGACGACGTGGTCGCCGTGGCCCTGCAGTACAACTTCTAAGTAATTGGAAGTCAGTTATACCCTGTGATACCAATGTCTACTGCTTGAATTACTTCCGGCCGCCCTGCGGCCGGTTTTTTTATTGCCTGTCAGATGTTGACCCGCGCCAGACTCGGCTCGCGGTGAAAACAGTTCACCAGCAGCAGCAAGGTCGTCACACCGACCGTCCCCAACACCAGCCAGGGTAACCAGGGCTGCCCCTGGGCATTGGCGTAATCATGCAGGGCACCTCCCCCCACGTATCCCGTCATGCCACCGAGCGCCAGCCCCAGCCGGCTGAAGCCCATGTAACTGCCACGCGCGCCCGGCTGCGCCAGCTTGGTCATGAGGGTCTCCCGCGCCGGCTCGGCGATGACGATCCCCAGATAGAAACAGGCAAGCAGCATGAAGACGGCGGGCAACGTGGTCGCAAACGCCACCAGCCCGATACCGGCCGTCATCAGCAACACGCCCGCCATCAGCCGGCTCTCCAGCTTGAAGTGCTTCTCGCCATAGCGGGCGAGAGGGTAGAGCAGCGCCAGCGAGATGGCGGTCTCCAGGGTATACATCCAGCCCACCGCCGTGGTGCTGCCCGCCATCTGTTTCACCAGTATGGGGAAGATCAGCATCACCTGCACCCAGAGCGCGTAGTAGCCGCTCAGGATCAGCACCAGCCGGCAGAAGGCCTTGTCCGCCAGCACCTGGCCGAGGCCGGCCCGGATCGGCGTCGGCCGCTGCGAGAGCTTGTAGGGCGGCAGGATCAGCAGGTTGCACAGGGCCGCACAGACAAACAGACCGGCCCCCAGCAGGCAGACATACTCGAAGTCGAAGTTGAGCAGCCAGCTGCCGAGCAGAGCCCCCACCACGGCGCCCGCGCTCTCCAGCATCATCAGCAGGGAGATGTAGCGACCCCGCTGGCGCGGACGGGTGAACTTGATCACCAGGGCGGCCCGGGGTGGATCGAACAGACAGCCCCCCAGCCCCGAGATGATGCAGGAGAGGATCAGTTCAAGCCCGCTCTGGGCATAGGCAAGACTGGCAAAGCCCGCGGCCCGCAACAACATGCCGCCCACTATGAGTGGCCGAGCGCCAAACTTGTCTGCCAGCGATCCCCCCAGCACCCCCAACCCCTGCTGGGTCAGCTGACGCAGCCCCAGCGCCAGACCGACTACCCCGGCCGCCCAGCCAAGCTGATCCACGAAGCGCAGGCTGATCATGGGCATCACCACGAAAAAACCCAGGATCACCAAGAGGGAATCCAACGCCAAAAACCACCGCCCCAACCGCCTCGCTCGCTCCACCATGACTGCCTGACCCCTGCTTCGCTAATGACATCCAACTCGCTCGTCTCATCGCCCGGATGACGCCGTCGCCAAACCGGGTCAAGGGTGACTGCAACCCTCTGACCCGGCATGGCAATATGCCAATGCACAACGATTGATACTGCTATTCTGGAAGGCCGCCAGATATAGTGGTAGCCGACAACTGGCTATATTTCATATTGGATTACGTTATGGCTATGACCCTGGATGACTTGCAATTACTACTGGATGTGGTTAATCGCGGCAGCTTCAGCAAGGCGGCGGCCATTCGCGGCTGGTCGCAACCCATGGTCAGCCAGCGGATCGCCGTGCTGGAACAGGCGCTGGGACAACCCCTGTTTCGCCGCCACAGACGCGGCGCCACGCCCACTCCAGCCTGCGAGCAGTTTCTGCCTGCGGCGGCGGCGGCCCTGAGTGCCTTGGAAGGGGGACGCCTGGCGATGCAGGGGGCGCCTGCCCTGCCCCGCATCAAGCTCTCCTGCCTGCCCTCCCTGACGACCGTGGTGTTTGGCCCCCTGCTGCTGGCACTGGTGGATGAAGCGTTCGAGATCCGCTGCAACACGGATCACTCCGGCATCATAATGCAGGAGCTGCTGACCGGTGAGACAGACGTCGGCTTCATCCTCAAATGCCCGGCCATCGCCGGCATCCAGCTCGAACTGCTCTACCGCTCCCCCATCATAGCGGTGGCCTGCGCCACCCATCCGCTGGCCGGACGGCAGGGGCTGACCCTGCAGGACATAGCCAACGAACGGCTGGCCCCCCAGCAGTGGGGCACAGGCTGCGACGAGCTGATCCTGCAACTGCGACTGCTGCGCCAGGTGGCGAGCCCGCTGCACGCCATCCAGCCCGCCAGCGCGGCGCGGGAACTGGCGCTGGAACACGGCTTCATCACCCTGATGCCGGCGCTCGCCATCAGCCGGGACCTGGAGTTTGGCCGCCTGGTCCAGCTGGATGTGGTTGATCTGCCGCAGGATCACTGGGATGTCATGATGGCCTGGCGCAGCGGCAAGCGGCCCAACCCCGCCAAGGAGCGGGTGCTGGAAGCCGCTCGCACCCTGGCCCGGCGCTGGTCTGGCAAACCCGCATAAAAAAGCGCCGGACAAGTCCGGCGCCAAACGCTAAGTCACATCAAGCAGGGATCAGTAGGTCGCCTTGAGGGTCACACCGGAGAAGGCGCTGAAGCCGCTCAGCTGCACATACCAGGTACCCGCCTTGGGCGAATTCAGGGTGCAGGTCTCGGTGTTGCCACTCTTGTAAGGGCGGCAGTCATAGCTGGTGCCGGTCGGCAGCGCCCCGAACTTCACATAGAGATCCGCATCGCCTGTGCCGCCACTGCTGGCGACCACCAGCTGGCTCTTGCCGGCCGGCACGTCGATGGTGAAGTTCACCTTGCCACCCTTGGCGGCGGAGAGCCCGCTCACCGGGACCCCGTTTTGCAGCACGCTGCCGGGGGGTGGCGGTGTGGTACCGCAGGAGGCGTTGACGCCGACCGTGGTGAAGGCCGCCGCCACGTCAGTCACGCTGTAGCCCAGATCGGTGGCCGCCTTGGTCACGCCGCAGGCGCCCTGATCGTAGGTGGTGTTGGCGCCCCAGTAGAGGCGGTTGGCCAGCACGAACACTTCGAAGGCCTTGCGGGTATTCCAGCCACTGGTGTTGGCCAGCAGGTAGAAGGCACGGTTGTAGACACCCGAGCTGTGGTGCACGTCGATGCCGTCATAGTAATCGCTGGCATGACCGATGGAGCTGCCGTCACGGGTCGGATCCTCGAAGTAGCGCAACGAGCCGTTGCCCTTGAAGATCTGGGCCCCGACCAGCCAGTCGTTGCTGCCCTTCATGTAATTTTCAGCCGCTTCCCCCGCCATGTCGGAGAAGGCCTCGTTGATGCCGCCCGATTGGCCCGAGTAGACCAGACCCGAGTTCTGCTCGGTGAAACCGTGGCTCACCTCGTGGGCGGCCACGTCCAGGCTCACCAGCGGGTAGAAGGTGGTGGCGCCGTCACCGAAGGTCATCTGGCTGCCGTCCCAGAAGGCATTCTCGTAGTTGCGGCTGTAGTGCACCCGCATCTTCAGCTTGAAGCTGAGCGGCGCCGTGTTGTACCAGTTGCGGTACATGTCGAACACCACGTTGCCGAAGTAGTGGGCATCGTTGAGCGGCGAGTAGGCACCGTTGATCTCCTTGACCGTATTCTCCGGGCAGGTGAACTGGTGTACGGCCCCCCCCGTGGTGGCGTGATTCATGTTGACCGTGTCCACGTTCGGGCTGGTCATGCGGCAGCTGTCGTCCACCAGCAGGGGGCCGAAGTCGGAGCCGTAGAAGTATTTGCCGGTCTTGACGTTGCCACCCGGGCCTGTGGCGTCCTTGTGGTTGATCCCCTCCCAGCGCTTGAGCTCGGCCCCGCTCTGGGCATCGATCACCACGAAGGGACGGCTCGGCTGCTCGCTTGCCGCCAGCCAGGAGACCAGATAGACCAGACGGGCCTGACCGGCCTCATCCTGCATCACGAACAGCTTGACCCGCTCGTTGCTGCCCTTGGCCCCGGCACGGGCCTTGCCAGCGGCATCGGCCGGTGACAGGGCGGCGGTCGGGCTGGCCACGTCGGCATCGATCTGGCGCAGGATCTGGCCGGAGACCTGGCTTATCTGACCACCGAGGGACTGTTCGGCCACCAGCACCTGGCCCCAGACCGGGATGCCGTGCCAGGTCTGCTCATAGCGCACCCGCTGCTGGCCATTGGGCAGCTTGACCGCCCGCACCTGACGAAACTCGCCATCCCCGGCCAGCGCGCTCACCCCAGCGGCACCGCTCGGTGCCCCCTGAATGCCCGCCACCTGATGTACGTCAACCTGTTCTGCAGCCAGCGCTGCGCTTCCCCAGCAGGCCAATACCACGGCCAAATAGACTTTGTTCATCTCGTCTTTCCTTAAGTCGATGAAGATTGCACGCCGGGTCCGTTGCCCGGCGTTCCTACACTAGTTGGCACGATCGAAATTGCTGCCTGTCATATGTGACAGCGCAGCACGAACCGGTAGCAGGATCTGCTGTTTCATATGTTTGGTAGCGCAAACAGAACTAAAGGCAGTGAATGACGCTAAAAAAGGGCGGAGAATGACAAGGCCTCGTACAGCCCCCAAGACAGGCCCCTCCATATGGGGATAGCGAACGCAGGCGAGAGACTGAAAGTCCTTGGCGCACAAGGGGTTGATTGGCTACATTGGCTGTTTGGCGGCCCGCACCGGGCCAAGACGCGGCAGGGAGGTAAGGATGTTTTCATGGCAACTGGACGATGAGTTGGCGCTGCTGTTCCTGCAGCCCGACATGGCCAGCGAACTCTTTGGCCTGTGCCGGGAGAACCGTGACTACCTGACCCAATGGCTGCCCTGGCCCCCCTACATACAGCAACCGGCCGACAGCGCCACCTTCATCCGCCACGCCATCGAGAAGTTTGCCCGCGGCGAGGGGCTGACCACCGCCATCGAGTATCAGGGCGAGGTGGTCGGCGTCATCGGCTACAACCAGATCGATCAGGCGCTGGCCAAGGTCACCATAGGCTACTGGCTGGCGGAACGCTGGCAGGGCAACGGCATCATCACCCGCGCCTGTCAGGCCCTGATCCACCACGCCTTCGAGGAGATGGGGATGGAGAAGGTCGAGATCAGCGCGGCGGTGGAGAACGAGCCCAGCCGGGCTGTGTGCGAGCGACTCGGCATGCAGCAGGAGGGGATCAGCCGGCGGGCCGAACGGCTGGCGGACAGGGTGGTGGATCACGTCCATTACGGCCTGCTGCGCGATGAGTGGTTAAGGCAACGAGATCACTGATGGCCGAGGCCGCCCTGGCTGGCACCATGCTTATGAATCCACAGAGGGAACCTTGATGGCACTACCGCACCTCAGCACGGCCCGTACCCGACTCACCGTATTGCCGCCCGAGCGGGCCGACCTGATGCTGGATTTCTATCTGCGCAATCGCGCTCACCTCACCCCCTGGGAACCCAGCCGGGACGAGAGTTTCTATACCCTGAGCCACTGGCATGGCCGCCTGCGCGACAGCTATGGCCAGTTCTTCAACGGCAGCGCCGTTCATCTGGTGGCGCTCGACCCCCAGGGCGAGCAGGTGATCGCCACCTGCAACTTCACCCACATACTGATGGGCATGTTCAAGGCCTGCCATCTTGGCTATGCCATCGATCAGGCCCATGAAGGCCAGGGCCTGATGCAGGAGGTGGTCGAGGCCGGCATCGAGTACCTGTTTCGGGAGCACGGCCTGCACCGCGTCATGGCAAGCTATATGCCCACCAATCTGCGCAGTGGTGCCCTGCTCGAGCGCCTCGGCTTCGAGCGGGAGGGCCTGGCCCGGGACTATCTGATGATCAATGGCCGCTGGGAGGATCATGTTCTCACCGCCCGGCTCAACCCGGCGGTCTAACGCCATCAGGCCAGCCATATGCCAATCCATCACACTGCGCAGCGCCGCCCTGCTCGAGCGCCTCGGTTTCGAGCGGGAGGGCCTGGCCCGTGACTATCTGATGATCAATGGCCGCTGGGAGGATCATGTGCTCACCGCCCGGCTCAACCCGGCGGTCTAGGCAAGAAGGGGCTGGCCAACCGCGGGGGACCTTGCCCGCCAGACATAAAAAAACGGGTCCGGAGCTTGGCTCCGGACCCGTCTTCAGCAGAGGTGCAGGCTTAGTTGGCCTTGGCATCGCTCACTGCGGCTTCAACCTTGGAGGCAGCTTTCTCGACGGTTGCAGTCGCTTCGGAAGCAGCCTTCTCTACGGTAGAGGTGGCTTCGCTAGCGGCTTTCTCAACAGTTGCAGCAACGTCGGCGGCCGGAGTAGCAGCCGGAGCGGCGGCTTCTTCTTTCTGACCACAAGCGGTCAACATCAGACCCAGGATACCGGCTACCAGTACTTTGTTCATGTGCATACCCTCAAAAAAATATGGAGAGATGGTTCGTTCAACCATCACAGTGCGTCCTTTCACCCGGTTAGAAACCCATAGGCCGGGAGCCAAGAGGCGCGCGAAATATATCCCCATACGCGCCTAATGAAAACGAGTATCACAATGATATTTTCTCGTTGGCTGGATGAAAAGAACTGCTACAACGACAAACATTAATACAAAACACTCACCATTCGGTCAACCTGTACAATAAAACACCGCAACTGGCGTAATTACTGGCGATAAACGGCGATTCTCCCCATTCGGGTGAGAGGCGAGATATGCATCTCAGTCAGACAAGTTCTGACAAGCCAGCCGCTTCCCTTGCTGGTGGCTGTCACGGGCCAGATCCAGCAGCGCCATCACCGCCAGTGCCTCGCTGGCCGGCACCGGATTCTCTCCCTCCCCCTTGATGGCGGCGCAGACGCCGCGATAGTAGGCGCCATAATCCCCGCCCTCACCGACCACAGTCTGCTGCTGGAGCTGACCATCCCGAATGCGGCTGAGCTGGCCGGGTTCGCTGTCGAGGCCCCAGTCCGCCGCCGGTGGCCGCTTGCCGAGCTTGAGCTGATCTTCCTGCACATCCATGCCGAACTTGATAAACGAGCCTTCACTGCCGTGGATGACGAAACGGGGCATGGTGGCCGACACCAGACAGCTGCCGTGCAATATCACTCTCAACTCGCCATAGCCCAGCACCAGGTGGAAGTAGTCATCCGCCAGGGCGCCTGGGCGCTGCTGCGCCAAATCCGCCTGCAGCCAGTCCGGTTGGCCGAACAGTTGCAACGCCTGATCCAGAATGTGGGGACCGAGATCGAACCACAGACCCGAGCCCGGGCCGCCCGCCTCGCGCCAGCGCTGGCGCACTTGTGGACGATAGCGATCGAAGTGGGATTCAAATTGGGCGATCTGCCCCAGGGCACCTTCTGCCAGCAGGCGGCGTACGGTGAGAAAGTCTCCGTCCCAGCGCCGGTTGTGAAAGATGCTGAGCAGCCGCTGCTGCTTCCCGGCCAGCTCCACCAGGGCCTTCGCCTCGGCCAGATCCAGCGCGAACGGCTTGTCGATCACCACGTGCTTGCCGGCCAGCAACGCCTGACGGGCTATGGGGGCATGGGTATCGTTCGGTGTGGCGATCACCACCAGATCGACGTTCGGATCGGCCAGCACCTGCTCCAGCGAGCCGACCCGGCAACCGGGCAGATCGGCCTGCACCTTGGCGGCATCCCGGCTCACTACCCAACCGAGGGAGAGCCCCGGAGTACTGGTCAGGAAGGGGGCGTGAAAGGTCTGGCCTGCGAAGCCATAGCCCACCAGGGCGGCGTTGAGAGTCTGGCTCATCCGGTTTTCTCCACGGGTCTGTCATTAGGGTCAGGCGAGGTGCCGCCTGCAAAAGAGAAGGGGGCTCATGGCCCCCTGAGTGTGCCCATCAGAGCACAGGATTTATTGCAAACACAAGCGCCGGCCCTGCCGGGTCAACAGCAGCAACAGCGGCGGCAACAGCAGCCACATGTGCAACGCCAGCTGATTGAGCGGATCCGGCATCAACCAACCAGTGATCCCCACCAGGGCGCCAGAGCCGCTCATCTGGAACAGACCGAGCAGGGCCGCCGCCGTCCCGGCGCAGTGGCCGAAGGGGGCCAGTGCCATGCCGGCTGCCGCCCCCAGCACCATGGCAAAGCCGATGCTGGAGAAGAACACGGGCCCCATCATGGCCAGCGGATGCTCGACGTGCTGCACCAGGGTCAGTGCTATGGCCGACAGCGTGATCACCAGCAGGCCGATGCGCAGCGTGCGTCTCGGCCCCACTCTGGCGATGAAGCGGGGCGCCAGGAAGCAGGCCAGTATGTTCAGCGCCGCATTGGCGGTGAACCAGTAGCTGAAGCCGCTCATGTCCAGCCCCAGCTTCACCATCAGCTGCACTGGCGCAGCCGTGACATAGGCCAGGATCACCGCCATCGCCAACATGCAAAGAGAGGCGTTGAACAGGAAGCTCGGGGAGCGCAGCACAGGGCTGTAGCGGGACCAGCTGATGAGCGGGCCGCTGCTGCTGGTCTCGTCCGGGCGGGTCTCCGGCATGCGCCACAGCAGCCAGCTGCCGACGACGACCGCATAACCGGCCATGAACCAGAAGTTGGCAGACCAGCCAGCCTTGGCGGTGAGCCAGCCGCCGAGCAGCGGCGCCAGCGCAGGAATGAAGCAGATGGCGCCGTTCAGGTAGGAGATCATCTGGCCGCTCTTCTTGGGGCCATAGCTGTCACGCACCACAGAGAAGGCAGCGACCGAGGTGGCACAGGCACCGAAGCCTTGCAGCACCCGCGCCAGCATCAGCTCACCCAGGCTGGCGGCAAAACCGGCCGCCAGTGCGCTCAGGCCATAAAGCAGCACGCCGCCCAGAGCGATGGGCTTGCGGCCATAACGGTCGGCGAGCGGCCCTACCAGCAGTTGCCCCAGTCCCATGCTGAACAGGAACCAGGTGATGGTGCCCTGCATCAGGGTCACTTCGGCACCGAGCTGCTCGGCCATCTGCGGGATGGCGGGCAGGTAGATGTCAATGGCCAATGGACTGAACAGCACCAGCAGGACAAGCAGAAGAATCAATGGCATCAGTCACCTCAAGCCGTAAGGGAAAATCGATTGGGGCGCGAGTCTACTGACTCACAGTAATGAATTGAAATGGTATTTAATCACTTTGGTTATTCCTATACGGAAACATGTATGTTGTTCGCATCTCCACCGGGGTCACAGGAGTGGCAAGCCAGGGCGGTATTGAGGGCAATTGGCGCTTTTACTCAAGGCGTGCCCCGCATAGAATGCGCAGATTATTTTTGCGGAGGTGCTCGATGAACAAGCTTGTCCTGGCAACAGGTAACCAGAAAAAGGTGAAGGAATTGGCCGCCATGCTGGCCGATATGAAGATCCAGGTGATCCCACAGAGCGAGTTCGCTGTGCCTGATGCCGAAGAGACAGGCACCACCTTCGTCGAGAATGCCATCATAAAGGCCCGCCACGCCGCTCGCATCACGGGTCTGCCCGCCGTCGCCGACGATTCGGGTCTGGAAGTGGATCTGCTGCACGGTCGCCCCGGCGTCTACTCAGCCCGCTTCGCCGGCGAGCATGCCAGCGACAAGGAGAACATCGACAAGCTGCTGGCCGAGCTCAAAGGCGCCCCCGATTACCTCAAGAGCGCCCGCTTCTGGTGCGTGCTGGTCTACATGCGCCATGCAGATGATCCCACCCCCATCATCTGCCAGGCGAGCTGGGAAGGGATGATCATCGACGAACCGCGCGGCCAGCACGGTTTCGGTTATGATCCTGTGTTCTTCGTGCCCGACCATGACTGCACCTCGGCCCAGATGCCGAGCGAGCTGAAAAACCAGCTCAGCCATCGCGGCCAGGCGCTGGCCAGGCTGAAAGAGGCCCTGGCGGCGGCTCACTGAGTCCGGACCATACGCCGGCACGCATTTCATCTACAATGGGGGGCCGTCAGCCCCCGTTTTTATTTTTGATTATTGGAAGCCCCATGCTGCAACTGCCGCCCCTCTCCCTCTATATCCATGTGCCCTGGTGCGTCCAGAAGTGCCCCTACTGCGACTTCAACTCCCACGCCCAGAAAGGGGAGCTGCCTCACCTCGAGTACGTGGCCGCCCTGCTGGAGGATCTGGATCAGGATCTGAAGTGGGCCCAGGGGCGTCCGCTCTCCTCCATCTTTATCGGTGGTGGCACCCCCAGCCTGTTGACGGTAGAGGCGATGCAAACCCTGCTGGATGGCGTACGGGCCCGCATCGCGCTGACCCCGGATTGCGAGATCACCATGGAGGCCAACCCGGGCACGGTTGAGGCGGACAAGTTCGCCGGCTTCCAGCGGGCAGGCATCAACCGCATCTCCATCGGAGTACAGAGCTTCCAGCAAGAAAAACTGACCCGGCTCGGCCGCATCCACGGCCCCGAAGAGGCGCGCAAGGCCGCCGAACTGGCCCACGCCATCGCGCTGCCCACCTTCAACCTAGATCTGATGCACGGCCTGCCGGATCAGAGCCTGGACGACGCCCTCTATGACCTGCAGCAGGCCATCGACTGCGCGCCGCCGCACCTCTCCTGGTATCAGCTCACCATAGAGCCGAACACGGCCTTTGCCTCCAAGCCGCCCACCCTGCCGGAGGATGACACCCTGTGGGACATCTACGAGCAGGGTCACGCCATGCTCACCGCCCAGGGCTATCAGCAGTACGAGATCTCGGCCTATGCCAAGGCGGGCTATCAATGCCGCCACAACCTCAACTACTGGCGCTTCGGCGATTATCTCGGGATCGGCTGCGGCGCCCACGGCAAGATGACGGATCTGGCCTCCGGCCAGATACTGCGCAGCGCCAAGGTGAAGCACCCGAAAGGCTATCTGGATCCCGCCCGTCCTTATCTGGACAAGCAGTGGCAGGTGAGCGAGGACGAACTGCCGCTGGAGTACTTCATGAACCGGTTCAGGTTGTTCGAGCCGGCCCCCAAGGCGGAGTTCGAGGCTTACACCGGCCTGGGCCTGGAGCGGGTGGAGACTATGCTCGCGATTGCCCAGACCAAGGAGCTGATCGAGGATCTCGGCGACAGCTGGCAGCTGACCTCCCTCGGCCATCGCTACCTGAATGTGCTGCTCGAGCTCTTTATGGATGAATGAGCACTTGTTCACTGTCTTGCTGCAAGACCTGGATCTCGTTTTGCAGACAGAGAAAAACAATCGGGGCGCCATTGGCGCCCCGATTGTTTTTACTTCCTGCCTTCGGCAGAAACCCGCTCAGCAGCAGACGCTTATCATCTGCTGTTGGCCGGGCTCCCACCGCTTGCCGTGCTTGGCCTTGCGCTGATAACTGCCCTTGCCCTTCTTGCTGGGCTCAACCCTTGCCTGGAACAGGGGGGAGGTCACCAATGCCTTGAGGTGATTGTCCTGGATGACCCCGCGCTGATGATCGTGAGCGGGCTCTGTGGTGGCGATGGCCACCTTCTGCTTGACCATATCGGCTCCTTTGCGATGACTGACTCTAGTAAGCGATTGTTCAACGCCTGGCCGAAGTGGATCCCCAGGTGGCGAAAAACGCGCCGATTGTGCGCCTCCCCGAAGCCGAGTGCAAGTGAGGGTGGCGCAAGGATTCACGCGGCGGGCGGCAAGGATCCCGGCCGGTAGACGACCCGCACCAGACCACTCGGCAGCAGAGTGCTGGAGACGGGGTTGAAGGCCGCCGGGCAGGGTGCCCGCAAACAGCGGCACGCCAGCGCCCAGGGTGACCGGCACCCAGCACAGGGTCAGCTCGTCGACAAGCCCGGCTTGCAGGCCCTGGCGCACCAGATTGCCGCCGTCCAGATAGAGGTGGCGCGCGCCCTCCTGCCACAGCTCGCTCAGTACCTGCGCCAGGGCGCCTTGCCGGAAAGAGACGTTCACAGCCGGCTCGGCCGACCTGTGGGTCAGCACCACCACCGGCTTGTCACCGTAGGGCCACTCCGGGAAAGCGCGCACGACATCGAAGGTGTTGCGCCCCATCAGCAGTGCATCTGCGCTCGCCATCAAAGTGTTGTAGCCGGTCTCCTCCGGCGAGTCGCTGGAAAAGGGGGTCAGCCAGTCGAGACTGTCCCCCTCCCCGGCGATGAAGCCGTCGAGGGAGAGCGCCAGGAAGGCGGAGATCCGGGGGCTGTGCTTGGTGCTGATAGATTCAGTGCTCATGATCGTGATGCTCGTGGCGGGACGGGGCTCCGGACTCCAGCGTCTCGAGGATGGCGCAGTGCTCCGCCGAGCGCGGGCCGCCACAGCAGATGTTGGAGAGCTCGCGCAGGTTCTCGCGAAAGCGGGTCAGCTCCATGATCTTCTGCTCCACCTGGGCCAGCTTGGTGTCGGCCACCGCCTTCACCTCCTGACAGGTGACTTTGGCCTTGTTGGTGTCCAGATCCAGCAGCTCACCTATGTCGGCAAGGGAGAAGCCCACCGACTTGGCACGTATGATGAATTCCAGTCGCCGCCTGTCCTGCTCGCCGTAGAGGCGGTAGCCGGACTCGTTACGGATCCCGGGCGAGATGAGGCCGTTCTTCTCGTAAAAACGCAAGGTATCCGCCTTTACCCCACACGCTTTGGCCAATTCCCCGATCCGATACATGCCCTCTCCCCCATTGAATTTGCCGTTCAAAAAACCGGAACCCACTATCGCCCCTTTGCCAATGGATTGCCAGCCAGGGGCAGAAAACGGGCAAGCTAAAGGTGCCGCGGTCACTTTTTTCCATCAAAACACTGAAAAGACAAACGTTTCACAAAAAACCACCAGAAAACGTTTAACACCGCACCGGACAAGGCTTTGCCACCTTAAAAAATCCACCACGGCTCACATTTTTTGTGTAGAATACGCGCCCACAAGAGAGCGCCGCGTCAAGCGGGCATTTCCTAAAACACGTTTGCCAACAGCAGGTCTTTTTGGCGAGAGTGGTTTGCGAAATCCCCCACTTCCATTTATTTGGGGACTCTCTGTGTTGAGCCTCGTCTCCCATGGAACGGTCCCCGTTATGCTGAGGACGATAGTGTGATGGAACAAGCTCGACCCATTCGCCGTGCACTGCTGAGTGTGTCTGACAAGACTGGCATCCTGGAATTTGCCAAGGCACTCAACGAACGTGGCGTGGCCTTGCTCTCCACCGGCGGCACCGCCAAGCTGCTCGCCGATGCGGGTCTGCCGGTGACCGAGGTCTCCGACTACACGGGTTTCCCCGAGATGATGGATGGCCGGGTCAAGACCCTGCATCCCAAGGTCCACGGTGGCATTCTCGGTCGTCGCGATCAAGATGACGCCATCATGGCCCAGCACGCTATCTCCCCCATCGACATGGTTGTCGTCAACCTCTACCCCTTCGCCGCGACCGTGGCCAAAGCGGGCTGCACCCTGGCCGATGCGGTCGAGAATATCGACATCGGCGGCCCGACCATGGTTCGCTCCGCCGCCAAGAACCATAAAGACGTAGCCATAGTCGTCAAGGCAGCCGACTACGCGCGCGTGATCGCCGAGATGGATGCCAACGGCAACAGCCTGCAGCTTGCTACCCGTTTTGACCTTGCCATCGCCGCCTTCGAGCACACAGCCGCCTATGATGGCATGATCGCCAACTACTTCGGCACCATGGTGCCTAGCTATGGTGACAACAAGGAAGGCGACGCCGAGTCCCGTTTCCCGCGCACCTTCAACAGCCAGTTCATCAAGAAGCAGGACATGCGCTACGGCGAAAACAGCCATCAGGCTGCCGCCTTCTATGCTGAAGAGCAGGCCGCACCGGGCTCAGTCGCAAGCAGCCAACAGCTGCAGGGCAAGGCGCTCTCCTACAACAACATCGCCGATACCGATGCGGCGCTGGAGTGCGTGAAGGAGTTCAACGAGCCGGCCTGCGTCATCGTCAAGCATGCCAATCCCTGCGGCGTGGCCATTGGTGACGACCTGCTGACGGCCTACGATCGCGCCTACCAGACCGACCCCACCTCGGCGTTTGGCGGCATCATCGCCTTCAACCGCGAACTGGATGGTGCCACCGCCGCCGCCATAGTCGCCCGCCAGTTCGTGGAAGTGATCATAGCTCCGAGCGTCAGCCAGGCAGCCCGTGACGCCGTTGCCAGCAAGCAGAACGTACGCCTGCTCGAATGCGGCCAGTGGACTGCGCCGGCCCAGGGCTTTGACCTCAAGCGGGTCAACGGCGGCCTGCTGGTGCAGGAGCGGGATCTTGGCATGGTGACCCAGGGCGACCTGAAAGTGGTCAGCAAGCGCCAGCCGACCGAGGCCGAGCTGAAAGACCTGCTGTTCTGCTGGAAAGTGGCCAAGTTCGTCAAATCCAACGCCATCGTCTACGCCAAAGAGGGCCAGACCATAGGCGTCGGCGCCGGCCAGATGAGCCGGGTCTACTCCGCCAAGATCGCCGGCATCAAGGCCGAGGATGAAGGGCTGACGGTGGCGGGCTCCGTCATGGCCTCCGATGCCTTCTTCCCGTTCCGCGATGGCATAGATGCCGCCGCGGCCGCCGGCATCGCCTGCGTCATCCAGCCGGGTGGCTCGATGCGCGATCAGGAGGTGATCGACGCCGCCGACGAACACGGCATGACAATGGTGTTCACCAACATGCGCCATTTCCGTCACTGATGGGTCAGGGTCGCCGCCGGCGGCCCTTTTGTTGTCTCTTTTCCACTGACTATTTTCAACCGGCGACGCGCCATCTGCGGGCTGAGCCGGTTACCACGAATAGAAGCGAGCGATACGATGAAAGTACTGATCATTGGCAACGGCGGTCGTGAACACGCCCTGGCCTGGAAGGCCAAACACTCCCCACTGGTACACCACGTCTTCGTGGCACCGGGCAATGCGGGCACCCAGCTGGAGCCGGGCGTCGAGAACGTCGCCATCGAGGCGACCGACATCGAGGGACTGCTGGCCTTCGCCAGGGAAAAACAGATAGGCCTCACCATAGTCGGGCCGGAAGCGCCGCTGGTGAAAGGGGTGGTCGATGCCTTCCGCGCCGCCGGTCAGCCCATCTTCGGCCCGACCGCCGCCGCCGCCCAGCTGGAAGGCTCCAAGGCCTTCACCAAGGATTTCCTGGCCCGTCACGCCATTCCGACCGCCGACTACCAGAACTTCACCGAGGTGGAGCCGGCACTGGCCTACCTGCGTGAGAAGGGCGCCCCCATCGTCATCAAGGCCGATGGTCTGGCGGCGGGCAAGGGCGTGATCGTCGCCATGACCCTCGCCGAGGCGGAGGAAGCGGTGCGCGACATGCTCTCCGGTAATGCGTTCGGGGAAGCGGGTGCCCGGGTGGTGATCGAAGAGTTTCTGGACGGGGAAGAGGCGAGCTTCATCGTCATGGTGGATGGCGAGCACGTGCTGCCCATGGCCACCAGTCAGGATCACAAGCGAGTCGGCGATGGCGACACAGGCCCCAACACAGGTGGCATGGGGGCTTATTCCCCGGCCCCTGTGGTGACGGCTGACGTGCACCAGAAGGTGATGGAGCAGGTGATCATGCCGACCGTGCGTGGCATGGCGGCCGAAGGCAATGTCTACACCGGCTTCCTCTACGCCGGCCTGATGATAGATGGCCAGGGCAACCCCAAGGTGATCGAGTTCAACTGCCGTTTCGGCGACCCAGAAACCCAGCCCATCATGCTGCGGATGCAATCCGATCTGGTGGAACTCTGCCTGGCCGCCTGCGCCGGCAAGCTGGATCAGAAGGAGGCCATCTATGACCCCCGCGCCGCCATCGGCGTGGTGCTGGCAGCGGGTGGTTATCCTGGCGACTACAGCAGCAATCGCCCCATCAGCGGGCTGCCGGTGGATGAAGTGGCCGGCGAGAAGGTATTCCATGCCGGCACCAGGCTGGAAGGGGATACCAGCCTGACCCAGGGTGGCCGCGTGCTGTGCGCCACCGCCCTCGGCCATACCGTCGCCGAAGCCCAGCAGCGGGCCTATCAGCTGGCGGCTCGCATCAAGTGGGACGGCCTCTTCTACCGCAAGGACATCGGCTGGCGTGCCATAGAGCGCGAGCAGGAGCAGTAATTTCCACCTGTGACACACAGATTATCATCAGGGCCTGCGGGCCCTTTTTCATATGGTGCGACCGGCTGGATTTGTTAACGGCTCTCACCCTTGCCCCAGGGGGATCCCTCGCCACCGCCCTCACATTTTCCCCTCTGGCGTTACCATTTGTGACAAAAAACAGCAATTTTCACAAACAGTTCACGGTGGCTCATGGCATCATGCCTGACATGAACGCCAAATAAGGGTTCATAAGAAACCAATCTAAATTGATAAGCATGTCGTTAAATAAGGAAATCCCATGTTGAAAACTGTTCGCCCCCTGTTGCTGCCCCTGATGTTTGGCCTGATGACCCTGCCCGCCATGGCCGGCGAGCTGGAACAACCGATGAAGAAGATCGGCTTCAACTACAAGCAGGCCGTCAAGGCCGGCGACGCAGCCTCCATGGAGAAACACATCAACGAGATGAAGGCTCAGCTCGACGTCGCCAAGCAGAAGAACATGCCGGCCGCCAAGAAAGAGAAGTTTCTGGAAGGCATGAACGAAGTGCAGACCGAGCTGGATGCCAGCCTGGCAGCCCTCAAGGCGGGTGACGAAGCCAAGGCGCGCGAGCACTTGGCCAAGGTCAATGACCTGAAGAAGGAGTACCACAAATATGCCAAGCAAAAAGGCTGAGCCCTTTCACTGGGATAGTCTGGTCCGCCTCACCCACTGGGGTGTGGCGGCCGCCTGTATCGGCAACCTCTGGCTCAACGAGGCCGGGGAAGAGTGGCACGAATGGCTGGGGTATGCCGCCATGGCACTGATCAGCCTGCGCCTGGTGTGGGGGATCTCTTTCGCCAGGGGCCATGCCCGGCTGCGAGCCCTGATCCCGAGCCGGGCAGATTTTCGCCAGCAGGCCGTGGCGTTGCGTGAACGCACCCCGGCGACCCCAGGCCATCACGGCAGCGGCAAGCTGGCGGTATGGGCGCTCTGGCTGACCGTACTGGCCACCGCCGGTAGCGGCTGGTTCCAGAACACAGAGCTGGGTTTCGAACTGGGAGCCGACGACTGGCACCTCTGGTGTACCTGGGCGCTGCAAGGGCTGATCGCGCTGCACCTGACGGCCCTCGCATTCACCTCCTGGCGCCAGCGCAGCAATCTGGTGGCGCGCATGTTGCCTGCGGTGCGCGGCGCACGCCCGCAGCGAGCGCCGGCGCGTCAGGATCAGCACTCCTGATATGTCAGACAGACCCTCGCCTCGGGTCTGTCCCTTGTCGACTCACCATTGCCCTCTATTCTGCCGCTCTGGATCGACGCTGGTAATAGCCAGAAACAAAAAGGCCGCTCATGATGAGCGGCCTTTTTACTGAATTTGGTGGCCCCTGCCCGACTTGAACGGGCGACCAATCGATTATGAGTCGACTGCTCTAACCAACTGAGCTAAGGGGCCAGATTGTTGGTTTTGCGGCGTGGATTATAGGGGATGTAGAGAAGCCAGTCTATAGGTAGATCAACCACTTGGCGACATTTTGTCCACTTTCCTGCCAATATTCCTGCCAACCCGCTCACGTCCCGTAAAGTCCGGATAAAACAAAGCCCCGCATGGCGGGGCTTTTGAGACGACGGCTCTGGGCACATCCCCGGGACTATTCGTCCAGGAAGCTGCGCAGCACTTCCGAGCGGCTCGGGTGGCGCAATTTGCGCAGTGCCTTGGCTTCGATCTGACGAATACGCTCACGGGTGACGTCGAACTGCTTGCCCACTTCCTCGAGGGTGTGGTCAGTGTTCATGTCGATACCGAAACGCATCCGCAGTACCTTGGCTTCGCGGGCGGTCAGGCCAGCCAGCACTTCGCGGGTCGCATTGCGCAGGCTCTCGCTGGTCGCCGCATCCGCTGGCAGAGCCAGGGTAGTATCTTCGATGAAGTCGCCCAAGTGGGAGTCTTCATCATCACCGATGGGCGTCTCCATGGAGATGGGCTCCTTGGCGATCTTCAATACCTTGCGGATCTTGTCTTCCGGCATGCCCATGCGCATGGCCAGCTCTTCCGGGTTCGGTTCACGACCCATCTCCTGCAGCATCTGACGGGAGATACGGTTGAGCTTGTTGATGGTCTCGATCATGTGTACCGGGATACGGATGGTACGGGCCTGATCCGCGATGGAGCGGGTAATGGCCTGACGGATCCACCAGGTAGCGTAAGTCGAGAACTTGTAGCCACGACGGTATTCAAACTTGTCTACCGCCTTCATCAGACCTATGTTGCCCTCCTGGATCAGATCCAGGAATTGCAGGCCACGGTTGGTGTACTTCTTGGCGATAGAGATAACCAGACGCAAGTTGGCCTCAACCATCTCTTTCTTCGCACGGCGGGCCTTGGCCTCACCTATGCTCATGCGGCGGTTGATGTCCTTGATCTGGGCGATGGAGAGACCAGTCTCTTCTTCGATCTGCTGCAACTTGCCGATGGAACGCAGCACTTCTTCGTCCATCTCGACCAGACGCGGAGACCAGGCTTTGCCAGCCTGTTTCTGGTATTCAAACCAGGCAGTTTCACACTCGTTGTTGGTGAAGGCCGCGACGAAGGTTTTCTTCGGCATCTTGGCCTGCTCAACGCAGAGTTTCATGATGATGCGTTCCTGTACGCGGACCCGCTCCATCATCTCGCGCATGTTGTTGACCAGGCGATCGAACTGCTTGGGCATCAGGCGGAATTGACGGAACACATCGGCCAGCAGGGCAATCGCAGCCTGGGTATCTTCGTGCGCGCGGCCATTCTTCTGAATGGAGAGGCGCGTTACCTCATACTGGGCACGAAGCTCGCCAAACTTTTCGCGAGCGACTTCCGGATCCGGACCACCGTCACCGTCGTCGTCCGAGCTTTCGCCGTCTTCGTCTTCATCTTCGTCTTCATCTTCGTCTTCGTCGGCCAGATCGTCTTCGCCGAGTTCAGAACCGATGTGAGTCGCGGTCGGCGCGACGTCGTCGGTCTCGTTAGGATCGATGAAACCCGAGATGATGTCGGACAGACGAAGCTGTTCGGCTTCGTATTTATCATACTGCTCAAGCAGATAGGTAATCGCTTCCGGGTACTCGGCAACGGAGCTTTGTACCTGGTTGATACCGTCTTCGATCCGCTTGGCGATGTCGATTTCGCCTTCGCGGGTCAGCAGTTCGACGGTACCCATTTCCCGCATGTACATGCGGACGGGATCGGTCGTACGACCAATCTCAGATTCAACAGATGCCAGTGCCTGGGCAGCTGCTTCGGCAGCGTCCTCATCGGCGGTGCCACCTTCAGCCATGATAAGGTCATCGGCATCCGGGGCGTTTTCAACCACCTGAATACCCATATCGTTGATCATCTGGATGATGTCTTCGATCTGGTCAGAGTCGACAATGTCTTGCGGGAGGTGATCGTTCACCTCGGCATAGGTCAGGTAGCCCTGTTCTTTACCTTTGGCAACGAGGAGTTTAAGCTGAGACTGCGGGGTTTGCTCCATAGAACTCATCCGGTTGGTGTTGCTAGGTTGCGCGTACAGTGCGCTGCTGCGCAAATAGCCAATTCTAATAGAAAACCGCCAGACATGCTATGTCTGGTTGCGGCGTCGGTCATGAGAAACCCCTGCCCGCAGTATTGTCGGGGCCAGGCGGTTATAAAATTTTTGCTTTTAATCCCGTCGATTCGGGCAACGGTATTCATATTGGGACTAATCACTCAAATATCAAGCCCCACTCTCATTTCTTTTCTCAATCTGTACCTCTCTGATCAGCATCATCAGCTCCTGCGTTTCCTCAGAGCTTAGCCCTTCCTGAGCCACCTTGGCCTGCAGTTCTTCAATTCGTTGCTTCAGAAACTGGTTGATGAAACCGACGAAGGTATCCTGCAGCTCTCCCAGAATATCCGGCTCTTGGTCGAGCTTGATCTCTTCAAACAAGTCGTGCATCGCCAGCTGGGCGAGGATCTCGCCCTCTTTGGTGCCGCGCCAATGCTCCAGCAAGATGCCAGTGGTGATCCCAGGCTGGGCCAGGATCTGCTGATGCAGCTGCAACAGGAACTTGATGCCTTGTACCCGCAGCCCGGCCAGCTCAGGCATGGCCGGCAGCTCGGCCGTCACCGCCGGATATTGCACCATCAGAGCCAGTGCCCGACGCAGCGGCGTCAGCTTGGCGGCCTTGGGTTTGGTGAGTTCGGCCTTGGGTTGGCTATTGCGGGCGAACAGTTCGGCAATTCGCTGCTTGTTCTCACCCCAACGCATCATGCTGGAGAGACGGGTGATCAGACCCTCGCGGGTAAACCCCTCCGGTACCCGGCGGATCAGTTCGGCAGCCTTGTTGGCCACCTCGAACTTGCCCGCCTCACCGGACAGTGCAGCATCCCGCCCCAGACGCTCGAACATGAAGTCGGCGAAAGGCTGTGCCTGATCCAGCAGGGCCTCGAAACCCTCCCTGCCAATCTGGCGGACCAGCGAATCGGGATCCTCACCATCGGGCAGGAATACGAACTTGAGTTCACGCCCATCCTGCAGATGAGAGAGGGCATTATCCAGCGCCCGCCAGGCCGCCTCACGGCCGGCCTTGTCGCCGTCATAGCAGCAGACCACTTCGGCCGTGGTACGAAACAGGGTGTGAATATGGTCAGTGGTGGTGGCAGTACCCAGTGCAGCCACCGCATAATCGATGTCGTACTGACCGAGCGCAACCACATCCATGTAGCCCTCCACCACTAGGATCCTGCGAGGATCCTTGTGTGCCTGCTTCACCTCATAGAGGCCGAACAGCTCCCGCCCCTTGTGGAAAATGGGGGTTTCCGGCGAGTTGAGGTACTTGGGCGTACCCTCTCCCAGCACCCGGCCACCGAAACCTATGACCCGGCCTCGCTTGTCCCGGATCGGGAACATGATGCGATCGCGAAAGCGATCATAGCTGCCGGGACCGCTGTCACGCGTGATCAGCATGCCGCCCGAGATGAGCAGTTGCTCGTGATCCCGGCTGGCGCCAAAGCGGCGTCTCACCTGATCCCAGTCCGCGGGGGCATAACCGATATTGAAACGCTTGACCACTTCACCAGTCAGACCGCGCCCCTTCAAGTATTCCACCGCCTGGGGTGCACTCTTGAGAGTGCTCTCGTAGAAGCGTGCGATCTGGTTCATCAGCTCATAGAGATCCTTGCTGACGGCCGGTTGACTATTGGTCGAGCCGCCAATGCTCTGCTCGCGAGGCACCTGCATGCCCTGCATGCTGGCGAGCTCTTCGATGGCATCGGGGAATTCGAGACCGTCGTACTCCATGACAAAGCCGATGGCATTGCCGTGGGCGCCACAACCGAAGCAGTGATAGAACTGTTTCTCCTGGCTGACGGTAAAAGAAGGACTTTTTTCGTTATGAAAAGGGCAGCAAGCCTGGTAGTTCTTACCGGCTTTTTTCAGCCGCACTCGCGAGTCGATCAGCTCGACTATGTCTGTGCGTACGAGCAGATCATCGATAAAGGATTGTGGGATCCTGCCTGCCATAACCGTCCTGTTTCACTGCGTAGAAAATAAAAAAGCCGCGCATTCCCAGGGAAGCACGGCTTCTTCGACCAAACAAGAGAGTTGCCTGTTACGCCAAGCGGGTTTTCACCTGAGCACTGACGGCGCCGACATCGGCACGCCCCTGAATTTTCGGCTTCAAGACAGCCATGACCTTGCCCATATCAGCCATGACGGCAGCACCACTTTCAGCGATGGCTTGCTCAATCAGTGCGGCAATTTCGTCTGCGGTCAGCTGTTGTGGCAGGAATTCCTGCAGCACAACGATCTCTGCGGACTCTTTGTCGGCGAGATCCTGGCGACCGGCAGCTTCAAATTGGCTGATGGAATCACGGCGCTGTTTGACCATTTTGGTCACGACAGCGAGGATATCCTCATCATTGAGCTCGATACGGGAATCAACTTCACGTTGCTTGATTTCTGCCATCAACAAACGGATCGCCCCCAAGCGAGCCTTATCTCTGGCAAGCATGGCGAGTTTTTGTTGATCCTTGAGTTGATCCTTCAGAGACACGGCATTATCTCCCGATTAGTACAGGCGGATACGACGTGCGTTTTCGCGAGACAGCTTCTTGGCGTGACGCTTTACAGCAGACGCTTTGGCGCGCTTACGAATGGTAGTCGGCTTCTCGTAGAACTCACGGCTACGAACTTCAGACAGGATACCGGCCTTTTCGCAAGAACGCTTGAAGCGACGCAGAGCAACGTCAAACGGCTCATTTTCACGGACTTTGATTACTGGCATGTGCCTTTCACCTCAGTGATATATTGTTAGCTGACCATCAGTCGATCAGCATGTCTTAAAATGGTGCGAAATTATACTCTGGACAGGGAATGAAAGTAAACCCGCAGAGATCGCTCTGGTTTAAAAAACCCGCGAAGGTTACCATAGCCGTCTCATTTTAGCAGTGAAATTTTTTAGCAATGCGTGTATTGGGCATAGAGACATCCTGTGACGAAACCGGGATCGCGATCTTCGACGATCAAAAAGGGATCCTTTCCCATCAGTTATACAGCCAGGTCAAGCTGCATGCGGACTACGGTGGCGTGGTCCCCGAGCTCGCCAGCCGGGATCACGTTCGCAAGACGATCCCTTTGATCCAGGCCGCATTGCAAGAGGCGGGACTGGATAAAGATGACATAGACGGCATAGCCTATACCGCGGGTCCAGGACTGGTTGGCGCCATTCTGGTAGGGGCCACCATAGGCCGCTCGCTGGCAATGGCGTGGAACAAACCGGCCATCGCCGTGCATCATATGGAAGGCCACCTGCTGGCTCCCATGCTGGAAGATAGAGCGCCCGAGTTCCCCTTCGTGGCGCTGCTGGTCTCCGGTGGTCACTCCATGCTGGTGCGGGTTGACGGTATCGGCAGTTATCATCTGCTGGGCGAGTCGATCGATGATGCCGCCGGTGAGGCGTTTGACAAGACCGCCAAGTTGATGGGGCTGGACTATCCGGGTGGCCCCCTGCTCTCCCGGCTGGCCGAGAAGGGCGCCAGCGGTCGCTTCCACTTTCCCCGTCCCATGACGGACAGGCCCGGACTCGACATGAGTTTCTCCGGCCTAAAGACCTTTGCTGCCAACACCATAGCCGCCAACGGCGACGATGAGCAGACCCGCGCCGACATAGCCCGTGCGTTTGAAGATGCAGTGGTCGATACCCTGGCCATCAAGTGCCGCCGGGCCTTGAAGGAGACCGGCCTCACGCGGCTGGTGGTCGCCGGTGGCGTCAGTGCCAACCGTCACCTGCGTGCCCAACTGGCCGAGCTGATGGAGAGCCTCAAAGGCGAGGTATTCTATCCGCGCACCGAATATTGCACCGATAACGGTGCCATGATCGCCTATGCTGGCATGCAGCGCCTCAAAGCCGGTGTATTCGAGCCACTGGCAGTCAAGGCCGTGCCGCGCTGGCCGCTGGACACCCTGGATCCGGTGTGATCCTGCGGATCCGGTTGCAATGAAAAAGGGGCTCATGGCCCCTTTTTTGTTGTTGTCAGCAGCGCCAATGCGCCTTGATTGGTACTCGCTAATTGGTACGAAACAGCGCCTCGATGGAGAGTCCCTGCCCCAGCAGGATCTCCCGCAGGCGGCGCAGACCTTCCACCTGGATCTGGCGTACCCGCTCCCGGGTCAAGCCGATCTCGGACCCCACATCTTCCAGCGTGGCCGGTTCATAACCGAGCAGACCGAAACGACGCGCCAGCACCTCGCGCTGCTTGGGATTAAGCTCCTCCAGCCAGTGCACTATGCTGGCACGCATGTCGTCATCCTGTGACTCCAGCTCGGGCCCCATGCCACGTTCGTCAGAGAGCACATCCAGCAGCGCCTTGTCGCGATCGCCACCGATGGGAGTATCCACAGAGGTGATCTTCTCGTTGAGCTTGAGCATGCGATTCACGTCGTCTACCGAGCGATCCAACGCAAAGGCGATGTCTTCTGCGGTCGGTTCATGATCGAGACGATGGGAGAGTTCACGAGCGGTACGCAGATAGACATTCAGCTCCTTGACCACATGGATGGGCAGACGAATGGTGCGAGTCTGGTTCATGATGGCCCGCTCTATGGTCTGGCGGATCCACCAGGTGGCATAGGTGGAGAAACGGAAGCCGCGCTCGGGATCAAATTTTTCGACCGCACGGATGAGACCGAGGTTGCCCTCTTCGATGAGATCCAGCAGCACCAGGCCGCGGTTGTTGTAGCGACGGGCGATCTTGACCACCAGTCGCAGATTGGACTCAATCATGCGCTTGCGAGCGGCTTTATCGCCTCGCAAGGCACGACGAGCGTAATAGACTTCTTCTTCGGCGGTGAGCAGAGGGGAGAAACCTATCTCCCCCAGATAGAGCTGGGTGGCATCCATCACCTTGTTCAGTTCCGGTGCCATCAGTTCGTCGGAAATAGTCTCTTCGACCTCGGCCGCGACTTCCCGAACCTCTTCCTCCTCGTGGGTCTCCAGCTCCTCGTCGAACTCTAACTCTGCATCCTGCATAACCAGTTGTTCTTGGCTCATGGCGTGTCTCCCTGACCTGAACCAGAGTAAGACTTAACTCTCTGGGGTTAACGCTTTGGCAAATGGCTCATCGGGTTTATCGATTTGCCTCGATACCGGATTTCAAAGTGCAATCGCACATCCGGTGCGTCCGTGCTACCCATGTTGGCAATGACTGCTCCGCCCTTGACGCTGTCCCCTTCCCTGACCCGCAACTCATCGTTGTGAGCGTAGGCAGAGAGGTAGTCATCATCATGCTTGAGGATGATCAGCTTGCCATAACCCCTTAGTGCGCTACCCGCATAGACGACCTTGCCGCCACTCGCTGCGTAGACGGGTTGTCCCTTCTGACCAGCGATATCTATGCCCTTGTTTCCCTGTTCTGCAACGGAGAAACCCTCGACGATCCGGCCTTGTGTCGGCCAGTGCCAAGAAAGTCTCGACTGAGGCTTATTGTCTGTTTTTTGTTCTTTGATCTGAGCGTATTCTTTTGAAGATGGCTGAGCAATCGTTTTCTGTTTGATAAATGGGGTGGTCGTACCTGATGGCGCTGTCGCCAGAGGTTTGGGGCCGGTACTTTGTGGCGTGACCGGACGGGTCGCGGCGACCATCTGGCTGTCTCCCGTGCTGGCAGACTGCACATTCAGCACCTGGCCAACGTGGAGTGCATAGGGAGCCTGCAGACTGTTGCTCTGTGCCAGCGTCTGATTCGACATGCCAAACTGACGGCCTATGCTGCTCAGGGTATCACCGCGCCGTACCTGGTAGGTGCCGGCACTGCGGGCAACAGTCTGACTGCCGGCGGATGAATCGAACCGGATCTGTTGCCCTGGATAGATGTTATAGGGAGGGCTGATGCCGTTGAGGCTGGCCAGAGACGGCACATCATTGCCCGAGTTGAAGGCGATGGAGTAGAGGGTATCCCCTTTTTTCACCGTGTAGCTGTTGCCCTGAATGGCCGGCTGAGCCGACCCCTGACGAGTCGGTACTGTGGAGACGAGGCGATCATTGCCCAATCCCTGTACCGGAGCAGCAGTCTTGCTGGAAGAGCAAGCGAGCAGCAGCCATGACAACACGACGATACTGCTTCCTTGCCAAACACGCGAACGCATAGTGGATCCTTAACGACTAAACCAGAAATAGGCCACAACGGCCAAACCAATACAGAGCCAGCCCAGCACATCCACATAGTGCATCAGCTTGCGCTCCATCTTCTCACCGCCCCAGCGCATCAGGCCTGCCACCAGGAAAAAGCGCATGCCACGACCGATCAACGAGGTCACGATGAAGGGCAACAGCGCCATTTGCAGCAGGCCTGCCGTGACGGTAAACACCTTGTAGGGGATCGGCGTGAAGCTGGCAATAAAAATCACCCAGATGCCCCACTGCTCGAACCACTGCCGGGCCAGGCTAATTTTTTCTTCATATCCCACCGAGGCAACCAGCGGCTGCACCACGGGCTCCCACAGGGCATAGCCGAGTGCATAGCCAAACAACGCCCCCAATACGGAGAAGGTTGTCGCCAACCCGGCGTAGTGCCACGCCTTATGCGGCCTGGCCAGCGCCATGGGCGCCAGCATGACGTCCACCGGGATCGGCCAGAACACCGACTCAACAAAGGCGGTGATCGCCAGATAATAAGGGGCGTACTTGTGGCGGGCCCACTGCATCACCAGCACGTACAGACGAGAAAACAAGGTCACTCAACATCTCCGTCGATCAGGGGAACAAACCGCACCGGCTCCAGGATCTTGCTGGTCAGCTGGGAGCCGGATCGCTCGATCAGCTGCAGCGTCTGCTGGCTGTCCCCCACCGGCAGCACCAGACGGCCACCATCGGCCAGTTGATCGGTGAGGGCTGTGGGCACCTCGCTGGCCGCAGCCGTCACCAGGATCGCATCAAACGGCCCCTTGTTGGGCCAGCCCAGCCAGCCGTTGCCGTGCTTGGCGGAGACATTGTGCAGATCGAGCTGCCGCAGCCGGCGTCTGGCCTGGAACTGCAGCGACTTGATCCGCTCCACCGTGTAGACATGCTCCACCAGGTGAGCCAGCACCGCCGTCTGATAACCGGAGCCGGTGCCGATCTCCAGCACGTGGGCCGGATCATTCTGGATCAGCAACTCTGTCATCCGCGCCACCATATAAGGCTGGGAGATGGTCTGACCGTGGCCTATGGGCAACGCCGTGTTGTCCCAGGCCTTGTGGGCCATGGCTTCATCCACAAACAGCTGGCGCGGCACTTTCGCAATCGCCGCGAGTACGCGGAAATCACGAATGTCCTGTGCGATCAGCTGGTTTAACAGGCGCTGTACTATCACACCTTCATCCCTGCAGGTCTAACCAAGCCCCCAGACCCGCCAGACTGCTGTAGGCAGTCATATCGATGGTCAGGGGGGTGATCGAGACGTAGCCCTGCTCGATGGCGGCGAAATCCGTGCCTTCTCCCGCATCCTGCTGGCTGCCGGGGGGGCCGATCCAGTAGATGGGCTGACCACGGGGATCCTCGCTGCAGATCACAGATTCCGCCCGATGGCGGTTGCCAAGGCGAGTCACCCTGATCCCCTTGATCTGATCGAGGGGCAGGTCCGGCACGTTGACGTTGAGGATCTGATCGGCAGGCAGCGGGTGCACCATCATGCCCTTCACCAGCAGGGCCGCATAGTGGGCCGCGCTGGCGAAATGGGTCTTGCCTACCAGCGAGATGGCCAGCGAGGGAAAGCCGAGGTGACGCCCTTCGGTAGCCGCCGCGACCGTGCCCGAGTAGATGACATCATCCCCCAGGTTGGCACCGTGGTTGATGCCAGCCACCACCATGTCGGGTTCAGGGCGCACCAGTTCGTTGACCGCCAGATGCACGCAGTCGGTCGGCGTCCCCTTCACCGCATAGCTCTCGATCCCATTAAAACCGGTTTCGCTGAGACGGGTAACCCGCAACGGCACCTCCAGCGTCAGGGAGTGACTCGCACCGCTGCGGTTGCGATCCGGCGCCACCACGGTGACTTCGCCACAGGCCGTCAGCGCAGCGCTGAGGGCTCGGATCCCCTCGGCATGCACGCCATCGTCATTACTGACCAGAATTCGCATCGGACTGATTCCTGAAACCATGATCGGCCTCTTCGGCCTGCATTAATTCGCGTACCACGCTGGTGGCAAAGGCACCGGCCGGCAGGAAGAAGGACAAGGTCAAGGCCTCGCCGTCCAGCTGCCAGCTCATCTGTTCCGGCTTGAGCAGGAGCGGGCGGCGGTCCTGCTCCAGCCCGGCCTTCTCCAGACCTGCGCACCATTCGGGGTAAGCGGCAAGCACTCCCTGCTCGAACTCGGCCGCCGCCCCCTGGCTGGCCAGCCGGCCACGGCCCCACTGGGGAGCGGTCAGCTGCACGTCACCGGAGGCGAGACGCGCCTCCAGCTCCGGGGTCAGCAACTCTTCGCTGAAGATGGAGTGGCTGCCCTTGAGCATCAGGCAATCACCGGCCAGCAGCTGGTGAGCCAGCCCCTGCTCGATACGGGCACTGACGATGGCATTGAACAGCATGCTGCGGGCGGCGGAGAGATAGAGGGAGCGCTTGTTGCGATCATTGATCCGCTTGCCGGCAAACATCGCCTTGGCCGCTTCCAGATTGTTGCCACCCCGGCCAAAACGCTGCTCGCCGTAGTAGTTCGGCACCCCCTGACTGGCGATGGCCTGCAGGCGGGACGCCAGTCCCTCGGTCTGTTCCAGCCCGGTCAGACGCAGGGTGAAGTGGTTGCCCTTGAGATAGCCAACCCGCAGCTTCTTGTTGTGGCGCTTCACCTGCAGGATCTGGATGCTGTCACTCTCGATCACCGAAAGGTTCGGCTCTGCCCTGCCCGGCAGGTGAATGCCGAACCACTGCTCGGTCACGGCGTGGCGATCCTTGAGGCCAGCCCAGGTCACAGCGTTGCGATTGACCCCGGCCGCATCGGCCAGCAGGCCCGCCACCCAGGCGGTGTTCTCGCCAGTTTTGCGTACCCGCACGAAAATGTGTTCACCCTCGCCGCAGGGCTCGAAGCCGAGATCCTCAACCACCACGAAATCACTGGCCTCGGCCTTGAGGATGCCACGGGCGGTGGGCGCCCCATGCAGATAACTGAGTTGTTCCAACATTATTGTTTCACCAGTAAGACGACGGCTTCGGTGGCGATCCCTTCCTTGCGCCCCGTAAACCCGAGTTGTTCTGTGGTAGTCGCCTTGACATTCACCCGGTTCAAATCACACATCAGGTCGGCGGCCAGCACGGCGCACATGGCGTCGATATGGGGTGCCATCTTGGGGGCCTGGGCTATGATGGTCACGTCCAGATTGCCGATGGCATAACCCGCCTTTTTTACTCGGGCAAACACGTCCCGCAGCAGGATCCGGCTGTCGATCCCCTTGAATTGCGCGGCGGTATCGGGAAAGTGGCGGCCTATGTCACCGGCGCCTATGGCGCCAAGCAGGGCATCGCTCACCGCGTGCAGTACCACATCACCGTCGGAATGGGCCAGCAGGCCCTGTTCATACGGCACGGCGACGCCACCCAGCATGCAGGGGCCAACCCCACCAAATTTGTGTACATCAAAACCATGTCCAATTCGTATCACGCCTGACATCCTCCAAACACGCAGGAAACTTCTCCGCCTAAACCTTGTTCACCTCAAGATCGGCCTGACATCCTCCAAACAGGCAGGAGACTCATCCACCCAAACCCTGAGCACCTCAACCGCACGTCCCATCCGGATCATGCTCGCTCCTTGTCTGGGTGTATCGACTTATGCCTGCTGGCTTAAAAACAGCCCCGCCAGAGAGAGATCCTCCGGCCGGGTCACCTTGATGTTGTCGGCACGCCCTTCCACCATGCGTACTGTGAAACCGGCACGCTCCATGGCGGAGGCCTCGTCGGTAATGGTGGCCCCCAAGGCCAGCCCCTCCTCCAGCGCCCGCAGCAGGGTGCGGGCGGGGAACATCTGCGGCGTCAGGGCATGCCAGAGCTGCTCGCGATCGACGGTGCCGAGTATGTTGCCCATGGCGTCTGAACGCTTCATGGTGTCGCGCACCCGGCTGCCGAGAATGGCGCCACCACACTGGATGGCGGTGGCGATGAGCCGGTCGAGATCTCCGTGGGTCAGACAGGGACGGGCGGCATCGTGCACAAGCACCCACTCCCCCTCTGCCACATGCAGCGCATTGAGAACGGAAAAGGCGCGCTCGGCGCCCCCCTCTACCCGCAGGACACGCGGGTCGGTCGCAACGGGCAGGGCATCAAACCAACGATCGTGGGGCGCCAGCGCCACTATCACCCGGGCGATGGCCGGGTGTGACAGCAGGGCGCCGAGGGTATGCTCGAGAATGGTCTGTCCCGCCAGCTGCAGATACTGTTTCGGACAATCGGCGCCCATCCGGCTGCCAATCCCGGCGGCGGGGACTATGGCGGTCAGCCCGGTCTGGCGATCAGTCATCGTAGGCTGCGTCTCCCGAGCTGGAGCCCTTGTCCTTATCCTTGGGGATGATCCGGTAGAAGGTCTCGCCCTGCTTGATGTAGCCGAGATCGTTGCGCGACAGCTCCTCTATGGCCTCAAGGCCCGAGGTCAGATCGTCAATCTCGCGATAAATCAGGTTGTTGCGATCCTTGAGTACCAGATTGTCCTGCTGCTGCCGGGAGATGGCGTCGGACAATTCGTGATAATCGGACAGGCCATTCTTCCCCAGCCAGAGGTCATATTGAAGCCCTCCCAACAGGAAGAGCAGGATAAGAGTGAGTAGCCGCATGCACTGAGTCTCCTTCAAGCGGCCTAGTTTCCCATATTCGCAGGCAAGACAAAAGGAAGCCTGTGTCCCGGATGGGCTGGGCCGGAATAAAAAATGCAGAAACCTCACCCGGCGATGACGGAAACGAAAAAGCCCCGCCAGATTGGCGGGGCTTTGAGCAAATTAAGGGCGGGCTGGAATTAAGCCTGGTTTTTAACTTCTTTCAGACCGCGGAAAGGAGCTTTGGCACCCAGAGCTTCTTCGATACGGATCAGCTGGTTGTACTTGGCAACACGGTCAGAACGGCTCATGGAACCGGTCTTGATCTGGCCAGCAGCGGTACCAACAGCCAGGTCGGCGATGGTCGCGTCTTCGGTCTCACCGGAGCGGTGGGAGATGACGGCAGTGTAGCCAGCGTCTTTGGCCATCTTGATGGCAGCCAGAGTTTCGGTCAGGGAACCGATCTGGTTGAACTTGATCAGGATGGAGTTGGCAACGCCGTTGTCGATACCGCGCTTCAGGATCTTGGTGTTGGTTACGAACAGGTCGTCACCAACGATCTGGATTTTCTTGCCCAGTTCAGCAGTCTGGTAAGCAAAACCGTCCCAGTCAGATTCGTCCAGGCCATCTTCGATGGAGACGATCGGGAACTTGGTGGTCAGGTCAGCCAGGTAGTCAGAGAAACCGTTGGAGGTGAAGATACGACCTTCGCCTTTCAGGTTGTACTCTTTCTTCTCTGCGTCGTAGAACTCGGAAGCAGCACAGTCCATGGCCAGGGTGATGTCTTTACCCAGGACATAGCCAGCAGCAGCAACGGCTTCGGCGATCACTTCCAGCGCTTCGGCGTTGGATTTCAGGTTGGGAGCGAAACCACCTTCGTCACCAACAGCAGTGTTGTAGCCCTTGGACTTCAGCACTTTGGCCAGGTTGTGGAACACTTCGGCGCCCATGCGAACGGCTTCTTTCAGGGTCTTGGCGCCAACCGGCTGGATCATGAACTCCTGGATGTCGACGTTGTTGTCGGCGTGCTCACCACCGTTGATGATGTTCATCATCGGCAGCGGCATGGAGTAAACACCGGCAGTGCCGTTCAGCTCGGCGATGTGAGCGTACAGCGGCATGCCTTTGGCGGCAGCGGCGGCTTTGGCGTTGGCCAGGGAAACAGCCAGGATGGCGTTGGCGCCAAACTTGGATTTGTTCTCGGTGCCGTCGAGGTCGATCATGATCTGGTCGATAGCGGCCTGGTCCTTGGCATCTTTACCCAGCAGAGCTTGAGCGATCGGGCCGTTGACGGCGGCGAGGGCTTTCAGAACGCCTTTACCCAGGAAACGGCTCTTGTCGCCGTCACGCAGTTCCAGCGCTTCGCGGGAACCGGTGGACGCGCCAGACGGAGCGGCTGCCATACCAACAAAACCACCTTCCAGGTGAACTTCGGCCTCAACGGTCGGGTTACCACGGGAGTCGATGATTTCACGACCGATCACTTTAACGATCTTGGACATGTGTATTTCCTCAGGTTTCGTAAAAAAACAACAAAAATATGCCAAAAAAAGCGGCTGTGGCACAGAGCCTCAACCGCATTTATTTTCAATTACTTCAGATTACGCTTCTGATACTCGCCTGCCGCCTTCACAAAACCGGCGAACAGGGCGTGGCCATCACGGGGAGTCGAGGTGAACTCCGGGTGGAACTGCGCCGCCACGAACCAAGGGTGATCCGGGATCTCGATAATTTCCACCAATTTTTTGTCGGCGGAGAGACCGGTCACTTTCAGACCTGCCGCTTCAATCTGCGGCAGCAGCTTGTTGTTCACTTCGTAACGGTGACGGTGGCGCTCGTAAATGGTCGGGCTGCCGTACATCTGACGCACCTTGGAACCTTCGACCAGGTGGCAGAGCTGGGAGCCCAGACGCATGGTGCCGCCCAGATCAGACTTCTCGGTACGAGTCTCGACGTTGCCTTCGTCATCCACCCACTCGGTGATGAGACCGACGACCGGATAGGCACAATCTTTCTTGAATTCGGAGGAGTGAGCCCCTGTCATGCCCGCCACGTTGCGTGCAAATTCGATCATGGCAACCTGCATGCCGAGGCAGATACCCAGATAAGGGATCTTGTTTTCACGGGCATACTGGGCCGCCTGGATCTTGCCTTCCACGCCGCGCTCACCGAAGCCACCCGGCACCAGGATCGCGTCCAGGCCTTCCAGCAGCTCGGAGCCACGGGTCTCGATATCCTGGGAATCGATGTACTTGATGGTGACGGAGAGACGGGTCTTGAGGCCACCGTGCTTGAGCGCCTCGTTGACGGACTTGTAGGCATCCGGCAGGGAGACATACTTGCCGACCATACCGATGGTCACTTCCGCAGTCGGGTTGGCCTCTTCGAAGACCACCTGTTCCCACTCGGACAGGTCGGCCTCCTTGCACTCCAGACCGAAACGCTCGGTGAAGTAGGAGTCCAGATTCTGGGACTTGAGCAGGGCCGGGATCTTGTAGATGGAGTCGACGTCTTTCATGGAGATGACGGCGCGCTCAGGCACGTTGCAGAACAGGGCAATCTTGGCACGCTCATTGGCCGGAATGGCACGGTCAGATCGGCAGATCAGCACATCCGGCTGGATCCCGATGGAGAGCAGCTCTTTCACCGAGTGCTGGGTCGGCTTGGTCTTCACTTCACCGGCGGCAGCCAGGTAAGGCACCAGGGTCAGGTGCATGAACATGGCGCTGTTGCGGCCCACTTCGGCAGCCAGCTGACGAATGGCCTCGAGGAACGGCAGGGACTCGATATCGCCCACGGTACCGCCCACTTCGACGATGGCAACCTGATGGCCTTCGGCACCGGCAATCACCCGCTCCTTGATGGCGTTGGTGATGTGCGGGATGACCTGAATGGTGGCGCCCAGATAGTCGCCACGGCGCTCTTTGCGCAGCACGTCGGCGTAGATGCGACCAGTGGTAAAGTTGTTGCGGCGAGTCATCTTGGTGCGGATGAAACGCTCGTAGTGGCCCAGATCCAGATCGGTTTCGGCCCCGTCCTCGGTTACGAATACTTCACCGTGCTGGGTCGGGCTCATGGTGCCCGGATCCACGTTGATATAGGGGTCCAGTTTCATGATGGTCACATCCAGACCACGGGCTTCCAGAATGGCTGCCAGAGAAGCTGCGGCAATGCCTTTGCCGAGGGATGAAACAACGCCACCAGTTACAAAAATATATTTTGTCGTCATGCTGAACCTGAAAGAAGTTTAGGGAATTTTAAGGGGTGCTTCGGGGATGAAGCAGGACGGGGAAACAGTATACCAAAACCCCCTCTCCCAAACAATGAACAAAAATCTATCAGGCTCACCGCCCCCTCATCTTGCGCCAAATCAACTTTGTTCGGTTTCCTTGGCCTTGTCCCAGGCTGCGTCCAGCTTTTCCAGAGAGCAATCGGTCATTTTCAGCCCTTCCGCGGCGATAAACTGCTCAACCTGACGAAAGCGACGTTCGAACTTGCTGTTGGCGCCCCGCAGCACCTGCTCAGGATCCTTGCCAAGATGACGTACCAGGTTGACGGTGGCAAACAGCAGGTCACCGAGCTCATCGCTCACCCGCGCCTCGTCGACGTCGGCCATCAGCGCCTCTTCCATCACCTCGTCGATCTCTTCGTGGATCTTGTCCACCACAGGGCCCAGCGTCTTCCAGTCGAAGCCAACAGTGGCACAGCGCTTCTGGATCTTGGCCGAACGGGTCAGGGCCGGCAGCGCGAGCGGTATGTCATCCAGCACGCTTTCCTTGTCGAGCGCGGCCCGCTCTTTGGCCTTCTCGGCCTCCCAGTTCACCTTCACCGCCTGCTCGTCACCGAGATCCGCATCGGAAAACACATGGGGATGGCGACGAATGAGCTTCTCGCTCACCGTATCGACGATATCGGCGAAATCGAACAGCCCCTGCTCCTTGCCCAGCTGGGCGTAGAAGACCACCTGGAACAGCAAATCACCGAGTTCCCCCTTCAATCCCTGCCAATCTCGGGTTTCGATGGCATCGGCGACCTCATAGGCCTCTTCCAGGGTGTGCGGCACTATGGTCTGGAAGCTCTGCTTGAGATCCCAGGGGCAACCCTCTTGCGGGTCACGCAGGCGAGACATGATATCGAGCAATTGAGAGAGGTCGTAACGTTGAGACATGAGCTACTCACTTTCGATTCGTTAAATGGGGATGAAGCGACATCAAGCCGTGCAGCCGATCAATCTCATGTCGAGCAGTTGGGGCAGGTCGTAACGTTGGGACATGGGAGATCCGCTTTCAGGTCGTTCAAACAGAGGAAAAGCGACCGGCCCACCCTGGGCCGGTCGCTGGGTATCAGAGGCGCTTGGCGCTGATCACGTCGTTGAGCTGGCTGAGCTTGGCCAACGCCCGGTTGAAGGCGTTGATGTTGTAAATCTCCAGCTCCATGTCGATCTCGGCGGTCTGCTCGCGCACGTTGGAGCGCGAACGCACCCCCATCACGTTGATCTTCTCGTTGGCCAGCACGGTAGTGATGTCCCGCAGCAGACCCGAGCGATCGTTGGAGAGGATGCGAATGGTGAGGCCATAACCACCCGAGTAGTTCTCCCCCCACACCGCATCGATCAGTCGTTCCGGGTTGCGACGGGAGAGCTCCTTGAGCTGCTCGCAATCATCCCTGTGGATGGATACCCCGCGCCCCATGGTGATGAAGCCCTGAATGGTGTCGCCCGGGATGGGCTGGCAGCAGCGGGCGATGTGGGTCATCAGATTGCCGACCCCTTCCACCACTATGTGATCCTTGGGCTTGGGCCGGAACGGGGTATTGGCCTTCTGCTCCAGTTTTTCCAGCACACGGCGATCTTCTTCTTCCGCCGTCGGCTTGTTGTAACGGGTGTCCAGGTAGTTGAGCAGCTGGTTGATGCGGATGTCGCCGCTGCCGATACCGGCCAGCAGGTCTTCCAGCTCCTCGGCGTGGAAACGCTCGAGCACCACCTTGTCCACCTTGGAGAGGGTCAGGTTGTGTCTGTCCAGCTCCTTCTCCAGCAGCTCCTTGCCGGCGGCTATGTTCTTGTCCCGATCCAGCTTTCTGAACCAGGTGGCCACCTTGGCCCGCGCCCGGCTGGAGCGCAGGAAACCCGAGTTGGGGTTCATCCAGTCGCGGCTCGGGTTCGGCTCCTTCTGGGTGATCACCTCCACCTGGTCGCCGGTTTGCAGCGCATAGGTGAAGGGCACGATACGACCGTCAATCTTGGCGCCGATGCAGCGGTGGCCGATCATGCTGTGCACGTGATAGGCGAAGTCGAGCGGGGTGGCACCCGCCGGCAAGTCGATGACATCCCCTTTCGGGGTGAACACATAGACCCTGTCCTCGAACACCTGACTGCGCAGATCCTCGAGCAGGGAGCCGCTCTCGGAGAGATCCTCCTGCCAGGCGAGCAGCTTGCGCAGCCACTCGATCTTGTCTTCGAAGTTGTTGGCCTTGTTGGCGGCCTGGGCCCCTTCCTTGTAGCGCCAGTGAGCGGCCACCCCCAGCTCGGCATCCTGATGCATCTGGTCGGTGCGGATCTGGATCTCCACCGTCTTGCCTTCCGGCCCCACCACCACTGTGTGGATCGACTGATAGCCGTTGGGTTTGGGGTTGGCGACATAGTCGTCAAACTCGCGGGGAATATGGTGGAAATGGGTATGGACTATGCCGAGCGCCGCGTAGCAATCCTGCAGCCGCTTGGTCACCACCCGCACAGCGCGCACGTCGAACAGCTCGTTGAACTCGAGGTGCTTCTTCTGCATCTTGCGCCAGATGCTGTAGATGTGTTTCGGACGGCCATAGACTTCAGCCTCCACATCCGCTTCCTTGAGGGCATCGCGCAGGGACTGCACGAACTCGCGGATGTAGCGCTCCCGGTCGAGGCGCTTCTCGTCGAGCTGCTTGGCGATCTGCTTGTAGGTGTCCGGGTGCAGGTAACGGAAGGCAAGATCTTCCAGCTCCCATTTGAGCTGACCTATGCCGAGCCGGTTGGCCAGCGGGGCATAGATGTTGGTGATCTCCTGGGCCATCAGCACCCGGGTCTCTTCATCCGCCTTCTTCGCTTCCCGCAGGCAGGCGATCCGCTCCGCCAGCTTGATGACCACGGCACGCACATCCTCGACCATGGCGAGCAGCATGCGGCGCACGTTGTCGACCTGTTCCGGCGAGGTCTCGCTGCGGTGCAGGGTCTGCAGGGAGCGGATGGCTTCCATCTCCAGCACCCCTTCCACCAGCTTGGCGATCTTGGGACCGAAGTCTTCGTCCATCCGCTCCTGGCTGATGAGGCCGGCTTCGACGAAGGGGTAGATGATGGCGGCCTTGAGGGTGCCGAGATCCATGCTGAGCATCAGCAGAATGCCCGCCATCTCGACGCCACGCACCAGCAGGCGGTTGGTGAGCGCCTCGTCACCGAGCGTCAGACAATACTGGTAGACGGTTCGCAACTGATCCTTGTCACTGTCACTCAAGGAGAGCGAGCTGACCCACTCTTCCAGGGTGAAGTTGTCTTTCAAATGAATATCGCGAACCGCAACCATGGTATCAATCCTTTAAATTATTGGGCCGAAAGCTACCGCTTCCTCCCCCTCACCTGATGAGACTGCCTCAGATGGGGATATCTGGAGAACTTTTCAAGGCATATTGTCAATAAAGACAATAGAGTTCTCCAACAGGCCCAGCCGATTTACGAGGGGCTAGATTACCCCAATCACTCCCGCTCAAACAGCCTGATGGACGCCAGATACACCAGAATAAAAGAACATATCCGGCCCCCAAACACATCAGACCAAGGGGCTGGATTACTCAGTTCACTCCCGCTCAAACAGCCTGATGGACACCAGATATACCGGAATAAAAGAACATATCCGGCCCCCACACGCATCAGACCAAGGGGCTGGATTACTCCGTTCATTACCGCTCAAACAGGGCCATGGACTCCAGATGGCCGGTGTGGGGGAACATGTCGAGCATCCCCAGACGTACCAGTCGGTAGCCCCCTTTCACCAGCACCTGGCTGTCACGGGCCAGGGTGACCGGGTTACAGGAAACGTAGACCACTCGCTTGGGTGAAAGTTTCACGACGTGCCCCATCACCTCCAGCGCACCGGGGCGGGCCGGATCCAGCAGCACCAGATCGAACCCTTCCCGCGCCCAGGACATGCCGACTATGTCACCGCTCAAGTCCGCCTTGTAGAAACGGGCATTGTCGATGCCGTTGCGACGGGCGTTCTCCTCGGCGCGGGCCACCATGGCCAGCTCCCCTTCCACGCCCACCACTTCCCGGGCCTGACGGGCCAGTGGCAGGGTGAAGTTGCCAATGCCGCAGAACAGATCCAGCACCTTGTCATCCTTGCTCGCCCCGAGCCACGCCAGCGCCTGGGCCACCATGCTCTGGTTGATGGGGCCGTTGACCTGAATGAAGTCACCAGGAGCAAATGCAAGAGACAGGCCATCCAGTGAGTAGGATGGCTGGAATACCTGGTGCAATGGCTCGATGCGTTCATCGGCAGCCTGCAGATAGAGGTCTATCCCCTGCGTCTGCGCAAACGCCACCAGCAGGGCGCGATCCCCCTCGTTGGGACGACCCGTATGGCGCAGCAGCATCATGATCCCCTGCTCGGCCTGAATGAGTTCGGCATGGCCCAGCTCACGCTGGCTCTTGAGGCGATTGAGGCAGTCGCGCAGAGGGTTAATGAGGGCAGAGAGCGGCTCGGCCAGCACGGGGCAGTCCTCGATCTCCACCAGGTCGTTGGATTGGCGACGACGAAAACCGACCCGGGTGCAGCGGCCATTCTTGTCAAACTTGATGGCCAGCCGGCAGACCCGGCGGTAGGCGCGAGACTCCCCTGTCAGCACGGGCTCCAGCGCTGGCGCCTTGATCTGCCCCAGCCGCTCGAACAGGCTGACCAAACCGGCCTCCTTGGCGGCCTGCTGATCCGCCTCACCGAGATGCTGGGCATTGCAACCGCCGCACTCGCGGTAGTGGCTGCAGAAGGGGGCGATGCGATTGGCTGCCGGGGTCACCACCTGTTGCAAGGTGGCGTGGGCATACTGCTTCTTGTCTTCGAGGATGCGGGCCTTGACCTGCTCGCCGGGCAGCGCCCCTTCGATGAAGATCGCCTTGCCCTGATGACGGCCGATACCGACGCAGTGGTGATCCAGACTGTCTACCGTAAATTCAATACGTTGGGGCTGGGTGGATTTCTTTTGGGGCTTGAAAAACTGGGCCATAAAACTTGGTGCCTATAGGTGGCTATGTCATGATTGTGGAATCTGCAGCAGGCTATTGTCCCACAAGAATAATAGTATGACCAAATCCGGCCTGCGGGCCCGCCCACTGTCGTTTGCCTTCTTGCCAACCCTGCTCTTCGGGGGACTATCCGCATGACCCAATCCGGCCTGCGCGCTCATGTCGTGCCATTGACCATCTTGCCCACCCTGCTCATCGGGGGACCATTCGCATGACCAAGTACGGCCTGCGAGCCCGGGTGCTGGCCTTTACCATATTGCCGACCCTGATCATTGGCGGCCTGATGGCCGGCTATTTCACCTTCCACCGCTACCAGCAGCTGGAAAACAACCTGATCGATCAGGGCATCAACATCATAGAGCCGCTGGCCATCGCCAGTGAATACGGCATGACCCAGCACAGCCGGGAGTCGCTCAAGCGGCTGATTGGCCTGACTCACCGCAAGAATTCGCCGCTCATCAAGTCCATCGCCGTCTTCACCCAGGACAACCAGCTGTTCGTGACGTCCAACTACCACAGGGACTTCACCCGGCTGCGGCTGCCCGATGGCAGCCAGATCCCCGAGCTGACCAGCGTCACCCTCTATGGTGACGACATCATACTGCGCACCCCGATCCAGGCCGAGACCAGCATGGATGGCTTCCCGCTGCCCAGCGACGTGGAGCCGCCCATGATCGGCTACATCTCCATGCAGATGACCACAGACAGGGCCATGATCCTGCAGTATCGCGACACCTTCTTCGCGGTGATCATGGTGCTCATCGGTCTGGCCGTCAGTACCCTGTTTGGCTTCAGGCTGGTCAAGAGCGTGACCCAGCCCATCACCGACATGGTGCAGGCGGTGCACAAGATCAGGGAGGGGCGGCTCGACACCCGGGTCAGCGGCCAGCTCACCGGCGAGCTGGACATGCTGAAAAACGGCATCAACGCCATGGCCAAGGCGCTCTCGGAATATCACGAGGAGATGCAGCAGAACATCGATCAGGCCACCTCTGACTTGCGCGAGACGCTGGAGCAGATCGAGATCCAGAACGTCGAGCTCGACATGGCCAAGAAGCGGGCGCAGGAGGCGGCGCGGGTCAAATCCGAGTTCCTCGCCAACATGTCCCACGAGCTGCGCACCCCGCTCAACGGCGTCATCGGCTTCACCCGCCAGCTGCTCAAGACGGCGCTGACGCCGAGCCAGACCGACTACATGCAGACCATAGAGAAGTCGGCCCGCAACCTGCTCGGCATCATCAACGACATCCTCGACTTCTCCAAGCTGGAGGCGGGCAAGCTGCAACTGGAGCACATACCCTTCAGCCTGCGCGACACCCTCAACGAGACCATGCACCTGCTCGGCCCCAGCGCCCACGACAAGCAGCTCGAACTCTCCCTGCAGGTGGATGCCGAGGTGCCGGACTACCTCACCGGCGACCCCATGCGCCTGCAGCAGGTGCTGACCAACCTCACCGGCAACGCCATCAAGTTCACCGAGCGCGGCAACGTGGATGTGCGCATCGAGCAGACCGGGGGCAGCAACGGCAACAAGGTGCGGCTCAACGTGTTGATCCGCGATACCGGCATCGGCATCTCGGAAGAGCAGCAGCGCCAGCTGTTCCAGGCCTTCAACCAGGCCGACTCCTCCATCTCGCGCCGCTATGGCGGCACTGGCCTCGGCCTCGTCATCACCCAGAAGCTGGTGCAGCAGATGGGGGGCCAGATCCGTTTCGAATCCGAACTGGGCAAGGGCTCCGTCTTCTCCTTCAGCCTGGACATGGACGTCTCTCCCCTGCCCCAGACCGACAAGCTGCCGCTGGATCGCATCCAGGGCAAACGAGTCTGGCTGCTGGAGCCGGATCCCTTCAGCCACTCCTCCCTCTGCGCCCTGCTGGCGGAGTGGCAGCTGGATGTGCAGTCGCTCGCCATCGACACCATCTGGCCCGAGATGAGCAACCAGGACATGGTGATCATCGGCAGCAGCACACTGCACACACCGCAGCAGGTGATCGCCCGCCTCGACGGGCTGGACGGCCAGCAGAACACCATAGTGCTGCTCAGCAGCCACGAGCCCGCGCTCTATGACGCCATGCTGGCCCACGGCGCCCAGCACTGTCTCTCCAAGCCCACCAACCACCGCAAGCTGCTGCACGCCCTGCTCTCCCCCGAGGCAGCCAAGAGCGCGCCGCTGCCCGCCCCGACCCAGCGCCAGGTGCAGCAAGTCAAGGTGCTGGCGGTGGACGACAATGCGGCCAACCTCAAGCTGATCGCCGCCATGCTCAAGGAGATGGTGAGCCAGGTGGTGGTGTGCAAGAACGGCAAGGAGGCGGTCAGACTGGCCCAGAGCCAGCCATTCGACATCATCTTCATGGATATACAGATGCCGATCATGGATGGCATCAGCGCCACCCAGGCGATCCGCAGCCAGTCCCTCAACACAGAGACGCCGATCGTGGCGGTGACCGCCCACGCCATTCCCGGCGAGCGGGAGCGGCTGATCCGGCAGGGGATGGATGACTATCTGGCCAAGCCCATCGACGAGAGCATGCTGGCCCAGCTGATCACCGACTTCGCCCACCGTCGCCACCAGAACCACGCGGATCAGCAGATAGACTGGTCTCTGGCGGTGCGTCAGGCCGCCGGCAAGCTGGATCTCGCCAAGGAGATGCTGACCATGTTGATGGCCAGTTTCGACGAGGTGGATCCCGTGCTGGAGGCGGCCCTCGCCGGTCAGGTGGAGGATGCCGAGGTGCTGGCCCAGCTGCACCGCCTCAACGGCGGCTGCGCCTATTCCGGGGTGCCCGGCCTGCAACGGCTGCTCTCCCAGCTGGAACAGCAGCTGCGCGACGGGGTGCCGGTCAGCGAGCTGGAACCCGAATTGCTGGAGTTGCAGGATGCGATGGAGCAGGTGCGTCAGGAGGCGCCACGCTACCTCGTCTGAATGAGCGGGATGCAGGGCTGCCCGCCATTGGCAGCAGTCCCTTGCCCCCTTTTCCTGACAGGGCCTGCCCCGCTTTTTCTGACGCGGGGCGCGCCAGATGGTAAAGTTGCGCCGTTTCTACAGGAGTCAACATGACCAACAACGATATTCTGCGCCGTCTGCGCTACGCCCTCACCATCAGCAATGACCAGATGGTCGAGATGTTTGCCAAGGGCAACCTGACGGTCACTCACGCCCAGCTGCACAGCTGGCTGATGAAAGAAGCCGCCGAAGGGGAAGAGCAGGAGGCTGGCTATGTCGCCTGCCCCGATGCGGCCCTGAGCCAGTTCCTCGACGGCTTCATCATAGCGCGCCGCGGTGTGCGGGAAGATGCCCCGGCCCAGGTGATCCCGAACCGGATCAACAACAACATGATACTGCGCAAGCTGCGCATCGGCCTGAACTACAAAGAAGAGGACATGCTCGGCACCCTCAAGCTCGCCGACTTCAACCTCTCCAAGTCCGAACTGAGTGCCCTGTTCCGCTCCAAGGATCACAAGCACTATCAGGATTGCGGGGATCAGATCCTGCGCAACTTCCTCATCGGCCTCACCGCCAAGTACCGCGCCTGAGTCATGGGCCAGCGTCTCCGCTCACTGTCAGCCCGCCTCTCGCTGGCCAGTGGGCGGCGCTGGCCGTTGCGCCTTCCCGCTCCGGGCGCGAACAGGGCCAGGTGGCTGCGGCTATGGCCACTCTGCCTCATACTGCTGCTGAGCGCCTGCCAGCCAGCCCCCTATCAGCTCTCGTCCCGTTACCCCAGCGCCAACCAGAATGAACGCATCGCCTTCCTGATCCTGCACTACACGGATGAGGACGATGCCCACTCACTGCGCCTGCTGACCGAACCGGCCCACCAGGTGAGCGCCCACTACCTGATCCCCCGCGACACCGACCAGACGCCGCTCCCCGTCTACCAGCTGGTGCCCGACAGCCAGCGCGCCTGGCATGCGGGCCGCAGTCGCTGGCACCAGTATGCGGGGCTCAACGCCAGCTCCCTCGGCATCGAAATCGTCAACCTGGGCTATCCGCCGGAAGATGAGCTGCTACCCGCCCACCAGCGACGCTGGCAGCCTTACACCCGGGCGCAAATTGCCGCCATCGGCGCCCTCACCCAGGAGCTGGTGCAGCGCTATCAAATACCGCCAACCCAGGTGCTGGCCCACAGCGATGTCGCCCCCGAGCGCAAGCAGGATCCCGGCCCCCACTTCCCCTGGCGCGAGCTCGCCCTGCACTACGGGGTCGGTGCCTGGCCAGACGAGGCCAGAGTCACGGCCCTGCGCCAACAACCGGCCCCCGCCTGGGATGCCCTCACCTGGCAACAGCAGCTCGCCCGTTACGGCTATGGGGTCGCCTCAAGCGGCGCCTGGGATGAGCAGAGCCGGGCCGCCCTGCGCGCCTTCCAGCTCCATTTCCGCCCCGCCCTGGTCAGCGGCGAGCCCGATGAACAGAGCCAGGCCATACTCACAGCCCTGCTGGAGCGTTACTTCCCCGAGCCGGGCTGAGCGCCTCTCCTGACAACGAAAGAGGGACGCCATGGCGTCCCTCTTTCTCAATCCCTTTTCGCGGCCCGGATCAGGCTGGCACCAGCAGCACCTCTATCCCCGCCTGGCGCAGCCCGGCCAGGGTCTCGGCCGCAATGGCGTCATCCGTGATCAGGGTGTGGATGCGCCGGGTGTCGACTATCTTGTGCAGGCTCAAGCGCCCAAACTTGCTGGAATCCGTCACCACTATGATGCGCTCGGCCACGTGGCACATGCAGCGGTTGAGGCGCGCCTCATCCTCATGATGGGTGCTGACGCCGCGCTCCAGATCGATGCCATCCACCCCGAGAAACAGCAGGTCGAAGTGGTAGTTCTGCAGGGACAAATCCGCCTGGGCGCCGTAGAAAGAGAGCGACTTGCGGCGCAGGTGCCCCCCCGTCATCAGCAGCTCCACCCCCTCAGCCTCCAGCAGGGCATTGGCCACGTTCATGCCGTTGGTCATCACCACTATCTCCTGATGCTCGCGCAGATGACGCGCCACCTCCAGGGTGGTGGTCCCCGAGTCGAGAATGAGCCGACTCCCCGCCTGCACCAGGCTCGCCGCCATGGCACCGATACGCTGCTTGACCGGGGTATTGAGCACGCTCTTGTCGGCTATGGTGCGCTCGGGCACCGCCTGATTCGGTTCGCACAAGAGGGCGCCGCCATAGGCGCGTACCGCCACCCCCTGCTTCTCCAGAAACGCCAGATCGTTGCGAATGGTGACTGTGGATACCTGATAGTGACTGGCCAGCTCGTTGACCTGGACGCTGCCATTACTGCGCAGTTGCTGAATGATGCGTTCCCGCCGCTCGCTGGTGCCGAGCACGCTTTTTTCGGTTGTTTGCATAGTCTCTCTGCCGGAGTGCTGTGGTGAAAACCGGGGCTTTCACTTCGTTACGTTTGCCTATTAACACCCAGCCTTTATGCCAAATCAAGCTTTCATTGGTTTAAAAAGCCTCACGAGACTCTTCCGGAACGTCAAAAACCTTTCGATTCATTTCTTTTTGTGATCTTGCTCAAGATGCGAGCACGCTTTTGTTTCGTTAAAGGGGCGAGACGCCTAGGGTAAAGAAAGACATCGAAAGATTAAAATCGCATTCAGCCATGAGGAAGAGGGAAATGAAATCAATGCTGGCACTGATCGCACGACACAAGCAGGGGGAACCGGTCGGGATCCATGCCGTCTGCTCTGCCCACCCGCTGGTGCTGGAGGCCGCCCTGCGGCTGGCGGCACAAGGAGATGATCTGCTGCTGGTCGAGGCCACCTCCAATCAGGTGGATCAATTCGGCGGCTATACCGGCATGACACCAGTGGATTTTCGCGATCGCCTGCACCGGCTCGCCGCCGAGTGCGACTTTCCCTTGCAGCGACTGGTATTGGGAGGCGATCACCTGGGCCCCAACCGCTGGCAGAGTGAGCCGGCCGAGCAGGCCATGGAACACGCCGAGGTGCTGATCGCCAGCTATGTCGCCGCCGGCTTCAAGAAGATCCACCTCGATTGCAGCATGTCCTGCCTGGGGGATCCTGTGCCGCTCCCCGATGAGCTGGTCGCCGAGCGGGCCGCCCGGCTGGCCCTGGTCGCCGAGCAGACCTGCCAGGCCGAGTTTGGCTGTTGCGATCTGGTCTATGTGATAGGCACAGAGGTGCCGGTACCGGGCGGCGCCCATGAGCAACTGGCCGAGCTGGCCGCGACCACACCGGAAGCCGCCCGCCATACCTTGAACACCCACCAGCAGGCCTTCGCCAGGGTCGGGCTCGACGCCATCTGGCCCAGGGTGATCGGTCTGGTGGTGCAACCCGGGGTGGAGTTCGATCACACCCATGTCATCGACTACCGATCCGACAAGGCCGCCCCTCTCAGCCGGATGATCGAAGCCTATCCCCATCTGGTGTTCGAGGCGCACTCCACCGACTACCAGACACCGGACGCCTACTGCCAGCTGGTGCGCGATCACTTCGCCATCCTCAAGGTCGGCCCGGCCCTCACCTTCGCCCTGCGGGAGGCGCTGTTCGCCCTCGCCGCCATCGAGGAGGAGCTGGTGGTAGCCCGCGCCTGCTCGGGTCTGCGCCAGGTGCTGGAGGAGACAATGCTGGATCGCCCCGACTTCTGGCGCAGCCACTATCAGGGCAATGCCAACGAGTGCCGGCTGGCCCGCGGTTACAGCTATTCCGACCGCATTCGCTACTACTGGCCCGACAGCCGGGTCGACGACTGCTACGCCCGGCTGCTCGCCAACCTGGCCGCCGAGCCCATTCCCCTGCCGCTGCTCAGCCAGCATCTGCCGCTGCAATACCGCAAGGTACGCCAGGGCACGCTGTCGGCCAGGGCCCACGACCTCATTCTCGATCAGGTGCAGGAGGTGCTGCGCCAATACGCCAATGCCTGTGGCACCACCCCCGCCAGTCATTCCCGGCTCACCCCGGTTGCATAAGGAGTTGTAGAGATGATCCTCGGTTATCCAGAAGAGACACTGCGCAGGGCCAACGGCCTGGCCACCGCCCGCGAAATCTGCCAGCAACCCGCCGCCTGGCGGGAGACTCTCACCATGGTGGAGGAGTGCCGCGCCACCATAGAACGCTTCCTGCTGCCCCTGCTGTCCCGGGGCAACCTGCGGGTGATCCTGACCGGCGCCGGCACCTCCGCCTTTGCCGGCCGGGCCCTGGCACCCTACCTCTGCGCCAGGCTCAATGGCCGCTTCGAGGCGATCGCCACCACCGACATAGTCACAGACCCTGGCGAATACCTGGCGCAGGATTGCCCGACCCTGCTCATCTCCTTCGCCCGCTCCGGCAACAGCCCGGAGAGCGTGGCCGCGGTCGAGCTGGCCAGCCAGCTGCTGAGCGAGTGCCACCACCTGGTGCTCACCTGCAACGGCGAGGGGGAACTCTATCGTCGCTGCCAGAAGGATGCCCGCTCCCTGGCGCTGCTGATGCCGCCCCAGACCCACGACCGCAGCTTCGCCATGACCAGCAGCCTGACCAGCATGATGCTGAGTTGCCTGGCTGTGTTCCTGCCGCGCCAGTTCAATCCCGCCGCCAGCCAGCCGCTCATCGCCCTGGGGGAAGCCATTCTGCCCCAGGCCGAACTGAGCGTGCCCGAGTGGAATCAACCGTTGCCGGAGCGGGTCATCTACCTCGGCAGCGGCAGCCTGCAGGGGGTGGCCCAGGAGGCCGCGCTCAAGCTGCTTGAACTCACCTCGGGTCAGCTGATGGCCATGTACGACTCCCCCACAGGTTTTCGCCACGGGCCCAAGTCGGCCATCAACCGCCAGACCCTGATAGTGCTGATGATCTCCAACGATCCCTACACCCGCCAGTACGATCTGGACCTGCTCGGCGAGCTGCGCCAGGAGGGCCACGCCGCCCGGGTCGTCGCCCTGGCCGATCGGCACCATCCCGCCATCGAGGAAGGCGAGCATATCTACCTGCCCACCCCCCTCAACGGCGACGATGCCGAACTGGCGTTCTGCTACCTGCTCTACGCCCAGTACTACGCCTTCCACACGGCGCTGGCGCTGGGCATCACCCCGGACAATCCCTGCCCGAGCGGCCGGGTCAACCGGGTCGTGCAGGGCGTCAACATCTATCCGTTCAACCAGCAAGGAGGTGTCTGATGCCCAACATAGTGCTGAGCCGTATCGACGAGCGCCTGATCCACGGTCAGGTCGGGGTGCAATGGGTCGGGTTTGCCGGCGCCAACCTGGTGCTGGTGGCCAATGACGAGGTGGCGGAAGACCCCATACAGCAGAACCTGATGGAGATGGTGCTGGCGGAGGGGATAGCGGTGCGCTTCTGGCCGCTGCAGAAGGTGATCGACAACATAGGCAAGGCCGCCGATCGCCAGAAAATATTGCTGGTGTGCAAGAACCCGACGGATTTTCGCACCCTGGTCGCGGGGGGCGTGCCCATCCCCCGCATCAACGTCGGCAACATGCACTACGCCGACGGCAAGCGTCAGATCCACAAGACGGTATCCGTGGATGAGACGGACATAGCGGCGTTTCGCGCCCTGCAGGACGCCCACGTCGAGTGCTTTGTCCAGGGCGTGCCGACCGAACCGGCACAGGACATTTTCAACCTCATCTGATTAAGGACAATTGTGATGGAAATCAGTTTATTGCAAGGGCTCTTGCTGGGCATGCTGGCGTTCTTCGCCGGACTTGACCTGTTCAACGGCCTGACTCACTTCCACAGGCCCGTGGTACTGGGTCCGCTGGTGGGCCTGATCCTCGGCGACCTGCCCACCGGCATACTGGTGGGCGGCACCCTGGAGCTGGTCTGGATGGGGCTGGCCCCGCTGGCGGGGGCACAACCACCCAACGTCATCATAGGCACCATAGTCGGCGCCACCTTCGCCATCACCACCGGGGTCAAGCCGGATGTGGCGGTCGGGGTTGCGGTGCCGTTCGCGGTGGCGGTCCAGATGGGGATCACCTTCCTCTTCTCGGTGATGTCGGGGGTCATGTCCCGCTGTGACCGGATGGCGGAAGCTGGCGATACCCGCGGCATAGAGCGGGTCAACTACCTGGCCCTGCTGGCACTCGGCACCTTCTACTTCCTGTGCGCCTTCCTGCCCACCTACTTCGGGGCCGAACACGCCAAGACCGCCATCGACGTGCTGCCCGCCCGCCTCATCGACGGCCTCGGGGTCGCCGGCGGCATCATGCCCGCCATCGGCTTCGCCGTGCTGCTCAAGATCATGATGAAGAACGTCTACATCCCCTACTTCATCCTCGGCTTCGTCGCCGCCGCCTGGCTCAAGCTGCCGGTGCTGGCCATAGCCGCGGCCGCTCTGGCCATGGCCCTGATCGACTTCATGCGCAAGGACCCGGCGCCGCAAGCCCGCCCCACCCAGGAGGAAACTGAAGATGGTATCTAACAACACAGCCCGGCAGATCGCCCCGGCGGCCGAGCCGCAACCGACCCGCACCGTCTCCGACGACGTCTACGAAGATCAGCAACTGGGGGCCGAGCTGACCCGCCAGGACATCAATCGCTTCGCCTGGCGCTCCCTGCTGTTGCAGGCCTCCTTCAACTACGAGCGGATGCAGGCCTCCGGCTGGCTCTACGGCCTGCTGCCGGCGCTGCAGAAGATCCACACCAACCCCAAGGATCTCTCCCGGGCCATGAAGGGGCACATGGGCTTCTTCAACACCCACCCTTTCCTGGTCACTTTCGTGATGGGCATAGTGCTGGCGATGGAGCGCTCCAAGCAGAACGTCAACAGCATACAGAGCACCAAGATCGCGGTCGGTGCGCCGCTCGGCGGGATCGGGGATGCCATGTTCTGGCTCACCCTGCTGCCCATCTGCGGCGGGATCGGCGCCGATCTGGCGCTGCAGGGCTCCATCATGGGCGCAGTGTTCTTCTTCCTGCTGTTCAATGTGGTGCACTTCGGCCTGCGCTTCGGACTGGCGCACTACGCCTACCGCATGGGGGTCGCCGCCATTCCGCTCATCAAGGCCAACACCCGCAAGGTGGGGCATGCCGCCTCCATCGTCGGCATGACGGTGATCGGCGCCCTGGTCGCTACCTATGTGCGGCTCGGCACCACCCTGGAGATCACCGCCGGTGATGCCGTGGTGAAGCTGCAGGCGGACGTGCTCGACAAGCTGATGCCGGCCTTCCTGCCGCTGCTCTACACCCTGGCCATGTATGCGCTGATCCGCCGCGGCTGGAGTCCGCTGCGCCTCATCGTCATCACGGTCGTGCTCGGTATCGTCGGCAAGTTTGCAGGCTTCCTCTAATCCGGTGCCGGCGACAGGCCGGCCCCCTTTGCTGTAAAGGAACACCTTATGTTGGGCATCATCATTTGCGGTCATGGCGGCTTCGCCAGCGGCATGGAGCAGGCCATGAACCAGATCCTCGGCGAGCAGGAGGCGGTGGTCGCCATCGACTTTCCGGAGTCCTCCACCACGGCCCTGCTGCAGGGCCAGTGCGAGGCGGCGCTGGCCCGGGTCGACAGTGGCGACGGCGTGGTCTTTCTGACCGATCTGCTGGGCGGCACCCCGTTTCGGGTCGCCTCCACCCTGGCACTGCGCCAGCCAGACCGGGAAGTCGTGACCGGCACCAATCTGCAGCTGCTGCTGGAGATGACGATGGATCGCGGCGAGCTGACCCCGTCCCAGTTTCGCGAGCAGGCCCTGTGCTGCGGCCATCGCGGCCTCACCAGCCTGGTGGACGAGCTGGCGCGCGAGCGGGCCGAGTCGCGGGTCGAGGAGGGTATCTAGATGGCAACACGGATCCGGGCCCGTCGCCTGCTGACCGAGCAGGGTTGGCTGGAACATCAAATGCTTTCCCATGAGGACGGCATCATCACCGCCATCGCCCCCATCCCGGCCGACGACCCGGTGCGGGAGGTCGAGTTGCTGGTGCCCGCCCTCATCGATGGCCACGTGCACGGCGGGGCCGGCGTCGACGTGATGGACGAGGAGACCGGCGTGCTGGCCCAGCTTTCCCTCGCCAAGGCGGCGGAAGGGGTCGGTGCCTTCCTCGCCACCACTGTCACGGCACCGCTACCCGCCATAGCGCGCGCCCTGAGCCGGGTCGCCGATGCCATGGAGAGCGGCATGCCGGGCGCCCAGCTGCTCGGCAGCTATCTGGAGGGCCCCTACTTCACCCCCGACAACAAGGGCGCCCACGATCCTGCCCTGTTCCGGGAACTCGACCTGGCCGAGCTGGCGCAGTTGCAGCGCCAGGCACGCGGCACCCTGAAGGTCGTCGCCCTCGCCCCCGAGAAGGCCAACGCCCTGGCGGCCATCTGCCACCTCAAGGCGGCCGGCATCCGGGTCATGCTGGGTCACTCCGCCGCCAGCCACGACACCACACAGGCGGCACTGACGGCCGGCGCAACCGGTCTGGTGCACTGTTTCAACGGCATGCGCGGACTGCACCACAGGGAACCCGGCATGGTAGGGGCCGGCCTGGTGCATCCCACCGCCTGGCTGGAGCTCATCGCCGATGGCCATCATGTGCATCCGACCGTACTCAAGCTGTGCCATCGCTGCGCCGGGGATCGCCTGCTGCTCATCACGGATGCCATGCGCGCCGCCGGCATGCCGGACGGCCACTACCTGCTCGGGGACTACCGGGTGGAGATGAAGGACGGGGTGGTGCGCACCGCCACCGGCGGCCTGGCAGGCAGCACCCTCACCCTGCTCGGGGCCGTGCGCAACATGGTGCATCTGGCCGGCGTGCCCCTTGCCGAAGCCATCCAGATGGCATCGCTGGCCCCCGCCCGCATGCTCGGCATCGACGACCAGCTCGGCTCGCTGGCCGTCGGCAAGCGGGCCAACCTGCTCGCCCTCACACCGGCCCTCTACCAGCAACATATCTGGGTCGCCGGCAGGGAGATAACTCCCGCCCGCACCCCCGCCTCTTTCTCTGAACCCGACGCCACTCAAGGCGCCAAGGAGTCCTCATGTATCTGATCTCGTCCCACGAAATGCTCAAAGATGCCCAGCGCCGCGGCTACGCGGTACCGGCCTTCAACATCCACAACCTGGAAACCGTCGAGGTGGTGGCCCGCACCGCCGCCCAGCTGAGATCCCCCGTCATCCTGGCCGCCACGCCGGGTACCTATCGCCACGCCGGGGTCGAATACCTGGTCTCCATCTGCGCCTCGGCAGCCCACCAGTACCGCATACCGCTGGTGCTGCACCTGGACCACCACGAGGATGAACAGGACATCCACTTCAAGGTCGAATCCGGCATCCACTCCGCCATGATCGACGCATCCCACCTGCCATTCGAGGAGAACGTCGCAAAGGTGCAACGGGTCGTCACCTTCTGCCACCGCATGGGGGCGAGCGTGGAGGCCGAGCTGGGCCAGCTCGGCGGACAGGAGGATGACCTGATAGTGGACGCCGCCAACGCCCATCTGACCGATCCGGACAAGGCGGCCGAGTTCGTGGCGCGCACCGGCATCGACTCCCTCGCAGTGGCCATCGGCACGGCCCACGGTCTCTACAAGGAGGAGCCGCGCCTCGACTTCGATCGCCTCGCCGCCATCCGGGACCGAGTCTCCATTCCGCTGGTGCTGCACGGCGCCTCCGGCATTCCCGACCGGGACGTGCGCCGCTGCATCGAGCTCGGGGTGTGCAAGGTCAACGTGGCCACCGAGCTGAAGATCGCCTTCTCCGACGCCATGAAGGCCTTCCTCGCCACCCACCCGGATGCCAGCGATCCGCGCCAGTATCTGGTGCCCGCCATGGCCGCCATGGAGGAGGTGGTCGCCGCCAAGATCCGCATGTGCATGAGCGACAGCAAGCTGTAACCGGCCTGCGGGCTCGCCAGCCTGGTGAGCCCGCACCAGATCCCGCAAATCCGCCAGCCTCAGGAGGACGCCAAGCCCCATCACCCCAGTCACACCGCCATTCATCATCTATACGGAGATAAATATGAACGCACGTACCGCCATGACGCTGCTGGTCCTGCTGACCCTGCCCGCCCTCGCCCGGGCCGAGGTGATGTCGCTGCAGGGCAACCAGTACCAGATCAGCGTCAAAACGGATGCCGGAAAATTCCAGGAGATCACCTTCACCAACAGGGCGAACGGGGATGTCATCCACTCGAATACCCTGTTCGATATCAAGGGGCTGGATGACAGGCTGACCTCGTCGGCCGACTTCACTGTAGATGCGTTTGCCAAAGAGCAGGACCACATTGACATCGCACTGAGCAACGCCGACTTCCTGATCAAGAGCGAGATCCGGCTGGCCAAAGACAAGCGCTACGCCAGCATCGACTTCTCCCTCGACACCCTCAAGAATGGCAAGCGGATCAACGGCTTCTCCATGCTGCCGTTCCACTCCCAGGCACCCTTTGTCTACGGCGCCATCAACAGCTCGCCCATTGTCAGCGACAGCTTCTTCATCACGCCGCAGAATCCACTGGTCAACACCCGCGCCTACGAGGGGGGCGTCAGCCAGCTGATCCCGCTCACGCTGCCGCTGGAGCAGGGCAAGCCGCTTACCTATCGCACCTATGTCGGCACCTTCGACGAGGGTCAGCTCAGACGTGACTTCAACGAGTTCATCAACGACGCCCGCGACAGACCCTACGCCCCCTATCTGCACTACAACTCCTGGCTCGACATCGGCTTCTTCAACCCCTACACCGAAGCCGACGCTCTGACCCGCATCAAGCAGTTTGGCGAGGCACTGGTCACCCGGCGCGGCGTGACCATGAGCGGCTTCCTGTTCGACGATGGCTGGGACGATCGCAAGGGCAACTGGGGCTTCAGCAAGGACTTCCCGGACGGCTTTCGCAAGCTCAAAACCGCGGCCGAGCAGTATCACGCCCAGCTCGGCATCTGGTTCTCTCCCTGGGGTGGCTACAACAAGCCGAGGGATGAACGGGTCTCCCATGCCGCCGAATTCGGCTACGAGCTGAGCGATGGCAAGTTCGCCCTCTCGGGCCCCGTCTACTACAAAAATTTCCATCAGAAGGTGATGTCGCTCATTCAGGATCAAGGCGTCACCCACTTCAAGTTCGACGGCACAGGCAACGCCAACAAGCAGATCAAGGGCAGCCAGTTCACCAGCGACTTCGATGCCGCCATCCACCTGATCTCGGATGCCCGCACCGCCAACAAGGAGGTCTTCATCAACCTGACTACGGGCACCACGGCCTCCCCCTCCTGGCTCTTCTTCGCCGACTCCATCTGGCGCGGTGGCGATGACATCAACTTCTATGGCTCCGGCTCCAGGGTCCAGCAGTGGATCACCTACCGGGATGCGGAGACCTACCGCTCCATCGTCAAGCAAGGCCCGCTGTTTCCGCTCAACTCCCTGATGCTGCACGGGCTTGTCTATGCCAAGCAGGCCAAACATCTGGATCAGCAGTCGCCACAAGATTTTGCCGATCAGGCCTGGAGCTACTTTGCCACCGGCACCCAGCTGCAGGAGCTCTATATCACCCCGGAGCTGCTGAGCGGCGAGAACTGGGATCTGCTGGCCAAGGCCGCGCTCTGGTCGCAGCAGAACCAGGCCGTGCTGTTTGACAGCCACTGGATTGGCGGCGACCCCACCCTGCTGGCCGTCTATGGCTGGGCGGCGTGGAGCCCAGCAAAGTCTTTCATTACCCTGCGCAACCCTTCGAGCCAGCCTCAACAGTTCTTCCTGGAACCGACTCGCCAGCTTGAAGTGCCCACCACAGAGGCGAAAGGCTTTAATATCAAGCCACTATATGGCGACAACAAAACCGTGCCGACGTCAATCAGCGATGGGATGGTCATCAAGCTGGCGCCACTGGAGCTCATCACCCTGGAGCTGACGCCCATCAAATAAGCATGGATCCAATCAGCCGGTGGCTGATGCCATACAAAAGGGACGCCGCAGCGTCCCTTTTTCATCTCTCATCAACCCAGGTCGGTCAGATCCCCTGACGGGCTTCCTGCATCAGCAGGCGCATGTCGCTGACCGCCTTGGTCAGGCCGTCGAAGGCGGCGCGGCCTATGATGGCGTGGCCAATGTTGAGCTCATAGAGCTCGGGGATGGCGGCGATGGCCTTGACGTTGTGATAGTGCAGACCGTGGCCGGCATTGACCTTGAGCCCCTTGCCGGCGGCATAGGAGGCACCGGCGGCGATGCGCTTGAACTCGGCGTTGCGCTCGGCATCCGTGGTGGCATCGGCGTAACGGCCGGTGTGGATCTCGATGAAGGGGGCGCCACTCGCGGCAGCCGCGTCGATCTGCAGCGGATCGGCATCGATGAACAGCGACACCTGGGCGCCGACGGCGGCGAGGCGGGTCACTGCATCGGTGATCTTGTCGAGCTGACCGGCCACGTCCAGGCCGCCCTCTGTGGTCACCTCGGTGCGCTTCTCCGGCACCAGGCAGACGAACTGGGGCTGGATGCGCTGGGCGATGCCGATCATCTCCTCGGTCACCGCCATCTCCAGATTCATTCTGGTCTGTATGGTCTGGCGCAGCACCTCGACATCGCGATCCGTGATGTGGCGACGGTCTTCCCGCAGGTGGATGGTAATGCCATCGGCACCGGCCTGCTCGGCCACGAAGGCAGCCTGCACCGGATCCGGATACTGGGTGCCACGGGCATTGCGCAGGGTGGCGATATGATCGATGTTCACACCCAGATAGATTTCGCTCATTGATGACTCCTTGAAACACTTCATCTGTTAACTGTGCGGCTGCCGCCTTGGCGCCAGCGCGGATATCCATATGTCACTGTGTGCTGGCTTTGCGCTTCAAAAACAGCTCCCGGCTCTTCAACTGGCGCTTTCCCAGATAGGGCTGCAGCGCCAGCCGGCTGAAACGCTTGGCCGCCTGCAGCAAGGGAGGCGTATCGAATCGCCCCTCGGCGAAGGCCAGCAGGTGGGCACCGAGGAACAGGGTACGGGGATCCGGCGCCCGCTCGCAAGCGACAAAGCCCAATTCGCGCTCGAAGCCGTAGAGCTGCTCGGGCTGGATCGCGGACTCGTCATCGGCGGCGTACTCGAAGTCCACCGCATAGCCAAGCGCCTGCAACAGCAGGAACTCGAAGCGGCGCAGCGGCAGCTCGGGCGTCTCGCCATCCGCCAGCGCCATCAGGGCACGGGCATAGGCGTCGAACACCTCGGGAAAGGGGGTATGGGCTTCCAGCAGGTAGTAGACCAGCTCGTTGAGGTAGAGGCCGTAGAAGAGGCGATCGCCCCCGAGTCGCAAGGAGTGATCCGGACATTCGACCTGGGCGAGATTCTTGAGGTCCCCCTTGCCGCGCCAGCTGATGGTGAGCAGGGAAAAAGGTTGAAGCAGCCCCTTCAGAGGGGAGCGTGGCCCGCGAGAACCGCGAGCCACCAGGGTAAATCGGCCACTATCCTGGGTAAACACCTCGACCAGCTGACTGGTCTCCCGATAGGGCCGACTGTGGATGACGAAGGCTGGACTCAGCAATCAGTCATCGCCATAGCCGAGACTGCGCAGGGCGCGCTCATCGTCGGCCCAGCCCGCCTTGACCTTGACCCACAGCTCAAGGAACACCTTGTTCTGGAACAGGCGTTCCATGTCGATGCGTGCTTCTGTGCCTATGGTCTTGATCTTCTCACCCTTGTTGCCGATGACCATCTTCTTCTGGCCATCGCGCTCCACCAGGATCAGGGCGTTGATGTGATAGATGCCGCTCTCTTCCACCTTGAAGCGCTCGATCTCCACGGTCACGGAGTAAGGCAGCTCCTCACCGGTGAAACGCATCAGCTTCTCGCGGATGATCTCGGAGGCCATGAAGCGGGAAGAGCGGTCGGTCACGTAATCTTCCGGGAAGAAGAAGTTGTTCTCCGGCAGCAGATCCTTGGACCACTCGCGGATCTTCTCCACGTTGGTGCCCTTCTCGGCGCTGATGGGCAGGATATGGGAGAACTTCATCTGCTGGCCCAGCCACTCCAGGTGGGGCAGCAGGTCTTCCTTGTCCTTGACGTTGTCGATCTTGTTGACCGCCAGCACCACGGGACAGGGCAGATGGCGCAACTTGCCGAGCACCATCTCGTCATCCTTGGTCCAGTGAGTGCCGTCGACCACGAACACCACCATGGCCACATCCCCCAGCGAACTGGTGGCGGCGCGGTTCATCAGACGGTTGATGGCCCGCTTCTCTTCGATGTGCAGGCCCGGGGTATCCACATAGATGGTCTGATGGTTCTCCTCGGTGTCGATCCCCAAAATCCGGTGACGGGTGGTCTGGGGTTTCTTCGAGGTGATGCTGACCTTCTGGCCGAGCAGCTTGTTGAGCAGGGTGGACTTGCCCACGTTGGGGCGGCCCACGATGGCGACAAAGCCGCAATAGGTGGTATCTGTATCTGTCATGACAGTTTTTCCAATGCCTGTTGTGTTGAAAGACCGCGGCCTCTTGCATCAATAGCAGTCATGACAGTCTTTCCAATGCTTGCTGCGCCGCCGCCTGTTCGGCCTTGCGACGACTGGTACCGACCCCGACCAGCGGACCATCCAGGCCTTCCACGTCGCACTGGACTGTGAATTCCTGGTTGTGGGCCTCGCCCTTGACGTTGGTCACTGTGTAGGTCGGCAGGGATTTGCGGCTTCCCTGCAAAATTTCTTGCAGGCGGGTCTTGGGATCCTTCTGCTCTATGCCTGGTTTGATTTCGTCCAGACGGCTGGCATACCAGCTCAGCAGCAGCACCCGCACCGCCTCAAGATCAGTATCCAGATAGACGGCGCCGATCACCGCCTCGACCGTATCGGCCAGAATGGATTCGCGGCGGAAACCGCCGCTCTTGAGTTCGCCGGGCCCGAGGATCAGGTGATCCCCGAGGTCAAACTCCCGGCCCAGTTCGGCCAGGGTCTTCTCGCGCACCAGGGTGGCGCGCATCCGGCTGAGATCCCCTTCCGCCGCTTGCGGGAAGCGGTGGAACAGAGCATCGGCAATCACCAGACTCAAAATGGAGTCTCCCAAAAATTCCAGTCGCTCATTGTGACGGGAACCAGCGCTACGGTGAGTCAGCGCCCGGGTCAACAATTCCTGATCGCGAAAGACATGCCCGAGACGGGACTGCAGTCTGTTCATTTTGATATTCATTTACTTGATTCCGCCAATGCGGTTGAAGCGCACACCTGTCGGTACCCAACTTGGCAGCAGGGAGCCTTCTTCGCGCTCGAATTCAAAACTTATCCAGATGGCGACCGCCTTGCCGACCAGGTTCTGTTCGGGCACAAAGCCCCAGAAACGGCTGTCGGTACTGTTGTCACGGTTATCACCCATCACGAAGTACTGACCTTCCGGCACCACCCACTCGTCTGGGTAAGTGCCGGGCTGGCGATAATAACGGCCGACCATATCGGGCATCAGCGGGTTGCGAAGAGTCTCGTGAGACACCTCACCCAGCTGCTCGGTATAGCGGTCAAGCGGGATCCCCATCTGGGTAAATTCACCCCTTTGTTCAAACTTGACGTCGAGCTTCTGGAAGCCCGGGCACGTTTTCCCTTCCTGCTCCTCGCACTTGGGCCGGATCATCAGCTCCTTGTTGCGATAGATGACTCTGTCACCCGGCATGCCGACCACCCGCTTGATGTAGTCCACCCGGGTATCCAGCGGATACTTGAACACCACCACATCGCCGCGTTTGGGTTCGCCAGTCTCGAGGAACTTGGTGTTGGTCACCGGATCCTTGAGGCCATAGGCAAACTTCTGCACCAGGATGAAATCGCCCACCAGCAGGGTGGGCATCATGGAGCCAGACGGGATCTGGAACGGTTCAAAGATGAACGAACGCAAGATCAGCACGAGCGTGATGACCGGGAAGACACCAGCGGTCTGTTCGATCCAGACCGGCATGGGGGCAACCTTGGCCAGGGTTTTCTCATCCAGATGGGCGCCGCCATGGGCACGGGCCACGGCAATCTTGGCGGCCCGCTGCTTGGACCAGATCATCTTGTCCAGACACCAGATAACACCGGTGATCGCGCAGACCACCACCAGGATCAGGGAAAACGTGCTTGCCATCGATTAATCCTTTCCTACATGGAGAATTGCGAGGAACGCCTCCTGCGGCACGTCGACACGGCCCAGGGACTTCATCCGCTTCTTGCCTTCTTTCTGCTTGTTCAGCAGCTTCTTCTTACGGCTCACGTCACCACCGTAGCACTTGGCGGTCACGTCCTTGCGCAGCGCCTTGACTGTGCTGCGGGCAATGATCTGGTTGCCGATAGAAGCCTGAATGGCGATATCAAACATCTGGCGCGGGATCAGCTCACGCATCTTCTCCACCACCTGGCGACCGCGATACTGGGCGTTCTCCTTGTGGGTGATGATGGCCAGCGCATCGACGCGCTCACCGTTGATCATGATGTCCAGACGCACCATCTCGGAGGTTTCGAAGCGCTTGAAGCCATAATCCAGCGAGGCGTAACCACGGCTGGTGGATTTGAGGCGATCGAAGAAGTCGAGCACCACTTCCGCCATCGGGATTTCATAGGTCAGTGCGACCTGGTTGCCGTGATAGACCATGTTGGTCTGCACGCCACGCTTCTCGATGCAGAGGGTGATGACGTTGCCCATATACTCCTGCGGCAACAGAATGTTGCACTCGGCGATAGGCTCACGCATCTCCTTGATGTTGTTGACCGGAGGCATGGCGGACGGGCTGTCGATATGGATGGTGTCGCCATTGTTCAGCTCGATTTCATAGACCACGGTCGGCGCCGTGGTGATGAGATCCAGATCGTATTCCCGCTCCAGACGCTCCTGGATGATCTCCATGTGCAGCATGCCGAGGAAGCCACAACGGAAGCCGAAGCCCAGCGCGGTGGAGCTCTCAGGTTCGAAGAACAGGGAGGCATCGTTCAGGGACAGTTTGTCGAGGGCATCACGGAACGACTCGTAGTCATCGCTGGAGATGGGGAACAGACCCGCATACACCTGCGGCTTCACCTTCTTGAAACCCGCCAGCGCTTTTTCGGCGCCGTTCTTGGCTTGCGTCAGGGTATCGCCCACAGGGGCGCCGTGGATGTCCTTGATGCCGCAGACGACCCAACCTACCTCGCCACAACCCAGGCCCTGAGTATCCACCTGCTTGGGCGTGAAGATACCGATACGATCGACACCCCACACCTGACCGGTGCTCATCACCTTGATCTTGTCGTTCTTCTTGAGCGAACCGTTTTTGATCCGCACCAGAGAGACGACGCCCAGATAGGAGTCGAACCAGGAGTCGATGATCAGCGCCTGCAGCGGTGCATCGGGATCACCGACCGGCGCCGGGATGCGAGCCACTATCTCTTCCAGCACGAGATCGACACCCAAGCCGGTCTTGGCGGAGCAGCGCACCGCATCGATGGCGTCGATGCCGACTATGTCTTCGATCTCCTCGGCAACCCGCTCGGGTTCTGCGGCCGGCAGGTCAATCTTGTTCAGCACCGGCACCACTTCCAGCTCCATTTCCATGGCGGTGTAGCAGTTGGCCAGAGTCTGTGCCTCAACCCCCTGGCCGGCATCTACCACCAGCAGCGCCCCTTCACAGGCCGCCAATGAGCGGGAAACTTCGTAGGAGAAATCTACGTGGCCCGGGGTGTCGATAAAGTTCAGCTGGTAGGTGTTACCGTCTTGTGCCTGGTAGTTCAGGGTCACACTCTGTGCTTTGATGGTAATGCCGCGCTCGCGCTCCAGGTCCATGGAGTCAAGCACCTGAGCCTGCATCTCGCGGGAGGACAGGCCGCCGCAAGTCTGGATCAGACGGTCCGACAGGGTCGATTTACCGTGGTCGATGTGCGCAATAATCGAAAAGTTACGAATGTGTTTCATCGAGCAAGAATCACTCAAAATTAGGTTAGGGCCGGATATGGAGGCAGGATTTTACTGGATAACCCGGTCGACGGCCAATCTTTAGTCGACGGAGCACCAGAAATACAGGCCTGCACGGTCAGGAGAGGTTGCGGGTATGGAGTACCACACCCAGCATGCGAGGGCCATATGCCCCCTGATCGAGTCGAGTGGAAAAGTAACGAACCAGTGAAAATCCGACTAGGCCACCCAGCAGGCAGCTGAGGATGGTGATCCCCTCCCCGCCCGCCAACAAGGGTGCCAACCAGAGCTGACCAAGCAGGGCGCCCGCCAGCAGACAAAACAGTGGCAACACATAAACCAGGGCGGCGCCCCGCAGTATGCTCGCCTGGGGAATGCCGAGCCGGATCTGCTGACCGACGCTCACCTCAGCGGTAAGGGCAACCCGCAGCCGTTGCTGCTTTATCGGAAACGCCTTGGCAACCGTGCCGGTACCGCAGTTGGACTGTTGATGACAACCGCTGCAGGCGGAGCGCCGTTCGCACTCCACCCAGGCATGTTGTCCATCAATGGCCACCACGGTCGCCAGCTCTTCGCTCATTTCACTCACAAGACGTTTCCACAATAACGAGGGACAGATTGACCCAATCTGAACATGACTGCCCCGCTTGAGCAAGCGGGAGTGCAAATACGACTACTGTACAGTCTCATTGCGGGCCAGAGGCTGCACCGACTCGGCGATGCGTTTCGCCGTTTCGGCCGGCACTTCGCCCACCACTGTAATCTCGACGCCCACGTCGTTGACGTAGCTCACCAGCGAGGTCGCCCCCTGGCGGATCAACTGCTGGCGCACCGCCTGCTTGGGATCGACCCTGGCCACATAGACGGAGAGATCCACCAGACCATCGGAGAGCATCATGTAATCCACCGGCAGGCTGGTGGTCACCAGCTGGTGCCTGTCCTGAGACAATACCTTGAAACCATCCGGCAACCAGGTGAGATGCCAGTTCAGCGTCTGCTGCGGCGCCGGGTAGGCATCCTCCAGCGCCAGTGCCTGGGGCAGCTTGCTGCCGGCCAATTTCACCAGCCAGGGCGCGGGGGCGCTCTGCCTGTCCAGATCCACGCCCAGCACCTGCTCGACCAGGTTGCCTTCCCGATCCACCATGTCCACCCGCAGCAACAGCTGGCTCTGCTCATCGACCCAGAGCACGAAGCCATACTTGTCCGCCTCTTTGGGCACCAGCCTGACCACCTGCGCCACCAGACCGGCTACCCGGCTGCGACCGGCCAGCACGGGATCATAGCTTTCCAGCACACGAGGCAGCGGCATCTTCACCAGAGTGGCCCAGACACCGGGGAAACGGGCGCCCTTGAGGGTGTAGGGTTCGTGGGTATTTTCGAAGAAGGTGAACTCGTCCTGGCGCTGCAGGTACTCTATGGTCTTGCCGTCCAGGTAGCTCAGGTGGGCCACCTCCTTGCCATCGATCACCCCATGACTGAAACGCATGGGTTCGAGGCGCCCCTGACGGGCCTTGACCATGGATAATTCGAAATTCTGTTGCGAGACGGCACTCTGCATCTGCTGCAACAAGGCCTCGGCCGACTTATCGTCGGCCGAGGCCTTGGCACAAATCAGCAGGAGAGAGGCCAGCAAAATACGGCTGGACTGGCGCACGATCTGATCCCTAAAAATGCGTTATTCCTGAATCTGCTTGTCTTGCAGCAGACGCTGTTGCAACTGATGGTCACGCAGGAAGGCATTGATGCGCTCACGCTGCTCCTGCATCTGTTGCTCACTCAACCCTTGCTGGCGGGCGGTCGCCCGGTTGCCATCCTGTGGGTAGTGCACGCTCACCGGCGAGGCACTGCCACCGACAGGAATGGTGTTGAGCACAGGGTTGGTCGGTATACCGTCATGGCCCTGATACTGCTGCACCCCGAAGATGACGGCGGCGGCGACCGACGCGGCGATGGCGTATTGCCCCACCTGTTGACCGACCCGACGAAACAGCGGAACCACCTTGGCGCCGGTATGAACCTGCGGTGCAGCTGGCTTGCTCTCCACCGGCTTGGGCGCCAGTATGGTGGGCTCGTCTTCCAGCGCAGCCATTATGCTGTCACTGAGATCCAGCTGCAGATTGACCGGCAGGTCCCCCCGCATGGCATCACCGATCAGGTGGTAACGAGACCAGGTATCTTGCAACGCCGGATCCATTCCCAGCTCGCTCAGAACCTCAACATCGCTCAAGTCACCATCCATCAGGGCCGAGAGTTGCTCTTTAGTTGCCATAAGTTAACCTGTCTTTCCCCAGTTAATTCTCGATCAGAGGTTTCAGCTTTTTATCGATTGCTTCCCTCGCCCGGAAAATACGGGATCTCACCGTACCCACAGGGCAATCCATGATTTCGGCAATCTCTTCATAGCTCAGCCCTTCCAGTTCACGAAGGGTGATGGCTGTCCTCAAGTCTTCAGGCAAAGCTTCTATGGCGGAAAACACGGTGCGCTTGATCTCGTCGGTCAGCGCCAGGTTTTCCGGTGTTGCGACCTCTTGCAAGGCTTCGCCACCACCATAGTATTCTGCCTCGTCCGCCTCTACATCACTGCTGGGCGGCCTGCGCCCCTGAGAGGTCAGATAATTTTTGGCCGTATTCACGGCGATTCGGTACAACCAGGTGTAAAACGCGCTCTCGCCACGGAATGTCGGCAACGCCCGGTAGGCTTTGATAAATGCCTCCTGCGCCACATCCGGCACATCGCCCGGATTGTTGACATACCTGGCAACCAGGTTGACCACTTTATGCTGGTATTTTTTTACCAACAGGTTGAATGCATTTTTATCGCCACGCTGGACCCGTTCAACCAGCTGTTCGTCCAGTAGATTCTGGTCGCTCATCAGAGCCGTAAAACCCCCATCAGGTTATCGTTTTTCTTTTCCGGCCCTTCCTAAGCGCACAAGTTCAGACAGGAGGAATCAGGGAAAGTTCGGTTGCATTGAAAAAAATGTGACGCAGGCTGCATCACCGCCCTCGCTTGGGCTACCATGGTGCCAGTTCTTAATCCAGGCCAATGATACTTATGAAAGCAAGTGTTGAATACCTTTGCGATGTACTGATCATTGGCAGCGGTGCCGCTGGTCTGTCCCTCGCGTTGCGGTTGGCAGACCAGGCCAAAGTCCTGGTTCTGAGCAAGGGGCCCATCAGTGAGGGGGCCACTCTCTATGCGCAAGGAGGCATCGCTGCCGTTTTCGACGAAACCGACAGCATCGAATCCCACGTGAGCGACACGCTCAACGCCGGGGCCGGGTTGTGTGACCCGGCCGTGGTGGAGTTCACCGCCCGCAACGCCCGCGAATCCATCCAGTGGCTGATCCAGCAGGGGGTTCCCTTCGATCAGGAGGAGGACGCCGAGGGCGAGTCCCACTATCACCTGACCCGCGAAGGGGGCCACAGCCACCGCCGTATCTTCCACGCGGCCGATGCCACCGGCAAGGCGGTGCAGCTCACCCTGATCGATCAGGTGCGCTCCCACCCCAACATACAGCTGATGGAGCGCTTCAACGCGGTCGACCTCATCACCACCCGCAAGCTGAATCTGCCGGGCAACAAGGTGCTGGGCGCCTACGTCTGGAACCGCAACGCCGAGCAGGTCGAGGTGATCCGCGCCCGCTTCGTGGCGCTGGCCACCGGCGGCGCCTCCAAGGTGTATCAGTACACCTCCAACCCGGACGTGAGTTCAGGCGACGGCATCGCCATGGCATGGCGCGCCGGCTGCCGGGTGGCGAACCTGGAGTTCAACCAGTTCCACCCCACCAGCCTGTTCCACCCCGATGACCCCAACTTCCTGCTGACCGAAGCCCTGCGCGGGGAAGGGGCCTATCTGCGCCGTCCCGACGGCAGCCGCTTCATGCTGGAGTTCGACGAGCGGGCCGAGCTGGCCCCGCGGGACATAGTCGCCCGCGCCATCGACCACGAGATGAAACGCCTCGGTGCCGACTGCATGTATCTGGACATCAGCCACAAGCCGGCCGACTTCATCATCAAACACTTCCCGACCATCCACGAGCGCTGCCTTGCAGTCGGCATCGACATCACCAAGGAGCCGATGCCCATAGTCCCGGCGGCCCACTACACCTGTGGCGGCGTGATGATCGACAACAACGGCCAGACCGACATACCCGGTCTCTACGCCATAGGTGAAGTAACCTATACGGGGCTGCACGGCGCCAACCGCATGGCCTCCAACTCCCTGCTCGAGTGCGTGGTCTATGCCCATCAGGCGGGAGCCGACATCATGGCCAAGCTGCCCATGAGCGTGGAACCGCCCCATCTGCCCGCCTGGGATGAGAGCAAGGTGGACGACTCGGACGAACAGGTCGTTATCCAGCACAACTGGCACGAGCTGCGGCTAATGATGTGGGACTATGTGGGGATAGTGCGTACCAACAAACGCCTGGCCCGCGCCAAGCGCCGCATCGATCTGCTCAAGCAGGAGGTGCAGGAGTACTACGCCCACTTCCGCGTCTCCAACAACCTGCTGGAGCTGCGCAACCTGCTGCAGGTGGCCGAGCTCATCGTCAACTGCGCACTGCAGCGCAAGGAGTCCCGCGGTCTGCACTACAACCTGGATTATCCGGACATGCAGCCGGACTCCAAGCCGACGGTGCTGACCCCGGAGCGGGAGTGATCTGCACCAGTGATGAGCCAAGGGAGATTCGCAACCTGCACCCCATATCCCGGACTACTCGGACATGCAGCCGGACTCCAAGCCGACGGTACTGACCCCGGAGCGGGAGTGATCCTGCACCCCATATCCCGGACTACCCGGACATGCAGCCGGACTCCAAGCCGACGGTGCTGACCCCGGAGCGGGAGTAATGGCCCGCTAGCCGTCACCCAGATGACCTCGCACCGGCGGGGTCATTTGTTATGAGGGAGAAGGGGAGAAACAGGCGACACGATTAACGGGCGGGCGGAGCGAGCCGGATGGCACGGGCCAGTGCCCTGTAGTGTTCCGGCGCGAGCGCATCGGAGAAGAGCCAGAGACGAGCATAGAGCCCATCCCCTGTCACCAGTTGCAACCAGAGTGCCCCTGGCAGGATGCGGCTGCGCGCGCCTAGCTGGTAGCGATGGCCCTGCCATTCCAGCCATTGCCCATCCCACGCCAGCGAACCGGCACTGTGACGGGTGCTGCGCCAGGCCAGCCAGCCCCCTATCAGCCAGCAGGGCAACCACAGAGCCCACTGCCAGCCATGGATCAGACTGGCAACCGGCCACCACAACAGCAGAAACAGGATCAGCAGCAGGACGCGCTGCTGCCGGGAGGGAATGACGGGCATAACCACCCGCATCCGGGATCAGCTCAGGCTGTCGTGGCGCGCCTGATTGCGCTCCAGGATCAGCGGGATCATGGCGGCAAAAGCGGGGTCAGCCGGAACGCCGTGGCCCATGCACCACTTGAACAGGTCAGGGTCATCGCTCTCCAGCAAACGGATGAAGGTCTGCTGCTGCTCATCGCTCAGGCTGTCGAACTCGTGTTCAAAGAACGGCATAAAGATCACATCCAGCTCGAGCATGCCACGACGGCAGGCCCACTTCAGGCGGGATTTTTCAATTGGGCTCAACATGGAACTCTCCTTACAAAGACCCGGGGATGGTAACAGCTGGATTTTCCGGCTGACAAACATTCCTTACGTCTTTACCATGCAGGTCACATACTTTCTGTCTCTGGAATACCATCGTGAGCCTGCAAACGCCTGTTTTTCCTGCCGAGCCAACCCTTTTCTCCCTGACCGACCTGGCCATCACCAGCCTGACCGGTGCGGATCGCGTCAAGTATCTGCAAGGCCAGGTCACCTGTGACGTCACTGCCCTGCAGCCGGGTCAAAGCACGCTGGGCGGCCACTGCGATGCCAAGGGCAAGCTGTGGAGCGACTTCCGTCTGCTCTGCCTGAACGATCGCCTGCTGTTGCTGACCAAGCCCTCAGTGCTGACGCGTCAGTTGCCCGAGCTCAAGAAGTTTGCGGTATTTGCCAAGGTCGAGATAGGCGAGAACCATGGTCAGGCAGTCGGCGTGGCCGGTCAGGGGTCGGATGGCTGGATCGCCACCCGCTTCGGCCTGACCGAGAGCGGGCTCATCGAGGGGGGCATGGCGGTACGGGTCGAAGCGGATCGCTGGCTGCTGGTGAGCGAGCAACCGCTGGAGCTGGACCTGCCTGCCGGCAGCGAATCACTCTGGTGGGGGCTGGATATCAAGGCCGGCATCCCTCATCTGGAAGCCGTGCATCAGGGGGAGTACATACCCCAGATGTTGAACCTGCAGGCACTGGATGGCATCAGCTTCACCAAGGGCTGCTACATGGGGCAGGAGACAGTCGCCCGCGCCAAGTATCGCGGTGCCAACAATCGCGCCCTGTTCGTGCTGGCCGGCACCGCCAGCGAGCCCGTCGCCTGTGGCGATGCCCTGGAGATCCAGCTCGGTAACAACTGGCGGCGCAGCGGCATGGTGCTCAACGCCTGGCAACAGGCTGGTCAGGTGTGGATCACGGCCGTGCTGCCCAAGGATACAGAGGCCGATGCCCGTTTTCGTTTCAAGCAGGAGGAGGCCTCCAGCCTCGCTCTGCAAGCCCTGCCCTACCCTCTGAACGACTGACCCGAACGGCAACAAGAGGCACTAGCGAGGCACCCGCGCCAGCAGTGCCTCCTTGAGCCAGCGCCCCGCCTGCCCGAGCGGGCGGGCGCGATGCCACTGCAATTCCAGCTCCAGCTCCAGCGCGGCCTTGGCGATGAAATCCGGCTTGAGCACCACCACCTCCCCCCGCGCCAGCGGCCGATGCAGCAGAAAATCGGGGATCGCCGCCCACCCCAGTCCCAATTTGACCAGCTCCAGAATGCCGAGATCCCCCTCGATCCACCACACCTGGGGCGAGAGGCGGAAGCGGTGGCGCTCCGTGCCCTCCCGCCGCCCCGTCACCATCAGCTGGCGGGCCCCTTGCAGATCGCTCTCTCGCAGCGGCGTCCTGTGGGCCAGCGGATGATCGGGGGAGACTACCAGCGGCATGCCGACGGAGCCCAGCGAACGAGAGGCTATCTCCCGCTCCGGCAGCTCCTTCTGGTAGCTGATGCCAAGCTGGGCCCGACCGCTCTTGAGCAGTTCGGTCACATCCTCCATCAGGGGAAACAGCAGCTCCAGTTCGACCCCCGGGTAACGAGTGGCAAACTCCTCCAGCAAAGAGCCGAGCCAGGGCAGGTGGGAGTCGTCGTCGATGGCCAGGGTGAGCCGCGACTCTATGCCTGCGGCCAGCTCCCCGGCGATCGCCTGCAATCGCTCGCTTTGGGCCAGCAAGATGCAGGCTTCCTGGTGGATGCGGGTGCCCGCCTCCGTCAGCACGGGATAGCGGGCCGAGCGATCAAACAGCTCCAGCCCGAGATCTATCTCCAGGTTGGCGATGGCGGTGCTGACCACCGACTGCGCCTTGCCCAGCTTGCGGGCCGCCGCCGAGAAGGAGCCGGTCTCTGCCGCCGCCAGCAGCGCCTTGAGTTGTTCCAGTGAAGGGTTCATTCGATTGCTCCTGTCATGACCTGGCAGCACGCCAATCTATCTATTTTAGCGATAGATACCAACGTGAACCTATCAGAGATTCGCGGTAAATTAGCCGCCATAAACACTCAGACACAGATAGATAGAGAGAGACAGACCATGCGTAATACCCGTGACCGCCTGCGCCACGCCATTGGCTTCGAACTGATTGGCCTGCTGATCGCCGCCCCCCTGGCAAGCTGGATCACTGGCGTAGGACTCAACCATATGGGGCCGCTGGCGTTGTTCTTCTCGGTGCTCGCCACCGTCTGGAACTACGTCTACAACATCGGCGTGGACAAACTGCTGCTCAAGTATCAGGGCCACACCCACAAGACGATGTGGCAGCGGGTATGGCATGCCATGGGCTTTGAAGGCGGCCTGCTGTTTGTCGCCCTGCCGGTCATGGCCTGGTGGCTCGAGATCAGCATGCTGGAGGCACTGGTGCTGGATCTGGGCTTCGTGCTGTTCTACCTGGTCTACGCCTTCATCTACAACTGGAGCTATGACAAGGTGTTCCCGATACCGGCTCAGGTGCAGCAGAACGCTCTGGGTTAAACGACAGGAAAACAGAGCAGGAACAAGGAGGCACCATCATGCGACTGGCATGATGGTGCTGGAGGAGGGCAAGCCAGTCGGGCCTGCCGCAGCCTTCAGGCTTGCGCCTTCAGCTCTTCGGTCGGGGCATCCGCCTCGGCCGACTCCTGGGTCAGCATGGCCTCAAGGTCGCTCTGGTACTGGTTCAGCAGGCGCTGGGCCGCCACCATGTCACCCTTGTGCAGACGCTCGAACAGATGGTGTTGCACCACGCCGTTGAGATACTCCACCGTGACGGGTTGCTCCAGGGCAGCCAGCAGCTCCTCTTTTTCCAGTTCGGCATTGATTTCATCGGCACTGGTACGCAGCAGACCGGCCAGTTGTACCAACATACGGCGCTCACCTTCGCGCAACAGGCTCAACATGCGGTTTCTCTGCTGCTCATTCTGTTGGGTCATACATTTCCTTACGTCGAATGGGAACAAGCCCGCTCATTCTGCCCTGTCCCTTTGACAGCGTCTATCTCATGCCCCCCACTTATTTTCATGTCGCGCCGATAAAGGCCGCCAGATGCTATTTGCCCCGTCGCTAGGTATAGTAGCCACTGGTTTACGGGCGCCTGGCCGCCCCGCACGGACGAGAAATTTCACCATGACAGATGCCATTCTGGTGCTCTGCACCTGCCCGGATGAGGCCAGTGCCGACCTCATCAGCGAACAACTGCTGAACCAGCGGCTGGCGGCCTGCATCAATCAAGTGCCCGGTCTCACCTCCGTCTATCGCTGGCAGGGGAAGATCGAGCGGGCGCGGGAGATCCAGCTCATCATCAAGTCGCGGGCCTCCCTGTTCGAACTCTTGCGCCAATGCATCCTCAGCCATCACCCCTATGAGGTGCCGGAGATCCTGGCACTCCCGACAAGCCAGGGCCATCAGCCCTATCTCGACTGGTTAACAGAGGAAACCTCATGACGCTGTCTCGCCTGCTCTCCCCCCTGCTTGTGCTCTCCGCTCTGCTGCTGTCCACCCTGAGTGCGACGCCGGTTCAGGCCGGCAGTGACAGTCTGCTGAGCGCTCTCGGCATCGAGGCCAACGCCCAGCCCAAGTTTCTGAAAGTCGACGACGCCTTCGTGCTCGAGAGTGAACAGCAGGGCAAGCAGTTGCTGCTGACCCTGCGCATCGCCGATGACTACTACCTCTACCGCCACAGCTTCCGTTTCAAGGGCGAGAACCTCGCCTTCAGCGAACCCGTCTTGCCCGCAGGTGACGAGCATCAGGATGACTTCTTCGGCAAGACCCGGGTCTACTACCGGGAGGTGCAGATCCCCGTCACCCTGACCGAGGCGGGCCAGCAGGCCAGCCTCACCGTCAGCTATCAGGGCTGTACCGACGGCCTCTGCTACCCGCCCACCGACAAACAGATTGCGGTGCAGCCCATGGTGACCAGCACCAGCGATGTCGTGCAGGCCAGCATGGAGGAAGCCGCCGGTGCCCCGGCCAGTAGCCAGCAGGATCAGCTGGCCGCCGCCCTCGGCAGCCAGGGATTCTGGCTCAGCATAGCCGCCTTCTTCGCGCTGGGGCTGGGGCTTGCCTTCACCCCCTGCGTCTTCCCCATGTACCCCATACTGACCGGCATCATAGCCGGGGCGGGTCATAGCCTCTCCACCCGCCGCGCCTTCCTGCTCTCCTTCGTCTACGTGCAGGGGATGGCAGTGACCTATACCCTGCTCGGGCTGGTGGTGGCGTCGGCGGGCCTGAAATTCCAGGCGGCGTTGCAGCACCCCTATGTGCTGATCGGGCTCTCCATCATGTTCGTGCTGCTGGCGCTCTCCATGTTCGGGCTCTACACCCTGCAACTGCCGAGCAGCCTGCAAACCCGGCTGTCCGGCCTCTCCAACCGCCAGCAGGGCGGCTCTGTGCTCGGAGTCGGCATCATGGGGATGATCTCCGGCCTGGTCTGCTCCCCCTGCACCACGGCTCCGCTCTCCGGCGCGCTGATCTACGTGGCCCAGAGCGGCGACCTCTGGCTCGGCGGCGCGGCCCTCTATGCCCTGTCGCTGGGTATGGGGCTGCCGCTGCTGCTGCTCGGCACCTCGGGCGGCAAGCTGCTGCCCAGGGCCGGCGCCTGGATGGATGTGATCAAGCAACTCTTTGGTTTTGCGCTGCTGGCGGTGCCCATACTGCTGCTGTCACGGCTGTGGAGCGATCAGATGGCCACCCTGGCCTGGCTGGGTTGGGGATTGGTGCTGTGCGGCTACCTCTACCATCACAACCAGCATCAGAGCCACTCGGTGGCTCGCAGCCTGCGCGGCTTCGTGCTGCTGCTGGCGATGATCAGCGCCGTTGTGGTGGGCAAGGATCTGCTGCTGCCAAGCCAAGATGCCACCGCGAACACTCAGCGCGAGTCGCCGCAGTTTATCCGCATCAAGACGCTGGATGATCTCAAGACCCAGCTGGCCGCCGCCCGCGGCAAGCCGGTGCTGCTGGATCTCTATGCCGACTGGTGCGTGGCCTGCAAGGAGTTCGAGCACAAGACCTTCAGCGATCCCGCCGTGCGCGAGCGCTTCGGCCAGATGGTGCTACTGCAGGCGGACGTCACCGCCAACGACGATGCCGATGTGGAGCTGCTCAACGGCCTCAACGTGCTGGGGCTGCCGACCCTGATCTTCTTCGACCGCGCCGGCAACGAGGTGAGCGGCCAGCGGGTGACAGGCTTCATGGGGCCCGCCGAGTTTTTGGGTCAGCTCGACAAGTTGCGCTGAAGACGGCAGGCCCGGTCTGACGCCTGGGCCCGTTAACCGCTGATTTTTCTGGCAATCCCTTGTATATGACAGGCGCCGTGGCAAAATTTGCCCTTTCCCGTCTCGTTCGTCCGGAGTTTTGATGAAAAAGTGGTTCATCCCCCTGCTGGCCCTCTGGCTATATGGCTGTTATGCAGGCCCCGGTGAAGAGGCGATCCAGACCCAGGTGACCGCCAAGCTGCAGGCAGAGACTGATACCCATCTGTTCGAGATCAGCGACTTCACCCTTATCGACAAGGAGGAGCGCATGGAGGGGGTCTATCTGATCAAGGTGAGCTACCAGCTCCATTTCAAGCAGGGGCTGGATCAGTTGCGGGTGCAGCACGACGAGGACCTGGTCTATGACAGGGTCGGCCCCTTCCAGCAGGAGATGGGGCTGATGGAGCTTGAGCGCAAATACGGCGAGTTCGAAGCGGGCCAGGTGCTGCCGCAACAGGCCGACGTCTGGATGATGAAAACCGAGCAGGGCTGGCGCCTGGCCGAGCCCCCTCAGTAAACGATCAATTTGCTGGTGTTATGTGAATTGATTCAGCTCTTACAATATGAGCTTGTTTAATCACACCATTGGCTTCTCTTGCGTTTACATGTAGCCGAATTGGCAATTGTTGCCATTCGGCTTTTTGGATTAATTTTATGTAATCTGGATTTATTCTTTCATCTACAATCATTGCAATGAATGATTCATTAGTACTTGTGTTTTTAAGTTTAACCTTAAACTCTCCCGTCTTAGAAGAGTCAACACCTAGAATTCTATAACTACCATCCAAATATACCTCATTAGATTTTTTTCTTTCGGTCTTGGTTAACTCAGTAGCAATGTCACCTGATATATCCATCCCCTGCATTGTTATTAACGTTGCATCACCAGAACGTTTCAATATTTCATTAGAAGCGGATGCATAGTACTGATTGATGGTTTTCAATCTAGGTTGATCACTAATAATTTCATGCAAAATCTTGAGGCGTTCTGTTTCCCCATCTTGACTGAGCTTCAGTTGCTCTATTAAATTACGCTGTTCTTCATTTTTTATCTCGGCAAGACGGACTTCTTTTTGCCCTTCTAAATAAGAATTAAACGCAGAGTTTGAACCATATATAGCTGCAATGCCGAGCACCATAATAACTAAGTGCTTGCTTTCCATTTTCCCCACCATGGACTTACAAATATTCTCCAGGATTTCCTGGAAATTAATTTCAAATAAAGAGCTTCCTGGCTTAACTTTAACTCTTATTTCTAGCAAATCCTTCTCTGCTTGCTTCAACCCTCTTATCTGAATAGTGTTATATCTTGCCAGCGCGTACGCTCTAAATATAGATGATTGCATTTCAATAAATGCTTTCATCAAATCAGGCGTAATTGTAGAGTCAAATTTCTCGCCATGTAAATGAATTGACATAACTGGCCAACCATCGAAGCGAATTGCCAATCCATCTAAATCAAGATCATCATTTTTGATGATACTTAAGGAAGCATACAAATCTGCTTCTGATTTTATGACCAATTCTTTCATAAGCACACTCTGATAAATTAAAAAACAGATCGAATAATGCTATATGTATATAAGAACATGGACAAGAAATTAAATTTGTCTTCTGTCACAAATTTCAAAATAAATATAATGGCCATTTATAAAATATCCTTCATCCGGTGCCACAGCATGCCGAGCGCCAACAAGGGCGAGCGCAGCGCCGGGCCACCGGGGAAGGTCATGTGGGGCACGCTGCTGAACAGATCGAAACCCCGGCTCTCCCCCTTGATCGCCTCGGCCACCAGCTTGGCCGCCATGTGCGTGGCGTTGAGGCCGTGACCGGAATAGGCCTGGGCATAGAAGACGTTGGGATGATCCTGCAAGCGGCCAATCTGTGGCAGGCGGTTGGCCCCTATCCCTATCATGCCGCCCCACTGGAACTCGATGGCCACATCCGCCAGCCCGGGAAACACCCGCTGCAGCTTGGGCTGCATAAAGGCCTTGATATCCCTCGGATCTCTTCCTGAATAGTTGCAGGCGCCGCCAAACAGCAGGCGCCCATCGGCGGAGAGACGGTAGTAGTCGAGCGCCACGTTCTGATCGCACACCGCCATGTTTTGCGGCAGCAGCCGCTGGCGCAGCCGCTTCTCCAACACTTCGGTGGCGAGAATATAGGAGCCGGCCGGCAGCACCCTCCCCCCTAGTTCAGGATTGAGATCGTTGAGATAGGCGTTGCAGCCGATCACCAGATAATCGCTGCAGACCCGGCCGTGGGCCGTGGTGATCTGCACCCGATCGCCATAATCGATATGCGCCACCCTGGACTGTTCGAACAGGGCCACACCCAGGCTGGCGGCGGCACGCGCCTCGCCAAGCGCCAGGTTGAGGGGATGCAGGTGGCCCGACCCCATGTCGATCATGCCGCCGATATAGCGATCAGACCCCACCACAGAGTGGATCTCCTCCCGTGGCACCAGCTTGATCTCGTGCTGATAGCCCAGGCTGGCCAGATGCGCCACCTCCTCTTCAAACCCGGCCAGATGACGCTGGCGGGTCGCGAGATCGCAATAGCCCCAGGTCAGGTCGCAGTCGATGTTGAAGTGCTCGATGCGCTCTCGCACCAGCTGTACCGCCTCCAGCCCCATCAGATCCAGCTCGCGTACTCCCTGCTCGCCGATCCAGCGGGCAAACTGGCCGGTGTCGTGGCCTATGCCGCGAATGAGCTGGCCGCCGTTGCGGCCGGACGCCCCCCAGCCGATGCGGTTCGCCTCCAGCAGGGCCACCTTGTAGCCCGCCTGTGCCAGGTTGATGGCGGTGTTGAGGCCGGTGAAACCGCCACCTATGATGCAGACGTCGGCATTGAACTCACCGCTGAGCTCGGGCCACTGCTGATTGTCATTGCGGGTGGCCGCGTAATAGGAGGCCACGTGTTCCTGATGTCCGTTGTGCTTTCCTGCCTGCATACTCAGCGTCCTGCCTTGGTAGCCATGCGTTTACTAAAATAAACAACCTGTCATCGATAATACCCAGCCCCCCGCCACCAATCCAGCCTCCGTGGATCACAGAAATGGAAAAGGCGTCCCAAAGGACACCTTTTGCTGTTTTTGTGGCTTGAGGCAGGCTATCGACAGACCCATTTCCCCGGATACAGCAGGAGGTCTTTGCTGCGATCAGGGTCTGGCACTGGCCCCCACAAACACGAAAGGCGCCCCGAGGGCGCCTTTGCAGCAATCAAGATACGGTAACGAATTACAGTACGTTGATGGCGTTCAGGTCGGAGAAGGCTTTCTCCAGACGGGCGATCATGGAAGTCTGACCGGCACGCAGCCATACGCGCGGATCGTAGAACTTCTTGTTCGGCTTGTCAGCGCCTTCCGGGTTGCCCAGCTGACCTTGCAGGTAAGCTTCGTTGGTCTTGTAGAAGTGCAACAGACCTTCCCAGGTAGCCCACTGGGTGTCGGTGTCGATGTTCATCTTCACGACGCCGTAGGAGATGGATTCGCGGATCTCTTCCAGAGTGGAACCTGAACCACCGTGGAACACGAAGTCCAGGGACTTGGCAGGCAGACCGAACTTCTCGGAAACGAACTTCTGGGAAGCGTCCAGGATGGACGGGGTCAGCTTGACGTTACCCGGCTTGTAAACACCGTGCACGTTGCCGAAGGAGGCAGCGATGGTGAAACGCGGGCTGATCTTGGACAGACGCTCGTAGGCATAAGCCACGTCTTCCGGTTGGGTGTACAGGGCGGATTGGTCCATGTGGCTGTTGTCCACACCGTCTTCTTCGCCACCGGTGCAACCCAGTTCCAGCTCCAGAGTCATGTTCATCTTGGCCATGCGGGTCAGGTACTCGCAGCAGATGTCGATGTTCTCTTCCAGAGACTCTTCGGACAGATCCAGCATGTGGGAGGAGAACAGCGGCTTGCCGGTTTCGGCAAAGTGCTTCTCGCCCGCTTCCAGCAGACCGTCGATCCACGGCAGCAGCTTCTTGGCAGCGTGGTCGGTGTGCAGGATAACCGGGATGCCATAGGCTTCGGCAACGGCGTGAACGTGCTTGGCGCCGGAGATGGCACCCAGGATGGCGGCTTTCTGGCCTTCCAGCTTCAGACCCTTGCCGGCGGTGAATACGGCACCACCGTTGGAGAACTGAACGATAACCGGCGCTTTGACCTTGGCGGCAGCTTCCAGCACGGCGTTAACGGAGTCGGTACCAACGCAGTTGACGGCCGGCAGAGCGAAGCCGTTTTCTTTGGCGATGGCGAATACTTTCTGAACGTCATCACCAGTGATCACGCCGGGTTTTACGAAGTCGAAAATTTTCTTAGACATGTTTAATCGTCCTGTTCTCGTATGCCGTTAATAAAAAATGGGGGGTTCATCATGAACCGGCACAGCGGCCACATGATAAACGAAACGGGAGGCTTTTGCCCCCCGTCTCGGGTCAATTAGGCTTTGGCGCGCTGTTCCAGCATCGCAACAGCCGGCAGTACCTTGCCTTCCACGAACTCCAGGAAGGCGCCGCCGCCGGTGGAGATGTAGGAGACCTTGTCGGCGATGCCGAACTTGTCGATGGCGGCCAGGGTGTCACCACCGCCAGCGATGGAGAAGGCCGGAGAAGCAGCGATGGCTTCGGCGATCACCTTGGTGCCTGCGGAGAACTGGTCGAACTCGAACACGCCGACCGGGCCGTTCCACAGAATGGTCTTGGCGTTCATGATGATGTCGGCCAGGGCCTTGGCAGAGTCAGGGCCGATGTCGAAGATCATGTCGCCGTCGGTCACGTCGGAGACGGACTTGATGGTGGCCGGAGTGGACTCGGAGAACTCGGTACCCACGACCACGTCTGTGGTGACCGGAATGTTGGTCTCGGCGGCCAGTTTCTTGGCGGTGTCGAGCAGGTCGTGTTCACACAGGGACTTGCCGACGTTGTGACCAGCAGCCGCGATGAAGGTGTTGGCGATGCCACCACCGACCACCAGCTGGTCAGCGATCTTGGAGAGGGATTCCAGCACGGTCAGCTTGGTGGAGACCTTGGAGCCGCCCACGATGGCAACCATGGGGCGTTCGGGCTTGAGCATGGCTTTGCCCAGGGCTTCCAGTTCACCGGCCAGCAGGGGGCCAGCACAGGCGATCGGGGCAAATTGAGCCACACCGTAGGTAGAACCTTCGGCGCGGTGAGCAGTACCGAATGCATCCATTACAAAGACGTCACACAGGGCGGCGTATTTTTTGGCCAGCTCTTCGGTGTTTTTCTTCTCGCCTTTGTTGAAACGGCAGTTTTCCAGCACAACCAGCTCACCGGCGGCGACATCTACGCCATCCAGGTAATCCTTGGCCAGGCGGACCGGGCAGGACAGAGCGTCTTTCAGATAGTTGACAACCGGAGCCAGGGAGAACTCTTCGTTGTATTCACCCTCGGTCGGGCGACCCAGGTGGGAGGTGATCATCAGCTTGGCGCCCTTTTCCAGAGCCAGCTTGATGGTCGGCAGCGTCGCCACGATACGTGCGTCGGAAGTGACCTTGCCGTCTTTTACCGGCACGTTCAGGTCAGCACGGATCAGTACGCGTTTACCCGCCAGATCCAGGTCGGTCATCTTGATAACAGACATATTCAGTCCTCTATATTTTCAGGTAATGTTAAAAACAGTAACCTTGCGCCCGGTGCAGGCTTTCAGCCTGCGGCCATCATGGCCCGGGTGGTATCCAGCATACGGTTGGCGAAGCCCCATTCGTTATCGCACCACATCAACATCTTGACGAGGTTGGCATCGCTGACCCGGGTCTGGGTACCATCAATGATGCAGGAGTGTGCATCATGATTAAAGTCTACGGAGACCAATGGCTCTTCCGTGTAATCCAGAATACCGCTTAATGTACCTCTGGATGCCCGTTGCAGGGCTTGATTTACGTCAGTAACCGTCACTTTTTTACGAACAGTAATACTGAGATCCATTGCGGTTACGTTGATGGTCGGTACCCGTACCGCGATCGCCTCGAACTTGCCGGCGAAGTGGGGGAGGATTCGCTCCAACCCCTTTGCCAGCTTGGTATCCACCGGGATGATGGACTGGCTGGCAGCACGGGTTCGACGCAAGTCACTGTGGTAGGCATCGATGACTTGCTGATCATGCATGGCCGAATGAATTGTCGTAATAGTACCACAATTTATCTCGAATTCTCGATGCAATGTTTCTATGACGGGCACCACGCAGTTGGTGGTACAGGAGGCGTTGGAGACGATCCGCTCCCTTCCCGTCAGCACCTGATGGTTCACCCCGTAGACTATGGTCGCATCCACGTCCGCATCCGCCGGATGGGAGAACAAGACCTTGCCGGCCCCCACTCCCAGGTGGCGCTCAGCATCGGCCCGCGAGCCGAATACCCCGGTGCAGTCCAGCACCACATCCACCCCCAGCGCCCGCCACGGCAGGTTGGCAGGATCCCGCTCGGCAAACAGTGAGATGAGATCCTCCCCCACCAGCATGCTGCTGCCGGCCAGCTGCACCGGATACCGGAAGCGGCCGTGGCTGGTGTCGAAACGGGTGAGGTGCACCATGGCTTCGGGCGCCGCCAGTTCGTTGATGGCAACTATCTTGATGGTCTGATCGCGCCCGCTTTCATAGAGGGCGCGCAACACGTTGCGGCCGATCCGCCCGTAACCATTGATGGCAATCTTGATCATGGAAAAAGTGTGTCCTTAGCGACGGCAAAGAGGGCAGATGGATGGCTCACGACAGCAGGGCATCCTGGAATACGCCACGGGCCAGCAGGGCGGCCCCGAAGACCCCGGCGCTATCCCCCAGGGCTGGAGCAATAATGGGGGTCGCGAAGCGGGGATTAAAGAGGAAGGGCAAAATTGTCTGCCGCCCGGCGCTGTAGAGACTCTGCACATTGCCGACCCCGCCACCAATGACGATCACATCCGGATCCAGAATGTTGACCACGTTGGCCAGCGCCTGACCAAACAGCAGGTGCAGTCTGTCTATGGTGAGCTTGGCAACGTGGTCGTGGGCGCTGGCCGCCGCAATCTGGGCCAGCGACAGATGACGCTTGGCCTTGGCCTGATACCAGGCTTCCAGCGCTGGGCCGCTGATGAAGGTCTCGACGCAGCCGCGCTTGCCGCAGTAGCACTCGGGCCCGTCGGGGGAGAGCACGTTGTGGCCCCACTCCCCGGCGATGCCGTGGTGGCCGTTGAGGATCTGGCCATTGATGACGATGCCGGAACCGACCCCGGTACCCATTATGATGCCGAACACCACCTTGGCATCCGGATGGTGCTGACGCACAGCCCCCAGGTGGGTCTCCGCCAGCGCGAAGCAGTTGGCGTCGTTGGCGATCAGCACGGGCACGCCCAGCCTGCGCTCCAGATCTTCCTTGAACGGCTTGTCGTTGAGCTCTGTGGTGTTGCAGTTCTTCATCAGCCCGGTCTGGGGATCCCGCGCCCCCGGCGTTCCCATGCCCAGCACGGTCGGCCGCTGACCCAGCCTGGCGGCGCACTCGTCCACCAGTTTGGCGATCTGGCCGATCATGTGCTGATAGCCGCCCTGGCGCTCGGTGGGGATGCGATGGCGCAGCAGCACCTCGTCGCCATCGAGCACCACGCATTCACACTTGGTCCCGCCAAGGTCGATACCCCAATCCCAAGAACCCTTGCTCATCCAGCCTCCTGCAGCAATGCTCCACACGGAGCAAAATAAATCATTTATTGGAATGCTTGATAGACCTGAAATACGCCAATCAAGAGAGACAGTATCGCGATAACAATTGATAAAATCTCGATTCTTTCTACTTTGCGGCTGATCAACATTTGTCGTTCATGCTTTAGCTGTTCGATTTTCCATTCATGCTCTTTTAACGCATCTGGATCACCAAAACCTCCACCTTGGGAATGGAAATGAACAAGCTCCTCAATTTTATTGGAAAGCTCTTGGTCTTTTTTCATTTGGTTTCTCACTAAAACGGGGCCCGAAGGCCCCGTTATTACAACTATGGTTGTCGCCTCAGCGGCCGTGATACTGAGCCGACAGCTCGTGCACCGCATTGACGAAGACGCCGGCATGCTCGGGATCCACGTCCTGATGGATGCCGTGACCCAGGTTGAAGACGTGGCCGTTGCCGCTGCCAAAGCCCGCCAAGATGGTGGCGACCTCTTCGCGAATGCGCGCTGGCGCGGCGTAGAGCATGGAGGGATCCATGTTGCCCTGCAGTGCCACCTTGTCACCGACCCGGCGCTTGGCATCCGCTATGTCTATGGTCCAGTCCAGTCCCAGCGCATCACAACCTGTGGCGGCGATCTGCTCCAGCCACTGGCCGCCGTTCTTGGTGAACAGGGTGACCGGCACGCGGCGGCCTTCGTGTTCGCGGATCAGGCCATCGACGATCTTGTGCATGTACTGCAGGGAGAAGTCGCGGTAATCCCGCGGGGTCAGCACGCCGCCCCAGGTGTCGAACACCATGACAGACTGGGCGCCCGCCTTGATCTGGGCATTCAGATAGCTGATCACGCTGTCCGCCAGCTTGTCCAGCAGCAGGTGCAATGTCATGGGCTCTGCATACATCATCTGCTTGATCTTGGTGAAGGCCTTGGCGCTGCCCCCCTCCACCATGTAGGTGGCCAGGGTCCAGGGGCTGCCGGAGAAGCCGATCAGCGGCACCTCGCCCTTGAGCTCGCGGCGTATGGTGCGCACCGCGTTCATCACGTAGCCGAGCTCGTCTTCCGGATCCGGGATGGGCAGCGCCTGCACGTCGGCCATGGATTTGATGGGGCGCTCGAAGCGCGGGCCTTCGCCGTGTTCAAAGTAGAGGCCCAGCCCCATGGCGTCGGGCACTGTCAGGATGTCGGAGAAGAGGATGGCGGCATCGAGGGGATAGCGGCGCAGCGGCTGCAGGGTGACTTCACAGGCCAGCTCGGCGTTGCGGCACAGGGACATGAAGTCCCCCGCGACGGCGCGGGTCGCCTTGTATTCCGGCAGATAGCGGCCAGCCTGGCGCATCATCCATACCGGGGTCATGTCCACTTCCTGGCGCAGCAGGGCACGCAGGTATCGATCGTTCTTCAGCTCTTTCATCCCAGTTCCTGAGTTCATATCCAGCATAAAATGGCGGATATGATACCACTTTGTGCGCGGCGGCGGGCGGCCCAAACGCGCCGCAGGGCCGCCGGAGTGCAAAGATGTGAAGGGGCGCAAACAAGCGCCCCGTTTTTTGCCGGGCTCAACCCGACCTCAGCCAGCCTCGCCCAGGCTGAGCGCGATCAGGCGCCGCGCTATGGTGCCGTGGGGGGGCAGCCGCGGCAGCCGGTCTGCCTCGAAGAAGTCGGCGGCCACCAGCTCTTCATCCTGCACCCGGATCTCGCCGCTCTCGTAGTCGGCGGTGAAGCCCATCATCAAGCTGTGGGGGAAGGGCCAGGGCTGGCTCGCCACGTAGCGCACGTTGCGCACCCGGATGCCGCTCTCCTCGAACACCTCCCGCGCCACGCACTGCTCCAGGTTCTCACCCGCCTCCACGAAGCCGGCCAGCACCGTATACATGGGATCGTCCGCCTGATAGTGACGGCGATGGGCCGCCAGCAGGACGGCCGGTCCCTTGCGCACCGCCACTATGATGCAGGGAGAGATGCGCGGGTAGACGACGTGACCCTGCCGGCACATCTGTGCCCACTCCCCGCTCTTGGGCGCCATGGGGGCGCCGCACTCGCCGCAGAAGCGATGGCTGCGGCGGAAGGTGGCCAGCTGCCAGGCACGGCCCCCAAGGCGAAAACCCTCTTCATCGCCAGCCACCATCAGCTGACGCAGCGGCATGAGCCGACCTGGGTCGGCCTCGACCCCCAGATCCAGCAGATAACAGGGCAGACCGTCCCACTCATCAAAATGCTCAAAGGTGGCGGATTGCAGATGGGCGGGCAGGCTGGCGCGGGGGCCTTGTGGAATGCGCCCCTGTTCATCCAGCAGGACGAGGTGATCGCCCCCCAGCACGAACCAGCGGGCCTGTTCGGTTAATGGCATCAGATGAACACTCTTGTTGCGATGTCAGATGAGAATGGCTTGCCCGGCATGATGCACCGGACGCGGCTCGGTGAAAAGTGACGAGTCGCGACCATATTACGACCGCATGGGCCCGCTGGCGACCCCAAGATGGCTGCCCAGAGGGCAAGGTAGAGCCAATAGAAAGGCCGCCCGCAGGCGGCCTTGGTTTTGGGAATCGCAATGCCGATCAGGCATCGCCCATCGCCAGCAGGGAGGCGTTGCCGCCTACCGCAGTGGTGTTGATGGTGCGGGTCTTCTCGGTCACAAAGCGGCTCAGGTAATGAGGGCCGCCCGCCTTGGGGCCTGTGCCGGAGAGGCCCTGCCCACCGAACGGCTGCACCCCGACCATGGCGCCTATCTGGTTGCGGTTGATGTAGACGTTGCCCACGTTGATGCGGCTGGCCAGCTCCTCGGCATGGGATTCGTTGCGGCTGTGGATCCCCAGCGTCAGGCCGTAGCCGGTGCCGTTGATATCCGCGATCACAGTGTCCAGCTCCTTGGCGGCGTAGCGCACCACGTGCAGGATGGGGCCGAATTGCTCCTTCACCAGCTCGCGGATGGAGCCGATCTCCAGCGCGGTCGGCTGCACGAAGTGGCCCCCCAGGGTCACGGCCGGCATCGGCGCCTGGGCGATCAGGCGGGCACGCGGGATCATGTGCACCAGGTGCGCATCCAGCCCGGCCTTGGCCTCGGCATCGATGACCGGGCCCACATCGGTATTGTGTTCGGCCGGGTTGCCCACTTTCAGCTCCTGCAGCGCACCGGTCAGGATCTCCAGCACCCGCGGCGCTATCTCCTCCTGCAGGTAGAGCACCCGCAGGGCGGAGCAGCGCTGGCCGGCGCTCTGGAAGGCGGCGCTCACCACGTCGCGCACCACCTGCTCCGGCAGGGCGGTGGAGTCGACTATCATGGCGTTCTGACCGCCGGTCTCGGCGATGAGCGGCAGTATGGCGCCATCGCGCTGGGCCAGGGTCATGTTGATCAGCTTTGCGGTCTCGGTGGAGCCGGTGAAGCAGACGCCGCCGATGCGGGCATCCGCCGTCAGTTTGGCACCCACTGTGGCGCCATCACCCGGCAGCAGTTGCAGCACGTCGCCCGGAATGCCGGCCTGATGGGCCAGGGTCACCGCCAGATGAGCGATGAGGCCTGTCTGCTCCGCCGGTTTGGCGATGACGGTGTTGCCGGTGGCCAGCGCCGCCGCGATTTGACCGAGGAAGATGGCCAGCGGGAAGTTCCACGGGCTGATGCAGACAAAGACGCCACGGCCCTGCAGGAACAACTCGTTCTGCTCACCCGTGTAGCCGGGCAGCAGGGTCGCCTGCCCCATCAGGCCACGGGCCTGCACCGCGTAGTAGCGGCAGAAATCCACCGCCTCGCGCACCTCGTCGATACCATCCTGCAGCAGCTTGCCCGCCTCGCGGGTACACAAGGAGATGAACTGCTCGCGATTCGCTTCCAGCAGATCCGCCAGCTTCTCCAACGCGGCGGCTCGCTCGCTCACCGGCGTCTCGCGCCAGCGCGGGAAGGCAGCATGGGCCGAGGCCAGCGCCTGCTCCACCGCCTGCTCGTCGGCCCAGTGGATCTTGCCCACTAGCTGGCTCACGTCCTGCGGGCTCAGCACGGTACGAGCCTCGCTGCGCTTGAGGGTCTCCCCATCGACAATGGGGCCCGCCAGCCACTGCTTGCTCTCCAGCTCCTTCAGCTTGGCGAAGAAGGGGCGCTGGATGGAGACTATGTTCATGTTCACGCCGCTGGAGTTCTTGCGGTCACTGAACAGGTTCACCGGCTGCGGAATGCGGTCATTGGCCAGGCTGCCATAGCGCTTCAGGGTGCGCAGCGGGTGCTCGGCCAGGCTGTCCACCGGGGTGTTGGGATCCACCAGCTTGTGGACGAAGGAGGTGTTGGCCCCGTTCTCCAGCAGGCGGCGCACCAGGTAGGGCAGCAGATCCTTGTGGGCACCCACCGGCGCATAGATGCGGCAGTGCAGGCCGGGACATTCGCTGAGCACGGCGTTGTGCAGCTCCTCCCCCATGCCGTGCAGGCGCTGGAACTCGAACTGGCGATCGCCGGCCATCTCCAGGATGCTGACCACTGTATTGGCGTTGTGGGTGGCAAACTGGGGCGAGATGAAGCCGCGGGTCGGCTCGCTCAGCAGGTAGCGGGCACAGGCGAGGTAGGAGATGTCGGTACCCGCCTTGCGGGTAAACAGCGGATAGCCGGGCAGACCGGCCTGCTGGGCATATTTCAGCTCGCTGTCCCAGTAAGCTCCTTTCACCAGCCGCACCGGGATCAGATCCCCCTGCTCGCGGGCCAGCCCGGTCAACCAGCAGAGCACAGGCAGGGCACGCTTGGAGTAGGCCTGCACCACCATGCCGAGCTTGCCCCAGCCGCGGTTGGCATCGGAGCGATAGAGCTGCTCGAACAGATCGAGAGAGAGTTCGAGGCGGTCCATCTCCTCGGCATCTATGCTGATGGCCACGTCCTTGTCACGGGCCAGACGCACCAGCCCCACCAGTCGCTCGCTCATCTCGCCGAGCACCCGCTCGCGGTTCGCCACGTCATAGCGCGGATGCAGCGCCGACAGCTTGATGGAGATGGAGGGGGCCGGGCCGCCGTCGCTGATGCGCTCATTGCCGACCGCCTCGATGGCGCGCTGGTAGTCGCCGAAATACTTGTCCGCATCGGCCAGGGTCAGGGCGGACTCCCCCAGCATGTCATAGGTGTGGGTGTAACCCTTCTCCCGGGACTTGCGGCTCGCCTTCAGCGCCTCCTTCATGTCGCGCCCCAGCACGAACTGCTTGCCCATGATCTTCATGGCGGCGTACATGGCGGAGCGCACCACGGGCTCGCCCAGCTTGTTGACCATGCGGCCCAGCATGTTGGCCGGATTGCCGTCCAGCTTCTTGTCCAGCTTGATGATCTTGCCGGTCAGCATCAGGCCCCAGGTGGAGGCGTTGACCAGGGTGGAGTCGCTCTTGCGAAAATGGGACGACCAGTTGGCGCCGGAGAGCTTGTCCTTGATCAGGGCGTCGGCGGTCTCGGCATCGGGAATGCGCAGCAGGGCCTCGGCCAGGCACATCAGTATGATCCCCTCCTGGGTGTCCAGGCTGTACTCCTGCAGGAAGGCGTCTATGCCATCGCCGGAGCCACTCTCCTTGCGTACCTTGGTCACCAGGGTACGGGCACGCTGGGTCACCCGCTCCAGCGAGGCGCCATCCCCCGGCAACATGGCAGAGAGCTCCGCCAGATAGGCGTTTTCATCCACCACGTAATTCTGGGTGATGGCTTCGCGCAGGGCGGCCAGATCGGAGGGAAGGTAGTCAGCTGCAAGAACTTGAGTGGCTTTGAACATATGGGGTCTTCCTGTACGCCCGCAGGCTATATCGACGAAGGCGGCCGTGCCGCCGAAACGCCGACAATGTATACAATATCGACCCATAGATGAAATGAAATTGTTGCCTGATATTAACAAATATCGCTGATTGGCTCATTTGACGCACATTAAAGCCGGGAGCTGGCGAGGTGGGCAATTTCATCGCCTTATTTTGTATACAATTTTATGCGGAGCAAAAAAGAAGGGTCGCTATTGCGACCCTTCTTCATCCGACCGACAGAAACGGTCCGTTTGTCCTGCATTCACCACGACTGCAACACCGGGGCAGAACCTGGATCAGTTCATCCAGCGCTCGCCGCGGCTGCGACGACGGGGCAGCATGGGGAGCAGGATACCGAGCAGTATGCCGCCGCCCACCATGGCACCACCGCGGATGAACCAGTCCATCTGCATGTCGTGCTCCTGGTTGTCATAGCTCTGGGTCAGGGCGTCGTTCTGCTCCTTTAGGTTCCCCATCTCCTCGCTCTGGCTGGCGAGCTGGGCCTTCAGGCTGGCGATCTCCTTGCTCTGCTCGGCGATCTTGCCATCCTTCTCGGTGAAGCGTTTCTCGTTGTCACCGTTGAGGTTCTGCAGGCGAGCCTTGAGCTCCTCCAGCTCCTTCTGGACCTGGGGCAGCCGCTCGCGCAGGCTGATCTCGCCCTGCAGCTCGCTGTTCTTGATCCAGCCATCGCGGCCACGACCGTCCACCACCTGGGTGAAGCCGGCCTCGTTGTTCACCGCCTTTACTTCCAGCGGTTCACCAGCCTTGACGCTGCCGAGGATCCGGTACTGGGTACCCGGACCATTGTGGATAAAGGTAAAGATGTTGTCTGAGACATAACGGGTATCGGCCAGTGCCTGTTGGGCACACAAGCAGATCAGGATCCCGAGAAGGGCGCGCATGGTCGATCGATTCTCTTCATTTGGTTAGGTGACTGGCCGAATGTTAAGCCGCCAGCGGGTCAAAGGACAAGCAAAGAAAAGCGCCTCCCCCCGAGCTGAGAGCTGGCTCGCAACTTGTCCCCTCCCCCACGCGACCATTCCAGACGCCGCAGGCTACTTCTGTTTCAGCGCCTTCACCTCGGCACGCAGGGCTCGCAGCTCCTGCAGCAGCAGATCCTGCTGGGCACTCTGGTGATGCCGCCACTTCTCCAGTTCGCCATCCCCCCGCCCCGGCTGCAGAAACAGGCTGGCCATGAAGCCGCTGATGGCACCGAACAGACCGACCCCGAACAGGATCAGCAGGCTGGCGACGAAGCGCCCCTCCTCCGTCTTGGGCACCAGATCGCCGTAACCCACGGTCGACAGGGTCACCAGCGTCCACCAGAAGGCATCGTAAGGGGTCTGGATCTGGCTGCCGGGCTGACCCGATTCGATCAGATACATGACGCCCGAGCCCACCCCCAGCAGCAGGAAGAACAGGAACAGTATCCCCGAGAGGGTGGTCTCGTTGCGCTCGCGGCGGAACATGCCGAGCAGATCCGGCTGATCCCGCAGCAGCTGATAGACACGCCACAGCTGGATCAGGCGCGCCCAGCGCAGCTGTTCCACCATGGGCAGGCTGCCCGGCAGATAGAACCAGTTCGCCTTGAAGAAGGCACGCTTGTCGCGGGCGCGTACCCAGCCATAGGCGAAGTGGGCGAGGAAGAAGTAGCAGATCAGACTGTCGACGTCATAGAAGAGCTGCAGTGTCTGGGGGGTCCAGTCCGAGTGGCCCCACCAGCGGGCACAGACCAGCGCAACGGAGATCACCGACAGAAACGCCATCAGCAGATCCATGGCGCGCAGGTGAGTTAAGTGATGTCGCATACATTTTCCTACTTTAGGCACGGTGCGAATTAATAAAAAAGAAGATAATGCCGATAGTCCTGAGGACAAAGGAAAACCGGCCATTAAAAGGAGAAATATTATGCAGTTAAACCCGCTGGAGCGGCGAATGAGCAATATCCGGCTGGTACCCAAAGTGGTACTGCTCATGGTGTTCAGTACTGTTTTGTTGCTGATCAAACTCTGGTTCGACGCCAACAATCTGGAAACCACCCTGCTGAGCGAGGGCATAGATGCCGACAAGGCCAATGCCATTGCCGATCGCCTGCTCTGGACCGGGGTGATGGAAACCGCCGTGATGGGGGTCATCTTCGTGGTGCTGCTGCTGACCGGCTCCCGCCTCATGGTCAAGCAGGTGCACTACCTGGTGGGCCTGCTTGAACGCTTCGCCCGCAAGGATCTGAGCCACAAGGTGCTGCTCAAGTCCCGCGACGAGTTCGGCGACATCGCCAAGGCGGTGGCCCACTCCCAGGAGAATCTCAAGCAGGTATTCGGCACCCAGCGCGTCGCCTGCAAGGAGCTCAACGACATCGCCTCCCAGGTCACCCTTTGCATGGAAGAGGCCAACGAGGCCATCAGCGAGGAGTTCACCCAGATAGAGCAGCTGGCCAGCGCCATGAGCCAGATGGTGGGCGCCATTCGCGAGGTGGCCGCCCATGCGGAGCAGGCCTCCCACGCCACCGCCGAAACCAGCCTGCTGGCCGAAGAGGGTAGCCGCTGCGTGGCGGCCACCGTCAACACCATAGATACCCTCTCCGGCAACATCCAGCGCTCCTCCACAGTGGTCAATCAGGTGGAACAGGGGGTCGAGCAGATTGGATCCGTCGTGGATACCATTCGCGGCATCTCGGAGCAGACCAACCTGCTGGCGCTGAACGCCGCCATCGAGGCCGCCCGCGCCGGTGAGGCGGGTCGCGGCTTTGCCGTGGTGGCGTCCGAGGTGCGCGAGCTGGCCAACCGGGCCCAGGCCGCCACCGTCGAGATCCAGAAGATGATCGAACAGTTGCAGGGCAATGCCCGCCAGGCCGCCGAACTGATGGCCAAGAGCGTGCAACAGGCCGACAAGGGGGTGGAGCAGGTGACCCAGGCCGGAGATCAGCTCGCCACCATAGTGCAGCGGGTACAGGGGGTGGCCGACATGAACCGCCAGATCGCCGCCGCCTCCGAGCAGCAGAGCTCGGTGGCCGAGGAGATGAGCGGCAACCTGGAGCAGGTCAAGCAGGTGGTGGAAGGATCCGTGGTCGTACTGCGGGAGCTGCAGGAAGCCTCCGAGCTGGTGGAGCACCACAGCCAGACCCTGGATACCCATATCCAGGCTTTCAAGCTGGCCTGACGGGCGTTACCTCGCAGACAGGACACAGGAGCGGATGACGCACCACAGCCAGACCCTGGACAGCGTTCATCATCCAGGCTTTCAAACTGGCCTGAGACCGTGATTTGAGTAAACTGGAAGGCCCCGCGAGGGGCCTTTCTTATTCATGTCACGGCAAGGAGCCAGGATGCAGCACCCACAAGATCACTCCCAACTTGAGATAAGCGACGACAAGGGGCGGCTAGACGTGCCCTTGATCCACCGATTTTTGTCCGAGGAGGCCTACTGGTGCCTCGGCATTCCGCTGGCGACGGTACAGAGAGCCATCAACCACTCCCTCTGTTTCGGCGGCTATGTCGCCGGTCAGCAGGTGGCCTTCGCCCGGGTCATCACGGACAGAGCGACTTTCGGCTATCTGGCCGATGTGTTCGTGCTGCCCGCCCATCGCGGCCGGGGTCACAGCAAGGCGCTGGTGGCGGCCATCCTGGCTCACCCGCAATTGCAAGGGCTGCGCCACCTCAGCCTGGCGACCTCGGATGCCCACGGCCTCTACGCCGACTTTGGTTTCGCGCCGCCGCGCAAACCGGCCAGCCTGATGGAAAAATACGATCCCGAGATCTATCTGCGCCCCTGAACAGGGCCACGCAGCACTCGCCGGTTAATGCAGCTCGCCCCTGCGCTGTGGCGCAGGGGCGAGACTGAGCCTGATGAGAGTACCTGCGAGCGACTCGCCCGTCGCACTGTGCCGAGCCGCTCGACAGTGCTAGATTGGCTGCCAGCATTTTCATTCACCCTGCAGATCCGTTAACCACAAGGACGGCAACCGTGGCCCAGCATTCAGCTTCTCCCTTCCTCCCCTCCTCTCTTGTGCCCTTGCTGCAGGATCAGGCCCAACGCCAGTGGCAGCGGCTGGTCGAGCTGGCGCCCGACTATGATGCCCTGCCCGATGCGATTCGCCAGACCCTGCTGACCCTGCTCGGCCTCTCCGACTTCGTCTCCGATTCGCTCATCAAGCAGCCCGAGCTGCTGGCGCAGATCCTCGCCTCCGGGGATCTTGAGCGCACCGAGCGCTGGCCTGCCTATCAGCCCGATCTGACCGCATTGCTTGCCGAGGTGAGCGATGAAGAGGCGCTCAAGCGCACCCTGCGCCAGTTCCGTCGTGGCCGCATGCTGGTGATCGCCTGGCGCGAGCTGCTGGGGCACGCCGCGGTGGAGGAAAGCTTTATCCACCTCACCAAGCTGGCGGATGCCCTGATCTGCTCCGCCCGCGACTGGCTCTACGAGAAGCAGTGCGGCGAGCTGGGCACCCCCATAGACGGGGATGGCAACCCGCAGCCGCTGCTCATCCTCGGCATGGGCAAGCTCGGCGGCGGCGAGCTCAATTTTTCCTCGGATATCGATCTCATCTTCACCTTCCCCGAGAACGGCTACACGGTCGGCGGACGGCGCGAGCTGGCCAACCAGCCCTTCTTCATCAAGCTGGGGCAGCGGCTGATCAACGCCCTCCACCAGCCCACCCAGGATGGTCAGGTGTTCCGGGTCGACATGCGGCTGCGCCCCTTCGGCGACGCGGGCCCGCTCGCCATCTCCTTTGCCGCCATGGAGGATTACTACCAGCATCACGGCCGCAACTGGGAGCGCTACGCCATGGTCAAGGCGCGGGTACTGGGGCCCCAGTGCGAGCACGCCGTTGCACTCGCCGAGATGCTGCGCCCCTTCGTGTTTCGCCGCTACATCGACTTTGGCGTCATCGACGGCCTGCGCCAGATGAAGGCGATGATAGCCGCCGAGGTGCGCCGCAAGGGGCTGGAGGGCAATATCAAGCTGGGGGCTGGCGGCATTCGCGAGGTGGAGTTTATCGCCCAGGCGCTGCAACTCATTCGCGGCGGCCGCGAACCCGCCCTGCGGGTGCGCCACCTGCCCGAGGCGCTGGCCGCCATCGCCCTGTGCGGCGCCCTTGAGGCAGAGCATTGCGACCGCTTGCTGGTGGCGTATCGCTTCCTGCGCCGGGTCGAGAACATATTGCAGGAGATAGGCGATCAGCAGACCCAGACCCTGCCCACCGAGGAGCGGGATCGCCAGCGGCTGATCGCCTCCCTCGGCTTTACGGACTGGGGCGCCTTTATGGCTCATCTGGATGAGGAGATGGCCGCCGTCCATCAGGAGTTTGCCGCCGTTGTTGGCGAAGAGAAGGAGGCCCCCGCCCATTTGGAGCAGCTCTGGCTCGATCTCTGGCGCACCGAGCTCGATGCCGCCGAGCTGGAGAAATTGCTCATAGCGCAGGGCGTCCAGGATCCGGTTCCGCTCTGCGGTGCCCTGCTGCGTTTCAAGGAGGAGTACAAACGTCGCCAGGTGGGGCCGCAGGGGCGCATCGCGCTGGACTGGCTGATGCCGGAGCTGCTGCGACTGGTGGTGGCCAGCGAGCAACCCGCCCGCCTGTTCGAGCGGGTGTGCGAGCTGCTGACCCGCATCTTCACCCGCAGCGCCTATCTGCAGCTGCTGGCGGAAAACCCCGCCGCCCTGCGCCAGCTGGTACGGCTGTGCGACGCCAGCCATCTGGTGAGCGAGCAGCTGGCCCGCTATCCCATTTTGCTGGACGAGTTGCTGGATCCCCAGCACCTCTACCACCCCACCCCGCTCGATCAGTACAAGCCCCAGCTGCGCCAGTTCCTGCTGCGCATCCCCGAGGAGGACGTGGAGCAGCAGATGGAGGCGCTGCGCCAGTTCAAGCAGGTGCAGCTCTTGCGTATCGTGGCGGCCGATATCGCCGGCGCCCTGCCGCTGATGAAGGTGAGCGACCACCTCACCTGGCTGGCGGAGGCGATCACCGAAGAGGTGGTCAATCAGGCCTGGGCCCAGATGAGCGAACGCTACGGGGTGCCGCCCGAAGTGGCGGTGAGCGGCCAGCGCGGCTTCGCCGTGGTGGCCTACGGCAAGCTCGGCGGCATAGAACTGGGCTATGGCTCGGATCTGGATCTCGTCTTCCTGCACGGCGGCGATCCCAACAGCTATACAGACGGGCGCAAACCCATCGACAGCCGCCAGTTCTACCTGCGCCTCGCCCAGCGGATCCTGCACCTGTTCAGCACCCGCACTCCGTCCGGGATCCTCTACGAGATCGACATGCGGCTGCGCCCTTCCGGCGATTCGGGTCTGCTGGTCTCGTCGCTGTCGGCCTATGAGCAGTACCAGCAGCACGAGGCCTGGACCTGGGAGCATCAGGCGCTGGTGCGGGCCCGCCCCATCTACGGGGACGAAGCGGTCATCGCCGAATTTGCCCGCATCCGCCGCGCCGTGCTGGCCAAGGAGCGGGATCTGCCGACCCTGGCCAAAGAGGTGCGCGAGATGCGCCACAAGATGCGGGATCACCTGCTCAAGGCGGGCGCCGGCGAGTTCGACCTCAAGCAGTCCCCCGGCGGCATGGTGGATATCGAATTCATCGCCCAGTATCTGGTGCTGGCCCATGCCTGCGGCGAGCCAGAGGCCCTCACCCGCTGGTCCGATAACGTGCGCATCTTCGATGAGTGCGTCATGGTGGGGGTGCTCACCCTGGAGCAGGCGGAGGGGCTGAAACAGGCCTATCTGGAGATCCGCAACCGGGGCCATCGCCTCAACCTCTCGGAGATCTCCCGCAAGGTGGGCGACGACCAGTTGCAGCCCGAGCGCGGCCATGTGCTGGCAGTCTGGCAACTGCTGTTGGGGGAGTAAAGCAAGGCTCGGCTGGAGCAATGAAAAGGGGCGCTGCGGCGCCCCTTTTCATTATGAATGTCAGCCCCTGGCCCAGCTTTCTTTCATGTAAAACTCAATAGCGGTGAGCTGGATCCTGTTTCAGGCATGCCAACCTTGGCATCGTATGGCACTTTGCTGAATATAAGCAGAGACAACCTGTGTCTATGTCATCACCCTGTTTCTGCCCCGATATGACGGGGATGAATATCGACTCAACAGTGCCAGCCCCAGTCTCCATGCAGAGAGGAAAAAATGGATTTTTCAGAACAGCTACAGAGCCTCGCCAAAAAGATTGCTCAACAGTCATCGATGATCACCACTGAAGAAGCAACCAAGAACGCGTTTGTCATGCCATTTCTCAACCGTGTTCTCGGTTATGATGTGTTTGATCCCACGGAGGTGATTCCGGAATTCACCGCAGATACGGGGATCAAAAAAGGAGAGAAAGTTGACTACGCCATTCTCAAAGATGGACAGGTACAAATCCTGGTTGAGTGCAAAAAATACAGTGAAAAGCTGTCAGCCAAGCACTCGGGTCAACTCTTTCGCTATTTTTCAGTCACCAATGCTCGGATCGGCATTCTGACCAATGGTGCACAATATGAGTTCTATACAGATCTTGATGCGCCAAACAAAATGGATGAAAAACCATTTTTAACGCTGGATCTGGAAGATATCGATGAACACATAGTGCCTGAGGTATTGAAGCTGACCAAGACCTCCTTCGATGTTGAATCTGTGGTCGATGCAGCAGGAGAGCTAAAATACCTCAGCCAGATCAAGAAACTGCTAGCCGAGCAGTTTGGCTCGCCAGAAGAGGATTTTGTTAAGTTCTTTGCATCCCGGATCTATGACGGCGTACTTACCGCAAGGGTAAAACAGTCCTTTACCGATATCACCAAGAAGGCTCTCAGCCAATTCCTCAATGACAGCATCAATGCCAGATTGAAATCTGCGATTGGTAGCAGTGTCAGCGCCTCGGCCATTCCACCTGCATTTGATAGTGCCACATCAAGCGATAACAATGAGCCTGAGACAAATAATGAAGAAAAATCGAAGATAGATACCAGCATTGAGGAAGTAGAAGGCTTCAACGTCGTCAAAGCTATCCTGAGACAACAATTTGATGTAACCAGGATCGCGGCAAGAGACACCCAGAGTTATTTTGGCATCCTGCTCGACGATAATAACCGCAAGCCGCTTTGCCGATTACATTTCAATTCGAAGCAGAAATATCTTGGATTATTTGATGCCGATAAAAAAGAAACCCGGCATCCTATCGGCTCAATCGATGAAATATTCACCTTCGCCGACCAGTTACTGACAGCCACTGCCGTCTACGAATAATCTTGGTTTGGGGGCGGATTAATTCAGCCCCCTTCAACCAAGTCTGCACCAGATGCCTATCGCCCTCCGGCAAGGTCGATAAAGGTGCCGGTGGCGTAGGAGGCTTCATCCGACAGCAGCCAGGCGATGGCGGCGGCCACCTCGGCCGGCTGACCGCCCCGCTGCAGCGGGATCTGGCTTTTCACCCTCTCCACCCGCTCGGGTTCACCGCCGTCGGCATGCATCTCAGTGTAGATAAAACCCGGACGCACCCCGTTGACCCGGATCCCCTGCGCCGCCACCTCCAGCGACAAGCCTCTGGTCAGCACGTCTATGGCCCCCTTGGAGGCGGCATAGTCCACGTATTCACCCGCCGCGCCGAGGCGAGCGGCGGCCGAGGAGACGTTGACGATAGCGCCGCCACGGGTCATGCGCCGCACCGCCTCCCGGCAGCAGAGAAAATAGCCGGTCACATTGGTGGTCAGGGTCTTGTTGATGCGCTCGGCGCTCATCTCCAGCACCTTCATCTGGGGCTGCAAGATGCCGGCGTTGTTGACCAGATGGGTGATCACCCCGAGCCGCGCGTCCATTTCCCCGAACAGGCGCACCACCTCGGCCTCGACGCTGATATCCGCCTGCACCGCTATGCAGTCGACCGGATGTTGCGCCCGGATCTCGGCCACCAGCGCCTCGGCAGCCTGCCGATCACGCCGATAGTTGATGCAGAGGTGATAACCCTGCCCCGCCAGATGGCGGGCTGTGGCGGCTCCAATCCCCCGGCTGCCACCCGTGATCAGCACATTCCTGTTCATTGAACCTCCTTGTTCTTCACCCTGGCTGCCGGTCAGGCAGTCAAGCCATGATCCATCACCCGCGTCACCAGCATCCGGTTGAACTGCTGGTACTCAGCGGGGTTGATGGGATTTGGGTAGCTCAGCACCCGCAGCCCGTGCCCCTGATAGTCGGGATGATAGGGCGGATGCACATGGTCATGGTCGTTGAGGCAAAAGCCCAGCGACTGGTAGAAGCGCAGCCGCCGGATGGCAATCTCATCCTCTGGCGGGTCTATCTCCAGGATGACGGTGCGCCCCGCCGTCTCGCAGAAGGCGGCAAGCAGGCGGGAGCCATGGTTCTGGCCGCGCAGGGCCGGATTGATGGCCAGATGCTCGATATAAATCTGCTCGTCGCAGGCCCACCAGAAGATGAAGCCAAGCAGCACGTCGCCTTGATAAAAGAGCTGACAGTGAAAGTGAGGATCCGCCATCTTGACCTGCTGATGCTGCGGCTGGCGTTGCTCGTAGCGCGGGAAGCTGCTGCCATAGATCTGCCAGACCAGAGGCCAGTCCGGATGGGATATCTCTCTCACGACTTCACTTCGACTCATTCATCTACTCCTTGGTAAACCAACAGTGATATCACCTTTGAGCCAAGGCTACATCCCTATTTTTAACCAGAAGCAACCGGGCTTTCTTACTGCCAGTCCCATCCGACAGTGAACAGCCAGGCCCAGACACATGGACTAGCGGCAGCAAAGAGCCCGCACGGGGCGGGCTCTGAATGACAATGAAAGGAGGGATAACTACTTGAACAGCCCCTTGAGCAGCTGATCCGCAACCCCCTTGACGCCTTCGCTGTCGGCCTTGTCCCCCAGCAATTTTTTCAGGCCGCGCTCGGCCTCCTTGCGGGCCTTCTCCTCCAGCAGCTTGTTGTTGCCGAGCAAGGCTTTCACGTCGAGCCGGTAGCTGGGAGCCTGCCAGTGACCGCCGATGCGCACCGGTATGGTGATCTCTTTGAGCTCATCCACATCCTTGCCGCCCTGGCCCTTGCTGCTCTCGACGATGGAGGTGAGGAACAGGAAATCCAGGGTCTCCGGCACCAGGGCTGTCTGGCCCTCGCCTTTCACCCGCAGGGCCGGGGCAAACAGCTGGATGTCGTTGGTGCGGGCCACGCCGTTGGCAATCTGGAAGCTGGCGGTGAGGGCGCTGAAGTCGGTCTTGCGGGCCTCCTTGACCTGCTCGGCCCCCTTGCCGGTCAGGGTGGCCCGCGCCTCGCGGATCATCTCCGCCAGGTTGATGCCGTGTAGGGCACCGTCGCTCAACTTGAGGCTCACCTTGCCCTGCATCTGGCTGCGCAGCGCCTGCTCGGAGAGGCCACTACCTTGTGCCTGTACCTCGAGATCCCCCTTGCCCTCCAGCAGATCGCTCTGGGCCAGGGTCTGCAGCAACGGGCGCACGTTCACCCCCTGCACCCGCTTGTGTACCTGGTAGCGGGCAGGTTGCTGACGGGCATCGAGCACGCCGTTCGCCGTCACCTGACCGCCGGCCACGCCGGCGCTGAACTGCTTGAGGCTGAGCTGGCCACCCGCCAGCGCCAGCTGCAGATCGACGGTGCTCAAGTCCAGTCCCTTCAGCCGCAGGCTGCCCAGTTGCAGCCGACCGGCCAGATCAAACGCCATGAGGGCGCTCAGATCCGGCTCCACCGCCGAGAGTGCCTGGGCCACCTTGGGGGCGGCCTCCTTGTCCGTCGCCGCCTTCACGGGAGTCGAAGGCGCTGACGCTGCGGCCTGGGTCGCTGCCGGTTTGCCGAGCCAGGCGTCGAGATCCAGCTTGTCGCCCTTGAGATCGAAGTCGACCCTGGGCACGGCGCCGAGCCGCACAACCCCCTCCCCGCTCAGCAGTGTCTTGTCGGCATCCAGCACCAGCTTGCTCAGGGTGATGGTCTGCTTGTCGAGCTCGGCGCGGGCAAAACCGGCCAGCTTGAGATCCAGTTGCGGGCGCGGCAAAGCCGAGCCTTGCAGCTTGGCGGCCAGCACCGCATCCGACACTTCCAGCAGTTGCTGCCCCTGATCGAGCCGCGCCTTGAGGGTCCCCTCCAGGGAGCCGGCCAGAGTCGGCTGGTCTGCCGCTCCCTGAGCGCCCTGCAGACTGAGCGTGAGGCTGCTCCACTGCCCCAGTGCCAGCCGGTCGGCCTTGAGGGAGAAGGCATCGAGTCGCTGTGTCGGCGCACTCAGGCTGCCGCTCAGGCTGAGATCCTTGAGTTCGCTGGCTGTCTCCTCCCGGGCCAGCTTGAGCTGAGTCTGTCCCTTGATATCGAAGGCAAGATCCCCGCGCGCGCCCCTGGCGGCCAGGGTCACAGGCACCCACTGATCCACCACCAGCTGACCCAGGTTGAGGTCGAGCTGTTCGAGGCGGGAAATGGTGCCGTCGCGATCGTCCTGCAGCAGGGCGCTGGCCTGCTCCAGCACCACACCCTGCAAGCTGATCTGCCAGGTCTGGCCATTACCCGCAGGGGGCTGGCTCTGGCCACCTGGCGCGGGCTCGCTGCCCTTGGCAGCCTCGGACGCCTTGATGAGATCGCTCAGGTTGGAGCTGCCATCGGCCTTGGTCTGGATGAAGAGGTGTGCCCCGTTCAGCGTCACCTCGCCAATCTCCAGCCGGTGGGAGAGCAGCGGCAGCAGGGCCACCGAGGCCTGACCCAGCTCGAAGCGCACCAGATCCGGCTCGGCAAAACCGGCCGGGTTGCGCAGCGCCACCTTCTCGAGGGAGAGACCCAGGCTTGGCCAGAAACGCCAGCCGATATCCCCTTGCATCACCAGCTCGCGGCCCGTGCTCTTGCGCACCTGCTCCACCAGCTGGGGCTTGAACTGATTGGGGTCGATCAGGCTCACCAGAGCGACTATGGATACCAGGGCGGCCAGCGCAAGCCCCAGCAGTATGTAGATGATCTTCTTCACGATGGACTCCTTGAATGCTGATCCTGTGACTGACTATACCACCGGGGGCGCGGCGGATGGCCCCCGCCGCCCGAAACCGGATCGCGGCGAGACAGGGATGGTCGCAGCCGGGGCTGACAACAAAAAGGGCCCCGCAGGGCCCTGATCTCAGGGGCTGACCGGCAACTGCCGGTAACCCATCTCGTACAAGGTGAAGGCATAGATGTCCGCACTCTGCTCGATCAGTTTTGCCACCGGCGTGCCCGCCCCGTGCCCGGCATTGGTCTCGATGCGGATGAGCTGGGGATGGGGGCCTGCGCCGTCAGCCTGCAGGGTGGCGGCAAACTTGAAGGAGTGGGCCGGCACCACACGGTCGTCGTGATCCGCCGTGGTCACCAGGGTCGAGGGGTAGCTGACCCCGGCCCGGATGCTGTGTAGCGGCGAGTAGCCCTTCAGGTAGTCGAACATGGCCTCGCTGTCGGCACTGGTGCCGTAGTCATAGGCCCAGCCCGCCCCGGCGGTGAAGGTGTGGTAGCGCAGCATGTCGAGCACCCCCACAGCCGGCAGGGCGACCCGCATCAGATCCGGGCGCTGGGTCATGACGGCTCCCACCAGCAGACCGCCGTTGGAGCCGCCTCTGATGGCCAGCCGGTCGGTGCGGGTGTAACCCTCGGCCTTGAGGTACTCGGCCGCGGCGATGAAATCGTCGAACACGTTCTGCTTGTTCATCCTGGTGCCCGCCAGGTGCCAGGCCTGGCCGTACTCGCCACCGCCACGCAGGTTGGCCACCGCATAGACGCCCCCCAGATCCAGCCAGTTGGCGACCGAGACGCTGAAACTCGGGGTCAGGCTCACGTCGAAGCCGCCATAGCCGTAGAGGATGGTCGGGTTGCTGCCATCGAGTTTCAGCCCCTTGCGGTAGCTGATGATGAGCGGCACCCGGGTGCCGTCCTTGCTCTGGTAGAAACGCTGCTCGGAGACATAATCCTCCGGTTTGAACGGCGCAGCCGAGGCGCGATAGAGGCTGATGGCCCCGCTGTTGGGCTCGAACTTGTAGAGAGTCGGCGGCTGGGCATAGTTCTCGAACCCGAAGTAGAGGGCGGGATCATCCTGCTTGCCGTTGAAGCCGCTCACGCTGCCGAGCCCCGGCAGCGCCACCTCGCGCACCCGCTTGCCGTCATGGTCGAACTGTTCGACCCGGGCGGTGGCGTCCACCATGTATTCGGCGAACAGATAGCCGCTGCCGCTGTGCACCGTCAGCACCTGCTGACGCTCCGGGATGAGATCGCGCCACTGTTCGGGGCCAGGATTGTCCGCCTCCACAGTCACCAGCCGGCGGTTGGGGGCGTCCCGGTTGGTCAGCAGGTAAAGCCTGCTGCCCTTGTTGTCCACCAGACTCACGTCTGCAGCCAGATCCCCCTGCACCGTCAGCAGCGGGGCCCCCTCCCGGGTCAGGTCCTTCACATAGAGGCGGTTGCCGGAGGTGGAGTCCGCCGCCGAGATGAGCAGATAGCGATCATCCTCGGTCACGGTCGCCCCCACGTAGCGGTGTTGCTGGGCCGGGATGGCGCCGAACACCAGGCGGTCCTCCTCCTGCGCCGTGCCGAGCCGGTGGAAGTAGAGCTTGTGCTGATCTGTCCTGGCCGACAGCTCGCTGCCGTCCGGCTTGTCGTAGCTCGAGTAGAAGAAACCCTCGTTGCCAAGCCAGCTGATGCCGCTGAACTTCACGTCCCTGAGGGGGGTCTCTAGCGGCTGTTTGCTCTCCACGTCCATCAGGTGGATCTCGCGCCAGTCGCTGCCCGCCAGCGACAGGGAGTAAGCAAGCGTCTTGCCGTCACGGGAGAAGCTCAGCTGATCCAGCGCCGTGGTGCCATCGGGGCTGAGCAGGTTGGGATCGAGGAACACCTCGGCCGGCTTGCCCGCCAGCTGGCGCCACAGCACGTTCTGGTTCTGCAGGCCGTCGTTCTTGAAGAAGTAGTGGTAGCGCCCCTCGCGAAACGGCGCCCCCTCCTTGGTGTAGTTCCAGGAGGCGGCCAGCTTGCCCTTGATGGCATCGCGAAACGGGATCTGCGCCAGGTAATCCTGGGTCACCCGGTTCTGGGCCCTGACCCAGGCTTCGGTCTCCGGGCTGCGATCATCCTCCAGCCAGCGGTAGGGATCGGCCACGGCCTGGCCGAAGTAGTGATCCACCTGCTCGCTCTGGCGGGTAACGGGGTAGTGAAGGCGCGCTTTCCCTGACATGGCATCCTCTTTGGTTGACTGGCCGCTGCAGGCACTCAGCAGTGACAGGGCCAGCAGGCTGACAATGGCTCGCATCGATGCGGCTCCCTGCGGTATCGGTGAAACAGGCAGGGTAGCAAAGAGTGCCGGATGGCCCAACCCCCCACAGGCTTGGCTGGCGGATGCCACTTCCCCCTGAGCCGACACTGGCATGGCTGAACGGAGTCATATGAATTTTTTCGCTTAAGTTTGCCACTTTATTTTGTTTGTTATCCGGCACTTGGGTCACAGGATGGAATAAGCAACTGACTCAGACGACTCATTCAGGATAAAGCATGCCGTACAGCTACCTATCACATCTGCGTTGCAGCAAGACCGGCGAGATCCATGATGCCGACCAGCCCCAGCAACTGAGCCGGGCAGGGGCGCCTTTGCTGGCAAGCTACGATCTCGAGGCTCTGAAGCAGGCCTGGCGCCCCACCGACCTGTTGGGCCGTCCCGCCAGCCTGTGGCGCTATCACGAGCTGCTGCCGGTACGCGATCCCGCTCACGTCGTCACCCTGGGGGAAGGGCTCACCCCGCTCTTGCCCCTGCCCACCCTGGGCAAGCAGATCGGCATACCGGATCTCTGGATGAAAGACGAGAGCATCATACCCACAGGATCCTTCAAGGCCCGCGGCGCAGCGGTCGGCATCTCCCGTGCCCGCGAGCTCGGCATCGCGCATTTCGCCATGCCCACCAACGGCAACGCCGGTGCGGCCTGGGCGCTCTACGGTGCCCGCGCCGGCCTGCGCAGCACCATAGTCATGCCGCAGGCGGCCCCCGCCATCACCCGGCTGGAAACCTCCCTGGCCGGTGCCCGCCTCTATCTGGTGGATGGCCTCATCAGCGACGCCGGTCGCCAGGTCGCCCAGGCGGTGGCGGAGCAGTCCCTGTTCGATGCCTCCACCCTGAAGGAGCCCTATCGGATCGAGGGCAAGAAGACCATGGGGCTGGAGATAGCCGAGCAGTTCGGCTGGACCCTGCCGGACGTGATCCTCTACCCCACGGGGGGCGGCGTCGGCCTCATCGGCATCTACAAGGCGCTGCTGGAGTTGCAGGAACTGGGCTGGATCAAGGGCGACCTGCCCCGGCTGGTGGCGGTGCAGGCGAGCGGCTGCGCCCCCATAGTGCAGGCCTGGCAGCAGGGGGAGCGCGAGTCGCGCTTCTGGCCCGACTCCCAGACCCTGGCCTTCGGCATCAATGTGCCCAAGGCGCTGGGGGATTTTCTGGTGCTCGATGCCCTCTATCGCACCGAGGGTTGCGCCATCGCCGTGGATGAGCGGGCAATTACCGCCGAGATCCGCCAGCTCGCCTCCCAGGAGGGCAGCTTCGTCTGCCCGGAGGGGGCGGCCGCCTTCGCCGCCGCCCGTCAGCTGCGCGAAGCGGGCTGGATCCGGGAGGGCGAGCGGGTAGTGGTGCTCAACACGGGCGCCGGCATCAAGTACCCGGACGCCATCACAGTGCTGCCCCAGCGGCTGCGCCGTGACGGGAGGATACCGGCATGACCTTCGACTGGTCCTTTGTCCTCACCACGCTGCCGGCGTTCGGCCAATCGGTCTGGGTCACGCTGTAGCTCGGCGCCCTAGTGATCCTCACCTCGCTCACCGTGGCTCTGCTCAATGTGACCCTGCTGAGCCTGCACAGGTCCTGGCTGAACAGGGTGATCCGCGTCTATGTGGAGCTGGCTCGCAACACGCCGCTCTTGATCCAGCTGTTCTTCCTCTACTTCGGGCTGCCGGCGCTGGGGTTGTCGCTGTCCGGCTTTGCCACTGCGGTGATCGCCATGACCTTCCTCGGCGGTGGCTATCTGACAGAGGCGCTGCGGGCCGGGGTGCAGGCCGTACCCACCAGCCAGCTGGAGGCGGGCCGGGCCATAGGTCTCTCCCGCTGGCAATTGCTGCGCCACGTGCAGCTGCCCCAGGCCTGGCTCGCCAGCCTGCCGGCGCTGTTTGCCAATTTCATCTTTCTGCTGAAAGAGACGACCGTGGCCTCGGCGGTGGCCGTGCCCGAGCTGCTCTACACCACCAAGAACTACATAGCCCTCTACTACAAGACCTACGAGATGCTGGCTGTGCTGACCCTGATGTGCGTGCTGATCTTCCTGCCGCTGTCCCTCGCCCTGCGGGTCGTTGAAAGGAGGCTGCAACATGGTCAGTTCGGTCACTGAGTTATCTGGACTGAGGCTGTCTTCGATGAGGGAGCAGATCGCCCCATCATCGTCATCACTCGCCCTGCGTGGATTGGAAAGGAGGGTTCAATATGGCCGGTTCGGTTACTGAGTTATTGACGCAGGCGCTGCCTCTGCTGGCCATTGGCGCAGGCCTGACCCTCGCCATCTCGCTGCTCGCCATCCTGTTCGCCACCCTGGGCGGCGTCGCTTACGGCGTGCTGGCGCAACAGGGAGGCCGGTTGGTTCGAGGGCTGCTGCGGGTTTATCTGGAGCTGTTTCGGGTGGTGCCCGTGCTGGTGTGGCTCTACCTCTTCTTCTTCGGGTTGCCGATCTTCTTCGGCCTCGATATTCCGGCCTTCTGGTGCGCCGTGCTGGTGCTCGCCCTCTGGGGCGCCAGCGAGGTGGGGGAAGTGGTGCGCGGCGGCTTGGGATCCCAGGCCCGTGGTCAACAGGAGGCTGGGCTGGCGCTCGGGCTCTCGACCTGGCAGCTCTATCGCCACGTGTTGCTGCCCCAGGCGTTGCAGCGGCTGACGCCGCCGACCATCAACATCTATACCCGCATCATCAAGACCAGCTCGCTGGCGGTGCTGATCGGGGTGGTGGAGGTGATCAAGGTGGTGGAGGTGATCAAGGTGGGCCAGCAGATCATAGAGCGCACCTATGCCTCCGTGCTCATCTACGGCCTGCTGTTTCTGTTCTTCTTATCGGTCTGCTATCCGCTCTCGCTCGCCTCGCGCCGGCTGGAGCAAAAATGGGGTAATGCGGTATGACACCTCTGCTTGAACTCAATGCTGTCAGCAAACAATTCGGCCAAAACCGGGTACTGGACGAGGTCAGCCTCACGGTGAACCCCGGGGAAGTGATCGTCATCCTGGGGCCGAGTGGCTGCGGCAAGAGCACCCTGCTGCGCACCCTCAACGGGTTAGAGCCGATTCAGGGGGGCGAGATCCGCTTCGACGGCGTGCTGCTGGATGGTGCCACCGACTGGCAACGGGTACGCCAGCGCATAGGCATGGTGTTCCAGAGCTATCACCTCTTCCCCAACCTGACTGTGCTGGAGAACGTGCTGCTTGGCCCTCTGCAGGTGCAGAAGCGGGAGCGGGCCGAAGTCTTGCTGCAGGCGGAGCAGCTGCTGACCCGCATCGGCCTGTGGGAGCGGCGCCATGACTATCCGCGCCAGCTCTCCGGCGGCCAGCAGCAGCGCATCGCCATAGTGCGGGCCCTGTGCATGAACCCCCAGGTGATGCTGTTTGACGAGGTGACCGCCGCCCTGGATCCCGAGATGGTGCAGGAGGTGCTGGAGGTGATCCGGGATCTCGCCGGCAGCGGCATGACCCTGCTCATCGTCACCCACGAGCTGGCGTTTGCCCAGGCGGTGGCGGATCGCATCGTCTTCATGGATGGCGGCCACATTCTGGAGCAGGGCGCCCCCCACCAGTTCTTCGATAACCCGAGGAGCCAGCGTGCACGCCAGTTCCTCGCCAAGTTTTCTTATACAAATGTCATCAAACGAAAGGAGTCAGCATGAAAAAAATCACCTCGGTTCTGTTCAGTGCCCTGATCGGGCTGGGCCTTGCCAGCGGCGCCGCCCAGGCGGCGGACGGTTCCCTCGCCAAGATCAAGGCCCGCGACAAGCTCATCGTCGGCGTCTTCACCGACAAACCGCCGTTTGGCTACGTGGATGAGAAAGGGCACTACGTGGGCTTTGACACGGATCTCGGTCGCCGCTTCGCCAAGGATCTGCTGGGGGACGAGAACAAGATCGAATTCGTGGCGGTCGAGCCCGCCAGCCGCATCCCCTTCCTGCAGAGCGACAAGGTGGATCTGATCCTCGCCAACATGACGGTAACCCCGGAGCGGCGTCAGGTGGTGGACTTCACCAACCCGAATCTGAGGGTGGCGGTACAGGTGCTGGTGCCGGAGAAGAGCGCCGCCAAGGGGCTGGACGATCTCGCGGACAAGACCCTGATCGTCACCACGGGCACCACGGCCGACATCTGGCTGACCCGCAACCACCCGGACTGGAAGGTACTCAAGTTCGAGAAGAACACCGAATCCCTGCAGGCGCTGGCCCAGGGTCGTGGCGATGCCTACGCCCAGGACAACCTGGTGCTGTTCAGCTGGGCCAAGGAGAACCCGGGCTATCGCGTGCTGCCCCAGAAGCTGGGCTCGGAAGATCCGATCGCACCGGCGGTGAAGAAGGGCAATATCGAGCTGCGTGACTGGGTCAACGACCGTCTCGCCAAGCTGGGGGAAGAGAAGTACCTGCTCAAGCTGTATGACCAGTATGTGCGCGACAAGTTGAGCGCCGATACCGATCCCAACGACGTGATAGTGGAAGGAGGCAAGTGGCAGGGCTGAGCCTGCCAAAAGTGCTGAGAGTGTGAAGTGTGTGAAGTCTTGGTTCCGTTGGTCCGCAAACCGCAAGGTTTGACCTTTCAGGCGTCCCCCTCGGGTGGCGCCTTTTTTTCGCATGCGAAAAAGAACCGGGCCACGGGGCCCGGTTGAAAACCCGCGCAGAGCAGGCTGTGTCACGTCGATGACACTGTTCAGGCTGCCGGACTGGCACAGGGTGCCGTCTGGCCAATCCGCCCCGGGTGCCGAAGAGGGATGAACTCCCGCCCCCGCAGGCGAATGGGGTGGCGCGCCAAGGCGCCTAAGAGTGTGCCTACTCCCGCTCCAGCGCGTGGATAGGGTCCATCCGCGCCGCCCGCCGCGCCGGGAAGAAGCCGAACAACACGCCAATCAGGCTGGAACAGAGGAAGGCCGCCAGCACGGCGCCCAGGGAGTAGCTCATGGCAAACTGGCTGCTGAAGTGCGCGAACAAGACGCCAACCAGCAGGGCGAGCAGCACCCCGGCCACCCCGCCCAGCAGGCAGACCAGTACAGCCTCGATCAGAAACTGCTGCATGATGTCGCCGGCCCTGGCCCCCACCGCCATCCGCACGCCGATCTCGCGGGTACGCTCGGTCACCGACACCAGCATGATGTTCATCACCCCTATGCCCCCCACCACCAGGGAGATGAGCGCTATCATGGCGATCAGCAGGGTCAGGGTGGCATTGGTGCTGGTGATGGTCTGGCGGATGCTGTCGGTATTGAGCACGAAGAAATCCTGAGTGCCGTGGCGCTGGCGCAGCAGCCGGGTGAGGCCGTCCTCGGCGGCGGCCAGCGCCACCTCATCCCGCACCCGCACGCTGATGCTGCGCAGATGGCTCTGGCCCAGCATCCGCTTCATGGCCGTGGTGTGGGGGATCCAGACGTTGAGGTTCTCATCGCTGCCAAACCCGCTCTGATTGCGGGCCACCACACCTATCACCCGGCATGGCAGTGTGCCCAGCAGGATCACCTGCCCGAGCGGCGACTCCCCCGCCGCGAACAGCCGATCCCGGCTGCTCGCGTCTATCACCACCTCCTGCGCCAGGCTGGCCACGCTGGCGGCATCGAACAACATGCCCTGCAGCAACCGATAGCCGCGCACCTGGAAAAACTGCTCCCCCACCCCGTTTACCGTGCCTGAGACCGCCTGACTGCCCCGGCGCAGGGTAACGCTGGTGGTCAGGCTGGGGGTCACGCTGTGCACGTAGTCGAGCCTGCTCAGGGCGTCGGCATCCTCGGCTCGCAGGGTCTGGATCGCCTCGGCCCGCCGATCACCGAAGCCGCTGCCGGGGAAGATCTCCAGGGTGCTGGTGCCCATGGCGCTGATGTTGGCCAGCACCTGCTGCTGGGAGCCGCGCCCCAGCGCCACCACGGAAACCACGGAGGCGATGCCGATTATGATGCCGAGCATGGTGAGGAAGGTGCGCATCCGCTGGGCCTGCATGGCCAGCAGCGCCATCCTGAAGGCCGAGGTGAACCTGTCCAGCCAGCCGCGCCAGGCCGTCCGGCCAGTCCGCACCGTCTCCCGTACAGGCTGGGGGGTCGCCTGTCTCTGGCGGCGATCGGCCACCACGGCCCCGTCTTTGAGCTCTATGATGCGTTCGGCCTGCTCGGCGATCCCCATGTCATGGGTCACTATCACCAGGGTATGACCCTGACCATGCAGGGCGCGCAGTATGCCGAGCACCTCGGCCCCGCTCTGGCTGTCGAGGGCACCGGTCGGCTCGTCCGCCAATATCACCTGACCGCCGTTGATGAGGGCGCGGGCAATGCTGACCCGCTGCTGCTGACCGCCGGAAAGCTGACTCGGCATGTAGTCGAGACGGGCACCCAGCCCGAGCCGCTGCAGCAGGGCCTCGGCCCTGGCCTTTCGCGCATCGCCGGCCAGTCCGGCATAGATGGCCGGCAACGCCACGTTGTCGCGGGCACTGAGATCCCCCAGCAGGTGGTAGCGCTGGAAGATAAAGCCGAAATGCTCGCGGCGCAGGGCCGCCAGCGCATCCGCCGTCAACCGGCCGGTCTCCTGTCCGGCGACCCGGTAGTGACCGCAGCTCGGCTGATCGAGGCAGCCCAGAATATTGAGCAGGGTCGACTTGCCGGAGCCTGAGGCGCCGACGATGGCCACCATCTCCCCCCGCGTTATGGTCAGATCGATCCCCTTGAGCACCTCGACTCGCCGATCCCCGTCGCCAAAATAGCGGCGGATCCCGTTCAGTTGCAGCAGTGGCTGGCTCATGATCACATCCCCATGGGCGGGCCCATGCGCCCGCTCTGCTGACTCTGGGCCGTCGACTGGCTCACCACCACGGATTCCCCGGCCTCGAGGCCGCTCAGGATCTGGGCATCCACCTTGTTGTTGAGGCCCACCTTCACCTGCCGCCATTGGGGCTGGCCCGCACCATCCACCACCTGCACCCTGTCACCGCTCAGGGCGATGGCCGGGATCACCAAGGCGCTGCGTTCGGTCGCCAGCACTATGTGCACCTGAGCCGTCATGCCGATGCGCAGGGCCCCTTCGGGGTTCTCCACCTCAAACAGGCCGTTGTAGTAGACGGCCGTGCTGGTCGAGCTGCTGCTGGTCGTGTCGTCATTGATGGAGTCGGGGGCGGGCTCGATAGCGCGCAACCTGGTCTGGTAACGGCGCTCCGGCGCCCCCAGCACGGTGAAGTAGATGGGCAGGCCGGCGCTGACCCTGATCACGTCCGCCTCCGAGATCTGCGCCTCCACCGTCATGGTGTCGAGCCGCGCCACCTTGACCATGGTCGGGGTGCTTTGCACCGCATTCACCGTCTGCCCCTGCTCCACCGGGATCGCCACTATGGTGCCCGCCATGGGGGAGACGATGCGGGTATAACCCAGATTGACCCGGGCCGTGTCCACCGCGATGCGGGCCTGCACGGATTGCGCCGTCAGCGCCCGGATGTCGGCACGGGTGGCGGTCAGGGTCGCCTCGGCGCTGTCGTAGTCGGCCTGGCTGCCGAGCCCCCGAGCCAGCACCTTGCGCTGACGCTCGAACACCAGCTGGTTGTTGCGCAGGGTCGCCCGGCGCGAGGCCAGCTGGGCCTGCACGTTGTCGAGGGCGGCTTCGGCATCCTTGAGGGCGTTCTGCTGGGTGAGATCGTCGATCTCGACCAGCAGATCGCCCTGCTTCACCTGCTCCCCGAGCGCCACGTGCAACGCCTTGATCTGCCCCGACACCTGAGCCCCCACGCTCACCAGCTGCTGGGCCTGCAGGGTGCCGTCAGCCAGCACGCTCTGCTCCAGATCGCGCCGCTCGGCCGGGGTTGTGATGTAGGACGCTGCCGGCGCCGCATCGGACGGCGCAAACAGCCAGCCGGCCGCGAGCAGCAAGAGGGCTGGCGGCAGCAGGCGAACAACGAGGAGACGGGCAGGGACCATCACGGATATCCTTGGGTGTAACAAAGGGATGAAACAAGCCAGTGCAATCTACTCCAATGTCCGGTTAAGCCTCTTGCAGGGCAGTGTAAGGATTGCGTAAAAGCAGCTGTCAGCGGGCAGCGGACACGGGAAAATGGCGTCGACCCGAGATGGAGAAGAGTGATGAAGATCCTGCTGGTGGACGATGATCTGGAGCTTGGCACCATGCTGAGCGAATACCTGGGCGGCGAAGGCTTTGCCACCACCCATGTGCTGACCGGCAAGAGCGGCGTGCAGCACGCCCTCTCCGGCAACTATGCCGCCGTGGTGCTTGACATCATGCTGCCCGACCTCAATGGCAGCGAGGTGCTGCGCCAGATCCGCCACGCCAGCCAGATCCCCGTCATCATGCTCACCGCCAAGGGGGACAACATAGATAGGGTGATCGGGCTGGAGATGGGGGCCGATGACTATGTGCCCAAGCCCTGCTACCCGAGGGAGCTGGTGGCCAGGCTGAGGGCCGTGCTGCGCCGGGTCGAGCCCGCGCCCGCCAAAACCGGCAGGGACAACAGCCTGCGCCTCGCCGGCCTGACGCTCTCCCCTGCCACCCGCCAGTGCCACTGGCAAGCGTCGCCGCTGGAGCTGACCGCCACCGAGTTCAATCTGCTGGAACTGCTGCTGCGCTCACCGGAGCGGGTGGTCAGCAAGGATGAGCTCTCCCTGCTCGGGCTTGGCCGCCCGCGCGAGCCCTATGATCGCAGCGTCGACGTGCACATCTGCAATATCCGCCAGAAACTGCAGGCGCTGGCGGGCGAAGCCATCGGCATAGAGACGGTGCGCAGCATAGGATACCGGCTGGCATGATCCTCAAGGGGCGCCTGTTCTGGAAGATACTGTTCGGCTTCTGGTTCACCATCATAATGATGAGCCAGCTGCTGTGGGTGGCCTTCAGCCTCTATCGCCACGAGGGGCCACCGGAACAGCGGATGGCGAGGCAGCTGGCCGAACGCCAGCTGGACTCGGCCGCCGCTCTGCTGCAACGCCAGGGACCGACTGCGGTTGCGGCCCTGCAGGCCAGCTGGCCCGTAGTTGAGCAAGGATTGCTGCGCCTTGAACCGGTCGTAACGGAGCAATCCACAACGCAGACCGGCCGTATCCTGCTGGGAGCCGATGGCCAGCACTACCGGCTCGACTACGACACAGCCGGCCTGCAACGGCAGCTGGCACCGCCACAACCCCGCAGCGACTGGCTCAACATGCCGCTCCCCATGTGGTGGATCGGCGGACTCGGCGGCCTCTTCTTCAGCGCCCTGCTCGCCTGGCACCTGACCCGCCCCATGAACCGGTTCAGGCAGGGGTTCGAGCGCCTCGCCCAGGGGGATCTGGGGGTTCGCCTCTACCCTCTGATGCGGCGACGCCACGACGAGATCAGCGACGCGGCCCACGACTTCGATGCCATGGCCGAACGGCTGCAACTGCTGGTGGAGAGCCGCGAGCAGTTGCTGCACGACGTCTCCCACGAGTTGCGTTCCCCCCTAGCCCGGCTGCAACTGGCCATAGGTCTGGCCCAGCAGGATCCAGCCAGGATCGAGGGATCCCTGGCGCGGATCCAGCTCGAGACCCAGCGCATGGACAAGATGATCGGCGAGCTGCTCACCCTCACCCGCGCCAGCCATGGCGAGCGGGACGGCGAGGAGTATTACGATCTGCAGGCGCTGGTCGAGGCTGTGGTGAGCGACACCCGCTACGAGGCGCAGCACCTGGGAGTCGAGATAAGGGAGCAGGCGGATGAGGAGGTCGAGTACACCATCTGCGGACAGGCGGAGCTGATCCGCCGCGCCCTCGACAACGTGCTGCGCAACGCCCTGCGCTTCTCCCAGACGGGACAGATCATCACCCTGACCCTGCAGCGGCAGGGAGCAGAGTTTGCCATCGAGGTGGCGGATCAGGGCATGGGTGTGGATGAGAGCAAGCTCTCCAGCATCTTCGATCCCTTCGTCAGAATCGGTTCCCCCGCGGCGGGCAAGGGTTATGGGCTGGGTCTTGCCATCACCCGCAAGGCCATTCAGGCCCAGGGTGGGCGGGTCGAGGCCAGAAATGGCGAGGAGGGCGGCCTGGTCGTCACCCTACATCTGCCGGGCTAGCCCCTTATTCCAGCTCAGCCATCTGGTCGCCACGCTCGAAAGCTGTGAGGCAACTCATCCCCGCAATCTTTGCAGCTGGCCGATGGCTGCGCCCGTGGAACGGAAGGCAAACTCGGTGGGCGAAATCCCAGCCAGCTTGCGCCACTCGCAGGCGGCCACATCGTCGGCTGCAACGACGACAGGTTTGTGTGCCAGCTCCAGCAGGAAGACGGTATCGCAGGTGTGATAGACCACGTCGTCATAGGGATAGACGTTGGCAAAGGAGCCGAGATAGCGAGGCGTCTCCCCCGTCAGATCCAGCCCCAGCTCCTCTTTCAGCTCCCTGACCAGCGCCTCTTCCAGCGACTCACCGGGGTCGACAAAGCCGCCGGGCAGATCCAGCAAGCCCTTGCCAGGGTCTCTCCCTCGCACCGCAACCAGCACTTCATCCTGCCAGCACAAGGCCACCATCACGGCCGACGCCACATTCTGGAAAAAATGAAAACCACAGCCACAGGCAAACTCTTTCTCGCTGCGCTTTTGCAGCGATTTGACACCACAACGCGGGCAGAACATAGGGGCAAATCTCCCATTGGAAACCAGAGGGCATTGTATGCCGATGGCCTCGCCAAATGGAAAGGCTTGATGGGCCAAGTGCATAGCGCCCCTGGGCGATGAAACAAGAAGAAATGCAAAACGAGAAGAAGCCCAGTCTTTCGACTGGGCTTCTTGTTGGTGGCGGAGCGGACGGGGAGACGGACAGAGTCCGGCTCAAGCACAAGGGACAACAGACCGGGACCGAGTTGCCAGTGGCGAGTCGCAGCCCAGTTTGTTGTTCCTTGTTTCCTTATGCCGTTCGTCAAAACCAAATAGCAAAAAGGCCTTCCCGATCGGGAAGGCCTTTCAATTTACTGGCGGAGCGGACGGGACTCGAACCCGCGACCCCCGGCGTGACAGGCCGGTATTCTAACCGACTGAACTACCGCTCCGCTGTCTGGTTAGCTTTTTGCTAAATTGTC
>NZ_CAWQWZ010000006.1:0-116839 GCF_963899305.1 Aeromonas sp. MR19
ATCGTCGCGTCCCGTGGGCTCGGAGCGGTTTATAAGCGACCGATATATTTTCCCCTCAATATTAATGGAGTTAATAATGTATCTATATCCAAGAGGCTCTGAATGGAGAAAATGGGATTTACACGTTCATACCCCAGCATCTGTATTAAGGAATGAATATGGAAGTAATTGGGATGAATACGTTTTAGCTCTATTTAAAAAGGCAATTGAAAATGATATCTCCGCAATAGGCATTACTGATTACTATCTTCCTGAAGGATACAAGATACTGAAAACAGAATATCTTGAAAACCCTAGCAAACTAATGAGTCTATTTACTAAAGAGGAAATAGATGCCATTAAAAGAATAAAGATCTTTCCAAATATAGAATTTAGAATAACCAAGCTCGTATTGGGCAAAGAAAAGGATTTATCTTGGAACCGAAAAGTAAACTACCATGTAGTATTATCTGACGAAATACCAATAGATAAAATTGAAAGTGACTTTATTTCACAAGTTCAAGTCTGCTTTGACGCATCAACAGGCTCACCTGTAGAAAACAGACCATTGACAAAAGCAAATCTAGAAGAGCTAGGGCAGAGGTTAATTAAAGAACACCCCAACTTCTCTAAGAGCGGAGGAGCACTTTTTGTTGGTATGTTAAATGCCTCCGTTGATGAAAATAGTTTAATTAAAATATTAAATGGCAACTCTATCTTCCGAGATAAATATTTATTAGCTTTACCATGCGATGAAGACTTAAGTGATGTAAGTTGGAATTCGCAAGGACATAACATCCGTAAGAACTTAATTAAGCAGGCACACTTCATTTTCTCATCAAACCTAAATACTAAAAAATTTCTTCTCGGAGGAAACAATAAAGAGGCATTTACAGCCGAGTTCGGTTCAATCAAACCCTGCCTTTGGGGATCGGATGCACACCGAGCAGAAGATTTATTTAAGCCAGCAGAGAATAGACATACATGGATAAAATCTGATGTTACTTTTGATGGCTTAAAAAATGTAATATACGACCCTAACTCTCGTGTAGCCATTCAAGAATTAAGTCCACAACAAAAGAGCAGTTATCAAACAATAAACAAAGTTCGATTCATTGATCACAATATAAAAAAATTTTTTAGCGGTGAGTGGCAACTTTTAAATCCGGACTTAAACACTATTATTGGTGGAAAGTCATCAGGGAAATCTCTACTCCTATTCCATATAGCTAAAGCCATTAATTCAGATGAAGTGAATCATAAGGTTAGCCTAGCTAAATCAGCTTCATACAAAGATTTGAAGAATGTGGAATTTGAAGTTGAATGGTCCAATGGTGAAATCAGTTCAACTGCAACGCCTGATAATTCAAAACCAATCACATATATCCCTCAACTATATATTAATCATCTAGCAGAAGAAGATGGTAAAAATCAATTAAACACTCTCGTCAAAGATATTCTTAGCCAAAATGAAAAATTTAAGGTTTTCTATACTGAGCAAGAAAAAAATATCGCATCAACCAACAAAAACATCATTGCTAAAATTGACTACCTTTTTGATCTGAGAAATAAATACAGCTCATTAAATAAAGAGGCCGGCTCTATTGGAACAAAGCCTGCAGTTCAAGGTGAGATAGCAAAACTTACACAGGCCATAGCTCAGTTGAGAGAAAAATCAGGCTTTACAATAATAGAAGAAGCTAAATACAAAAAACTATCTACAAGAAAAACCTCATTAGAAAATCGCCTCAATACACTTAACCAAATTTCCGAATGCAACAAACAGCTAGTTGCATCATTAATTAAAAATTCCAATACAACCTTCACTACCTTTAGAGACAGTGTCGTTTCTGAATTGGATATGCCAAATAACTCCACATATCTACAATCATTACTGTCCACTCTAAATAAACGATTGAGTAGTGTAGTACATGAATTTAATGAAAATTTATTAACAAATGACAAATCATTACAGGTAAAAATAGATCTAATAAACTTAAAAATTAAGGATGTAGGAAAATCTATTGCACCGTTGCTTGAAAAAATCACTGATAGAGAAGCTTTGATTTCAGCCAATAAAAAATTACTACTTGAAGAAGTAAACCTTAGATCCATTGAGGAAATAGAAAAGAAGAAAGCATCTATTTTTCAAGAAGGTGCAGATTGCAAAATTGAATTAAAACAGCTCTACGATGATTTAATTAGCCTTTACAAAGATTATGTTACAGAGATTGTAAAACCAGAATACCTCTTTGAAGAAGATATAAAGATTTTCGCAGAAGTTGCTTTTTACCAAGATAAGTTTAATGAGTTTGTAGGTGCCTTTGATAGGCGAGGGAATATACAGACACTACTTGGTGATTTATCAACATCTACAGGTGAGTTTAACTATAACATAGACCTGCACTCTACACGAATCGCAGCAATACACGATAAAATAACTTCTGGAAAGGATATCCCATCCACCAGAAAAGGACTCGATGATATTGATATTTTGAAAAAATTATACTCTGACTGCTTCTATATTAATTTTATAGTACAATATAAAAATGATGATATAGTCAGAATGTCTCCAGGTAAACGAGGTTTAGTACTTCTCAATTTGATATTACATCTTAGTAACTCCTCTCATCCAATTTTAATAGACCAGCCCGAAGACAATCTCGACAACCGGACTATCTACGATCAGCTAAACAATTTTGTACGTTCAAGAAAAACCAAAAGGCAAATTATTATGGTAACTCACAACGCTAACCTGGTTGTTGCAGCGGACTCTGAATGTATAATTGTCGCAAATCAATCGGGACAACACGAAAGTGTTGAAAACGACGAATTCAAGTTTGAATACTGCAGTGGAAGCTTAGAATGTTCCTTTGAAATAAATGACCTTGCCTCTTTAAAAAATAAAGGCATACGCCAACATGTATGTGAAATTTTAGAAGGTGGTGTATCTGCCTTCAAAGAAAGAGAAATGAAGTATGGGTTTAAGGTTTAAACCATAAAGCCCCCTGACCTAACAGGCTTGAGATACTCTTTTCTAGTTATATGAAAACTCCAGCAGTCTTTGTTCTGCTGGAGTTTTTTCATTTCTCACCTAGCCACTCAAAGTAGAAAGTTTTATAACGGTAATGCCAACATGCAGGCTTAGGCCATATCGAAGTGGCAATAGATTACCTCCTCCCGCCCCCCTGCGATTTAATAAATGCCAGGGTACGGCGGTTGAACTGCTCAGGCTGCTCCACATTGCAGACATGGCCACACTGTTCGATCACCGCCAGAGAGGAGCTGGCATCGCGGGCCACCTGCTCGCGCACCGGCGCCAGGAACATATGATCCTCCTCCCCCATCACGTAGAGGGTCGGGATCGGCAGGGCGCGCTCCTTGAAGTAGCGCATCAGGGGGTTGACCTCAGTGGCGAGGCGGAACCAGCGTTTGAACTCCTTCTGGCACAATTTGCGCGCCTCGCGCACAAACAGGTTGCGCGACTCCTGATGGTGCTGGCGCGGCATTATGATGAAGGCGAACAGCCGGTAGAGCCACATGTAGGGCAGGATGTGCTGGCCGAGGCGCCCCAGCTGCACCAATACCCGGGAGCGGATGTCCAGCCGCAGTATGGCGCCGCCCAAGACCATGCTCTTGACCCGCTCCGGGCAGAGCTCCGCCAGATGGCGAATGAGGATGGTGCCAAGGGAGATGCCGACGAAGTGGGCGGAGGAAATGCGCAGGTGATCGAGCAGGCGCACTATGTCTTCGGTCACGGCCCGGAAGCTGTAGTGACCCTTGACCACCTGCTGCAACTGGTGGGACTGACCGTGGCCACGCAGGTCCAGCAGCAGCACGTTGAAGTGCTCGCGATAGGCGCGCAGCTGCTTGAACCAGATGGAGGAGCTGCCACCGGCACCGTGCACGAATACCACCCAATCCCTGTCGGGGCCAAGCTCGAACGTCTTGTGATACAGCATCTTGCGACTCCCTCATCGACGGCATTGGGGTATAGTAGGCGCGCATCTTAGCAGATATTTTCACCTAAAAAATACGTTTGCATGGCAACTGGCGAGGAGCGTGACCATGGAGTTGACGAGTTTGAGAGCCTTTCTGCTGACCCTGCCGGGCGCTCAGGAGGACACCCCTTTCGGCCCGGAGATCCTGGTCTATCGCATCGCCGGCAAGATGTTCGCACTGGTGGATTGGCAGGCAGCGCCGCTCACCATCAACCTCAAATGCGAGCCCGACCTCGCCCTGCTGCTGCGAGAGATCCACCCCGAGGTCAAACCCGGCTGGCACATGAACAAGTTACAGTGTCAATAATGCGCGACAAGGATCTCACCTCTCGAATCATTCGCCATTTAGAGGAAAATAGTGTAGAAAGTGCGACACTGTCTATCCATACAGGTTTCTTAGTTCGATGCCAAATCGTCACCAGTCCACATCAATGTCAAAAGAATCACTATCCAATCGAGTCGATGATATCCGACTTAAAGCGAACCCCTTGCTCGACGAGTCAACTAGAGGAGAGAAAGGGCAGTTCATGACCCCTGCCTCCGTGGCTCGTCTTCTGACCTCGATGTTTTCTAACCTGGATGGTGAGCTACACGTCTTAGATGCTGGAGCTGGCGTCGGCTCACTTAGTGCCGCGCTGATCGAACGTGCTATCGAAAAATTTCAACCGTCTTCAATTACTGCACATGCTTGGGAAATTGAAGACGTTTTAGTTGAACATCAAAAGCTTTCTATCTCTGAATGTGCTAGTGATTGTCAAAATCAAAACGTAGAACTGGATTGGCAAATTCATAAAGAAGACTTTATCTCCGCTGCTGTGAGCATAATCAATGCAAGATCACGAGGACAAGATACGCTTAAATTTAACAAAGCGATCCTCAATCCCCCGTACCTTAAAATTGCTGCGAATGGTGACGAAAGAGCGGCGTTGCGAAGCGTTGGTGTTGAAACAGGAAATCTCTACTCATGCTTTGTGAGCTTGGCATTAATGCTTTTGGACGATGGTGGAGAGCTGGTTGCAATTACGCCAAGAAGTTTTTGTAATGGCCCATACTTTAAAGATTTCAGGCGAGTGCTTTTAGATGGCAACGCACTTTGCAAAATTCACGTCTTTGACAGCAGAAACAAAGCATTCAAAGGTGATAAAGTTCTTCAAGAAAATGTGATTTTTCACATTAAAAAAGGTCAACAGCAACAGAGCGTTGATATCTCATCAAGTTCATGTGCAGATGATGATGACATCAGAGTTAGAACCGCTTCTTTTGATGAAGTTGTACAGCCAGGAAATCCTGAGAGATTCATTCATATTGTCACAAGCGATGAAGAGGCAGAAATAGCCAAGTTTGTTGGTAACATGCCATGTTCACTCGATGACCTCGAAATCCAAGTAAGTACAGGTAAGGTTGTAGATTTTAGAACTAAAGAAAATCTTAGGATGGAATTGGACTGTGATTCAGTACCATTGATTTACCCTATGCATTTCAATGACTCCGAAATCGAGTTTCCAATCTCAGGTAGTAAGAAACCGAATGCCATCGCGTTAAATGATGAGACAATGTCTCTTATGGTTCCCAATGGGACATACGTGCTAACAAAACGCCTTACGGCTAAAGAAGAGAATAGACGAGTCGTTGCATCCTTGTACACGGATAAGATAGCTAAAACTGCTTATGTTGGCTTTGAAAATAAGACAAACTATTTTCATAACGGTGGAAATCCATTAGACACTAACCTAGCGAAAGGCTTACTTGCATACCTGAATAGCAGCGTGATAGATCAATACTTTAGACAGTTCAATGGCCACACCCAAGTAAACGCTACCGATTTAAGAAGCCTACGTTACCCAAGTCACGAACAATTGGTTAAAATGGGATCATCTTTAGTCGAGGGCAATTCTCATAACTACGATGACCTCTTACAAAAAAGCATGTAAAAAAAGCGGCTAGAAGCCGCTTTTTTTTACCCTCCTATGAAGATGTTTTTTGAAGCATCTTCACGAATCCAAAGATATGATCCGACAGCGAGATTTTTATTTTTACTCTGTCTTTCATATACCTTCTTCCATGTCGGATAGGTAGTTGTAAATCCAATCGAAGGCTTTTTATTTCTGACAGCGAAAGCCGTTAGTGATTCCATCTTGTGAAGGTCAACCTCACCATCGCTAGTTACAGCCTCTATGACCCACAGCGAATCATCATCTGGGTTCCATAACAAAACATCAGGCATAGAATCTTCTAGGGTTATTTTCAAGCCTGCCATTTGCAAGATCTCAAGCTGTTCCTTTGAGATTCGGTCTCCGTCACCATCATCTATATAGACGACCTGATACCCAGGTAAAAAACGAGGTGCATACACAGCATGACTGGCTTCTATAAGGTCGCTATGATCACTTTGAAAACCTCCCTCGGCCTGTTCAGCTTGGAAGGCAAGACGCTCACGGCATTTATCTTCACGAATCCACTCATCAAGCTTCTGCTGCCATTCACCTTCAGCAGATATTAAGATATCAATAAAGTCATCGGCCAATCGGTATCCACATGCACTGGACTTGGCTTTATGTCCGGGTTGAAAAGTTTTTGACGATGCATCGTAAGTGACTTTTTGAACCGCGCCAATCTGCCACAGAGGTTTCAACCAATAGTCTCGGCCTTCGCGATCTAGTTTGATGTCTCGGCCACGCTGTAAGATACCGACGTGTGTTGCGATTTGTGCATTAGTTGCACCATCTTTAAACTTGAAGCCATGCTTGGCCGCAGAATTTGACCAATGAGGTTCATCACACAACATTGCGAAAACTGCATCGACAATGTTTTCCTTACCTTGATCTATACGTGAAAGAACAGACAGAATCTTTTCTTTAGTTACCCCATAATAATGCTCAGGTAGAATCGGCTTACCGAGTTGTTTCGCGGCAGTTCTTCTATCAATTGCATACTGTTCGATACCCACAGAAATCCTCATCACAGCTTGAAGGCGTCGGATGAGGATGCCAGAAAGGGCAGACAACGTCCAGCCAATTGCTGCTGAACAAAAATTTTTTATCAGATTATAAATACAGAATAGGCGGATATTTAATCCGCCCATCATAATCAAACAATAACAGCTTTCGTCCTTAACTTGTTAATGTCTTTTATTACATCATCAGGGAATATATCTTTATAGATCGATAACACCAAGTCATTCACTTCATTACTTAATATATCAAGAGCATCATTTTTTTCATCAGAATCAAAGACTGTTCTTGTAGTATCAGGAACTAAAAGTGACTCACGAAGGCCCGCATCGTCCTTTAATAAAAGAAGCCAGTCATTAAGCTTCCCAACCAATTGCAGTGGAAAATAAATGGAACAAGAAAGCCGTTCATTCATATGGTATGCGATACTGGTCAAATCAAAACTTGATAGCTTTTTAGCTATTTTCTTTTTGCCGTCAGGCATGTCGGCCACGATATTTTTCATTAACCTGACAACTTTTTTTAGATTTCCATCATACAACTGGTCTTTATCATCAACCTTTTTAATATGAAGAAAAGGTCTGTTTTCTATGAATTTATGATCTTCTTTATCATAAATTTTTACGATCCGGTCATATTGCTGACGTGAGCGCTGATAATCATGTGTATCAAACCAAGAGCCAGGTACGATATCTACTTTTCGAGTAAGACTACCACCACTGAGTGAGATTGATTTTCTATTGTCACAATCTACATTAGCTTGATGATAACGATTTGTAAGCTTTTCTTCTGAGACTAGGCGAAGTTCCTGCACTTGAAGAATCATATCTCGGGTATCGGAAGCAGGGATGTAGTTTGATGATGATAAATATGGCTGTTGGGCCTGCAAAGTATTTCTTATTAAAATCAACATATCCACATCTGAATGCCCCTCAATGTGGATATCAAGAGCGACTGAACCTTGTAGCCGATACTCTGTCATAATGCCATCAGTATCAAGTAGGCCAACTAATGTAGTTGCAACTCTCTCCCCTTCTTGAATTGACACCTTTGTAGATGTCTCACTCACAGGGGCCATTGCACCAATCACATATTTTACCGCATCACTTTCTTTAACTTTTTCGTAATTTTCAGTCGGGCGAAGATCAATATCGAATGCAAGTGATTGACCGCTTTCAAGTGCAATCCGTTGAGCAGAACCTTGGCGTCTATCTTTGAGCTTTTGTAAGCGGTTACTGAAATTGATCATTTTTCACCCCGTGTCAGATACATTTTCCCGAAAGTACGTCTTCCATTACTATTAAAATATGCGGCCTCACCAGAAGTCAGACCTTTATCAAAAAGAACCTCACAGTACCCTCTATGTGAATTCAGCTCATGGAACTGAGACGCATCAGGTGAATTACTATAGCTATAATGAAGAATCCAACCGCCACGTGTTCCTGATTTTTTAGCAAGAGTAGCGGTATAACTTTCACTAGAGCTTTGTTTAGTCTTTAAATTGATACTGATTTTTTCCCACGTTTGCTCAATATCAATTTCAGCTTCCCAGTTATACTTAACTACTCCATCTTCTTCGGAAAGCGTTTCTCCCCTGACTAACCAGACACCATTGAGATCGGGGATTTTAAAAAATGGTATTTTCCATGCAAGATTATTGAACAACCAGTGCAATATAAAATACAAAGCTGCTGTCGAAACGGTAGCTGTAGCCATAAATACCAAGCCATTAAACTGGCTAAGCCAGAGCATAATACTTGAGATGAAGCCAGTAAGAATAACTGACGAAGTACCAAGATACCGACCGATCGTTGCTCTACTGTGACCAAAAACCGCATAATCGTGCATGTACTAATCCTTTAGTCTAGAAGGGGCAATTAAGCCCCTCCGAACTTATCGTTCTTTGTTAGCCTGAGCCAAGATACTAGCGGCCAGAGTCTTTGTATCTTCACTGTACTTGCTGCTTTGCAGCACCATTGATGCAAAAGACTCCATTTCCGCACCAGTTTGCTTTCCGGCTTTCGCTTGAGACAGCGCAGAAGCGGCAAGAGAACGTGCAGTTACAGAAGAGGAAGCATCATTGAGCACTTGTGAGGCAAGCGTTGCAACCTTATCAGAGGTAGTTTTATTGTTCGTAGCCATTACTATATCCTGTATTGGTTTTTGGATTTAGACACTACATATGGTGCTGTATATACAGACAGCAAAAAGATACCTGATCCGATTGAGACGATCAAGAAAAACGATTGATGTATCATTAAGATTATTTTTCAAGCAAGAAAGAGACTCATTATCGCCCTCATAAACCGTGAGCCGACAGGCAATGTCGCTTCCAGAAAACGTCTTTATGGTCTCGATTGGTGCATTGATGATAAAATCCCCTTCTTGTCAGCTTTATCATTGATAACAAGGAGCACGGTTTGAGCAAGAACGCCGCGAAAGTTGGGGATATTGGAACAGATCATGATGGGTTTCATCCCACGGCCATCATTGCTGGTTCACCGGATGTATTCATTGACGGTATCCCCGCTGCCCGTGTTGGTGATCCCCTCGCCCCACATGACAAACCAAACAACCCACCACACCCCAGATCAATTGCATCAGGCTCCTCTACCGTCTTTATCAATGGAAAACCCGCTGCATTAACTGGTGGTGCTGTTGATTGTGGCGGTGTGATCATCGGCTCGGGAACAGTAGTGATTGGAGATCAAGCACCAGCAGCAAGAGCAGCCGCAGCTCCACAACCTGCTGCACCGGTAGAGATCCCGGCTAAGAATGCATATTGGCCTCCCTATGACTTCGCCCAGGGCAAAACGCTAGAGGTTGTATACACAACAGCACCAACTGATATTGCGGTCTTGTCACTGGAAGAAGCTAAAGAGCTGCTACAGACGCTTTACTCTGAGATGGGGGGTAAAGATGCAGTCGGTACGACAAAGAGTTACCACGACTTGGTAGACGGCGTTAAAACAGCGGCACAGACAGCCAAAGGACTGGGTGGATTAGGTGTTATGTCTTACACCAAGAACATCAAGGGCATTGATTATGTGATCATCAAGAACTATCGCCGCCACGCTCAGACCTTGATGAAAGGGAACAAATGGAAATCGAGTAATCCACGTGTTGTTCAAATCGGTATCGGTCTGAATGATGTCAAAGGGGCTGCTCGATGGGTCAAGGTAAATGCAGGGATAGAAGTGGCCTTTGCTGTCGGAGTCAATGCTGCTGATTACATCTTACGTGATGAAGCGACTTTAGCCGAGGTCGTGGGCAATAGCTCTGGCGACATCATCAAAGGCATGACGACGCTTGTAACCATGTCTCTCGTTGTCGCAACACTACCTGTATCAGGGATTTTGGCTACTGGTGCACTCTTTGCGTTTGGTTCCTTCTTCATGGGACGCGAACTTGACGCATTAGACGAGCGTTACGGATTCTCAAATGAGATCGGCAACTCGCTTAAAAGGTTGGCTGAATGATCCATATCATCAGACTAATCATTGCATCAGCTTTTATCTGGTTTGGTTTTGAACAGGTATCAGAGGATTTGTACGCAACGTTATCTAATGGATCAGCATCGTTCAGGGTTAGTGGCATTGCCAACATTTGGGCGTCTTACTGTGCACCGTTAGTTGGCATTGTGTTGATTGTTCATGTGTTAATGTCAGTAGCAAAGATTGGAAATCCAGACAAGCTTTTTCAACGTGGCGTGCTAATTGTCATTTTCGTCATAGCACCTATCTTAACTTTTGCAACAAAAATGAAATTAAATGCTAAAGCTGAAAATTATGTAGAGTGTCAGGATCTAAAGCGGGTGTCTCGTTGGAACTCTTATCAAGTCTATGCCATATCAATTGATGAATGTCATAGATTAAAAGAGGAAAAGCACTGAAACTGTCGAAGCTCATTAATGAAATATATTGACTGAACCATAACATGGAGAACTTGAATGTCATTAACTGCTTACTCAAGGATGTTTAAGAGAGAACTTCAAGTATCACAGTTAAAGGAGCTGTTCGAGAATAGCAAACCGACCATTTCAGGTGATTTCAAAGATTTTGTTAAAGCCGATGTAGAGTGTTCATCCTGTCTTGCAAGAGGAGCAATCGTAGTAAGAGAGGGAAAGGACACAAGTGGAAGAGTCGTTAAACAGGAACACTTTGCATTTAGAGATGCTTCTGGTGGAGATCCACATCAAAAGTATTGTGATCATTATACTGATTCAGACAAAGTAAAGAGCGCGGATAATGATGCCCTATTCGACTTTAGAAAATCAAATAGTCCTATAACAGAAAAAATAAAAACAATGGTTTGCATAGGAATTGAGAACAACATTTTTTCGCAACAAGATATTCGTGATATGCGAGAGTGGTATATCAATCTCAGAACCAATGCTACAACCAAATTTGAGATTAGTCACCATCTAGTCAACATGGCTAACACTGCTTTCCGTTTACATTTTAAAAAGCCAGACCTCAACAAATACGTAGAGAATAGAACCAAAAGCATTAGTCGTGATTTTGATTTAGACGAAGAAGTTTATACCTCTTTAGTATTCAAACACCCCCACTATCGATTTAATAACATTGAAGCTCAAGATAAACGTTGGCTCAATGATGCCAGGCTTTCTGAGGTACGCAAGAAAGCTATGCAGATTATAAAACTCAACAACGGTGAGCTTTCATTTAATCGACTAGAGCTATCTGATAAAGTCATCCTTACCTTCAGACTTGCAAGCAAGATAAGAGAGTCCGAAGACACTCTCAGTAGAGCATTGTCTAAAAGTTCAACGTTTAGAAACAATCCTCTTATGGCATTAGCCTCTCTGCTCCTATTCGTTTCGGAATGGGACTTTGAAGCAGCCAGTACAAAGTTTAATAAAATACTAGGAATAGGTCGAGCTAATGACCTAACAGCAGGAAACGTGATAGGGCTAAACCCATTTATACATTATAGCGCATGGTCAATATTGCAGATACTAGAAAAAATCAGACGTGAACATAACGACGAAACCGACTATCAAGAAGCGTTTGATAATGAGAAGGAAAGATTGAAAAAAGTCTATGCAATACTTTAATGTAAAAGATAGGCCAGCATGATGCCGGCCTTTTTACTTATCAATTATCAGTTTCTTTTAAAAGCGCTGCTAAATGCTTGCGACATTGCAGAAACATTAGCATCAGTAGCAAACGGAGAAGGTACTGGTGAACTGTTACCTTTATTGTTAACAACGTTAGTTGTATTCACGCTGTTTCCAACTGTTTTGCCTATGATAGCCGCTTGCCTTTGCATGTCTCGCTCTTTTGCTTGTGCCACGGCTTGCTTTGCTTCTTGTTCGAGTTCTTCTAGTTTATTACTTTCGTATGGATTAGCGGCTTTAAACTCAAGTGGCTTACCTAGTCCAGCTCTCTTGGCTGATTCGCTATCAGTGCCCAATTTCTCGTCTATCCACTTCGCTGGATCAAGTTTGATACCGAGCATATCGAACCCAAGTTCAATAGCATCTTTCACTAACAACAAAGCCGCGACGATCTCACCAACTGGCCCGCCAGCAGCACCAGCAACGACTCTCCCACCCGCTTTAGAAGCCATTCGTTTAAGCAGTTGATCCTTGCCCACCTTCTCGGCTGCGACTTCACCACCTTCTGCCACGACTGCTTTAGTAGTCATCTTTTCGAATGAACTCTTTTCAACATTCCGTTCAACGGTATTAACTGCTTTTGTTTCAAACTTCGGCTTACCATCTTTATCTAATACAGGTTTACCGTCTTTGTCTAATACAGGCGTTTTCGTTTCGGCAGGATTGATTCTCGATTTTGATTTCGGACTAGCCGTTTCGGCTTTCGGCTTATCAGGGAACATCTTTTTCCAGCCGTCTTTTATTGAATCAACTGTTTTTGTGAATGTCTCTGTGATCCCAGACGTGATACTTGTAAAAGCCGATTTGATTCCCTTTAATGCCTCTGCACCGAACTTAACAGCCCAGTTCTTCATCCCAAGGAAGAAAGCCGTAACTAATCCGCCTTTAGCAAACATGCCTGCAAATCTGCCAATTGCACCGCCGAATGATCCAAAGTCAGGAACAAGCGACTTCAACAAGTTCACGATCATCATGTTTCTCATTAGATCGTGAATGTCATCTAATTTTTTATAAATCTTATGATCCGCATGTTCCCGCTTTCTTTCAACAATCTTTTCTCTAAGCTCTTTTACCTTCTCAAGCTTTTCCGTTTTCTCAATAGCTGCTTGTGGAATAATACCAGTTCGCTTTTCTTTCTTCTCTTCTGCCTTTCTTTCAAAACGAGATTTAACAATCTTACCCGCTTCTAAAGCACCACCAGTAACTTTGCTCGCTGCCGCTTTCATATCGCTATAGAACGGAAGTAGTTCTGAGCCAATTTGATCCGTCATGCTCTTGCCGAAATCAGCACCAGCTTTAAAAACTGAGGCAGCAAATGTCTTACCTGCATTAGTAATCGACATTCCGAACGAATCATCTTTTCTCTTAATCTTAGGCTCAATCTTCGGCTGTTTGTCATCTGGCTTATTGTTCGGAACATCGGAGTTTGAAACGGGTGCATTGATTGACTCAATCACACTCCTAACGCTCTGTACCTGCTCAGGCTTGTCTTCTGAGAAACGGTGAACCGGTTGTCCCATATCAGCCAATCGTTTCTCCAACTGATTCATACGCTCGGTATTTCGATCTGTAGCAGTGGTGTTCTTTTCCACGCTATTTCGCAAATCCTCTGCCACTTCTGCCGATAGTTCTAACGCGGCGGTATTGTCTTCTAATCTGTCGTCTTTCGGACGGACTTTATTGATTGCTTCTTTCATTTTGTTTCCTAGGAATAGTTAAAGGGACGTCTCCCCTGCTTATTTAACAAGCACTGAAAAAGTTTTGTTTTCAGACTATTAAATAAGTTAATAACTGCATAAGGAATAGAAAATGAAATACCTAGATAAGCTTGTGAAAGAAAGCGTGGATATTGAAACTGGACGCGACGAGCTGGTGGCTATCTCTGCTAAAGTAAGTGAAAAGATTTATAAAAATCTAGTGTGCCAACAGCCAACAACTCAGCCAATTGCTACTGTATTTGGCATCAAGCAGAAGGTAGCAGGTAAAGATCCATTTGTTGTGCATATGCAAGAACACATTGCCGGAGCCATTGAGTTAACAGATACCGGATCATTTATGCCAGGTGATAAGATTAAAGACGAAAGCGGAATTGTAGTGGAAGCACTTGTTCCGTTTAACTCTGAGAATGCCGATATGTCATCCGTGTGGAGTCTGCTACTTTCTGGAAAAGTTCGTGTTCTGAATGAAATACCTGAACAGGCAGTTATTCAAGAAAGCGATATTGAAATCAGTCGGTGGCGAACTAAAGTTGGATCAAGATTGATTCGTTTTGACGCTTCTATGGAAATGCTACAGGACTTGGAGTCTCAGTTCGAGGATAGTCAAGACGTTGTTTATAACGTTATCGGCAATGTGGTATCTGAACAAGTCAACAGTGAGATCATTCTCAAGTTGATTTCACTAGCCAAGAAAGAAAAGGATTTGAGTCTGATTAACTATGAAACCTCATATTATCGAGGCCGCGAACTGATTATCAAAGCCGCTGAACTGGTAGCAGATATCAAGAAAAATAAAGGTACGCCCACCTTTGTGCTTTGTACCCCGAAAGTTGAGGCACAACTAAAAGCCAGTGGACAAGTAACAGGTAACATAATCGACGGCCTTGAACTCGAAATCGTTGTTGACGTTAAAACACCGGCTGATTACCTGCTTGTTGGCTGTGCATCCGACGAACGACTAACACCTTGCTCACTGTATTACAGCCCGCTTGTGGAAGAAGAACAGGACATCACAATGCTATTCACCCGCGAAATGCTCAACTTCCAGCCTTCATACGGTGCAAACATTCGTTACGCTCTATCAGCAATTGATCTTGATAGCGTAGATGGTGGCAAGGTACTTGAAACTGATTGGAATAAACTTGCTAATAGCAGTCCTTACACCGCGTTGTGTAGAGTTCTATTGGAATAAAAAAAGCCACCGAGAGGTGGCTTTATTGTTTTTGAAACTCTTGTTCTTCCTCATCAAAAAGAACTGTTTCTTTACCGTTGAATAAGAAACTATCATCCGACACACGTTCATAAGTACCGGTTAGATCAGGATCATGTTTCGTCGCAAAAGCATTCATTTGTGCGTTTGCTGATACCTCGGCATCGTATTGTGAATAGCCATTAGACAGGTACAAACTGATTAGCTTTTGCTTATAGCCACCGAGAGTAGATACACAAGCTTTAGTATCAATCTCGGTGGGATCATCCACACAGGAATCAGGAGCATGTTCAACAAGGACATGAGTTTTATAATCCGCTTCACTCTCGTTATCAGCTTTTCTATGAATGCCTAGGAGATACGACTCCGACTTTTCAACGTGCTTTGTACTTTCAGTGGTAAAACTCATCATTGACATTGCAAGCGCGATACTCGGATCGACTTCCGGCTCTGTAACAATCAATGATTTAGATTCGACTATCTTAGCAACAGGAATTGGCTGGTGGACGTCTTTCTGTTTCCAGTGCTTTCTAGCATCCTGAAAGAAATCGACTCCGTTTAGTGTAACGTGGCTAAAGTCCGAGTTATAACTCAGGCTTTCAATATGTTCATTGTCAATCTTGGCAAGCAAAGTCTTCAACGCTTTATAGCAGTTACCTCTGTCTTTGCCTGTTTGCTGTGAAATCTGGATAGCATGTTCGTTCAAGTTCATAGTGTGATCTCCGGTGTGAGCTGACGTGTGAACTTATTTAGATCACACCTGAGATCACACGTCAGCTCACACAAGCGATAGGACGCTCTAGGCCGCATTTCTCACGGTATAGCAGTAGTCATATCACGTTCAGGTAGCAATGCGTGGTATCGCTTCCTATAGCATATAGCAAGTTGTCGTCAGACTGCGGCATAGCCGCTCACTTATTGAACGAGACAAAATAAAATCTCTTATATAACTTATATGAGGATCTAAATTGTCTTCTTATTATATATCAATGAGTTAGCTTCGCAGTCGCTACGCGACATTTTTATTTGATCAATAATGTTTACCGACTTGTTATCAGTTGGTATAATGATTTTATCAGTTTGTGCGTTAGCACTTTGCCGTAAGGCAATAAGTATTACCAATAAAAAAGCGACTCACCAAAATGATAAGTCGCTTTTACTTACTTCGATCCAATTCTTCCACTAAGTCCGATAATACTATCTGTAAGCTTCTCGATATTACCATCGATCTTCTCCATACGAGGTACAATCGTTTGAATCAGTGTGTCTTGTTGAGCCACTTTCGTTTCAAGCACCTGAACTTTAGCAGCCAGCTCTCTTGATAACGTATTCGTTTCATCAATCCTGTTCCACGTTACTCCAATGTTTAACAGTAGAGCACCGACCAAAATAGCCGTTTGTATTGACATACCGAACACATTGATCTTATTGGTATTATTATTGTTATTATCGCCCATAAGAATCATGGACTCATTTACTTCACTCATACCTTACCCTATGGCATTACTGCCTCCTCTTATAGTCGCAACATGCGGCTATTACTTAAATGCCGATACCATCGCTTTGCCTCTGTTATAAATGCTTTCCATGTTACTAATAACATTGCCTGACTTGCCTTTATATTTGGCTTGAGTGACTGTGCTCAACGCAAACTCCACCTCAAAAGTAGCGATTTGATTATTGCTTTCATAATCCAACTGAACATCGCTAACGTTGATCGGAAAACATCCATCACAATGAACGATTGAGCGAACATCACCTCTTCTATCTAATACCGCAACATCAATCATTTTGGCGTATGTATCATGAAACCCAAATGTGTTTGTATTCGGATCATGAATGTCACGCATCCAACGCAAAAACCATTCTCGCTCTTGATAGCCAGGTGTGCTGTAAAAAGTCATTTTCAAATTGCTGAAACTTCTTCCCAGAACTTCAACAAAAGGCTTTCTGTTATAAATGTTTTTCTGAGTGTCAAAGCTAGTGCCAGGAAGATTGACGTTCTTCACCATAATTGCTAAGTCTTTATTCGGATCATAGTTTGTATCAAGTAGTCCGTCTAAAAACTCTCCAGCACCTGGAATCATTCTAACAAGCGTTGGATCAAGCATACCGATAGCATTCTTGACACCCGGAACATATTTCCCTAACTGATTATAGGCAATGTCTTGCGCACGGTGCCAGTTAACATTATTTGTTATCCCACCAAACAGCGCTTTCCCCTTCCCCATGATACCTGTGGCATTACTCACATCGTTAAGAATGCTTCCAGCAGGCCCAACAATTCCGTCAAAGTTAATAGCGCTTCTGAAATCCTGAAAGCGGACTAAGAACATGTTAGAACGAGCCAGATCATACTTTTCAATTGTTCGCATGAAACGAGCATAATCAGGAGTATCAAACTCATTCGCCGCAAGTGCCGAATCAATAGCACCAGTAACACCTGACTTTATTGAACCTGTTATACTATCAAACGACGTCAAGGATTTAGCGCTGTTTAGCATACTGTCGTAAAAAGCCATTAGTTATCTCCAAAAATGTCTGAGCCATTGATATCCAAGTGCTTCCAGTTTCCGTCTTTTCTTGCATTCTCGAAAAGCTGTACTGTAGGCAATGTGATTTCTTTGAGTGTGATTTCAAGTTCTCTATAAAGTGCATCACCGGCAGTTCCTGAAAACGTGCCATAGCCATTTTCACCTGGAATATAAGTGCGCCAATTAGAAATGTGACACCAGCCACTAACAAGTCTGCTTGTGTGTCGGATCACATCTTCTTTTGAGCCAAGAATTCGCTCCTCAACTCGCACCATCATTGGCACTTGCATCTCGGTATAGTTCTGGGGATTACCCTTAACATCGATGTTCGAGGCTTTCTCAAGGAACTTTTCAATGTCACCGTATTCTTTTAACTCGGCATAGTTTTTTGGTGTGATTCTCCAAATAAATGTCCAACTGCGAGGCTGCACGCCATTAAAGCCATGAACACCTTTGTTTGAGGAAATAGTGGTATTTGAACCCAAGTTAGTCGCGTATGCCCCACCCTTTTTAGAAAGATTTAAATCAAACTCGTTAATACCAGCTTGAACACCACCTTTAACTGCACCTACTACGCCGCCGCTGTTATAGCCACCAATAGCACCACGTAAAAACTCTTCCAGAAAGCCATCATCGGCGCCAGCAATATCAAACTGTAAATTGTTAGTTATGCCGTTATCCGGCATACGCATGAAAAGCAATCCTTCTGTTTTAAAGTTCATTTTCGACATCGTTTCGGCCGATTTCTGTAAAGCAGACGGCGTAAACTTACTTGATTTAAAAAAAGTGAATGCCAAACACGGCACTGATTTCCAAGTACCGTCAAGATTTTTCATTGACATTGGATAAGTCATAACTTGAATGCCGTTGTCTTGCTTCTGCATGTCCTCTGGCATGAACTTACCAACAGCGTTTTTAACTGTTTCAATAAAAGTAGTAGCCATATCACACCCCGATTTTGATATTGAACTGCTTGATTACATCAGCGGCAGGCTTGTCGCAATGTTCGAATAGTTCATTCAGGCTACTATGAAAATATTCTGACATAACATCACTCTTGATATCGTCTTGCAGATCGTTATACCAGTAGCCGAATGTTGATAACTCGGACTGAACGTTAGCGCTGTCCGCTTCTGACTGTGTTCCCTCGCGTCGCATGAGTTCAACTGGAGTCATGTACTCGCTACCGTCATCAGATTCAGGAGGCATCGATTCAAGAGCTTTGGCGTCACACTTGGCAAGTAGCACATCGATATCTGATCCTTGCTTAATCGCGGTAGTCAATGCCGCAATGACTGTCTGTGTTACCACTTGCTCAACGATACGCCCGCGCATGTCTTGCGGAATCTTTGCTCCGAGCATTTCGTTAGAGCCGTTCACGAAAGAACTTACAATCGCGTCCGCATGATCCGCGAAAGCATGACGATAAGCGTTACGGATCAGTTTGTTCTGGCGTCTCACTTCACCACTTTTCTTACCTGCATCGGAAGCAGACTGACTATTAAAACTTGTTTTATTGGCTATCATCTTCTAACTCCATAATCCGACTAGCTGTTAATTGTGATACTGGCTCAAGAACAAACGTGTCCATCAGCGGGTTACTATGCTTTTCGATAAAGTCAAATTCAGCTTCTGGCAGAATCTCGATATCGAGGAATGATTGATACATGCCCATAAGGCCATGATTTTCTGGCAACAAGAAAACTTTGCCGTTGTTACTGTTCACCAAGCATTCGCGGACGTCGATTAGCGATTCTTTATAAGACTGAATCAAATCGAGTTCTTCCTGTTGCTTACGCTTAATCAGATCCTGTTTCTCGGCACGTTGTTCCATAGCTTCATGAGCTGCGGTAGCAATATCTATTTGCTCTTCCGTGCAAGTGTCACCGAATCCAATAATGTTGCCATAAAAGGCATTGTGTTTCGGCTCGATAGCTAGTTTGAAAATCTCGATCACCCGAGACGTTTGATAAATCTTTGTCTTGCCGTCAATAGCAACAACGGCACTTTGATAATAGGGTTTCATTTATTACCTCTGATTAGTAGTTAAGGAATTGGCTGGCAGCGATTGCCATTTCACACGCTTCTGTTACTCGCGCAGGCTCTTTCACCGTCTTATCTTTCATAGCCATAATGCTATCCAATGAGCCATCTTCGATTTCCCAATAAGGCATGTCATCACACGGCTCAAGTAGCAGATAATCATGATCCTCAACGTGATATTCATCATCGATTTCAAGTTCATCCGTCGCTTCGTTATACAAGCCAATAACTTTGCGCTTATAGATAACAGGACGCTTATTAGCTAAGCCAGGTGCGGGGTCTGTAACACTGTTATTCGGCAGATCCGTGCTAACGTTGGCCTCGTTCATGCTGTCCGCATCAAACACTTCTACTTCTGATTCGGTAATGCTCTTTGCCGCAGACTGCTGACAAACAAAATAGTTACCGCTTGGCAGCTTTGCATAACTAGGCTTAAAGCCAGCATCCAGCAATGCTTTAATCTTTTGTACTTCCGGGGCCTCACACCCTAGAATAGCAATCTCGGATTGATCCTCACTCATGATAGCGATTGCTAAAGTCATATCTCTACGGCTTGCGGCTTCGCTGTTAATGAACACAATGCCACCATGACGGGATTGAGTTAATTGGCTTACGATTTTCATTTCTTCTTCCTTATGAAAAAGGCCCCCGTCATTGGGAGCCCTTTAGAATTTTGCACTTTGCGTATCTTTTAGATCCTGCGCTCTTCGGATCTTGTTAGCTATGTTTGTTAGTTCGTCCAATATCACGGCATTGCAATCTTCGCGTGTGACACCAAGCATAACATTCACATGAATGATTCCGCCTTTTGTTTTAACTCTATCAATCCATTTCAAGTCTTCATATCCAGCCTCAAAAGCAACTTTAGTTAGCTCTCTCAGAACTCGATCAATACTCGGATTGACTTTTCCTTTTTGTGGATAGAAGTTCATTAAAACTGTTCCTTGTGTTTCTGGATCTCCATACGAGCATCTTTATAGGCACTCAGAATAGCCAGTTTCAGATCTTTATCAGGGAACATCTGATTGGTAATCGCCTCTGATTCATCACTTGGCTGATATACGACTGACACTTTATGGTGCAATGTAAACACGCTAAGTCCGTTTTCTTGAATGTAGTAGAACGTGGCCTCGTGTTTGCTGCCATTCTTCATAAGTGGAATGCCAAGTGCTTCGCTCAACTCTTTTACAAACTTGTATGCATCTGTTTCTTTGGTGGCTTTATCACCAATGCTGCTGCGATATTGAATTTCTTTAACTTCATTCATTTTATTTCTCCGGTTTGTTTGTGGCTTTTTACAGAAGCCGTAACTGTGTCTAACTTATCTCTCTGTTGACAAGTTACTTTTTATAGCTGTCGATTACGGCCTGTGCTTTAGCGATACGCTCTTTTGTAGTCAGTCCCAAATCGGTGATATAGCGATCCATTGATTTCTTAACTCGTTCATCTTGGAACGTTTCTAGCTTTGCCAGGAAGCGCATGAACAGAGCCCAAAGCACTTTATTCTGGTACAGCTCAGGCATAGTCTGTTGCTCTTTCAGAATGCCGCTGAACATGAATTGGCTGTAGCCTTTAACGAAATCAACTCGATTAAGTCCAAGCTTGTTTACTGTCTCGGTAGTAATGCGATCAAACGCGATTTTGTTACCTTCTTTGATAGCTGTTTCGCTGTCTGCTTCCCACTGTGCAAAGCTTTTAAACATTGATTTCTCGGAATAGCGTTGTTTTGCTTTTTCCAGAATACGTTCGCGATTTGCCTCATAGTAAGTTTTGTTTTCGTCTTGTTTTGACATAATGTTCTCCTGAATCTGTTCTGAATGTATTTAGTGAACACTGAAAAAGGATTGTTTTCAGTGCTTGTGAAATAAAAGCCAGGTATCTGGCTTTGAATAGCGTGGAGCCGGAGTGGCCAATGAATGGCAACATCCACACTCCTGTTACCGGCGACTTGAGCAAGCGGATAACAAAGTCTTTAAAATGTTTTCAGCACTGCTCTATAAAGAGAAGTACCGAATCCACAACAGATACACGGCCGATCAGAGTCGTGCTGAAAACATTTTAAAGTGACAGGGAACCACTCCTGTCACTCTCTTTTAGAAACGACTAATACAATATTGTTTTTACAAATGTATTTAGCTAACACTGAAACATTATCGTTTTCAGTGCTTGTATCAGCCAAAGCGGATAAAGTTGAACTCGTCCTCTTCAATAGAATTCCGAACTTCCACCAGCGCTACCATTCGACGCATCATGATTTTCTGTTTCTCGTTTTTTGCATCAAGTTCTTCATTGCAAATCGGCTGGTGCTTCCACTTCTGTCCGGTGTGTTCTTCGAGTTCTTCTAACATAGTAGCTGGATTAACTAGATCGCTTACAATAAGGTATGCGTTTGAAAAGCTCATATCCGGTAATATGAATGCACCTGCATAAAATCTAGGCTTGATAGTTTTCATTTATCACCACCCATTTTATCAATGGTGAGACGACGGATTAGAGAGTCTTGTTTAGCGCGTTCAGCCTTAACACCTCGGTGATACCCAATTGCGTAAATGACCCAAACGATAAAGCCGATAATGTACGGCATGGATTCTTCGAAACTCATTCAGCCTTCTCCTTCATAGTCTTTATAACAATGCTCTTGATCCACTCTTCTTTTTTGTTGCGCGCTTTCTCTTTATCTTGTTCAGACTCTTTTCCACAACAGAATCCAAGCATGAAAATAGTGAATGCGATACCGGCGATTACGAGCATTTTTTATCACCTCCAACATAGTTAGAGACGATAGCAATCTGTTCTTTCTTTTGATCCATACGGCCTTTAATGTAGCCGAGAATGTAAAGCGCGGCACCAAAAGTACCAATCAGAATGTATTCCATTTTATTTCTCCAATTTAGTAGTTAGATAGAAAGGCATTGTGAGACACATGCCAGCAAGTAGAGATTGGATCATGTATTCAAATCCGTATGTCATTATCTCTTGCATGATAGTGCTCCGAGCTGAACAACAAACGGTGGCTCTTGTTTAAGCGTTAAGCGTTCATCGGTAATACTATCTTCTAGCCATTCTATAAGTGGAACAAACTGTTTCTTTACTGGGTGCCAGATATGGGATTTAAGAGTTTTCATTTTATTTCTCCGAGTTAAAACTAATAGCAGTTGCTCTCTGCTACACGTATTTAGTGAGCACTGAAAACAATCTTTTTTCAGTGCTTGTAAAAGAAAAGCCGGATAATTCCGGCTTACTTGTCTTTCTTCTCTTCTTTCGGCTTAGGCTTATCAGCCACAATCGGACGCGGTGAGCCGTCCGAGAACAACTCAAGATCTGTGATCCACTCTTGCTTTGTGATTTGGTGAACAACAGAGCCGATTAGCCACTTGGACGAGTTCTTAGACTGTCCACCATTGCCGTCGAATGCGATATCAATCACTTCCCCTACCGTCATATCTGAGTCTGCGCCTACCCGCATCAAAGCGCGTTTCTCTTTAATCCTAGACTTGTTCATTTCCCTGATCGCAATCGTGTTACCGTTGGCACCTAAGTTTTGAAACTTATACATCTGATCCTCAGACGCGATAACTATCCGATTGCTGGGACTGTATTCAATGTTAGTAGCCGATTGCTCATTCAGTTTTGAATAAACACCGTCAATCGTCGTTGGAGTCATTCTGGTGTGATTAATGCTCTTGTCTAACAGACTATGAGAAACGACAGTTAGTCCATAAGCACCATCGCTTACCTGGCTTTCAATGTTGAAACCCCTGTCTAGTGAGAAATTGATAGCAACGTTTTGATTCTGGCCTGTAGCGTCTAATCCCACAGCATACTTGGCAATTGGGGCTTTGCTGATTAGTGCCGAACGGCTGACAAAGTTAACTTTGTCTCTTGATTCAAACAAATAGAAAGCACTGTCTCCTTTGTGCTTTGTCTCGCCGGAAACAGAGTGATTTTTGATAAAGTCTATTGCGTCAAGTGGTGTAATATTTGGAATAACAATGTCTCTGTTATACATGGTCGGCTCAATATTAAGATCTTTTTCTTCATAGCCGATTAGTTTAAGCATGTCGGATACAATGATATGAGTACCGACGTTTTTATATGATTTAGATACCCGCTTGAAATTGTTGTTCACAGCACCAATAGATTTGAAAAGAATCTGCGCGTAGCCAGTTGCACTTTGATGGCTGAATGTATCACTGTACTGGTACACCCTGAACACTTTTTCGAATAGCTTACCTTCTGCTTTGTGCTTGCTGGTGGACTTCATTTTGATCCGCAAGATATTATCGTTGCCCATAAAGTCGCGTTGATCAAAGAATCCGATCTTGTTACCGATAACAAGTTTCCCTGACATCAGTCCGTCTAAACTTTCTGTTATAGTGAGGCTTTCTAAAACGTCTTCAACCTGGTAATACTTTGAACCGGCTTCTAATGAAATGTGATCAATAATGAATGATTCAGATTGTTTGTTACCCTCTCTTTTGATTGGCATGATTGTTTCCTATGATAAGCGGCTTATAGCCGCTCTATCTCTGTTGAGTCAAAGGTAAAAGGCACTGCTTTAATCGCTTCCAGATCCAACATTGCTTCTTGTTTTGCAGTAGCAACTGGACGAGCAAAGATACTTCCTGTGCGCGGCTGCATAGCTTTAATCAACTCTTGGGTTGGGTTCATAGCTACTTTCAGTTGTGCAAGCTCGGCCTTTTCTGCTTCGCGCTCTGCTTTCATGGCCGCAATTTCTGCTTTCAGATCGGCAACTTCATCCACGACAACGTTAACGATCTCAACAACTTCGTTAAATTTCTCGATATGCTCAACAGTAGCGGCGTTGTTTTCTTCCAGAGTAGAGTTAACGGTAATAACTGCTTCAACTTTGCGAGCTTTACGGCCACGAGTTTCAACTTTTGAGAAATCTGTTTTGATCATCATGCTTTTTCTGTCCTTTGAAATAGAGTTAAATTGCTTGCCAAGAGACATGTATACGGAAACACCCGCTTTGTCTTCTTTGCGTGTGATAATGAAAGCCTCATGGATAATATTGTTTTGGTGTTCGACTTCCTTAGCTTTAAGCATAATAACGTCGGAAGTAGCGGCATCGAGATAGAAATAAAACTTATCATTCATAAGAGTTTCAGTAAACTCGGTGGTAATAAGTTGTGCTAAAGAAAGTTTGATTGCATTTCGGATTGTTTTACCGATAGTTGTGTCTGCACCAAAGCCGCATTTAGTCAAATGCTTAAAGAACTCTTTAACAGTCATTTCTGAAAGAGTGTTAACTTTATTGTCTTCGGTAGAGCGGAATTTGATACTGCTTAACTTGTGCTCGACCCAGTGTGTTTTTCTGGTGCCGTTATTTGAAAAGCAATCTGTGGGAGTAGTGTTATAGAAAAACTGAAGGCTGTTCGATTTCATTTATTATTGTCCTATAATGAGGTTATTACCACTCAACGTTTGCCGCGTTGTCAGTTCGCTTAAAGGTGTGTTCATCGCGGCAACAATGAACACGAAATAACTCATTAAGGATTTCGGTATGAATGAAAGCACACCTTTAAGCGAACTGGATTGTGGCGAGAGTTAACTAACTCTCTTTCTTAATACTATTTAGTGAATTAAAAGTAATCTATTTTTACTCTTCAACTTCTTTTTTATTACGGCCAACGTTATCTTTAGAGCCAGAGCCGCGTTTATCCAATCGTTTGTCCAGTACAACATCGCGTTTAATCGCGTAGTTACTGAGTTCTTCCAGTTGAGAATAAAACATCTGGGATTTAATTTGTTTATCCCCTCGGTAGTCTATGTGCAGTGCAGCCAGAACATTTCCATGAGTCGGTGTTTCAAAAATCATTACATAGAGTTCTTGTTTATTATTAGAGAAATCGCCACAAGCAATGATCATCTGTTCTTTTTCTTTGTTGATCTTGTAAAGTTTACGGACGTTAATAAGCGCTTGGCGACGAGTGGCAATCTTTTTTGCCTGTTCTTCGCTAACTTCGGACTCAGACTTTTTTGAGTAGCGATCCCACATACGTTTAGCAGGCTGCGGCTTTAGTTCGACTCTTATACCACCAAGTGACAAAGAGTAGCTGTTACCATGTTTTTGAAAAGTGCCGTGTTCGGCACTCTCAGTTAATTGGAAAATATCTTCTTCACCGTAATGAAATGGCTTAGACGCCAGGAATGCAAGAGTTTCGGTAAGTAGATTGGAAGTTTCAAGTTTCATTTTATTTCTCCGGTTTGATTAACGATTAGCAGTTGCTCTCTGCTACATGGTTATTTAGAGAGAATAAAAAGTATCTATTTTTGGTAGCAATCGAATGCCACTCGTGGCTAGACGCGCTGGCGCGCTCATGGCTTCGTTTTGGCTGGTAAACGAGTAGGCAAGTAGCTAAGGCAGGTAAGTATCGCTGGTGGCTCGTCCTGGCTCGTTTTGGCAGGTAGCAGTGATAAGGCTGGCTCGTAAACGGTCTGGTGAGCAGAGCTGGCAAGTAGCAATGTTGTTCGACGCTGGCGCGCCTCACGAATGGTCAGAAAGTAGTCAGTAGAGATAAAATAAAATCTCTTATAATACTATAATGAGGATCTAAATTATCTTTCGCGCTTGCGCTGTGAACAAGCGACGAGCCGAAGGCGAAGTCGTGCAGTTCACTATCACCTTGCTACTCGTTTCTATAACTTACCTTCAAGTAGCAATGTTAAGAGGCTGCGCCTCAACTCGCTGCGCTCGTTTCCGGTATTTCTATCATTGATCTTTAATCGCTATCTAAAATAAACGCAAGACGCGCCAGCGTCTGTGAGCGTAGCGAACTATCACCTTGCTACTCGTTTCAGTTAATGACCCATTACTACTTACCTTCAAGTAGCAATGTCTAGCGGCTGACGCCGCGACGCTTCGCGTCTTCTTCGTTTTGTTATCTGCCTTTTCATATCGCTACTTACAAACAGCCTTTCTACTCGCGAACTAGCCACGAATCGGAGCGCGCCAGCGCGACTGTATTTGTTTTATTATGGTGCGGCTCAATGGCCACGCGCTTCTCCAATGAAATAGTTTCAGGTTTTACCGAAATAGTTTCAGGTTTTATTATGGTGCGGCTCAATGCCACGCGCTTCTCCAATGAAATAGTGTCGCAAATGTTTACTCTACTGCCACCAGCTATATAATATATGTATCCTATATTGAAAACGAAATGTTGTTGCCGCGACATTTCAAAAGATTTTAAAGCCGTGTTCTTAATCGTTCACGGCTTTTTCTTTATCCGTCATGCAATGATCATCTAAATAATTATATGAATACAGTGATATCTCCCTTAGCTTCTATTGTATTCTCCTTGAAAAAATCGAATATCTTGTGAAAATGTTAGCACAGTTCCTATTGTATTCGATCAAACTAGGCACCTTCGGGTGCCTTTTTTGTTTCCGTCTGAAAACAAAACTTTTTCAGTGCTTGTTAAATAGAGATAACAGAATAAGTCTGAAATCGAATCCGTTTCAGACAACCGGAGAAATAAAATGAAAGAAGATTTAAAAGCGGTGCTAATGGCATCGATTAAGAAAAAGGTAGTTACCCTTTCGGACGGCAAAAAAGTTACAATTCGTCCTATGCTAACGAAAGAGCTTAAGATCCTCGTATATGGCCTAGAGAATAAGAAAGAGCCGGAAGAGTTCATGACGGAAGTTATTAAGAGTTGTATCCAAGAAAAGATCAACATTGATACCCTTACTATTTTCGACTTTGAAAAACTTAGTTTCGAGATCTGGAAGCTTGCAAGGACTGATCCAAATATCAGCGTTCCGTTTGTGTGTAAGAACGAGGTAGACGGTAAAGAGTGCGGAACAGATATCAAGGTGGACTGTAACTTGAACAATGTTGCTTTAAGCCGTGATCCAGAGACATTGATTAAGCTGAATAGCAATATCTCCGTTAAAATGCGCTATCCAAACAAGATTGAACAAGCTTTCTTTGATCTCACTAATGAGGCAGATTTCTTTGATCTCTGCTGGCGTCTCGTTGAGGAGGTGCATTTCAATAATCAGATTATGAAAGTCGGTATTGATATCAAACTTGAGGAATTGCTTGAGCTGAATGAATATATTTCACCGGAAGAAATAACACTTATGTTCGAGTTTGTGAATAACATGCCACATCTTGTTATGGACGTAGCAGTTAAATGTCCGTGCTGCGGACACCATGAGGCTGTTCGCTTAAACGGTATTGAAGAAATCTGTTTTCAATAAAAACAAAAAAGCAGGATCATCATGATCCTGCTTTTTCATTGGTGCAAGTAGACAACTAAGCAAAAACATTTATCTGTTATCTCTCACCTATCACCGAAAACGCTAAACAGGACTCCTATTGCCTGTCAACTCATACACAAAAAGCATGTCATACACAAAACATCCACCTGACGGCTTTTGTTGAATGCCTATGGCCTCCTGTTACCATGCTCTTATTGAGTGAAAGTGACTTGTCGCGAAACAGTAACAGAACGGAATAACTTGACAATGAAACTTGTTATCTATCACCGAGTGAGTACAAAAAAGCAAGGTGAAAGCGGACTCGGATTAGAAGCGCAACAACGAGATACCGATTTGTTCCTGTCTCACTATGCAACAGATCCAGAAGTGCTTGAAACGTTCGTTGACGTTCGTTCCGGTAAAGGCTCATTAGCTGACAGGCCGACTTTGAAAGCAGCCGTCGAACTATGCAAGCAGACAGGCGCAACATTGCTTGTGGCTAAAGTAGATAGACTTGGCCGAGACGTGGAATGTGTGGCTCATATCATCAAGCTGGTGGACGTTCGTATCGCTTGTCTGCCGTTTGCTGATAAGTTCCAGGTACATCTATACGCCGCTCTAGCAGAACAAGAACGAGAATTCATATCTCAGCGCATCAAAGCCGCATTACAATCGGCCAAAGCGCGTGGAGTTAAGCTAGGCGGCATTCGTGACAACTTGCAGACAGACGGCATCAAAGCAGCCGCAGACGATAGAGCCGAGAGTTTAAGAGCGGAGTTCGCTGAAATGCGTAGAAATGGCTATAGCCTCAAGCGCATGTCTGAAAGTCTGAATGCTCGTGGTATCAAGACGGCTAGAGGATCTGAGTTCAGCGTGACAACATGCCAACGAGTTGTGCAGCGTCTCGGGCTATAACCCCGTTAAATCCCGTTTGTGTAAAAACAAACGGGTTATCTTATTGCATATAACAAAAAACCGACACGATGGTCGGTTTCTTTTCACTCGTTTATGTTCACGCTGACTCTGGAAGATCTGTAATGTCAACGGGGGCTGTTGATTCGCCAACTCTTGCTTTTACTTCTTCTGACGCGGCTTCACCTCGAGCTTTCATTTCTTCTTTTGTCTGCCCAGAAGCTATCGCTCGACTCATTTCATCAGACGCTTTCCCCTTAGAGCCGCGCATGATGCCGTACTTCTTACCATCGAGTTCGTAAATGTATAGGTCGCGTTCTGGGGCTGGCTTAGTTGCATTGCCCTTCTCTGCCTTACCAGATTTCACTTTAGGAGAAAACAACTCTTTTACTTGATCCAAGCTCATGTTGTTTTCTTTAGCGAACAATTCAAGCTTTTTAATCAGATTCGCGTTTCTTGTTGCTTCTGCTTCTTTGTAAGCTTCATTTACGGTACTGAGAAAGTTAGCTAACGTATCGTTTGACTCGCAAAAATGAGTCACCAAATCATCTTTAGTAATCAGCATTTCACTTAACACTTTTTGTTCCATGATAAACTCCTTTGACTTTTTCAATATGGATACTAACAGGAGCCAAGTTTCTGTAAAGAAAAAAGGCACTCATTCGAATGCCTTTTAACTGTTAACGCTTATACTTCTTCGCCATCTTCATTTCCATGATTTTGGCTAGCATTCGTTTTTCTGCTTCCGCGTCATGGATATCACAGACAATCAACTGGCCATTTGATGCAGCGAATACTAGTTCTTTTTTGCTTTCGGTATCGTTTATCATTCTTACGGCTTCAATGTGAATGGTATTACCGGTAACAGTTATATGAACTTCCTCTTTACCATTTAATATATCCACCCCTTCAACTACTGCCGTTGTTTTAACAACAAAGCAGGCTGAATTTTCATCTTTGAAATCGTGGACTTTTGCATTATTCATTTTTATTCTCTAGCAGCCTGAAAGCGCGGCATACTACTCACTTAGGGTTATTACTCCAATCCGTTTATTCATCGTCACAATAAACCGTATTATCGCCATCTGAAATGAGCATTTTAAGCTCACCTAAAAACGATTTCGTATCTGTAATTGATGATATTTCATTCGCCCCTGACTGCTTTTTAACCCCAATATTCAAACCAAATATTTTGATGTGCCCGTTCGTTAGATAGATTTTTACACTCGCAGTATTTTTAATTCTATTAACAACGACTCTGTTAATAACCCTCTTCAACGCGACCCGCTGTTCATCCACTGTCCCAGAAAAAACTTCTTTTATCTGCGTAGTCGGAACAACGGCTATTTTTTGCGCGTTAGCTACCGCATCTTTTGCTTTAGCTATGTCTTTGTAGAGATCTACCAGCGCATCCACAGCACCAGCAGCCATAAGAGCATCTTTCACACCTTCCAGCTTCGCCAGTCTTGCCTGTAGTTCCGGCAGTTCGTCCTTTTGTGTATCGCTGCTCTCATACGTAATTCGGCCCAAACAATCTATGAGCGTTTCATCAAAGTTCCGAATTGCTACTTGATCACAAGCACCAACCTTTGCTCTTGAGCATTTCCGATAACGTTCACCAGCAGAGCCAAGCTGAACTGACAGCCCAGCACCACATTTGCAGAACAGCATGTTATGAAACGGACTCGACTTCCCTTTTCTGCCCGGCCTTTCACCATTGATTTGAATCTGCTGCCATGTCGTGAAATCGCATAGCGGAGGGAACACATCCGGCATACTGCTAACAAGCTGATTGTCCGTGACTCTGATTTCGTCTCCGTTGTCGTCGTACAGCTTGATCGTCTTCATTGAATAGAAGTCTTTCGTGCCATACAGAGCACTGTTAGACAGCACCACTCGGATCGACGTATGACCCCAATTCCCACCGCGAGAAGACTTGATGCCTCGTCTATTCAGCTCAGACGCAATTCCCAGAGCCCCTACCCCCTTCAATCGCAGTGCGATAATCAGCCTGATAGTCTCGGCATTCTCATTCAGAACAAACCCGCTATCCGTCTTGTCTATCCAGAACGGCCAGCGGCTAACATCACCATCTTGTCTCTTGCTCTTGTAAGCCGCTGAAACCAGATCTGATTTTCGCTGGCTCTCCTTCTCGGCCATGTCTGCCGCGACCATCAGCAAGATGTTTTGAACAACGTCATTCACGTTCTCTTTCGTGTAGACCTGTCCCTTGTCGAGGATCACTAACTTGCAGTCATAGACGCATGTGATTGTGCGTATCAGCTCTTGCGTGTGACGCCAGCCACGACGGCTAAGACGGTCGGTACTCTCGAACAGCACATAGCTACCACGCGGAATCTTGCCCTCTGACATAGCTTTGATTAGCTGCTCGAACATAGGACGCTTGATCGACTTCCAGCCACTCACACCTAGATCACGAAAGCTCGTCTCTTGAAGCTCGACCCCGTTTGCACCGCACCATTGCTGGGCTGCTTTGACCTGGCGGTTTATACTGTCGCCATCCGCTTGCTGACTTGATGAAAATCGAGCGTAAAGCCATGCTTTCATTAGTTTTTTACCTGAGAGAATCTGACTTGCAGATTGTACACATGAACAAGCAGCACTGGAACACGGTTACCCTGAGCGACACCCTGGCCAGCGATCTTTGGCAAGGCTGGGTGCACCACTCCTATGAGCGAGTGGTCGCCGGTCTGCCCAAGGCCAAACGGCCGCAAGCGCCGACACTGTGAGCCATCCCATGCCAGAGCAGCCCGATATAGTCCCGCTGTGCGAACAGCATATCCCCGCCCTCATCGCCCTGTTCGAGCAGTCGGTGCGCCAACGCGGCCCCGAGCATTACAGCGAGGCGCAGGTAGAGCAGTGGGCCCTCGGCGCCCATCATCCCGGCTTTGTCAGCCAGTTGCGTGAGCATCACGGCTGGGTGCTGGAGCAAGCCAGCGCCGTGCTCGGCTTCGTCACCCTCAGCGACGATGGTCACCTGAGCCTGCTTTATGTGAGCGCCGACCATCAACGGCAGGGGCTTGGCGGCCTCTTGCTCGCCACCGCCCTCAGCCAGGCCGGTCGGCTCGGCATCGAGACCCTGACAACGGAGGCCAGTGCCTTCAGCTATGGGCTATTTTTACGGTATGGCTTTGAGCTGACCGGATTGGAAAGCGTGGAGCGCGGCGGGGTCGGTTTTATCCGCTATCGTCTGCACTGGCGCTTGCCAAGCTAGGTCCAGCCACTAAAATACGCACAGTTTTTCCGTATTGTTGAGGATTGAGGCCGCCATGGTTGTAGAAAGCGAAGGCTATATCGCCCTGATTGAGTATCTGGTGGAGAGTCTGGGACTGTTTGAAACCCAGCAACAGAGCAGTGGTGAACAGACCATCGAAGATCTGGTGAGCGGCCGGGTGGCCGGCAACCTGATGGCCATCTGCGAACAGAACCCGCAGCTCGATCCCAAGTTGCGCTTCATGATCATGCAAGAAGCCGATGCCGTGGTCGCCGATCTGGAAGAGGTGCTCTCCGCCGTCTGGCTGCGCGCCCCGACCCCGGCCCAGCAAGCCTTCCTCGAAGAGTTCATCGATCTCATCAAGAATCTGTTTGACGGCGCCATCAGCTAACCCATCGAGACAGCTTGTCGCCGTGGCGCAGACCCGAGCGTCCGAATATTCCCGCAAACAACACACATGAAAAGGGCCGCCTTCAACGGGCAGCCCTGCTTGCTATCATTTCAACTCATCAAGCTTTTCAATGACTTTTAATGAATATCGAGGCAAGAAATGTGTCTGGTCTTGGCTCCCATCCTTGGAAGCTACCAAGTTAGGCAAGGTCGATCCGGTTTAGTTCCCGGCCATGACACATTTTTTTACGATTTTTTTCATCACGCTGACACTCAGCTTGTTCAGCAGCATGCTGACCGTCAAAAAGAGCCGCAACTGCGGCTCTTTTTCATGTGCAAACAGGGAGTCGCCAAACGCGGCACGGCCGCTTAGCGATTGAGACTCGGCGGCAGGCAGACACCTATGCCACCCAGTCCGCAATACCCTTCCGGATTCTTCTCCAGATATTGCTGATGGTAATCCTCGGCGTAATAGAAGGGCGCCAGCGGCAGGATGCGGGTGCTGATGGCGCGGCTGTCGCCACTGGCCATCATGGCCTGCTGATAGGCCGCCATGCTCTGCTGGGCGATGACCTGCTGGCTCTCGTCGGCATAGAAGATCACCGAGCGGTACTGGGTGCCGACATCACCGCCCTGGCGCATGCCCTGGGCCGGATCGTGCTGCTCCCAGAACAGCTTGAGCAGATCGCCGTAGCCGATCACCTTGGGATCAAACACCACCTGCACCGTCTCGGCATGGCCGGTCAGCCCGCTGCACACCTCCTTGTAGGTCGGATTCTGGGTCACCCCGCCCTGATAGCCGGCGGCGGTGGAGTAAACCCCTGGCTGTTGCCAGAACAGGCGCTCCACGCCCCAGAAACAGCCCATGCCAAACCAGGCTACCGCCATCTCTTCAGGCCAGGGACCCTGGGTCGGGTGGCCATTGACCGCATGCTGCTGGCCAATCACCATAGTCTCGCGGCGTCCCGGCAGCGCGTCTGCCGGTGAAATAATCTGTTCCATGAACCCTGTCCTTGTATAAAAACCTGTGCGATCGCACAGCTGACGAAAAGGAGTCTCGAAGATAACAGTTTATGGGCCGGGATCAACCAAGGCCGCAGCCACGCTGGGATGGCGACATCCTCCAGCGTCCGACCATCGTCCGGCGGGAGTCCCTCATCCCCCGTCAGCCCAAATGGCGGCATAAAACGGCAAAATCAATATTTAGTCTTGATTTGTGAATTTATTTTCATATATTGAGCCCATTGCTGTTTTTTTATGGAAGAAGCCACAAGTGCGTGAACGCGAACCCAGCCTGGTCTATGCCTTTCGGCAGTCTACCCCCTATGTCAACGTGCACAGAGGCGCCACCTTCGTGCTGATGATGGGCGGGGAAGCCCTCTGCCACCCCAATTTTGCCAATATCGTCAGCGATATCGCCCTGCTGCAGACCTTGGGGATACGCCTGGTGCTGGTGTTCGGCTCACGTCCGCAAAACGACGAGGCGCTGGCCCGCGCCGGCATCGAGGCGCAATACCACAGACGGATCCGGGTCACTGATGATGCCAGCTTCGCCCTCATCAAACAGGTGTGTGGCGGCCTGCAGTACGACATCACGGCTCAGCTCTCCATGGGGCTGGCCAATACGCCCATGCAGGGGGCGCGCATCAGCGTGGTGAGCGGCAACTTCGTCACCGCCCAGCCGCTCGGGGTGGATGACGGCATCGACTTTTGCCACAGCGGTCGGGTACGCCGCATCGACGTGGAGGGGATCACTCGCCAGCTGGATCAGAAGAGCCTGGTGCTCATCTCCCCCATCGGCTGCTCGGTCACCGGCGAGAGCTTCAACCTGAGCTCGGAAGAGGTGGCCCGCCGGGTGGCGGTGGATCTGAAAGCGGACAAGCTCATCTGCTTCAGCAGCACCCAGGGGGTGATGGACAGACAGGGCGAAGCCATCTCCGAGCTCTTCCCCGAGCAGGCCGAGGAACTGCTGGTGGAGCTGGAGCAGGCGGGGGAAGAGATGTCCGGCACCGCCCGCTACCTGCGTGCGGCCATTGCCTCCTGCCGCGGCGGCGTGCCCCGCTCCCACCTGGTGAGCTATCAGGATGACGGCGCCATGCTGCAGGAGCTGTTCAGCCGCGATGGTCTCGGCACCCAGATAGTGCGGGAAAGTGCCGAACAGGCCCGCGCAGCCACCATAGAAGATATCGGCGGCATTCTGGATCTCATCCGCCCGCTGGAGGAGGAAGGCATACTGGTGCGCCGCTCCCGCGAGCAGCTGGAGATGGAAATAGACAAGTTCACCATCATAGAGCGCGACGGTCTCATCATCGGCTGCGCGGCGCTCTACTGCTTCATGGAAGAGGCAATGGCGGAAATGGCCTGCGTCGCCATTCACCCCGAGTATCGCAACTCCAACCGGGGGGATCAGCTGGTGGCCAAGGTGGCCGAGCGGGCCAGGCGGCTCGGCATTCGCCGCCTGTTCGTGCTCACCACCCGCTCCATTCACTGGTTCCGGGAGCGGGGCTTCGAGCCGCTGGAGGTGGAAGACCTGCCGGTGGAACGGCAGCGCTTCTACAACTGGCAGCGCCGCTCCAAGGTTTTGTCAAAAACCATTTCGTAAGTTATTGATCTTGTGTCTGGTTGTCGCCGATTGTTAAGTTTTTCACAATCTCGATTGACAGTGCAATCCAGCGCAGGGTATTTCTAATTGCACTCCACCGCCTGCGGTGGAGCCAGAAGAGGAGCGCTGCCCAGGCAGCCCGAGGGAGGACGCCAGAGTCCGATGAACTTGGGTCAGGGGGAGCAGCGCCGAGACGAGTGAGGCAACTGGATACCTCAACGTCGGCTGCGGGGGCTGAATCCCCCGGGTTGTCATCGGTAGTGGTCATCCCCCACCGAGCCCCACAAGGGGCTGGTACGGGATGGGCTCTGCGGGTGGAGTGCTTCTGGCCGGGATAGCCTCTCTCATTCCTGCCATTTTCAGCCTCCTCCTCTCTTTTTGCCCGATGGATCCGGATTTTTAAATTAAGACAGGAGTAAGCAATGAGCCCGATCAATGTCGCCAAGTTTGGCGGAACCAGTGTCGCCACGGCTGCGGCCATGAACAACTGCGCCGATGTGGTGCTGGCCAACCCGGCGACCCGGGTGGTGGTGCTGAGCGCCAGTGCCGGCGTCACCAACCTGCTGGTGGCCTTGGCCCAAGGCGATCTGGACGAGACGGGCCAGGAGGCGCAGCTGGCCAAACTGGCCGAGATCCAGCAGGCCATACTGACGGCGCTGGGTGACCCAAGCGATCTGAGCACCCTGATCCATGCCACCCTCGGCGAGATCCGCACCATGGCGCGCCAGGCCAGTCAGCATACGGATGCCGAGCTGGCCGATCGCCTCATCGCCTGCGGCGAGCTGATGTCCACCCGCCTCTTTACCGAGCTGCTGCGCCAGCGCGGCGTCAAGGCCCACTGGCAGGATGTGCGTCAGCTGATGCGCACCGACAGCCGCTTTGGCAAGGCGACCGTGGATCTCGCCGCCACCCGCATCCTCTGCCAGCAGGCACTGGGCCCCCTGCTCGGCGACAGCCTCATCATCACCCAGGGCTTCATCGGCTCGGATGCCGATGGCCGCACCACCACGCTCGGTCGGGGCGGCTCCGATTACAGCGCCGCCCTGCTTGCCGAGGCGCTGGATGCGGGCAGCATAGAGATCTGGACCGACGTGCCCGGCATCTACACCACGGATCCGCGCCTAGTCACCCGCGCCCGCCCCATCCCCGAAATCAGCTTCGTCGAGGCGGCCGAGATGGCCACCTTCGGCGCCAAGGTGCTGCACCCGGCCACCCTGCAGCCGGCGGTACGCCAGGACATACCCGTGTTTGTCGGCTCCAGCAAGGATCCGGCGGCCGGCGGCACCTGGATCCGCGCCAGCACCCGCACCAGCCCGCTGTTTCGCGCCGTGGCGCTGCGCCGCCAGCAGGTGCTGGTCACCCTCCACAGCCTCAACATGTTCCACGCCTATGGCTTCCTGGCCGAGGTGTTCGGCATCCTGGCCCGTCACCGCATCTCGGTGGATCTCATCACCACCTCGGAGGTGAGCGTGTCGCTGACCCTGGATCACACCGGCAGCCAGAGCAACGGCGAGCCCATCTTGAGCGACAAGGTGCTGGCCGAGCTGGGTCAGCTGTGCAAGGTGAAGGTGGAGACAGGGCTGGCGCTGGTGGCGCTCATCGGCAACCGCATGAGCGAGGCGGCCGGGGTGGGCAGTCAGGTCTTTGACGCCATCCGCGAGCACAACATCCGCATGATCTGTTACGGCGCCAGCGCCCATAACCTCTGCTTCCTGGTCAAGGAAGAGGAGGCGGGCCACATAGTCAACCGCCTCCACCAGGAGCTGCTCGACTGAGCCAGTCGAGGTTTGACACTGCATGAAAGAGGGGCACCCAGGGTGCCCCTCTTTTCGTTGCAGCCAAGGTCATAGACGCAGATAGCCGCGCCAGCCTAGCCCGCCAAAGTGGGCACCGGCAGCAGACAGGCGCGGATCGCCTCGCGCAGGCCAGCGAGTCGGGCCAGCAGCGCCGCCTGGTCAAGCCCGGCTTCGTCCGGTCCCAGGTTGTCCGCCAGCTCGGCGAAGTGCTCGGTCACAGCCCGCTCCAGCCAGTCGAGCCGGCGCAGGGTGAGCGGACCGCAGCTCTTGCCGCTGAGATCATCCTGGATGTCGAGCCTGTGGCTGCGATACATGTCGCGCCACCAGTTGGCGGCCAGCGCCGCGTCGCTGGCCAGTGCCGAGCGCCACTCCCCCTGCAAGCCCTGCAAGCGGGCCAGCACGGGGGCGCTGGCACCCTCCCGGGCCAGGTATTGCAGCTCGCGCTGCACCCAGGCCAGGCACAGACCGCGCCAGTAGCGAAACTGCGGAAGGGGATCCGGCTCATCGAGCCAGAGGCCGGAGAGGGTGCGGGTCTCCAGCCGCTCGGGCACATGAAACTGGGGATCGGAGAGGCCGTTGGAGTTGAATTCATGACGGGGATCGAACGGCCACATGTAACCAAAGTCGAACACGGCGATCTGCTGGCCATCGTCGAGCAGGTTGCCCGGGCTCGGATCCCAGTCAAACCAGCCCCAGTGGGCAAGCTCGGCCTGCACCGCCAGCATCTGCGCCAGATTGCGCTCGTTGAGATCATGCACAGGCACGCCCCGCAGCCAGGGGGAGATGAGCACCCCGGCCCGGGCCGAGCCGAAGCAGGTACAGACCACATTGGAGAGAATGGTGGGGTGCAGCTCGCGCAGGGCCTCTATCTCGCGCCGCCGCTCCAGCTCGGTCAGGAAGGCAGTCTTGCCGTCGACGTTGGCCACCAGGGAGTCGTGCCGGCGCCGTTTCAGGCACCAGTGATGTCCCTCCACCTTGAGGTGAAACACCTCGGCGGTGAGGCCGTGACGATACACCTTGATCACGGCGGGATGATCCTCCTTGAGTCTCACCAGCTGCGCCAGTGGCAAGGGGCAATCCCGCTCGCGTCCGATCCGGATCTCCTCCTTGCTCTCCAGCATGCGGAGCAATCTTGCCTGACGTGCCGCTACTTTGGGATTCATACATGCACCTCCATCATTATTGAGAGACTAAGCAGCAAGGCAGGCGCAGACCAGAGGCAAAGCGTCATGATGACGCTTTCATCACAGAATGAGTGTGGCCGTCCGATCCGGATCACAGTTTGCATGGATCCATGGTCATGAAATATTCATTGTCTGGTCATTAAATTGACAACAAGGAACAAGCCCCTCACCATCGGGTCAAATTAAATGCAGCAACCAGTCGCCGTCATCACTCGCTCAAAGGATGAGCTCATATGAAAGTCCCCTCTTCAGCACGCTTGTCAGCCAGGGTACCCAGTCTGCCCTCCCTGCTGCTTGGCTTGCTGGCCGCGCTGCTGCTGCTGACCCTGATACTGCCGCAGATCAATCCTGGCAGCTGGCTCGGCCGGGCCCAGCCGCTGGTACTGGGGCCTGCCGATCAGCCGATCGCCACCCTCACCCGTCATGCCCTGCTCTACAAGAGCGACAGCCGTGGCCTCTACCTGGTGGTGCGCAGCCAGTGGCAACTGCTCAAGCCGTTGCAGGAGGGGGACAAGGTACGGGTGGAGTTGCTCAACGAACGGGGTGAGCGGATCGATCAACTGAATCAGCCGGTAGACAAGCGCCAGGTGTGCCGCAAAACCCGCTGTACCCTGGATCTCAACAGCACACTGCGGGCGCCCGACGATGCCCTCGCCAGCCGCTATCAGCTGCGGATCGGCCTGCTGCTCAAGGAGAGACCCGAGAGCGCCGAGTTCAGCCAGATCCTGCAGACCCTGCCGGAACAGGGTTTCAACCTCAGCTACCTCTTCACCAGCCTGGTGCTGGTGCTGGCCCTGAGCGCCGCCGTGCTCAGAACCGTGCTGCCCCGCCTCAGACGCAGCCTGCGCTGGCGAGTCATCGGCAGCCTGCTGCTCGGCAACCTCACCTTCGTGCTGCTGCACGGCTTCGTGGTGTTCAAACTGGGGGAGTTTCTGCTCTGGTCCGGTTTCAGGCCCGAGCACTACTACCTCGCCTGGGGCAGCATGGTGCTGGGCTGGAGCCTCTGCGCGCTGGCGGGTTTCAACCTCTACATGGGGCTGGTGTTCACCGCCCTCTCCGGCATAGGCCTGCTCGCCAACTTCATGAAGATCGCCATCTACGGGGTGCCGCTGGGGGGGGACGATCTCGGCAACCTGCTGGCGCTGCTGCGCATCCTGCTGGAACAACATCCAGTGTTGCCAGTGCTGGGCGCCGGCCTGCTGCTGTTTCTCTGCTGGCGCTTCGCCCTGTCGCGCTGGATCCTGCGCACCCTGGCCGCCACCGCCGCCTTCTTTGCCCTGTGCGTATTCGCCACCCAGACCGGCAACAAGCTACTGGGGGCCAACATTCGCTACGTGGACAGGGTGGTCAACTATCACAGGGACATCATACGGGCCGGCCCCGGCCTCTATCTGTTCAACCTGGTGGACGAGATGCTGCAAAACGGCAGCGTGTTTCGCTACCCCTTGCAGATCAACGAGCTCACTCCCCAGCTCAGCCATGCAAGCCAGGGGCAAGCCCCCCGCTTCGATCTGGTGATAGTGCTGCAGTACGAGTCGCTCTGGCTCGGCTGGCAAGGCAAGATCTGCGCCCCGCCCCCGACCCTTAGCCTGCCCGCCAGCGTGCAGCAGTGGCACAAGACCATCCACTCCCCCACCACGGGCGGCATGACGGTACTGGCCGAGTTCGAGATGAACACGGGCCTGCCGGTGGGCCTGCTCAAGCAGGGGGTCGTGCCCTACTACTACCTCTCGGAGCAGGTGCCCGGCCTTGCGCAAAGCGCCAGGCAAAGTGGCTACAAGACCCTGTTTGCCCACCCCTATGTGGAGAAGTTCTGGGGCCGCGCCAAGGCGATCCCGGCCCTTGGCTACGAGGAGCGCTGGTTCGATACCCGCTTCACCACGCTCGAACATAAAGGGCTCTATATCTCGGATGATGCACTGATCGATCACCTGCTCAGGCGCAGCGAACAGGATAGCCAGCCCCTGTTTGCCTATGCGGTCACCATGCAGGGCCACGGCCCCTTCGACGGGGATCGCTATCAGGCCCAGCAACTCGACAAGGCCTGTCCTGATCAGAGCGCGGCAGAGCGCCAGCTGCTCAACACCTACTACACCGGGGTGGTGGATGCCATGGCTTCGCTGGAGCGACTGCTCAAGACCCTGGACCAGTCCGGCAAGCGCTATCTGGTGGTGGCCTTTGGCGATCACCAGCCGTTTCTGATGTCGGCGGGCAAGGGGATTCACGGTGACAAGCCGCCTCGCGATGCCACCTACCAGATCCCCATGATGGCCTTTGCCCGCGATGATGGTGCCCTCAACCTCGCGACCCAGTTTGCCCCGGTGCGCCAGCTCTACCAGATGGGCCAGGCCACCCGCCAGCTGCTGGCGGGGGATCTGACCCCGATCCCGGATCTGGCCCTGCTCCACCCTGTACTGGGTGAAGAGAAGGGATTCGACGTCTCGCCCCTGGTGCCGCAGATCCGGGCCAGCTTCCGGCCGGATGCCCTGCCCTGATCCCGGATCTGAGAACGTAAAAGAGGCCGCTGTTGCGGCCTCTTTGCATTCTGGTCTGGATTGCGATCGGCTACTACGCCGAGCCTGAGCTGACACGGCCGCTAACGCAGCCAGGGCTCGCACAGGGTGAGAGTCTGGGCATCGAGATCTAGCTCAGCCTCTATGCCAAGAGGCAGGGTCAGCATGGGGTGGGTGTGGGCGCAGTCAAACTCCGCCAGTATGGGAAAGGCCGGCTCCCCCACTACTTCCAGCAGAATATCGAGCGGCCGCTTGCCACTGCCCTGTTGGTTGAAGAGCTCGTGCTTGCCGAGCACCAGAGCACCGATGCGCTCGAACACCCCGCACAGCTTGAGGTGGGCAAAGGATCGCTCAACGGTTTCGGCGGACAGCAGGCTGTCTTCCAGCAACAGAATATCCCCGTTTTCAATCGGCGGCATGTAAGGGGAGCCCCAGATCCCCGCCAGGGTATTGAGGTTGCCGCCGATCAGCCTGCCCCGCACCTTGCCCGATCCCACCGAGATCAGCCGGTTGGGCAGGCACTGCTTGGCCCGGGTCTGGTTTTCCCAATCCAGCCGCTCGTCGGTCCATTGCGCCGGGGTCGGCAAGGTATGAGGCACGACGGCGCCACCGGCCTGGCAGATCTGGCGAAAGCCCGACAGGGTCTCGTCCACCAGCGGCGGCAATTCACCGAACGAGGCCACCAGCGCCGGCCCGTAGAAGGTAACCAGGCCGGTTTTGGCATAAATCCCGAGCAACAGGGCCGTCACGTCCGAGTAGCCGATGATGATCTTGGGGTCCCGTTTCAGCGCCTCGTAATCGAGATACGGCAGCAGGGAGTTGGAATTGCTGCCGCCGATCACCGACATGATGCAACGCACCTCTGGATCGCGAATGAGTGCATTGAGCTCGGCTGCCCGCGCGGCTATGGAGCCGGATCGCCAGTGATCCTGCTGGCCGGTCAGGCTGCCCGCCTTGAGCCTGAAGCCCTGTGCCTCCAAAAATGCCCTGGCGCGAGCAAAGCGCTGTGGCGCCCAGGCCGTGGCCGCGCTGGAGGGGGAGAAAAAACCTATGGTGTCGCCAGGTTTGAGCCCTGGCGGCTTGAGTGATGTCATCGCAAGACGTCCTGTTCCGATTATGGCCATCCAGGGCATAGCCGCCCACAAGAAAGGACTCATAATAGCCATGTCATGGCCCTAAAGACACCAGGAAAAGATGGCAGTGCCAAGGTGCTGCCCGGCTCCAGCCGGTTGATGATCAGGGGATTGAGGCCGGGCACGGGCACGCGGAGTGATTCACTCGCTGGTCGGTTTAACCCAGAAACGGCGCACCCATTTCTGGGTGATCTTCTCGTAGGAGCCATCCTTGCGCATCTGATCGAATGCCTTCTGAAGCTGCTGTATGGTGGCGTCATCCGTGTTGCGGCTGAAGGCGAAGTAGAACAACATTGTCTCCTGGAACTGGAACATGGGGACAAAATCCGAGTAGTGATGCCCCAATGTCTCTATGTGATAGGCGGCCCCCATCTGCATGGCAGGGGCCACGTCTGCCCTCCCGCGCAACATCATGCGAAACTTGTCATCCTCGTCGTGTACCAATACCAGATTGAGCCCTTTTCCCGACAGCTCACGGGCCATCGCCGAGTCGCGCACCACGGCAATCCGCCAGGGAGCCAGCTCGGCTAGCTGGCTGGCCACCAGATCGTCACGGTTTGCCAGGCGATAAAACCAGATGACGCGAGGACCGATTGGGCCAATCCAATGGAAGAGCGCCTCCCGCTCCGGGAGCCGTATCATGCTGAAGATGACGGTATCGGGATCATACTGCGCCATCTGGTAGGCCCGCGCCCAGGGCAGGAGTTGTATGCCCTTGCTGTCGAGCGTGATGCCGCTGACCTCCAGCATTCGGTGCAGCATATCCACCGAGAGCCCTGTGACCTGACCATCCCTATCCCGGTAGTTGTAAGGGGGAAGCTCCTCTGTCACCGCCTGAATGCTCGCCCCCACGGCACTGCCCAGCCAGCACCACAACAATAACCAGCGAATATGGAACATGATTGACCTCCAGACCGTCCTCTCTTGTGTCAAGTATGGCGGGCATAAGCCGTACTGCGTATAGCGGCTGACCGTCAAGCACAGGCGGCGGATCGGCTGCCATCCCGCCACGCCGGGACGCAGAAACTGAAAAACCGGCAGAAGGTTGCCGGTTTTTCAGTGTATTCAAGGGATCAGACCAGCACGGCGGTTCCGCTGATGCTGACCATCAGCATGCTGCCGTTTTGCCCCACCACCTCGTAGTCGATGTCGATGCCAACCACGGCATTGGCACCCAGGGCGGAGGCACGTTCTTTGAGCTCATCGAAGGCAATCTCGCGGGCACGGGCCAGCTCTTTTTCGTAGGCGCCGGAGCGGCCGCCTATGATGTCGCGGATCCCGGCAAACAGATCCTTGAAGATGTTGGCGCCGAGGATGGCTTCACCCACGACTATGCCGCGATATTCACGAATGGTCTTGCCTTCCAGGGTGGGGGTGGTTGAGAGGATCATCTTGGTTTCCTTATCGATTCACTGGGTAGACAGCCTAAAGCAGCGATAGTTTCCAGGCAAGAAAACAGACTCGATGCGTGTCTGTGGATCAGTGCTGTCTGTGTTTGGAGGGGCAGGTTCCGTAGAGAGTCGACCAGTTGGATCCTGCGGCATCAAGCAACGGGAGACAAGGCTGAGCAAGCTGCACGATAAGCACCCAGGCGCCCCCTCAATAGCCGATCTGGCCCAAACATCAAGTGATAGAAGTGTCAGTTGTGGCCCATTTCGCCTTTCCATAGGGTGAGTCTGTCCCGGCCCGACGCCGGAGACTGACCCACTTCGTCACGAGGACAGCATCATGATGCAGCTCGACACCCGACCACCTCATCCCACCCCTTCAACACGGGTACCTTTCCACGCAAGCCACCTCGCCGAAGCCCGTGCGGAGGCCACACCATGACCACAATCACCACACTGGATCTTGGGGATCAAGGCCTGCTGGCAGCCTACCTGTCTGCGGCCTCACCGGCCCTGCTCAACCAGAGCTATGCCAATCTGCTGCTGATGCAGCAGTCCCTGGCCAGGAGTGAGCTCGACTCATCCCTGGCAGTCAAGATTGAGGCCTACCAGGCCCAGATGCTCAACCAGGCGCGCTACTACCAGCAAGACAACCTGCCTGGCCTTATCCATCTGATGAGCTATGGCTCGAATTTCTACGCCCTGGTCGCGGCCTTCAACCGCTTGCTCGGCCAGGATGACGATGCGGCCGGGCGAGCCAAGCTGGCAGAGCAGCTGACCTCGCTGGCCGATCAGGCCCTGAGTTACCGGCTCTTGGCCCAGACGCTCAACACCCGGGTTCAGGTCGCCTGGGGTTCGCTGCGTCCCCTGATGGACAACTTCCTGGGGGTGATCACTCAGCTCGAGCAGGATCTGATCGCCGATGCCCAGCGCCAGGCCAAGGCCATAGACGCACTGAACCAGGCCATAGCGGCAAACATTCAGGCCATTGTCGATGAGGGTGGCAAGGCCGGTGAGGGTGTCAGCCAACTGGGCCACGCTATCGTGACCTCGCTGGCGCTGGAGGAAAAACCCGCCGCCAAGCCTGCCGCTAGCCAAGGCACGGCCAAGGGATCAGACCAGCAGACCCAATACATGATCGCCGGTATCCAGGCCCTGTCATCCGGCATAGCCGGTGCCAGCCTGGCGGCCAAGGAGCTCAAGGCCAATACCCAGAAACTGGCTCAGGCCTATCAGGCGCTGGCAGAGACCAACGCCATGCTGACAGTCGCAAAGTCGGTGCAGGCCCAGAACCAGCTGTTTGTCAGCACCTACGAGACGGTAGCCAGGGCGATCACCGGCCTGCCCTCGGGCTGGCAGAAGGTGGCCGACGCCTATCAGAGCGCCGTTCCCATAGTGGCCGACCTCAGCAACGACGGCGATGTGCGTCTGCTCAGGCGCACCCTGGCGCTGGATACCCAATCCTGGCAACTGCTCTCCGATCAGGTGAATGACATCAAGACCGCCTACGCCGGCAACGGCGTCCTGCCCGATGCTTAACCCCACCACAAAAGGACGATAGACATGATAAATGCAACCATTTCCATGGATCAGAGCATGGCCGGTCAGGCCGGTCAGGCGCTGCAGATCCAGACCTATTGCAACAGCGTCAAGCAACAGGTGTCCGTGGATTTCAGCCAGTTCCCGAACCTCAAGGACAACCAGACCCAGATCAACCAGGGACTGGACGTCGCCAAAGGGCATGCGGACCTGTACCTCAACCAGATCCAGCCGCAGATCATCACCAATATCAGCAACATCTCCAACTACTACGCCCTGCAAAATGCCATCCCGACCGTGCTTCCTCCCGGTTCCACCAAGGCCCAGTGGCTCAGGCAGTTGAACGTCATCAAGGAACAGGCCACCGAGTACCACAAGGTATCCTCCGACACCCGCCTTATTATCCTGGATCTCAACAACAACCTGATCACCGACTCCCGCAACTTCCAGGGCATAGTGGTGAACCTCAACAGCAAGGTGCAGGGTGACAACGGGGTGCTGGCTCAGCTCAACGGTGACATCGACAAGGTCAACGCGGCCATCGACGGCGCCATCGCCGGCATAGTGGTTGGGGGCTTGCTGGTGATTGGCGGCGCCTTCGTCACTGCCATAGGCGCAGTGGCCGACTTCGTCACCGCCGGCACCTCGACACCTGTGGTAATAGGTGGGGTCGCCATGATGGTGGCAGGCGCCGCCGGTATCACGGCAGGCTCCATAGTGCTGCACAACTCGCTGGGCGCCCGCCAGGATCTGTACCAGAAGCGCAGCAACCTCAACAGCGAGGTACTGATCGCCACCCAGATCGGCAATGGTTATAAAGGGCTCCAGGTACAGGCTCAAAACGCGGTCAATGCCGCGACCCAGATGAGCAATGCCTGGGACGCCCTGACCTCGGATCTCGGCAGCCTGATCACGGATCTGGACAAGGGCATCACCAGCGGCGACGACATCCGCCAGCTCTGGTTGACCGCCGCCGACACCACAGTGAAGACGGTGCTCGTCGACGTGAACACCATCAAGGCCCAGATGGCCGGCGTCAGCCCCATGCAAGTGCCCGCGACCGCCACCATAGCCGATTTCGTCGGCCGTCTGGCCGCCTAAACCAAGGGAGGGCGGCCAGACCGCCCTCTTCTATCAAGGAGAGCCCATGAGCAACGGTATTCTTTCTCAATCCATTGCCAACATGCAGCAGGCCGAAGCCGTCATTCAGTCCTTCACCGGTCTGCCGCAAAACGCCGTCAACATCCAGCAGAACGTCGAGGAGGTGGTCGCGGCGCTGCTGCCCCAGGTGCAAACCATGCAGCAGCAGGTCCTGGCGTTTGGTGCGCGCCTGGAGGTGCAACTGACGCAACAGCTGGCCAATACCGGCCCCTTCAACCCAGAGGCGCTCAAGGCATTCGTCGATCTGGTCCAGCAGGAGATCGCCCCCATCCAGACGCTGACCGCCCAGACCCTGACCGCCAGCCAGACGGCCAACGATCGCATCACGCAAGACAACATAGCGTTGCAACGGATCGGCGTGGAGCTGCAAGCCACCATAGCCGGACTACAATCCAACCTGGCCGGGGCCCGTCAGGAGCTGGACTCCCTCAACAAGAAAAAGCTCTACCTGCTGGGGCTGGGATTGCTGGGGCTGCCGGGCCTCATCGCCCTGGCCGTCACCCTGACGCAAACCCAGAACAAGGTGAACAGTCTGGAGGGACAGATGAACCAGATTGAGGGGCAGATCCAGCGTCAGCAAGGCTTTCTCGGCCAGACGACGGCCTTCTCCCAGCAATTCGGTTCCCTCATCGATCGGGTGAGCAAGGTCGGCAACACCATCACCCTGCTCGGCGGCGATATTGCCAACGTCGCCCGCGATGCCGGGCAAGGGGATCCTGAGCTGGCGCGGCTCTTCTTCACCGCCGCCCTCACCGAGGTTCGCACCCTGCAGGTGGACGCCTCCTGATATCCCTGAAACAAAAAAGGAGAGGCCTTGGCCTCTCCTTTTTCATGGTGCGCGGGGCCATTGCCGCCTCGGCACGTTTGCCCCAAGCGGCTTAGTGCAGCTTCAGGGTCGGGCGCAGCACCCGGTTGATACGGCCCACCAGCATGATGAGGCCGGTCTTGACGTAGCCGTGCAGGGCGACCTGGTGCATCCGATAGAGCGAGATGTACACCATGCGGGCTATGTAGCCTTCCACCATCATGGAGCCACGCATCAGGTTGCCCATCAGGCTGCCCACGGTGGAGAAGCGGCTCAAAGAGACCAGCGAGCCGTGATCGTGGTAGAGGTAGGGCTTCATCTCGCCCCCTTCCAGCTTGGCCAGGATGTTCTTGCACGCCTGGGTCGCCATCTGGTGGGCGGACTGGGCGCGCGGCGGCACGAACTTGCCATCCGGCTGCGGGCAGGCGGCGCAGTCACCGATGACGAAGATGTTCTCGTCACGGCTGGTCTGCAGCGTCTCTTTCACCACCAGCTGGTTGATGCGGTTGGTCTCGAGCCCGGCGATATCCTTCATGAAGTCCGGCGCCTTGATACCAGCGGCCCACACCATCAGATCCGCTTCGATGAGCTCGCCATCCTTGGTGTGCAGACCCTCGCTGGTCGCTTCGGTGATCATGGTGGCGGTACGCACATCCACCCCCAGCTTCACCAGCTCCTGATGGGCGGCGCCACTGATGCGCTCCGGCAGCGCCGGCAGGATGCGGGGGCCCGCTTCCACCAGGCTCACCTTCAGGCTGTCGGTGGTGAGGTTCTTGAAGCCGTAGGCATAGAGCTGCTCCACCGCGTTGTAGAGCTCGGCAGAGAGCTCGACGCCGGTAGCACCACCGCCGACGATGGCGATCTTCACCTTGTCACCGGGCTGGTATTCGGTGGCGAACTGCAGGAAGCGGTTCATCATGCTGTTGTGGAAGCGGTGTGCCTGGGAGGGGCTGTCCAGGAAGATGCAGTGATCCTTGATGCCCTTGGTGTTGAAGTCGTTGGACACGGAACCGATCGCCATCACCAGGATGTCGTAGGGCAGTTCCCGCTCGTTGACCACTATGTCACCGTTATCGTCGACGATCTTCGCCAGTACGATGCGCTTTTCGTCGCGCTTGATGTCGGTCAGGCTGCCCAGCTGGAAATCGAAACCATGGTTCTTGGCATGGGACTGGTAGCTCAGGGCATCGATGCCCGCATCCATGGAGCCGGTGGCCACTTCGTGCAGCAGGGGTTTCCACAGGTGGGTACGGTTGCGATCGACCAGGGTGATCTTCGCCTTGTTCTTCTTGCCCAGCTTGCGACCCAGGCTGGTGGCCAGCTCCAGACCGCCGGCCCCGCCGCCGACGACAACAATATTGGTCATGGTTAATTACCTCGGTTCCATTAAAGCGAAGGGAGCCATCGGCTCCCTTGATAGTTGAATCCATGACGTGACGATCAATCAGGCTTCCTTGAAAGCCTTCATCTGTTGCAGGTGATGAGAGATGTTCCTGAACTTGTGAGTCTCTCGCTCATCCCACACGATGTTGTAATAATTCTTCAATTCACGCTCAGTTTCGCCATTATCGCGGATTTCATCCTGAACGGAAAGGATGCAGAGGCAATTTCCTGAATTTTTACTACGAAATTCAGACACACATTTGGTGCCTATATCCTCGTACTCTTCCGGTCTGTCTATCTTGCCCTGCATGGTGATCTCGGGGTGCAGGTTGGGATTGAAGATCACCTGCTTGATGCCGCACAGGAAGCCGATCCGCTCGCTCCAGTAGCCTCCCAGCCCCACTCCGCAGATGAGGGGCTTGGGGTCCGTGCTCATGTCGAGCTGCTTCTTCACTTCCTTGAGCAGGTGGCTCATGTCATGACGGGGATGAACCGTGCTGTAGTGCACGAAACGCACATCATCATCGATAAACTGCAACTGCAGCACTTTTTCATGATTGCCGGGGCTGGTGGCATCAAAACCATGCAGATAGATGATCATGGACAAGACCTCAAAAACTGTGTCGGTTCTATCGAACCTACCCCAGCGGCGGGGCCCTGCGCCACCAAAACATCCCACTTTCTTGCTTTGGATCACGCCTCCGGTTGCGGATGAAACCAGATTGAGGGGGCCTTTCCCCCGCGCGAGTATCAAAGTGAGAGCCCGCCAGGCAGAAATGATACGCCGGCTACCAATGTGAGACCCCGTCCCGCAGGCCGGCAAACGATTGCCCTTCATAGCTTGCCAACCCTGTGATCCCGTCCACAAAACCACCGGCAGGCGCATCACTACCAAGCCAATGCGCACGTTTTGTGCAGTACCCGCCACCATGGGTGCGCAGCCGGGCTGGCCATCCACGCCGATCATACCTGCACGCACAGGATCGGCGCCCGTCCCCCTGTCCAACCCATCCCGGGTCCCTGAGCGGGGCAGCCAGCCCCATCTTGCCCGGCCCTGCCGGTCGGGCCGCAAGGAGTGAGGTATTCATGAACCAGACCAATCCCCCCGGGAGGACCACCCACAGTCCCGTCGATGAAGTGGAACGCATGCTCCCCCCCGGCCAGCTCTTTACCCTGGGTTTGCAACATGTGCTGGTGATGTACGCCGGCGCCGTGGCGGTGCCGCTGGTGATAGGCGGCAGCCTGGGGCTGCCCAAGGATCAAATCTCTTATCTCATCAGCTCGGATCTGTTCTGCTGCGGCATCGTCACCCTGCTGCAGTGTCTGGGAATAGGCCGGTTTGCCGGGATCCGGCTGCCGGTCATCATGTCGGTCACCTTCGCCGCCGTCATGCCCATGCTGGCCATAGGCGCCAACCCGGATCTGGGGCTGACCGGCATCTTCGGTGCCACCATAGCCGCCGGGATCCTCTCCACCCTGCTGGTGCCCCTGGTCGGTCGCCTGATGCCGCTCTTCCCGACCGTGGTGACGGGTGTGGTGATCACCTCCATCGGGATCAGCATCATGCAGGTGGGGATCGACTGGATGGCGGGGGGCAAGGGCAATCCCGAGTACGGCAGCCTGCGCTACATAGGCACCAGCTTCCTGGTGCTCGCCTTCATCTTGCTGGTGACCCGCTTCACCAAGGGCTTTTTCAGCAACATCTCTGTGCTGCTCGGCATACTGTTCGGCTTCGTCATCGCCATCGGCATGGGCGAGGTGAACCTGACCGGCCTGGATGAGGCGGCCTGGTTTGCCCCCATAGTCCCCTTCGCCTTCGGCTGGCCCACCTTCGATCCCATCTCCATCGCCACCCTCACCGTCATCATGCTGATCACCTTCATCGAATCCATGGGGATGTTTCTGGCCCTCGGCGACATAGTCGGTCACCCGGCCAGCCGGGGCGACATAGTGCGGGGGCTGCGGGTGGACGGCATAGGAACCGTGATTGGCGGCATCTTCAACAGCTTCCCCCACACCTCGTTTTCCCAGAATATCGGGCTGGTGAGCGTGACCGGGGTGTCGAGCCGCTGGGTCTGCGTCATGTCGGGGGGGATACTGCTCGCCTTTGGCCTGATCCCCAAGATGTCGCTGATGGTCGCCTCCATTCCCCCCTTCGTGCTCGGCGGCGCCGGCATCGTCATGTTCGGCATGGTGCTGGCCACCGGCATTCGCATCCTGGCGCGGGCCGATTACAACAGCAACCGTCACAACCTCTACATAGTCGCCATCAGCTTGGGAATAGGCATGATCCCCACCGTCTCCGGCCACTTCTTTCAACACTTTCCCGCCGCACTGCAGCCGCTGCTGCACAGCGGTATCCTGCTGGCGACCCTGAGCTCGGTGCTGCTGAATCTCTTCTTCAACGGCTACCAGCCGGATCTCAGCCACCAGCCTCGCCCCCTGCTGGTGGGCCCGGTTCGGCCAGTCGACCCCCAGCCATAAAAAAGCCGCCGGGCAGATACACTGCCCGGCGGCGCCTTCACGTGCCAGAGTCCCCTCAGCCGCAGGTCTGCTCGAAGCGATCCACCGCCGCCGCCACCAGCGCCATGCTGCCCTGCCAGAAGGCAGCCTCGCGGATATCCTGACCCAGGTGTTTTGCCACCAGATCTTCGGCGCTCATGCGGCCGGTATCACGCAGCAGGGCGCGATACGCCCCGGCCACGTTCGTTTCCCCCGCCGCCTGACGGCTCATCAACTGCTGATAGACCCCCAGGCTGAACAGATAGCCAAACAGATAGGGGTAGTTGTAAAAGCCGAGCCCGGCGATGGAGAAGTGCGCCTTGGCCGCCCAGAACAGGGGGTGATAGCGAGTCAGACTCCCCTCATACCAGCGGCCCCACGCCTCGTCGGTCAGGCTCTTGAGCCGCTCAGCCGACACATAGCCCTGTCCGCGGGCAGTCACCAGCGCCTGCTCGAAGTCGAAGCGGGCCGGAATGTTGACCAGGAAGGTGGCTGCGCCGTCGGCCTCGGCCCAGGCGATGGCCTGCTGCTGCTCCGGTGTCTGCGCCTGTTCGAACAGGGCGCTGCGCACCAGGGTCTCGGCGAAGATGGAGGCGGTCTCCGCCAGCGTCATGGGGTAGCTGCGCTGGCTCATGGGCAGATCGCGAATGAGCCAGTTGTGCCAGGCGTGCCCCAGCTCGTGGGCGAGCGTGATGACGTTGTCCATGGTACCGGCATAGGTGATGAAGACCCGCGGCTCCACCGGATCGGCAAACTTGGTGCAGTAGGCACCGGTACGCCGGTTCGGGGTGGGCGCCGCATCGATCCAGCCCTTCTCGGCCATCATGCGGGCAAACTCCCCCATCTCGGGATCGAAGCGGGCGAAGGCCTCGGCGATGATGTCGATGGCCTCCTCGAACGGGATCTCGCGGCTGCTGGCGGCCGGGGGCGGTGCAAACAAGTCCTCCGGCCCCAGATCGTCGATGCCGAGCCGCTTCGCCATCAGCCCCAGCGCCCGCTGGCCCAGACCCCGGGCGTGATAGGTTTCGGCCATGAGGGTATCCAGGGTGGTGCGCTCTATGTGGCTCTGATGGCAGGAGAGTTCCAGCGCATCCAGCATTCGCTGCTTGCCGCGCTGGCGCGAAAGCTCCAGCCGCCAGCCATTGAGGGCATTGAGGATGGCCGCCACCGTCTCCTGCTCCCCTTCCCAGCCGGCACTGATGGCGTCGAAGGCTTCCCGGCGCAGGGCCCGTACCGGGCTGGAAAGCAGGTTGCTCGCCTCGGCCAGCCCCATCTCGCGGCCGTCGATCACGAGGCGGATCTTGCCCACCAGATCGTTGTAGAGGTTGCCCCAGGCGTGCAGCCCGTCGGTGCCAAGCCCTATCACCAGCTGCTCTGCCTCCACCGGCAGGCGCTGATCCTGCAGCCGGCGCTCATGGCGCAGCCGGTAATCCTCTTCTCCGAGCAAGGGATCCTGCATCAGCCGCTCAAACTCGGGTTCGGGCAGCCCCAGCATCAGATCTTCCACCGGGGCCAGGGTCTTGAACAGATCGGCGTTGAGGGCGCGGGCGCGGGAAGCCAGCTGCTTGGCGAGCACATCGCGGGCGTCCTGACTGCCCTTGCAGGCCGCCAGTATGGCGACATTCCAGCCGATATTGCGGATCCGCTGGGCCCGCAGACGCACTTCGCGCAAAAAATCGGGCAAGGCGTCGGCGTTGCCCAACACCTGCTCAAGACCGTCGATAAAACCGGCAAGCTCGGCGAGGTTGGCTCGGGCCAGGCTCATGTCCGCGTCCAGCTCGGGGCAGTCGAGAGCGGGATAGATATGCTGGTTGTGCCACTGTTGTGGGTAGATTCGTTGCTGTATCAAACGCTCGTCATCAATATCAGGGGGCAGAGGCTGCCCTGGGTGAAATGCGCGTGGCCGGGCCGCTGCGGGCCCGCCACAAAAGAAACAGAGGCCGCCGGGCGACCCCGAACGGCCGGTCTGATCAGCCGATGCGATCAGCTGGGCCAGCCCGTCACACCAGTCGCTCGAGGCGGTCGACCGCCTCCTCCACATAGCGCAGGCTCTCCTGCCAGAAGGCGGGTTCGCGAATGTCGACCCCCAGGTGTTTCTCCACCAGATCCTCGGCGCTCATGCGGCCCGTGTCGGTGAGCAGCGCGCGATAGGCCTGGGCAAACTCGCCCCCGGCCCGCTCCTTCTGGGCATAGAGCCCCAGACTGAACAGATAACCGAACAGGTAGGGGTAGTTGTAAAACCCGAGATCGGCGATGGAGAAGTGGCACTTGCTGGCCCAGAACAGCTCGTCGTACTGGCTGAGGGTGTCACCATACCACTGCTGCTGCGCGGATTTCATCATCTGCCGCAGCTGGCTTGCCCCCACATAGCCCTGCTCCCGCGCCGCCACCAGCGCCCGCTCGAAGGTGAAACGGGCGGGGATGTCGAGCAGCAGGCTGGCGGCCCGCTCCCCGTCCAGCCAGGCGATGGCCCGGCGCGGCTCCATCTTGTCGGTGGCGGCCAACAGGGCATCACGCACCAGGGCCTCGGCAAACAGGGAGGCGGTCTCGGCCAGCGTCTTGGGGTAGTCGCGCTGCTCCAGCGGCAAGTCCCGCAGCAGCCAGCTGTGCCAGGCGTGCCCAAGCTCGTGAGCCAGGGTGATGAGGTTGTCCATGGTGCCCTCGAAGGTGAGAAACACCCGAGGCTCGGGGGGATCGGCATATTCGGTGCTGTAGGCACCGCTGCGCCGGTTTGCGCTGGGGGCCGCGTCAATCCAGCCCTTGTCGGCCATCATGCGGGCAAAGGCCCCCATCTCGGGGTCAAAGCCGGCGAAGGCATCGGCCACCAGGGTCAGCGCCTGCTCGAAGCTGAGCGAGGCCGGAGTCGCAGCGGGCGCCGGGGCATAGAGATCCCAGGGGGCAAAATCGCTGATCTGCCGGGCGCTGGCCATGGCGCGCAGAGCTCGCCGTCCCAGCGTCTTGTGGGTGTCAGCCTCGGCCATCAGGGTATCCAGGGTGGCGCGCTCGATATGGCTCTGATGACAGGAGACATCCAGCGCATCTAGCCTGTGCACCTTGCCACGCTGGGTGGCGAGTTCGTTTCGCCAGCCGTTGATGGCGTTGAGGATGGCGGCCACCGTCTCCTGCTCTGCCTGCCAGGCGGCCTGAATGCCGTGCCAGGCGCTGGCACGGCGCGCCCGATCCGGGTGGGCCAGCAGGTTGTCTGCCTGGGCCAGCCCCATGGGCTGCCCCTCCACGACCGGCCTGAGCCGCCCCACCAGGTTGTCGTAGAGATCCCCCCAGCCTTGCAGTCCATCCACCCCCAGCCCCGCGATCAGCTGTTCGCTCTCCAAGGAGAGCCGTTGATCCTGCTGACGCCTGTCGTGACGGATGGCATAGGCCAGCTCGAACAGCTCGGGATCCTGCAACAGGGCCCGCACCTGTCCCTCGGGGGCGCTTGCCCAGAACAGGGCCACAGGTTTGCTGAGCTGGGCCAGGGTCGCCTGCAACTGCTGACCACGGGAGAGCAGCGCACGCGCCGCTTCGTCGCGACCATTGCGACTGAGCCGGTTATAGGCATAGGTCTGGCTGTTCCAGGCCAGCCGGCAAACGTCGGTCCAGCAGGATCTGATGACCCGCAGCAGGTGGCGCAAGGCATTGATGTCGGTGGTCTTGGGCAGTTCATCCAGCAAGTGCTGCAGGCTGTTCAGGGTCTCGCGGGCACGCTGGAAATCGGCGTCGATCGCCGGGCAATCGGGGGCGGCATAGATGTGATCATCCAGCCAAACGGGTGGGTTCATGATAGTCCTTGTTTGTTTGCATCCATGTGGGGTGGCCCCGCCTCTGTGGGCTGGTGCCAGTTCGGATAGTACGAAGGGGACCGGCACTTGCCCAGCCCCCATCCGAGTCAACAAACAAGACGAACAATCACATCTGCGACGGCCGCTGTCGGCCGTGCACAAACAGTGGACAGGCCGCCGTTATTTGGCGGGTTTGAGTTTGCTCACCAGGGTCATGGCCAGCACCAGCACCATGCCCGCCACCACACCGGCCACGGCGTTGAGCAGGGTCGGCGTCACCGCGGCCAGCACGGCGCCCACGGACGGCAAGGTGGCAAGGGCTGCGGCCGCACCTTCAACCAGGTGATGGGCGAAGGGCCAGCCATGCACCAGAATGCCGCCACCCACCATGAACATGGCGATGGTCCCCACCAGTGCCAGCAGGTGCATCAGACGGGGCGCCGTCACCAGCAGGCCCCGCCCCACGGCCCGGCGCAAGGGGCCGCCATCGGGCTTTTGCAGCAGGTGCAGGCCGATATCGTCGAGCTTGACGATAAGGCCCACCAGGCCATAGACCCCTACCGTCATCAGCAGGGCTATGCCCGCCACCACAGAGATCTGCAGGCCCAGGCTACTGCCCTGCACTGTGCCGAGCGCGATGACGATGATCTCGGCGGAGAGGATAAAGTCGGTGCGAATGGCCCCCTTTATCTTCTGCTGCTCGAAGGCCACCAGATCGTCTGGCACCGGGCTCCTGTGTTGCTCGCTCTCTGCCGCCTCGTGGGGCAGAAACTTGTGGGCCAGCTTCTCCGCCCCCTCGAAGCAGAGGTAGGCGCCCCCCAGCATCAGCAAGGGGGTGATGAGCCAGGGCACCAGGGCGCTGATGGCGATGGCGGCGGGCACCAGAATGAGCTTGTTGCGAAACGACCCCTTGGCCACGGCCCACACCACCGGCAGCTCCCGCTCGGCCCGCACGCCGGAGACCTGCTCGGCGTTGAGGGCGAGATCGTCCCCCAGCACGCCGGCGGTCTTCTTGGCCGCCACCTTGGTCATCAGGGCCACGTCATCGAGCACGCTGGCTATATCATCGAGCAGGGCCAACAAACTGGTTCCGGCCATATCAGGCATTCCTCATCTCAGTGGAAACATCCCCCGGGCACGCAGGCCATATCGCCGGGCAGGCGCCACAGGCGAGTGCCGAGCAGAGGGGGGTCCTTATTTCAGGCAAAAGATGGCACAGTGTAACGAGAAGCCGCCCGTTAGGCAGCAACCACATCAGGGTCAATTGGCCTTGTTTCACCCCGAGTCCCCCGGCTCAAGGAGTTCCCATGCAACCCTGGCAATCTCTGCTCGATTTCTGGTTTGGCGATGACGCCGACGACGCCACCCGCGCCAAACGGCAAGCCCCGCTCTGGTGGGGAAAAAGCAGCGAGACCGATGCGCTGATAGCCAGCCGCTTTGGGGCGCTGGCCGAAGCCGCCGCCACCGGCTCTCTGGCCCACTGGGCGGAGGTACCCGTCGGCCGGCTGGCGCTGATCCTGCTGCTGGATCAACTGCCACGCAACATACATCGCGCCACGCCCGGCGCCGTTGCCCAGGACCCGCTGGCCCGGGATCTCTGTCTGAAGGGCTTGTCGCTGGGGGCAGACAAGGCGCTCTCGCCGCTGGCGCGGGTCTTCTTCTACCTGCCGCTGGAACACGCAGAATCGCGCGAGCAGCAAGTCCGCAGCGTGACCCTGTTCGAGGCGCTGGCGGCCGAGCAGGCCGGCAGCCCGGCGCAGGCCACCTTCGAGGGCTTCGCCGATTTTGCCCGCCGCCATCAGGTGATCATCGAACGCTTTGGCCGCTTCCCCCACCGCAACGCCATACTTGGTCGCACCAGCACACCGGAGGAGACCGAATTTTTGCAGCAACCAGGCTCCGGCTTCTAGGCCAGCCGCAGAGACAAAAAAACGGGCCCGACGGGCCCGTTTTGCATGCAGGTAGTGGACCAGGGGCATCACGCCGCCTCTGCCAGCTCCTCCTCTTTCTTCTGGTAGGCCTGGGGCGAGAGACCCAGCAGCTCCTGCACTGTGGAGGCGACCGTGATGGAGGAGATGGTCCCCACCAGGATGCCGGCGAACAGGGTGAAGGCGAAGCCGTAGAGGGCATCGCCGCCGAACAGCAGCAGGGCGCCCACGGTAAAGAGGGTGGTGCCCGAGGTGATCATGGTGCGGCTGAAGGTCGCCTTGATCGCCACATCCGAGCAGTCGTGGATGGAGAGCTTGGTGCGTGAGCTCAAGATGTCCCGCAACCGGTCCGAGATGACGATGCTGTCGTTGAGGGAATAGCCGATCACCGCCATCAGGCCGGCGATCACGTTGAGGTCAAACTCGATGTTGAACAGCGCCAGCAGCCCCATGGCCACCAGGCCGTCGTGCAGCACAGACACCAGGATGCCGATGGCCTGACGCCACTCGAAGCGCACCGCCAGGTAGGCGGAGATGGCCAAGGAGGCCACCAGCACCGCCAGCATCCCCTGCTGGAACAGCTCGGCACCCACCTGAGGGCCGACTATGGTGGTACGCAGCAGCTCCACCGGCAAGTTGAGCTGTTGACCCAGCATGACTGCCAGCTCCTCGGCCGGCCAGGGCAGCTCGTGGGGCGGCAGCTTGATGAGCCACTCCCCCGGGATGCCGGCGCCGCTCAGCTCGACCGCCCCTGCCAGCGGGGCGCTCAGCAGGGCGTTCAGTTCATGGGCCTCTTTCAGGGTCTGGATGCGAAACTCCAGCAGAATGCCGCCGGTGAAGTCGAGCCCGAGCGACAGTCCGTTGATGGCCAGCACGGCTATGCTCGCCACCGTCAGCAGCACGGAGATCCACAACCCGATGTAACGCCAGCGGGTCAGGCCCATGGCAACGATCATTCTCAACATAGTTTTATCCTCGACAACAGCTGACTCGGGCTTCCCGCCGGGAAGCGCGTGGCGCAGGCGCGGAGCAGGCTCGAACGCGCGGCGCTATGGCACAGAGTGAATGCAGGGGTCACGGTCACACCCTCAGCAGCTTGTCGCTGCTCTTGCCCCACAGGGGGTTGATGATGGCGCGGGTGCCCCAGATGCCGGTCACCATGCTGGAGATGAGACCCAGGATCAGGGTGATGGAGAAGCCCTGCAGCGGGCCCGAGCCGATGGAGTAGAGCACCACGGCGCAGATCAGGGTGGTGATGTTGGCATCGAAGATGGTGCGAAACGCCGAGCGATAGCCAAAGTCGATGGCGTTGGCGAGACTCCCCCCTTCCCGCAGGCGGTCCTTGATCCGCTCAAAGATGAGCACATGGGTATCCACCGCCATGCCGACCGTGAGCACCAGACCGGCGATCCCCGGCAGGGTCAGCACGGCCCCCGGCAGCACCGCCAGCATGCCCACCTGCATCAGCAGGTTGGCGATGAGCGCCGTGATGGCGACCCAGCCGAACTTGCGATACCAGGCCATCATGAACAGCATCATGCCCGCCATGCCGAACGCCAGCGCGGTGAAGCCCGCCTCTATGTTCTGAAGGCCCAGGGTCGGGCCGATTGAGCGCTCCTCGAGGATCTTGAGGGGGGCGGTGAGGGCACCGGCCCGCAGCAGCATGGCCAGCTCCTGGGCCTCTGGCAGACTGCCAATACCCGTGATGCGGAACTGGTTGCCGAGCGCCGTCTGTATGGTGGCGACGTTGATCACCTCGCTCTGGGCGCGCAGCTTGCCCTGGGCGTTGGTCTTGTATTCGGTGAAGACGGTGGCCATCGGCTTGCCCACGTGCTGGCGGCTGAACTGGTTCATCTTGCTGCCACCCAGGCTGTCGAGCACGATATTGACCTGGGGTTGGCCCATCTCGCCCATATTGGCGCGCGCATCGACGATGTGCTCACCGCTCAGCACCGGCTTGCGGGCCAGACCGACGGCCTGACCGCTGCGATCCGCCATGAAGAAGCGGCTGTCGGCCTGGGCCTCGTAGAAGGCCAGCGATGCGGTCGCACCTATCACTTCCTTGGCCTGCTTGGGATTGTGCACCCCGGGCAGCTCGATGCGGATGCCATCCTGGCCCTGACGCTGGACCGAGGCCTCGACTATGCCGAGCTCGTTGATCCGCTTTTTCAGGATTGACAGGTTCTGGGTCACGGCGTTGTTGGCCAGCAGGGTGCGCTCGGCCTCGCTCATCACCAGCCGCAGCTCGTTGCCGCTGCGATTGAGTTGCCACTGATCCTGCCGGGTGCCGGCGGAATCCTTGATGATGGTGAGCCAGGGCGCCTGATCGGCCACCTCTGGCAGGGTGACTCTCACCTCCCCTTCGCTCACCCGGGCCACGTTGGCGCCCCGCAGGCGCGCCTCGCGGAACTGGGTGCGCAGCATGTCCACCAGGTTTCTGGTCTGGTTGTCCACCACGAAGCTGAGATCGACCCCGATCAGCAGCTGGGAGCCGCCGCGCAGGTCCAGCCCGAGCTTGATGGGGGCGGCGCCGAGCTGGCTGATCCAGGTCGGGGCATTGGAGTAGAACTCCAGGGTCAGGGCCGCGCTGTCATGGCCCTGCTGCTCCAGCAGCTGCTTGGCCCTCTGCTGTTCGGACTGGCTGTTGAACACCAGTTCGACCCGCTCTTTCTGTTGCACCTGTTTGACCGGCGCTATCTGGTTGTCGGCCAGCAGGGTGCGCTGTGCCTCGGTCAGGCTGGTCTGGCCGTGCAGGCCAAGGGAAGGCTGCTCACCGAAGAAGGTGGGCAGGGAGTAAAACGCGAAGGTGAACAGCATGAGCAGCAGCAGGGCATACTGCCACATGCTCATGCGATTCAGGGTGGTACGACTCTTTTTTCTCATGGCAAAAGCCTCTGTCAGGAGAAGGCGGCGCACTCGCCCCCCATGGCGGGAGCGGCACGCAAGAAAATACAAATGAGACTGGGCGCCCGTTCACGCGCGGTGAGCAGGCTTTACAGGAGACGATGAGGCAGTGCAGCGAGGCCGGACCCCATCGGGATCAGGCGAGATAACTCTGGGAGAAGCGGTATTGCAGGTGTTGGCGTTGCAACCTGTGCCGGTGAATGGTGGCAAAGCGGTCGCGGAAGCTGTTTTTGGGGTAGAAGAGCGCCGCATAGAGCAGCAGGCCGCACAGCAGCAGCAGGATCGCCTGCTGTGACCAGCTCATGATCAGCTCGTAGACGACGCTGCCGGGCTGGTGATCGCTGCGCAGGGAGTGTTCGAGCCGCAGCAGATGATTCTGATGGGAGCCGACAAACTTGACGACACCGTCGTCGCTGTCGCTGGCGCTGTGGATCACCAGCAGGGTATCGGACTGATCGCCCGTGCCGGCATCGCTCATCACCTGGCCAGGCTGGGAAGCGGCCTGAGGCGCGGATACCTTGAGCCCCTCCACCGAGACGGTAGAGAGCAACAGAGTGAGCGAGATGAGCAGTGTCATCAACGCCAGTTTCACTTTGTCCAGCAGGCTCAAAAAGTTAATTCCCAAATAATAGAAAGGGCAAACTACCACAGGCACCCAACAAGGACAAGGGCGGCAGGGCCGTCAAGCCTCGCACGGCGCCCTGCCGAAAACGAAACTCACCCCTGTGACATCTGCCTGAAATCGCGGGCATAGCCCTTGAGCAGAGTGTAGAGATGGGCGCGCTGGGAGATGTCCAGCGACTGGCTCAGGGCACTCAGCCAGTTGACGGTGCGCTGGCGGGATTGATCCGTGTAGCCGGTGAAACGGCCATCCATGAGTCCATCCCCCTGCTGCAACAGGGCGGTGAGCTGGGCACCGAAGTCCGGGCTCTGGCGCTGCTGCATCAGCCTGTCCAGCTCCCTGGTCCAGGCGGTCTGAAACTCCAGCCAGGGGGCCTGCAGCTCGTATTGCCACTCCACCCACTGGGCCACCAGCGGCGCCTGGGCCGGCTTCACCTCCCCAATCCAGAACACCAGCCGCTCGTTCATCTTGCCGGTGAACTCCTTGAGCAGCTCGGCCTTGGGCTGGCGGGCAAAATCCTGCTCCCGCTCGGTCTGCCGGCTGAGCCTGTCCTTCATGAACATGGCCACCTGCTCCTCGGTCAGGGTACGGGCCAGCCGCACGGCGCGGGGAACCGTGTTCTCCAGGGTGCGGGTCAGGCTCTGCTGGGCCGCATTCAGATGAAGCGAGACCTGGGCCGGGCTCATGGGGCTCGCCACCGCCCTGGCCAGCGCATCCAGATCATCGGCGTAACGGGGTACCTCGTACTGGCGGTGCCAGGCCATCAGCCCCTTCACTTCGTTGTCCAACAGCCGCTTCTGGCTGCGATCCAGCGAGAAATAGTCATCCAGCTGCCAGACGATGGCCACGTCCAGCCAGTAATAGACCACCCGGGTGGAGCAGCCCACCAGCAGCAGACAGATCAGCAGCAGGCTCCAGCTGCGGGGTTGACGCCAGGAAAAGGAGGTCACCATGCACTACTCCAAAGATTGACGAGTTGATGATTCATATCGATCTGATCCTGCCTATGCCAGCGTTGATACGCAGCGATTCGTGTCGAGCAACACCTGCCCCCCGCCACCGGCCCTACTCCAGCCGTTGACGATTCGTGTCTATCAGGGCCTGGTAATCGGGCCCGGGAGTGTGCTCGGCCATCAGCAGCGCCCACAACAAGCCTATGTAGTCGACCCAGGGCAGGAAGGCCTGGCTCTGAAAGCCCCGGCTTCCCAAACGCGCCCCTGCCCGCTCAAGATAGCCGCTCTCCAGCGCCTCTCGCTGGCCGTCGTCCCAGCCGTGGGTGCGCTGTATGCTGGCCACCTCGAAACCTGGATGACCGGCGGCGCCATACTCCCAGTCGATGACCCAGGGCCGGGTTCCCAACAAGTTAGCCGGATTGAGATCATGATGGCAAGGGTGCCAGCAATCGGCCGGCTCGCGACTGGCCAGCAGTCCCCGCTCCAGCGCAGGCAGCCAGTCAGGGATCCGGGCCAGACGGCCGCGATAACCGGCGGCATGAGCCCGCACCGCCATCACCACGGCGGGCACCGGCAGCCGGTGCAGCCGCACCAGCACCTCGGCCAGCAGACGGGGCTGCTCGGCGGGGGACGGGGGCGCCTCGGCCCAGTTGGGTTCATCGCACCAATCCAGCAGCATCAGGCCGCTGGCGGGGTCGCTGTGATGACAGGGCAGCGCCAGCCCCTGCCCCATGGCCCCCCGATAGAGCTGCCACTCGGTCGCCCTGTCGATACCGAGCCGACAGGGATCCGGATGACCGAGCCGCAAAAAATGACTGCGCCCCGAGGGGAGGCGCAGTCGATAGTTGCAGTTGGTCAGGCCGCTGGCCAGCGCTTCCAGCCGCCCCGAACACCAGGGGGCCGGCAGGCTGGCCAGCAGCTCCAGCTCCGCCAGATCACCAGCCAAAGGTGGATTTCTTCGCCTGTTTGCGGATCTCTTTCTGATCGGCCCACAACAGTTCGCCGTTTTGCAGATCCATCAGGTTCATGGTCATCTGGTAGTAGACATCCTTCACCTTGCCGTTGTCCTTGACGATGCTGGCGAGGTTGCCATAGACCATGTAGCGGGCACCTGTCTGCTTGCCCAGACGCACCATGGAGGCGGGATCCACCATGCCGCTGCTCTGCTGGTATTCAAGCTGCTGCTTGACGGCGGCGACCTTGCTCATGTCGACGAAGCGGAACTTGCCGGCCCGCAGCAGCTTGGTGCGAATGGTGTCCGTGATGGCCTCGGTGTCGATGTGCTCCGAGGTCTTGTTGCGGATGGAGTCCATGAACATCACCGGACGACCGCCTGCGGTGATCTCGCTGGTCGCCGGCGAGGCGAGCATGGAGTCCGCCATCTTGTCGGCAATGGCCTGCAGATCCGACGAACCGTAGTCCACTGTCACCGTCTCGGTTTCGGTCGGATCGCCATAGCTGACTGTGGTGCTGGAACAGCCGCCAAGCAGCAGGGCGCCGGTCAATATCAGCAGGGCATGATTCATTTTCATCAGTAGGATTCCTCAATCACTTCGCGTACGTAAATCCGGTATCCCCGGGCGGCCGGGCTCGGCGCCAGGGCAGAGAGGGTGCGGGTCTGATAGCCGTGCAGCTTGATAGGGGTCCAGCCGCGACCATCGCTGGCCACCTCCTGCCCCGCCTCATCATACCAATAGAACAGGTATTGCAGCTTGTTGTCACCGCGCTGGGTGCTGGCCGCCGCCACATTGACCTGCAGCAGGCCGTTTTGCTCGCGCCGGCTCAGCTCGGTCAGGGTCACATTGACGTTTTGATGTTGCTCCGCCACCGCCGCAGCGCCCGCCGCGCCATAGAGCGCCACGCCGGAGGTATTGGTGGCGCAGCCGGTCAGCAGCATCACCAGGGCCAAACCGTATGCTTTCATCTTGATCTCCTTAGCCGGCAGGCCATCTGGGCCCGCCCGTCAGTCATGGGTGTCATGGTCCCGGGCGTGCGCTTAGAGCGGCATCACCCGGGTCGTCAGGCCGGCACCGAGCCGCTGCACCCACACCAGGGTGGTACGCCCGCCGTGAACGGTGAGCGGCAGGGTGCGCATGGCGCTGCCCGCCCCCAGGGTGAGCTGCACCTCGCCAGCCGGCAGCATGCTCTGCCAGCTGGACGCCTGGGCCGGCAACGTCAGCCAGCTGCGGGTATCGGCCCGCTCCGAGAGGGTATTGAAGATGCCGACCAGAATATTGCCCACATCGCCCCCCTCCTTGGCGGCGGTGCGCCTCAGCTGCTCCTTGGTCACCAGCCGCAGCGCCTGACGGGTCAGCATGCCCGGCAACCGCTCCTGCAGATCCTTGGCGGCCAGCGCCTCCAGCCGCACCAGCTCGCTGGTCTGCTCAACCCGCTTGCCCACCGATACCGTCAGCGGGCCCGTGTTGCTGGCCCGGTTGTCGTAATAGGGCACTGCCACGGTAAAGGTACGAAAATCGCCGCTGGAGGTGGAGATGGGCAGCGGCAGGAACAGCTCGCGCCGCGCCGGGATCAGCCCATCTTCAAACAGCACCACCAGCTGCCCCTGATTTTTGGTTAAAGGCGGCGCCTTGCGACCCAGCGTCTTCTCGGTCTCCTTGAGCTCATCGGGGGAGCCGCGCAGCCGTGCCAGGCGCAGCAAGGCATCCTGCAGGCTCTGGTTGTCCGGCGCTATCTGGTAGCCACGCTGATAGTCGACCCAGGCATCGTTGAGATCCCCGGCCGCCTCATAGAGCACGCCGGAGAAATAGAAGGTGTAGGCGTTCTGGAAACCGTTTTTCACCTGACCTATCAGCCGGTCGAGATCCGGTGCCCCGCGCGACATCAGCTGGCGCATCTCCCGCTCTGTACTGGCTTCGGCCCCTTTCTCTCTGGCCTTGCTTACCTCCCCCGCCCGCGCCTTGAGGGCACGCTCCTGCACCTGGTTGGCCCGGCGCACCTCCACCAGGGCGCCGTCGGCGTCTCCCCGCTGCAGGTAGTTGAGGGCCAGATAGTGATGCAGCATGGTGCGCTCATAATCCGGCGTCAGGTAAGCCATGCTCTGATCGTTGGTGAGCAGGCTGCCCGCCTGACCCAGCCCCTGGCTCAGGCGGTATTCGGCCTGATTGTCTTCCCACTCGAGGCGGCTGTCGGCGGCGGCGAAGGCCTGCTTGCTGCCCGCATCCTGACCGGCCAGCCAGGCGATGCGGCCCTGCTCGAGCCGGTCCAGCACATAGGTGTCGTCCCCCAGGGTGGACTCACGCACCTCGGGCAGCGCCTCGGCGGCGTGCCCCAGCAGCAGCTGGTTGCGCAGCGGCACCATCTGATCGGAATAGGAGACGAACATGTCCTGCCAGTGGGAGGCACAGCCCCCCAGCAGGGCACTGGCCAGCAGGAGGCCGGCCAGACGGGGGAAGCGGTGCATCACAGGCAGAGCAGCGGCCCCAGGGATTGACCCCCTACCAGATGCATGTGGATGTGATAGACCTCCTGCCCGCCGTGGCGATTGCAGTTCATGATCAGGCGATAACCATCCTCGGCGATCCCCGCCTCGCTGGCCAGCTTGCGGGCCACTGTGAACATGCGACCCAGGGCCAGCTCATGTTCGGCTTCCACGTCGTTGACCGTGGGGATCAGCACGTTGGGAATGATCAGGATATGGGTCTTGGCCTTGGGCTGGATGTCCCGGAATGCGGTCACCAGATCGTCTTGATAAAGGATGTCGGCGGGGATCTCTTTACGGATGATTTTGCTGAAAATGGTTTCTTGCGCCATGGATAACTCCTTTATATGAAAAAGAAAATTCAACACCAACCTCAAGCGGCTCCCGAGGTGGCCATCAGGGCCCGCCAAGTGTGACACAAGCCGACATTTGACACAGCCGTTGTCCCATTCTCTTCAGTTATTGTTAAAAATACCGATAGCCGGAAGACGTCAGATGGCGTCGCTCGCCCAGGGTGGTAGCAGGGTATCAAATGGACGGGGTATTCAGGCAAGGGACTTTTGCATATACAGCGGGACAATAATGAAACAAACAATGTCAGACCTCTCCATCTTGCAGAGGGTCTATTTAGGCTTTGCCATTCTGGTGGCCGTGATGGCGGCCACCTCGGTACTCACCTTTCGCAGCCAGAGCGAGCTCAATCAGGCGCTGGATCAGGTCACCCGGCAATCCATGCCGCTGGTGATCGCCAGCAGTCAGACCCAGATCAGCCTGCTCAGCGCCAACAAGTGGCTCACCGACGTGCTGACCGAGCAGGATCCCAAGCAGATCCCGGCCGAAGTGGCCGAGCTGCAACAGGCCAAGGCCCAGGTCGACAAGACGCTCGCCACCCTCAGCCAGCAGGCGGCGGCGCACCCTGAGCTGCAGGGTGAAATGGCGGCACTGAGCAAGCTGGTCGGCGACTATCTGCAGCTGACCGGCACCCTGCCCACCGAACATCAGGCCCTGCTCACCCGCTTGCACAAGGTGAACCAGGCCAAGGGGCAGTTCCAGGTCAGCCTGCCCCAGTTCAAGAAAAACCTCGGCGACATGATGGTCACCATAGACGACAGCTTCATCAAGATGCTGTCCGAGACCCTGACCACCAAGCTCTCCGCCATCGAGCTCTCCACCATGGATGCGCTCAACCAGAGCATACCCGCCCCCATCGAGGGGGCGCTCAAGCGCAACAAGATGCAGATCGAGGGGTTCAACAGCACCATCAAGGATCTGCAGGGAGAGCTCAAAAACTTCGACAATGACATGGGCCACTACGTGCATGGCTTCGTGCGCGACACGACCGCCAGCGAGGGGGTGCTCTCCCAGTACCTGGCGCTGATGCAGCAGCAGGAGCAAATGCGCGAGCAGAGCAAGCAGGCCAGCAAGCTCATCGTCAGCATCCAGAGCAAGCTGGAGGGGATCACCGACCAGAGCCAGCAGCTGATGAACGCCAGCATACGCGCCTCCGGCAAGGTGCAGGCCCAAAGCACGCTCACCCAGGGGATCAGCATCGCCATCGCCATCCTGGTGGCCATTCTGGTGGCCTACACCCTGGGCAAGGCCATTCGCCGCCCGCTCAAGGAACTGCTGCGGGTGCTGACCGAGGTGACCCAGGGCGACATGACCCAGCGCATCGGTTTTCGCAGCAAGAACGAGTTTGGCCAGCTCGGCAGCCAGATCAACCTGCTGATCCAGCAGATGGGGGACGTGCTGACCCAGCTCTCCCAGGCCTCGACCCAGCTCAACGATGCCGCCCACGACAACCGTCACACCACCGAATCGGTGCGGGCGGATCTGGAGAAACAACGTCAGGAGACCGCCTCGGTCGCCGCTGCCATGACCCAGATGGAAGCCTCGGTGCGTGAAGTGGCCCAGGCCGCCAACCAGACCCTGGAGCGGGTGCAGGACGTGGAGAAAGCCTCCGAGACCGGTCGCAAGGTGATGGCCGGCAACATCACCACCACCCATCAGCTGGCGGGCAAGTTGCAGCAGACCGGCAAGGTGATCGGTGATGTGAGCACCATGAGCAACCAGATAGGCAACATACTCGACGTCATCCGCGGCATCGCCGAGCAGACCAACCTGCTGGCGCTCAACGCCGCCATCGAGGCGGCCCGCGCCGGCGAGCAGGGCCGCGGCTTTGCGGTGGTGGCCGACGAGGTGCGCAGCCTGGCGGGGCGCACCGCCCAGTCCACCAGCGAGATCCAGACCATGATCGAGAACCTGCAGCAGGGGGTCGCCAAGGCGGTGACTGTGATGCAGGAGTGCTCCCGCGAGATGGACAGCTGCGTGGACCAGAGTTCCCACGCCAACAACGCCATGGAGGAGGTGCAGGGGATAGTGGTGCTGATCAGCGACATGTCGAGCCAGATAGCCTCCGCCGCCGAGCAGCAGCAGGCCACCAGCGCCGACATCGCCACCAACCTCAATCGCATCTCGGATATCTCGGATCTCAACTATCAGGGCATAGCCCGGGTGGCCGAGACCAGCCAGCAGCTCGACTCCCTGGCCGAGCAGCAGGAGAGCCTGGTCAAGCGCTTCCGGCTCAGCGCCTGATGAGGGCGTCTGTTTTTCCATTGCCCTGACACGACAAGGCCCCGCAGATGCGGGGCCTTGTTTTGTGCCGGCAAGCGGCGCTGTATCAGGCGTAGGCGATGGCGCCCTTGCCCACCCCTTCATAGGCCACGATTTTCACGAACTTGTCGCCCACCTGCTTCTTCACCTCGCGGGCTATGTAGCAGGCCAGCAGCTCTATGGTGGTATCGGTGTCGATCATCTCCACCTCTCCCGCCGGCATGGCAAGCTGGAACAACCCCTGGGGCGCCACGTACTTGAAGCCGAGATACTGCTCGCCGGCATCCTTCAGGGTCGCCTCGGCCAGCTCGCTCAGGGAGAGTTCGGACAGGGCCACCTTGTCCTCTTCGGTACCGAGGTAGATGTCGGCCCAGCGCTCGGCCCAGTTCAGCTCCAGCTCAGCGTCGCGCTCACCGTCCAGGTGGATCTCGATGGGAGAGCGATGGCCGTGGGCGATGCGCTGGCAGTTGCCATCGTGCTTTTTCAGGCCGTGGCTGTAGTGGTAGAAGGCGCCATCGATCTGCTCCTGGCGCAGGGTCAGCGACAGATCCTTGATGTTGCCGGGCAGCCGCTGGGCCAGCACAGCCAGCAGATAGCGGGTAACGGACTCCTTGTCTATCTGGGGCGCCGGGATGAAGGCAAAACCCTGAGTGGGGCAACGCAGGTGAATGGAGCGACCCGGGCGCAGCAGATCGACCGTGCTCTCCTCCCCCTCCAGCTGGGCCACATGGACCAGTGCGCACTCGGCCGGCACCAGCAGCTTGTGATCCACCTCTTCATCGATGATCGACTTGATCAGTTTTTTCACCCGACCAAAGTCCAGCAGCATGCTCATCTCGTTGAGCTCGCCGCTCATCTCGACATCCACCAGCCAGCTCTCCCCCACCATGCCACGGCGTTCACACAGGTAGCTGGAATCGATCACGGTCAAATCTCTTACAAATAACTTCATCAGTCAGGCCTTGCTACAGAGAAAGTGCAGTTTGCGATATTATGACCCGCGATCACTGACAAAGGAACCGGACTCCCCCATGAACAAATTGCTAATCAAGAATGCCACCCTGGTCAATGAAGGCCGCATCTATGCCTCGGATGTATTGATTGAAGGGGAACGGATCGCCCGGATCGCCCCTCACATAGAGGCGCCCGATGCCGTGGTGATAGATGCAGCAGGTCGTCACCTCATCCCGGGAATGATCGATGATCAGGTCCATTTCCGGGAACCCGGCCTGACCCACAAGGGGACCATCGCCAGTGAATCCCGGGCCGCCGTGGCAGGAGGCACCACCAGCTTCATGGAAATGCCCAACGTCAATCCCCAGACCACCACCCTCGATGCCCTCGAAGCCAAATACCAGATAGCCGCCAACTCCTCCGCCGCCAACTACAGCTTCTATCTCGGCGCCACCAACGACAACCTCGACGAGATCAAGCGCCTCGATCCCAAGCAGTCCTGCGGGGTCAAGGTGTTCATGGGTTCCTCTACCGGCAACATGCTGGTGGACAACCAGGAGACTCTGGCGGCGATTTTCCGCGAGAGCCCGGTGATGATAGTGACCCACTGCGAGGACACCCCCTCCATCAAGGTGCTGGAAGACGAGGCCCGCGCCAAGTGGGGCGAGGATGTGCCGATGCGCGAGCACGGCCGCATTCGCAATGACGAGGCCTGCTACAAGTCCTCCAGCATGGCGGTGGGTCTGGCGAAAAAGTACGGTGCCAAGCTGCACGTGCTGCACCTCACCTCCGCCAAGGAGCTGTCGCTGTTTACCGCCAGCCATGATCTCAGCGAGCTGAAAGACAAGAACATCACCGCCGAGGTATGCGTCCACCACCTCTTCTTCAACGAGGCGGATTACGACACCCTGGGCAGCCAGATCAAGTGCAACCCGGCGGTGAAGACAGCCGCCGACCAGCACGCCCTGCTGGATGCGGTACGCAACGACGTGCTGGACATCATAGCCACAGACCACGCCCCCCACACCTGGGAGGAGAAGCAGAACAGCTACTTCAAGGCGCCGTCCGGCATCCCGCTGGTGCAGCACTCCATGCTGGCCCTGCTGGAGCTCTACCACAACGGCGTTTTCAGCCTGGAAACCATCGTCAAGAAAACCTCCCACGCGGTGGCCGAGCGCTTCCAGGTGCAGGATCGCGGCTACATTCGCGAGGGCTACTTCGCGGATCTGGTGCTGCTGGACCTGGGCAAGCCCTATGTGGTCAACGACAGCAACCTGCTCTACCTGTGCGGCTGGTCACCCTTCAACGGCTACCGCTTCCACAGCACTGTGGAGATGACCCTGGTCAACGGCCAGATCGCCTGGCAAAACGGTCAGGTCACCGATCAGGTGCTGGGCAAGCGGCTGACCTTCAACCGCTGATCGCTTCATCGCCGATGCAAACGGCCGCCTCCGGGCGGCCGTTTGCATGGTGGGTTGAACAGTAGGTTGAAAAAGGCCCCTGACATGGGCCCTCGCTGGCCTGATTTAGCCGCTTTGGCGGTACTTTGAGCGCCAATTGCTCGCAAAGCAGGCAAACAGTCTCAGAGTGGGATTTCCCCTGTTGACAGGGTCGGGGCATCTCCATAAACTCAGCCCCCGTCAGCCGAGCTGACTCCGTCGGTGTGTAGCGCAGCCAGGTAGCGCATCTGCATGGGGTGTAGAGGGTCGGAGGTTCGAATCCTCTCACACCGACCAAATTCCCCGAGAAAGGCCTTGTCAAACGACAAGGCCTTTTCTTTTTGGCGCGCCGCGGCACAACGCTGCTCGCATTGTGTCGCCGATCTGTTTGTGCTGTAGTGATGCCGTGTTTTGCCAACCGGTGTTCGAGATGCCCCCTCCCCGCGTCTTTTGCCATCGTCTGCTGTTGCTCGGCCTCGGCGCAGCCCTGCTGCTCGGCTGCGCCACCCCCTATCACAGCAAGCCATCCTTCTGGAACGGCCAGACCGGCTTCTCCCAGACCCGGCTTGCGCCCGACAAATGGCAGCTGGAATTTATTGGCAACGATCTGGTGAGCCGGGAAACCGCCCGCAAGTATGTGCTGAAACGGGCGGGCGAAGTGGCGCAAACCGAAGGTTATCAGTGGCTTGAGGTCAATGAATTGACCCTGCAGCGGGATGCGGTCAGGGTGACCCCAAGCCGCCCCCTGTTCGGGTTCGATGACGACGAGCCCGATCCCTTTCTGGATCAGCACACCGTGGAGCATCGCATCTCGGCATTGCTCATATTTACCCTCACCCGCAGCGCAAAAAACGACCGAACCATGAAAGCTGATTATCTTGCAAACATTAAAATAAACGGCGATTAATATAGGTTAAATGCAAGATCCATATCACATACAACTAATGACAACATAAAATTCTGCTACAAGGCTCTGGATTTACCCCCCCGGATTAGGCATGCTGCCAGCACACCGGCTGTCAGGAATCTACGGCCCGGATCACAAAAACGGACTGAAGTGGCACCCCTGCCACCCTAAACGCTTTGCACTTATCAAAACTGGGACCCCCCCCATGAAAATGAATAAATTGACGGCTGCCATCCTCATCGCGATGCTGGTTGGCATCCTGACTGGTCAGGGCTATCGCATGTTTGCCCCGGATCAGGCCGCTGGCTTTGCCAGTGACATCACCATACTGACCGACATCTTCCTGCGCCTGATCAAGATGATCATCGCTCCCCTTGTCTTCACCACCCTGGTGGTCGGCATCGCCAAGATGGGCGATACCCGCACCGTGGGCCGCATCGGTGCCAAGACCCTGGGCTGGTTCATGCTGGCCTCCCTGCTCTCCCTGACCCTGGGTCTGGTGATGGTCACCCTGATGCAACCGGGCGTGGGACTCTCCCTCTCCCTGCCGGATGATGCCGCCAGTTCTGGCGTGGTCGCCGGTGCCATCTCCCTCAAGGACTTCGTCACCCACGCCATTCCGAAAAGCGTGGTTGAGGCCATGGCCACCAACGAGATCCTGCAGATAGTGGTGTTCTCCCTCTTCTTCGGGCTGGCCGCCGCCGCGCTGGGCGATGCCGCCAAACCCGTGGTCAAGCTGATGGCAAGCGCCGCCGAGATCATGCTGAAGGTGACCGGCTACGTGATGAACTTCGCGCCGTTCGCCGTGTTCGGTGCCATCGCCGCCATGGTAGCCAAGGAAGGGCTCGGCATACTCGCCACCTACGGCACCTTCATGGCCCAGTTCTATCTGGCCCTGGCCTGCCTCTGGCTGCTGCTCATCGCCATGGGCAGCCTGTTCATTCGCCGCCGCGTGCTGACCCTGCTGGCCATGATCCGCGAGCCCATACTGCTGGCCTTCTCCACCGCCAGCTCCGAGGCCGCCTATCCCAAGACCCTGGATCGGCTGGAGAAGTTCGGCTGTGACAAGCGCATCGCCAGCTTCGTGCTGCCCATGGGCTACTCCTTCAACCTGGACGGCTCCATGATGTACTGCACCTTCGCGGTCATGTTCATCGCCCAGGCCTATGGCATAGAGCTCTCCCTGGCCCAGCAGATCACCATGCTGCTGTTGCTCATGGTCACCTCCAAGGGGATGGCCGGCGTGCCGCGCGCCTCTCTGGTGGTCATAGCCGCCACCCTGAACCAGTTCCATATTCCGGAAGCCGGCATCCTGCTGCTGCTCGGCATAGACCACTTCCTCGACATGGGTCGCTCCGCCACCAACGTGCTGGGCAACGCCATCGCCGCCAGCGTGGTGGCCAAGACCGAAGACAGCCTGGGTGAAACCGAGCCGCTGGGTGAGGCGGATACCGCCAAGGCGTGATTTATCCCGCCAGCAAGATACAAAACGGCCCGCAGATGCGGGCCATTTTTTTGGCTTGTGCCTGCCCCTTAGGACGAGTTCAGCACCAGCGGCGTACCCGCCGGCAGTACTCTGCATACGCCTCGCCGAAACGGGCCCGCAGTGCCCGCTCTTCCGGCACGATTTGGAAGCGATCCAGCCAGCCCCACAGCAGCAGTGGCCCAAGCCAGACGCCCGATCCCCCCAGATAGCAGGCCAGCGCCATCATCCAGCAGACCAGCCCCAGGTACATGGGGTTGCGGCTGAGACGGTATAGCCCGCCCGTCACCAGCGCACTGGCCTGCTCGGGCCGCATCGGATTGACGGTGGTGCCCTGGCGGCGAAAACGCAGCAGGGCGCCAAACCCGAACACTCCTCCCAGCAGCACCAGCAACAGCGCCGGGACGGGCCACCCCTCCCCGGTTCCGCCCCACGCCATCATGCCCAGCGCCACTATGCCGAACAACAGCACGGGCGGCACACGACACTCTAGATCTATCATCTATTGACTCCCATGACAGGTGCCACAATCGACACCTTGCGTTACACTTCCCGACGGGAATAGCGCCCTGGAAAATTGTCAAAGTTCATAACAATAACAATGCCTTGGCTACACTCTATCCCATCTGCGTGAAAACGGCCCCCTAGCGGCCGTCATGCACCTCAACCCAAACAATAAAAAAGGAACCACCCCATGCACAAGAAGACACTGCTGGCCACGCTGATCCTGGGCCTGCTGGCCGGTCAGGCCGTCGCGGCCCCTTACCTGCCGCTGGCCAGCGATCATCGCAACGGCGAAGTGCAGACCGCCAGCAATGCCTGGCTGGAAGTCGATCTCGGCGCCTTCGAGCACAACATCCAGACCCTCAAGGATCGCCTCGGTGACAAGGGCCCGCAGATCTGCGCCATCATGAAGGCGGACGCCTATGGGCACGGCATCGACCTGCTGGTGCCCTCCGTGGTCAAGGCCAACATCCCCTGCATCGGCATCGCCAGCAACGAAGAGGCCCGCGTGGCCCGCGAGAAGGGCTTTACCGGCCGCCTGATGCGGGTGCGCTCGGCCACCCCGGACGAAGTCGAACAGGCCCTGCCCTACAAGATGGAAGAGCTGATCGGCAGCCTGGTGAGCGCCCAGGGCATAGCCGACATCGCCCAGCGTCACCATACCAATATCCCGGTGCACATAGGTCTCAACTCCGCCGGCATGAGCCGCAACGGCATAGACCTGCGTCTGGCGGACTCCAAGGCCGATGCACTGGCCATGCTCAAGCTCAAGGGGATCACCCCGGTCGGCATCATGACCCACTTCCCGGTGGAAGAGAAAGAGGACGTGAAGCTGGGGCTGGCCCAGTTCAAGCTGGACTCCCAGTGGCTGATCGAGGCGGGCAAGCTGGATCGCAGCAAGCTCACCATCCACGCCGCCAACTCCTTCGCCACCCTGGAAGTGCCGGACGCCTACTTCGACATGGTGCGTCCGGGTGGCCTGCTCTACGGCGACTCCATCCCCTCCTACACCGAATACAAGCGGGTCATGGCGTTCAAGACCCAGGTGGCCTCGGTCAACCACTACCCGGCCGGCAATACGGTCGGCTATGACCGCACCTTCACCCTCAAGCGCGACTCCTGGCTCGCCAACCTGCCGCTGGGTTACTCCGACGGCTACCGCCGTGCGCTCAGCAACAAGGCCTATGTGCTGATCCAGGGCCAGAAGGTGCCCGTGGTCGGCAAGACCTCCATGAACACCATCATGGTGGACGTGACCGATCTGAAAGGGGTGAAACCCGGCGACGAGGTGGTGCTGTTTGGCCGTCAGGGTGAGGCCGAGGTGAAGCAGGCGGATCTGGAGGAGTACAACGGCGCCCTGCTGGCGGACATGTACACCATCTGGGGCTACACCAACCCCAAGAAGATCAAGCGCTAAGCAAATCTCTGCTATGAAAAAGGGCTCCCGCGGGAGCCCTTGTTGTCAGTGCTTTATGGTCTGCCGCGTTCAAGCGGCCTTTTTACGGGTCACCCAGAGGCTCAGCCTCATGGAGGCCAGCAGGATCAGCGCCACCACACCCAGCGCTATGTCACTCAGGGGGTTCTTGAACAGATCCCGCCGAGATTATTTACAGCGCCTTCAAACGGCTTTTTTGCGGGTCACCCAGAGGCTCAGCCCCATGGACGCCAGCAGGATCAGCGCTACGACGCCCAATGCAATGCCGGTCGGGATCTTGAACACATCCAGCAACAGCATCTTGACCCCGATGAACATCAGGATCAGCGCCAGACCGTATTTCAGCAGGGCGAAGCGCTCGGCCACCCCCGCCAGCAGGAAGTACATGGCGCGCAGACCCATGATGGCGAAGATGTTGGAGGTCAGCACTATGAAGGGATCCGTGGTCACCGCGAAGATGGCCGGGATACTGTCCACCGCGAAGATGAGATCGCTCACCTCCACCAGCACCAGAATGAGCAGCAGCGGGGTGGCATAGCGCACACCGTCACGCCAGACGAAGAACTTCTCCCCCTCCAGGGTCTCCGTCACCTTGAAGCGACGACGCATCCAGCCCAGCAGCGGGTTGTTGGCCAGATCCGGCTCCTTGTCGGCCGCCCACAGCATCTTGACCCCGGTCAGCAACAGGAAGGCGCCGAACAGGTAGAGGATCCAGTGGAACTGCTCGATGAGCCAGCTGCCCGCGAACACCATGCCGGCACGCATGACGATGGCACCCAGCACCCCGTACAGCAGCACCCGGCGCTGCAACTCGGCCGGTATGGCAAAGTAGCCGAACAGCATCAGCCAGACGAAGACGTTGTCCACCGCCAGCGCCTTCTCGATGAGGTAGCCGGTGAGGAACTCCAGTCCCTTCTGGTTGGCGATCTCGCGGCCTGCGCTGTGATCCAGCCAGAACCAGATGGCCAGGTTGAACAAGAGCGCCACGCTGATCCAGATAAGGGACCAGATGCCCGCCTCTTTGAGGGACACCTTGTGCGCCTTGCCCCCCCCGACAAAGCGTATGTCAATCCATAACAGGACCAGCACTATGCTGAAGAAACCGGTCCACATCCACCATTCACCCATTTTCACTTCTCCCAAAAACGACAAAACCCACGACCGAGAGGCGTGGGTTTGCGTTTGGAGCAGATACACCTTGCCTCTCGGCAAGGTCTCACTTACAGCTGATTTGCATCAACTGCCCGGCTGCCGGGTGCACTGCAGGATATGGGTGCACCGTAATGACGACAAACCAGCGAGAAGTTACTCCCCTTGTTGGGCGGATAGTAACAGCGGCCAAAGATAACGCCAAGAGACATCTTCACCTCTGGCCCAAATTAATCGGGGCACCATCAGGGTGCCCCGCAAACGCATTCAACAAACCGGCATCAAAGCGGATCGGCCTTGAGGCAGGAGACCGCATGGTCGAAGTTGCCCTCAAGCATGGGACGGGTCTTGGCACACTCGGGGCCTGCCACCGGGCAGCGGGTGCGAAACACGCAGCCGGACGGCGGGTTCATCGGCGATGGCAAGTCCCCTTCCAGGATCTGGATGACCTTGCTGCGCTCCAGATCCGGATCCGGAATGGGCACGGCCGACATCAGCGCCTTGGTATAGGGATGCAGGGGATTCGCAAAGATCTCCTTGCGCGTGCCCAGCTCCACCGCGTTGCCCAGATACATCACCAGCACCCGATCCGAGATGTGCTTGACCACGGACAAGTCGTGGGCGATGAAGATGAGCGACAGCCCCATCTCCTTCTGGATAGCCTTGAGCAGGTTCACCACCTGAGCCTGGATGGAGACATCCAGCGCCGAGACAGGCTCGTCGCAGATGATCATCTTGGGCTCCAGGATCAGCGCCCGGGCGATGCCGATACGCTGGCACTGACCGCCGGAAAACTCGTGCGGGTAGCGGTTCACCAGGTTGGGCAAGAGGCCCACCTTGGTCATCATGGTGCGCACCTTCTCCTTCACCTGCTCTTTGGAGAGGTTCGGATAGAAGGTGATGAGCGGCTCGGCGATGATGTCGCCTATGGTCATGCGCGGATTCAGGGAGGCCAGCGGATCCTGGAAGATCATCTGGATCTCCTTGCGTTTCTCCCGCAGCGCCTTCTGGTCGAGCTTGGTCAGATCGTTGCCAAGCCACACCACCTTGCCGTCGGTGGCAGGCACCAGGCCGATGAGGGCACGGGCGAAGGTGGACTTGCCACAGCCGGACTCCCCCACCACACCCAGGGTCTCCCCTTCATACAGACGCAGGGTCACACCGTCTACCGCCTTCAACGCCGAGGGCTTGGCCCAGGGCCAGGCCCTGTCACTCTTGATGCTGAAGTGGACCTTGAGGTCGGACACTTCCAGCAGCAGTTTCTTGTCAGTACCCATTTAATTCGCCCCCTTGATCATGGCATCCGATACCCAATGGCAAGCCCGCTCACGGCCGTCGTTGAACGGCGTCAGGAGCATGGAGGATTGCTGGCCGCATATAACAGCATTCATACGCTCACCTCCTTGGCATTGATGGCATCAGATACCCAATGACAAGCCCGCTCACGGCCATCGTTGAACGGCGTCAGAACAGGTGACTGCTGGCCGCAAATCTCGTGTACCCGGTGGCAGCGCTCCTGGAAGGGGCAGCCGGTGGGCAGACGCAGCAGGTTGGGCGGATTGCCCGGAATGGTGGGCAGCTCTTCCCCTTCGGTGTCGAGGCGGGGAATGGCGCGCAGCAAGCCTTCGGTATAGGGATGGCTCGGACGATAGAAGATGTCGTTCACCCGGCCGTACTCCATGGTCCGACCGGCGTACATCACCAGCACCTTGTCACAGATGCCAGCCACCACGCCCAAGTCGTGGGTGATCATGATGATGGAGGTGTTGAACTCGCGCTTGAGCTCGCTCATCAGCGTCATGATCTGGGCCTGCACCGTCACGTCCAGCGCCGTGGTCGGCTCATCGGCGATGAGCAGCTGTGGCCGGCACAAGAGGGCCATGGCGATCATCACCCGCTGACGCATGCCACCGGAGAACTCGTGGGGGTACATGTTCATCCGCTTGCGCGACTCGGGGATCTTGACCGCATCCAGCATGCGCACCGACTCTTCGAACGCCTCGGCCTTGCTCACCCCCTTGTGCAGCATCAGCACTTCCATCAGCTGATCCTTCACCTTCATGTAGGGGTTCAGCGACGTCATGGGGTCCTGGAAGATCATGGCGATCTTCTCGGAGCGGATCTTGTTGAGCTTGTGCTCCGGCAGATTCAGGATCTCGTCGCCCTGAAACTTGGCCGAGCCCGTGATGATGCCGTTCTTGGCCAGCAGCCCCATAATGGCAAAGGCCGTCTGGGACTTGCCGGAGCCGGACTCGCCGACGATCCCCAGGGTCTCGCCAGCAGCGAGAGAGAAGTTGAGGTCGTTGACCGCCACCACATTGCCGTCCGGGGTCTTGAACTCGACCCGCAGATCTTTTACATCCAGTAATTTCATAAAAACTCCTTATCGATCCTTAGCCGCTCTTGTTATCGATCCTTCGGATCGAGTGCGTCACGCAGACCATCCCCGAGGAAGTTGAAGCAAAACAGGGTCACCACCATGAAACCGGCGGGGAACAAGAGTTGCCAGATGGCCACTTCCATCGACTTGGAGCCTTCATCCAGCAGGGCACCCCAGCTGGTCATGGGTTCCTGGACGCCGAGGCCCAGAAAACTCAGGAAGGATTCAAACATGATCATGCCCGGCACCAGCAAGGTGGCGTAGACGGCCACGATACCGAGCACGTTCGGTACTATGTGACGGGTGATGATCTTCCACTTGGAGACGCCACAGACGTGGGCCGCCTCGATAAACTCCTTGCTCTTGAGGCTCAGGGTCTGGCCTCGCACGATCCGCGCCATGTCGAGCCAGCTCACCGCACCGATGGCGATGAAGATGAGCGCCAGATTGCGGCCGAAGAAGGTCACCAGCATGATCACGAAGAACATGAAGGGGAAGGCGTTGAGGATCTCCAGCACGCGCATCATCAGGCTGTCGATCCGCCCGCCGATGAAGCCGGAGGCTGCGCCGTAGAGGGTGCCGATGACCACGGCCACCATGGCACCCATGATGCCGACCATCAGCGAGATGCGGCCGCCCAGCAGGGTGCGCACGAACAGATCGCGCCCCAGGCTGTCGGTGCCGAACCAGTGGCCGGTTTCCATGTCAGGCGCAGCCTGCATGGCGCCCCAGTCCGGATCGTCGAAGGTGTATTGGGACAGGTGCGGCCCCACTATCACCGCCAGACCGATAATGGTCAGTATGATGAGGCTGGTCAGCGCCGCCTTGTTGCGCAGGAAACGGCGACGGGCATCCTTCCACAGGGAGCGTCCTTCCACCACTTCCACTTGCTGTGCGAACGCCGCTATGGCTTCGCGTTTCTCAGTTGTGACAACCATGATGTACTCCCGACTTAGTAACGGATCTTGGGATCGATAAAGGCATAGAGAATATCGACCACGGCGTTAAAGGTGATGGTGAGGGCGCCGACCAGAATGGTCAGCCCGAGCACCATGGAGTAATCACGGTTGAGGGCACCGTTGACGAACAGCTGGCCTATCCCCGGCAGGCCGAAGATGGTCTCGATCACCACGGACCCCGTGATGATGCCGACGAAGGCCGGGCCCAGATAGGAGACCACCGGCAGCATGGCCGGGCGCAGCGCGTGCTTGAGAATGATGTGACGCAGCGGCAGGCCCTTGGCGCGGGCGGTACGGATGAAGTTGGAGTTCATGGTCTCGATCATGCTGCCGCGCATGATGCGCGAGATGGCGGAGATGTAATACATCATCATGCCAAATACCGGCAGTACCATGAATTGCACCCCGCCCCCCTGCCAGCCACCGGCCGGGAACCAGCCCAGATAGATGCTGAAGAAGAGCACCAGCAAGGGTGCCAGCACAAAGCCCGGGATCACCACCCCGGCCATGGCCGACGACATCAAGAGATAGTCGATGAGGGTGTTCTGTTTCAAGGCCGCTATGGTGCCAAAGGTCACCCCCAGCAAGACGGCAAAGACGAAAGCCGCGCTCCCGATCTTGGCGGAAACAGGCAACGCCTGGCTCACCAGATCATTGACGCTGAAGTCCTTGTATTTGAAGGAAGGCCCCAGATCGCCCTGCACCAGGTTGCCAAGATAGGTGAGGTATTGCACGCCGATGGGCTTGTCCAGGCCGTACTTGGCCTCGATGTTGGCCAACACTTCCGGCGGCAGGGAACGTTCGCTGGTGAAGGGGTTACCCGGTGCGAAACGCATCATGAAGAAGGAGACTGTGATCAAGACCAGCAGAGTCGGGATCGCTTCCAGTAGACGTTTAAGAATGAATTTCAACATAGACAATTCCTGTCCTGTACTGCTTCCAAAGGGTCGCGGTTGTAATAAAGGCCCGCCGTCCGGCGGGCCTGCTTGTTATGCGACTTGTTATTTTACTCAGTGAGCAATGATATACATGTCTTTGCTGTAGAGGTTGTCCAGCGGGTTGGCCGGGTAGCCGCCCACGTAGGACTTGACCATGCGGGAGGTCACGTACTGGTAGATGGGGGCAATCGGCATGTCCTTGGCCAGGATCTCTTCGGCCTGGACATAGAGCTTGTTGCGGGAGGCTTCATCCACCTGATCGCGAGACTCTGTCATCAGCTTGTCAAACACCGGGTTGGAGTACTTGCCGTCGTTGTTGCCGTGAGTGGTCTGCATCAGATCCAGCATGGAAGAGGCTTCGTTGTAGTCGGCGATCCAGCCGGCACGGCCCACGTCAAACTGACCCTGCTTCTTGGTTTCCAGGTAGGTTTTCCACTCCTGGTTTACCAGGCTCACCTGCACGCCCAGCTTCTTCCACATGGAAGCAACGGCGACCGCCACCTTCTTGTGGTTGTCATCTGTGTTGTAGAGCAGCTCGAATTTCAGCGGCTTGCTGGCATCGAAACCGGCCTCTTCCAACAGGGCTTTGGCCTTGGTGTCACGCTCCGCCTGGGTCATCTTGGACCACTCGGGGGCAACCGGCTTGAAACCGTCCACGAAGTCAGGCACGAGCGTGTAGCCTGGCAGCTCACCCTTGCCCATCACCTTCTCGGCGATCACGTTGCGGTCGATGGCGTAGGAGAGTGCGGTCCGCACGCGCACGTCATCAAACGGCTTCTTCTTGAAGTTGTACTGGTAGTAGTAGGTACCGACGTAACCACTCACCTTCAGCTCATCGGGCTTCTCTTTCTTCATCTGCTTGAAGCGTTCGATGGGCATGTTGTAGGTGAGATCCACTTCGCCCGCCAGATAGCGGTTCAGCTCGGCGTTGGTGGACTGGATCGGCAGGTAGGTGACGGTATTGATCACCGTCTTGGCGTTGTTCCAGTAGTTGGGGTTGCGCTCGATGTCGACGCGCTCGTTCACCACCCAGTCTTTCAGCTGATAGGCACCGTTGGATACCATGTTGCCGGGCTGGGTCCACTTGTCACCAAACTTCTCTACCACTTTCTTGGGCACAGGGTAGGTGGTGGTGTGGGAGAGCATGCTGACGAAGTAAGGGATCGCTTTTTCCAGCTGCACTTCGAAGGTGTAGTCGTCGACCGCCTTCACACCCAGGGTGTCAGACGGCTTCTTACCGGCGATGATCTCGCTGGCATTGACTATGGTCGGGATCTCCAGATACCAGGAGTAGGGCGACGCAGTCTTGGGATCCACGGCCCGCTTGAAGGCGAACTCGAAATCGTGGGCTGTCACGGGATCCCCGTTGGACCACTTGGCATCTTTGCGCAGGTGGAACACGAAGTGTTTGTTGTCCTTGGTTTCCCAAGACTCGGCCACGGCAGGGAGCACTTCCCCCTTGGGACCTGAACTCACGAGACCTTCGAACAGGTCACGCAGAATATTGGATTCAACCGTTCCTTCGGTTTTGTGGGGATCGAGCGTTGCCGGCTCGGAGCCATTGCCTTTCACCAACTGCTGAACATCAGCCAGCTTGGTGCCTGCGGGAACATCAGCGGCTTGCGCCACATTGACACCGCCAAACAGAGCTGCCACCAAGAGGGTATTAATCATTGTTTTTTTATGAGTCATTTCCATACTCCAACAAGAACATTCCATGCATTTGTCCATCAACGAGATAAGTACCCCGCTGCCAGCATAATTCCCTGACATTTCTGATAATGCAATAGATATTGTCAGGCGAGGCTGGGCTTCATGGTTAAAAAAACAGCTTTTAGCCAATTATTCAGCATTTAAATATAGCGTTGCGGACGTTTTTTATACAAACCCGCTCGATTCTAGGAAATGACCAACAAAAAAGAAACAATAAAAAGCCGGTCACGAGGACCGGCTCCGACAAAACAGACCTGAATCACATCAATCCGGGGAAGACCCCCTTGATCCCCGCCACCATGATCTCGATGCCGAGCGACATCATGATGAGACCCATGATCCGGGTGACCACGTTGATGCCGGTATTGCCCATCAGCTTGAACAGCAAGGGGGCGGCGCGGAAGATGAGCCAGGAGCAGAAGGCAAACACCATCACCACCAGCGACATGCCCAGCATCTGGGACCAGGTGCTCTGGCTGGCGTAGACAATAGAAGAAGAGATGGCTCCCGGGCCCGCCATCAGCGGCAGTGCCAGCGGCACCACAGCGACAGATTCCCGCGCGGCCAGTTCCCCTTTCTCCTGCTTGTTATGCTTCACCTCCCCCAGCTTGCCCTGCAGCATGGACCAGGCGATCAGGGTGATGAGCGAGCCGCCGGCGATGCGAAACGACGCCAGCGAGATGCCAAAACCGTCTAGGATCAGCTGCCCCATGTACATGGAGACCAGCAGGATGATCATCACCGCAATATTGGCAGTGGTGTTGGTTTTCATCCGCTCTTCCGGCGTTTGATGGCCGGTCAGACTGACAAAAACCGGCAGCAATCCCAACGGATTGATGATCGCGAACAAACCGATGAAAAACTTCAGATATAAAGAGACGTCAATTGCTGCCATAGGCGCCATCCAGAAGTAAGCAAGGCCACACGGGCCACCCCGATTAACCGAGCGTAAATTTACACCATGCCCTCAACCTTCACCAATCAAATAATCTCACCCTTTCCGTGGCTTTTCAGTTAGTTCCTCTAATGTATCGCCAAAATTCAACACATTGATTTGTTAATAAACATTGTCACGATTTAACACTCTGGTAAAATCGCTTCGAGTTTTATGCGGCCACGGAGTTTGGGCGCAACATTTCCTCTCAGCAAACAAGGATTTTGTAATGATTGATACGGACATCAAACTGCAATGGCACCTGGATTCGCTGCCGGCAGGCACGGTCGACCCCCTGCTCGGCTTTTTTGACCGGCTGCCGCTCGATCCCTATATCCAGGGCACCTTTCGGGAGCGTCGCTATGGCCGCGTAGAGAAAGAGGGTGCACGCTTCTTCCCTCTCGACAATGGCGTCTTCTTTCAGGCCGCCGCCATCAACAAGTTCCTCGGGGATGTGCCCAGAACCTATGCCGAGCTGGACCCCGCCTTCGTCGCCCACCCCGCCTTCCAGCTGATGCTGACCCGCTTTGCCCGCCATATCCGGTTGGCGGATGGCAAGGCGATCGGCATTCACCAGATGCGGATCACCACGAGCCAGGGCGAGAGCGTGCCCCCCGCACCGGAAGGCGTCCATCAGGATGGTTTCGACTTCATCGGCGTGTTCTTTTGCGGCAGCGAGGGCGTCAGTGGCGGCGCACTTCAGCTCTATCATGGATTAAAAGAACAACCATTTTTTCAACAAGAATTAAACGCTGGTGGGTATCTGATCCTGGATGATCGTCGTTTCTATCACAATGCGGCCCCCATACTGCCCCTGGCCCCGACACGGGGACACTGGGACGTGATAGTGCTAACTGCTTGAAAAATGGTGCGTGGCGCCCTGTTCACGCACTATTCAGCCCGCTTTTGCTCCACTCTACATTCGTGTAACATCCGGAAAACATGTATTGTGAAACAAAATTTCTTTTGTTCTTTTGTTACACATGATCCAGATCAAGTTTTTCTGAGTCAGCCCCGCTCTATAATCGACTCAGAAAGCAATTTAGTAAGGCATGTAAATACCCCCTTGTAGTGATTCTCGCCTTGACAGGGCGACTATAATTGCCGGGCATTGCCAAACTCTTACTAAACAGTTTTCAAATCATCAGGAGATAAACATGGCAGTAACCAATTTGGCTGAACTGGATGCACTGGTCGCCCGCGTCAAAGAAGCACAGCGTGAATTCGCCAGCTTCTCGCAAGAGCAGGTAGACAAGGTTTTCCGTGCCGCCGCCCTGGCCGCCAGCAATGCCCGTATCCCCCTGGCCCAGATGGCCGTGGAAGAGTCAGGCATGGGTATCATCGAAGACAAGGTTATCAAGAACCACTTCGCCTCCGAATACATCTACAACGCATACAAAGACGAGAAGACCTGCGGCGTCCTGAGCCAGGATGACGAGATGGGCACCATGATCATCGCCGAGCCGGTTGGTATCATTTGCGGTATCGTTCCGACCACCAACCCGACCGCTACCGCGATCTTCAAATCGTTGATCTCCCTGAAGACCCGCAACGCCATCATCTTCTCCCCGCACCCACGCGCCAAGAACTCCACCAATACCGCTGCCAAGCTGGTACTGGATGCCGCCGTTGCCGCCGGTGCACCGAAAGACATCATCGGCTGGATCGATCAACCGTCCGTTGAGCTGTCCAACGCGCTGATGAAACACAACGACATCAACCTGATCCTGGCCACCGGTGGCCCGGGCATGGTGAAAGCCGCTTACTCCTCCGGCAAGCCTGCCATCGGTGTAGGTGCTGGTAACGTGCCTATCGTCATCGACGAAACCGCCGATGTGAAACGTGCCGTTGCCTCCATTCTGATGTCCAAGACCTTCGACAACGGTGTAGTCTGTGCTTCCGAGCAAGCCGTCATCGTCGTTGACGCCATCTACAACCAGGTGAAAGAGCGTTTCTCCAACCACGATGGCTACATCCTGTCCAAAGATGAAGCGGACAAGGTACGTAAAGTGCTGCTGATCAACGGCGCGCTGAACGCAGATATCGTTGGCCAGCCGGCCACCAAGATCGCCGCCATGGCTGGCGTGACTGTGCCTGCCACCACCAAGATCCTGATCGGTGAAGGTCTGGAACTGTGCGCTGAAGATGAGTTCGCTCACGAGAAGCTCTCTCCGACTCTGGGTATGTTCCGTGCCAAGAACTTCGAAGAAGCCGTCGAGATGGCCTGCACCATGGTCAACATCGGTGGTATTGGTCACACCTCTGGTCTGTACACCGACCAGGATCGCAACCAGGACCGTATCAGATACTTCGGCGACAAGATGAAGACCGCCCGTATCCTGATCAACACCCCCTCCACCCAGGGTGGTATCGGTGACCTGTACAACTTCGCTCTTGCTCCTTCCCTGACCCTGGGTTGCGGCTCCTGGAGTGGTAACTCCATCTCCGAGAACGTCGGTCCCAAGCACCTGATCAACAAGAAGACAGTCGCAAAACGGGCAGAAAATATGCTGTGGCACAAACTTCCGAAATCCATCTATTTCCGTCGTGGCTCCCTGCCGATCGCCCTCGGTGATCTGGAAGGTAAAAAGCGTGCAATGGTCGTCACCGACCGCTTCCTGTTCAACAACGGCTATGCCGACGACGTGGTTCGTCTGCTCAAGAAGCTGAACATGGAAGTGGAAGTATTCTACGAAGTAGAAGCTGACCCGACTCTGTCCATCGTCCGCAAGGGCGCCGAGATGGCGAACTCCTTCAAGCCTGATGTCATCATCGCGCTGGGTGGTGGTTCACCCATGGATGCGGCCAAGATCATGTGGGTCATGTACGAGCACCCGGATACTGCGTTCGAAGACCTGGCCATGCGCTTCATGGACATCCGCAAGCGTATCTACAAGTTCCCGAAAATGGGTGTGAAGGCCGAACTGGTCTGTATCACCACCACGTCCGGTACCGGTTCTGAAGTCACCCCGTTTGCGGTCGTGACCGACGACGCCACCGGCATGAAGTACCCGCTGGCCGACTACGAGCTGACCCCGAACATGGCCATCGTCGATGCCAACCTGGTCATGAACATGCCCAAGTCCCTGTGCGCCTTCGGTGGTGTGGATGCGGTCACTCACGCCATGGAAGCCTACGTTTCCGTACTGGCCAACGAGTACTCCGACGGTCAGGCGCTGCAAGCCCTGAAACTGCTGAAAGAGTACCTGCCGTCCAGCTACCAGAACGGTGCCAACGACCCGGTTGCTCGTGAGAAAGTACACAACGCGGCCACCATCGCCGGTATCGCGTTCGCCAACGCCTTCCTGGGTGTGTGCCACTCCATGGCGCACAAACTGGGTGCTGAATTCCACATTCCGCACGGTCTGGCCAACGCCCTGCTGATCAGCAACGTGATCCGCTACAACGCCAACGACAACCCGACCAAGCAGACTGCGTTCTCCCAGTACGACCGTCCGCAAGCTCGCCGTCGTTATGCGGAAGTGGCTGACCACCTGGGCCTGAGCGCTGCCGGTGACCGTACCGCAGCCAAGATCGAGAAGCTGCTTACCTGGCTGGACGAGCTGAAAGCCACTCTGGGCATCCCGGCCTCCATCCGTGAAGCCGGCGTGAACGAAGCCGACTTCCTGGCCAAGGTTGACCAGCTGGCGCTGGAAGCCTTCGATGACCAGTGCACCGGCGCCAACCCGCGCTACCCGCTGATCACCGAGCTCAAAGCCATACTGATGGACACCTACTACGGCCGCCCCTTTACTGAGGAAGCCCGAGTAGCAACCAAGGTGGAAGCCAAGGTTGAGACCAAGGTGGACAACAAGAAAAAATCCAAGGCCTGATAATCGGACTTGAAGTAGAGAGCCCGCGCACATGCGCGGGCTTTTTTGTTTGTCTATCTCTCTAATTTTGCTAGCTTGTTGGTAGGCATTCATGAAATGCGAGTTAGCACATGGCGCTGATACAAGCCTCGATAGAGCAGTTACGGATCGGCCACTACATCCATCTCCCCACGGGATGGACCAGTCACCCTTTTATGTTCAATGCCTTCAAGATCAAGGATCAGCAGCAACTCGACATCATTCGCCATCTCGACCTCAATCTGTTGATGGTGGATCCGGACAAGAGCGACCTGCCCATAGAGCCCATCTTGCGCGGCGATATTCCCTCCGCCGGCCCCGATCTGTCGATCATCGACGAGGTCATAGACACGGGCCCGACCCCCTTCGACGAGAAAGCCTTCCGCCGCTCCCTGCGCGCCGCCGACAAGGCCTTTGGTCAATCCATGTCCGAGCTGCGCGATGCGCTGGGGGCCCTCAACCTCAAGCCTGACGAGGGGCTGGCCAACACGGCGCAGATAGTGCGCAACGCCGCCGCCCGCATCAGTGAGCATGAGGGGCCGCTCGGCCTGCATCTCATTCGCAGCCCGCACACCGACATCCTGCTGCAGCACAGCCTGAACGTGGCCTTCATCGCCATGCTGATGGCCCGGGAACTCGGCATGAACCCCATCGAGATCGAGGAGACGGGACTGGCAGGCCTGGTACACGATATCGGAGAGCTGAAGATCCCGAGCCAGATCACCCAGAAACGGGGGGATCTCAACAAGTCAGAGCAGAACTTTCTCAAAATGCATCCCCAGTACGGGCTGGAGATGCTGACCCAGTTGCAGGCATTTGAGCCCAAGATCCGCCAAGTGGCCCATCTGCACCACGAGCGGCTCGATGGCAGCGGCTTTCCCCTCGGCATCAAGGGCGGCGAGATCCCGCCACTGGCACGGATCATCGGACTGGTGGACTACTATGACGAGCTGCTGCACCCGCGCAGCAGCGCGACCCCGGCCGCACCGAGCCAGGCCATCAGCCAGCTCTACAAGCTGTCCCAGAAGAAGTTCGATCAGGATCTGGTCAAGCTGCTGATAAAGGTCCTGGGTGTCTATCCCCCCGGTTCCCTGGTGCAGCTCTCCGACGACTCCGTGGCGCTGGTGCTCTCCACCGAGCCCACCATGCCCCTCAAACCCAAGGTGCTGCCCTACATCAAGGCACAGCGACCGGAAGGGGTGGCCATGCTGGATCTGCGGGAGGATGAGCGCACCATCAAGTCATTTATCAAGCAAGAAGACCTGGATGAGGGACAGCGGCTGTTTTTCAACCTGACCCGGCGCTTCTGTTACTATTTTGCCTTCTGAGTTATCCCCAGAAGCTGGGGATAACTCATTGGACAAACCTGAATAATTGTCCAATTACCCTCAAAACGGTCCACTGCCGACCATGGATAAAAAACGCCCAGCCAGGGGGCTGGGCGGAGCATGCCACCTCCGTGTGGCGTATCCAGCGGATACATTCATGCTCCATCCAGCAATACCAACCCTTGGGCGATTACACAAATATCAATTTAACATGCTGATTTGATATGGTTTTATGGCGCGTTTCTGGCAAACTTCGCCCGCAATCGAGCGCACGTCGCTCACAGAACAAGATCCTGATCACACTTATTCATGGCTGCCGCTTTTTTCGGCTCGGACTCTGAGGAACGTTTTTTATGCAGTTGGTCCTCTCTCTGCTTCAACAGATGAGCGTCAGTCTGGTGATCGCCTATCTCTTCTCCAAGAGTCCGCTGCTGCGCCCCCTGGCCAACTACTCCGTCAGACTTCCTCACAAGATACTGATATACATCATTTTTTCTTGTTTTTGCATCCTGGGTACCTACGTGGGGCTGGATATCGACGATGCCATCGCCAATACCCGGGCCGTCGGGGCCGTGCTGGGGGGACTGCTGGGGGGGCCGCTGGTGGGATTTCTGGTGGGACTGACCGGTGGTGTGCACCGCTACAGCCTGGGGGGATTCACCGATCTGGCCTGCGCCATCTCGACCACCTGCGAGGGGCTGCTGGGTGGGCTGGTGCACTGGCGCCTGATGCGCTCTGGCAGAATGAACGCCCTGTTCGAACCCAGGATCGCCTTCTTCACCACCCTCTACGCCGAGATATTGCAGATGATCATCATACTGCTGGTGGCGACCCCGTTCGATCAGTCCCTGCTGCTGGTGCGCACCATAGCCACCCCCATGATCCTGGCCAACTCCTGCGGCGCGGCCCTGTTCATCAGCATGATCCGCGATCAGCAGCAGATGTATGAGAAGTTCTCCCGGGTCTTCTCCGCCAAGGCGCTCACCATCGCCAATCGTACCGTCGGCATCATGAGCCAGGGCTTCACCCCCGAGGCCAGCAACAAGATTGCCCACATCATTCAGGAAGAGACGGGGGTCGGCGCCGTCGCCATCACGGATACCGACAAGATCCTCGCCTTCATCGGCACCGGAGAAGATCACCACAAGCCGGGTACCCCCATCACCTCGGCCATCACCCTGCGGGCCATCGCCCGCAACAAGGTGCTGTTTGCCGATGGCAACAGCCAGCCCTATCGCTGCAGCATCTCGCCCCAGTGCCAGCTGGGCTCGGTGCTGGTGATCCCGCTGCACGGCGACGAGGGGGTGATCGGCACCATCAAGCTGTATGAACCCAAGAAGCGCTTGTTCCTCAAGATCAACCACACCCTGGGGGAAGGGATAGCCAACCTGCTGTCACAGCAATTGCTGACCGGCCGGCTGGAACAGCAGCAGCGCCTGCTGGTGCAATCCGAGCTCAAACTCATCCAGGCCCAGATCAACCCCCATTTCCTGTTCAATACCCTCAACACCATCAGCGCCATCACCCGACGGGAGCCCGAGCGGGCACGTCAGCTGCTGCTGCACCTCTCCTTGTTCTTTCGCAAGAACCTCAAGCGCCAGAGCGGGTTGGCCAGCCTGCAGGAGGAGCAGGAACACTGCCAATCCTATCTCGAGATAGAGCTGGCCCGCTTTGGCGATCGGCTGACCGTCATCAACGATATCCCGCCCCATCTGGCCGGCCTGACGCTGCCGAGTTTTACCCTGCAACCCCTCATCGAGAATGCCATCAAGCACGGCATCTCCACCCTGCTGGAGCAGGGCCGTATCCGTCTTTATGCCGAAGAGAGCCAGGAGAGCGTGACCATCTGCGTGGAGGACAATGCCGGCACCTGGCAGGAGGGACCGGCGGGGGATGGGCTCGGCATGACCATAGTGGATCGGCGCCTCAAGAGCGCCTTCGGCAGCCGGTATGGCATCCGCGTCAGCTGCGAGCCCGAATGCTGGACCCGGGTCGCGTTCACCCTGCCCCGGGAGGCGTCATGACCAGAAGCGCCCCCTCGCCCCGGATGATCCGCCCGCCCGACCCCTTGCATCCCCATTCCGCGCCGTTCACGCACCATCACGATATTCAGGAGAGCGCATGATCCGCACACTCATAGTCGATGACGAACCCTATGCCCGCGAGGAGCTGGCCCAGCACCTGGTGGGCGATCCCGACATCGAGATCCTGGGGCTGGCGGCCAACGCCATCGAGGCGCTGCCTCTGATCCAGCGGCTCAAACCGGACGTGGTGTTCCTCGATATCCAGATGCCCAAGCTGAGCGGCATGGAACTGGTGGCCATGCTCGATCCCCTGCCCCGCATCGTGTTTGTCACCGCCTTCGACGACTACGCCATTCAGGCATTCGAGGAGAACGCCTTCGACTACCTGCTCAAACCGGTGGAGCCGGCACGCCTCGCCAAGACGCTGGCTCGCCTCAAGCAGGATCTCACCCCACAGCCCATCGCCTCGCTGGCGCCGGCCATCCGCCACATTCCCGGCTATCTGCACAACCGGGTGCGGCTACTGCCCATCGAGCAGGTGGAGTACGCCTTCTCCGATCTCGGCGGGGTGCACGTTGCCTGCCAGGGCGAGCTGTTTCACACCCAGCTCACCCTGAAATCATTGGAGGAGAAGACGCCCCTGCTGCGCTGCCACCGCCAATATCTGGTGGCGCCGGGGGCCATCTTCGAGATCCAGCTGCTGGAAAACCAGCTGGCGGAGATAGTGACGCCAAGCGATGCCCGGTTGCCGGTCAGCCGCCGCTACCTCAAGGAGCTCAAAGACGAACTGGGGCTCGAATAACGGCGCGAGATTGTGCGCGGGATCACAGCCGGCGACCGCTCGGGTCGCCATGGCGCCGCTCGCCACGTTTCACCTGCCCTTCGGGGGCCCCCCCTCTAGACTCGCTACGCACACCATAAAATAACAATGATGGAGCGTAACAATGATCTGGTTCTTCCTCTGTGTCGGCTTGCTGATCGCCGGCTACTTTATCTACGGCAAGTTCATCGAGCGGATATTCGGCCCGAAACCCGAGCGCGCCACCCCCGCCATCACCATGGCTGACGGGGTGGACTATGTGCCCATGTCGGACAAGAAAGTCTACCTGGTGCAACTGCTCAACATCGCCGGCGTCGGCCCCATCTTCGGCCCCATACTGGGTGCCCTCTACGGCCCGGTCGCCATGCTCTGGATCGTGTTCGGCTGCATCTTCGCCGGTGCAGTACACGACTACTTCTCCGGCATGCTGTCGGTGCGCGCCAAGGGCGCCTCGGTGCCGACCGTGGTCGGCGAGCACCTGGGCACAGCCGCCAAACACTTCATGAACCTGTTCGCCGTGGTGCTCTTGATGCTGGTGGGCGTGGTGTTCGTGCTGAGCCCGGCGGGCCTCTTGGCCAACCTCACCTCCATCGATCTGGTCTACTGGATAGTGGCCATCTTTGCCTACTACATACTCGCCACCATAGTGCCCATCGACAAGATCATCGGCCGTTTCTACCCCATCTTCGGCGCCCTGCTGGTATTCATGTCGGTCGGCCTCATCATAGGGCTCATCGTCTCCGGCAAGGGCTTCTACAACACGGGGATGGATTTCTCCAACCTGCACCCGACCGAGCTGCCGCTCTGGCCGCTCTTGTTCATCACCATCGCCTGTGGCGCAGTGTCGGGTTTTCACGCCACCCAGTCCCCGCTGATGGCGCGCTGCATGCAAAACGAGAAGTCCGGTCGCTTCATCTTCTACGGCGCCATGATAGGTGAAGGTGTCATCGCCCTCATCTGGTGCACCCTGGGGCTCTCCTTCTACGACAGCACGGAAGCGCTCAACGCCACCATGGCCAGCGGCGGGCCGGCGGCCGTGGTGCACGAAGTCTCCACCAGCCTGCTCGGCACGGTCGGCGGCATACTGGCCATTCTCGGCGTGGTGATCCTGCCCATCACCTCCGGTGATACGGCGTTTCGCAGTGCCCGCCTGATCGTGGCTGACTTCCTGCACCTGACCCAGAAACCCATGGCCAAACGCCTGCTGATCGCCGTGCCCATGTTCATCCTCGGCTTCCTCATCTCCAAGGCGGAATTTGGCATCATCTGGCGCTATTTTGGCTGGGCCAACCAGACCACGGCCGTCATCATGCTGTGGGCTGCAGCGGCCTATCTGGCCAAAGAGGGCAAGCTGCACTGGGTCTGCACCATTCCCGCCATCTTCATGACAGCCGTGGTGTTCACCTATCTCGCCAACGCCCCCATAGGTTTCGGGTTGGAGATGGGCATCTCCACCATCATAGGCCTCACCTGCACCCTGGTGACGACGGTGGCCTTCCTGGTGAAATTCAGACCGGCACTGGTGAGCAGCACCAGCGAGAGTTGATCTGCTCAAGAAATTGAAAAAGGGAGCCTCATCGGCTCCCTTTTCTCTGCTCATTTCACGCCAGTGATGCCATACTTCCCCCGTAAGTCCTTGTCATCGATACGACTTTTCGGACTGGTGACGAATGGCATACCATCATTTTTGACGACTTCAGGCTGACTTAAGCTCCGGTACAAGAATATCGCTTAAGATGCCGTGCTAAAAAACGATAAATGTGTGATTCCCAATTGCTTTATAGAAAATTGAACTCAATGATTGGTTGTACATCAAACCGCTGGAGACCCCCATGTTCCTTGATTATTTTGCCCTTGGCCTGCTCTTCTTCGTCGGGCTGGTCATGTTCTACGGGATCATAGTGATCCATGACATTCCTTATGAAATAGCCAAGCACCGCCAGCACCCCCATCAGGACGCTATTCACGTGGCGGGATGGGTCAGTCTGTTTACCCTGCACGTGCTCTGGCCCTTCCTCTGGATCTGGGCCACCCTCTATCGCCCCGAGCGGGGATGGGGTTTCAACCAGCGCCTGCAGCAGGATGAGGACGAGATACAACTGCTCAAGCAGGAGCTCGCCGACCTCAAGACGCGCATCAATACCATCGAACAGACTGAACAACAGGGATAACTCATGGACCTGCTACTGATCCTGACCTACACGGCACTGTGCGTGGCCGTGTTCAAGATTTTCCGCATTCCTCTCAACAAATGGACAGTGCCCACGGCGGCGCTGGGCGGCGTGCTCATCATAGGTACCCTGATCATGCTGATGAACTACAACCACCCCTACTCCGAGATGGCGCGCAACTACTATATCTCCACCCCGATAGTGCCGCTGGTGAAGGGTCGCGTGGTCGAGGTGCCGGTACAGGCCAACCAGCCGGTGAAAAAGGGCGACGTGCTGTTTCGACTCGATGCAGCCCCTTTCCAGCTGAAGGCGGACAGCCTGGCGGCGCGGGTTGAATCCAACCGCAACTACCTCAAGTCGATCGAGGCCAGGTTGCGCTCTGCCAAGCTGGACCGGGATCGCGCCAGCGATCTGATGCGTCGTGGCGTCGGCAAGCAGCGCGACCTAGACGTCACCCAGGCCAATGTGGACGACATCGTGGCCCAGCTCGAGCAGCAACATGCAACGCTGGAAGATCTGCAGGCCCAGCTCGATGAGGCCAAGTATCAGGTCGAGCAGACCGTGGTCTATGCCCCGAGTGACGGTCATGTGGTGCAGCTGGCCCTGCGTCCCGGCATGATAGCCACTCCCTACATGTATCGTCCGGTGATGACCTTCATTCACGAGGATGAGACCGCTTATGTGGGCTGGTTCTGGCAAAACAGCATGCAGCGCCTGGCGGTGGGTGATGAGGCCGAAGTGGTGATCGACGGCATCCCCGGCAAGATCTTCCAGGGCAAGGTGAGCGCCGTGATCCCGGCCATCGCCGCAGGCAACGTGCAGGCCAACGCCGGTTTGCTGGATCAGACCAGTGCCGTGCGGCCGGGTCGCCTGCCGGTACTCATCTCCATCACGGATCCCGAGTGGCCCAAATATCAGGTGATCGCCGGTGCCAGCGGCCAGGCTGCCATCTATACCCAGCATTTCCACCACGTCTCAGTGATGCGCAAAGTGCTGCTGCGCATGGCGAGCTGGATGAACTACGTCTTCCCCTTCCATTAATCAACGCAAGAGTCCCAGCGGGCCGGCATCATGCCGGCCCGCTGTTTTTGTGGCACCAAGATCCCTATAATGGCGCCATCCTGCACCACAGCCGTTCCCCATGTTCGTTCTCAGACCCTATCAAACCGACGCCGTCAATGCCGTGATCAGCCACTTTCGCCAACACCCGGATCCCGCCGTGGTGGTGCTGCCCACCGGCGCCGGCAAGAGCCTGGTGATCGCCGAGCTGGCCCGCAAGGCCCGTGGCCGCGTGCTGGTGCTGGCTCACGTCAAGGAGCTGGTGGAGCAGAACCACGCCAAGTACGAGGCCTGGGATCTCAAGGCGGACATCTTCGCCGCCGGCCTTGCCCGCAAGGAGGCCAATGCCCAGGTGGTGTTCGGCTCGGTACAATCGGTGGCCCGCAATCTGGCCGCCTTTGATGGCGCCTTCTCGCTGCTCATCATAGACGAGTGTCATCGAGTGTCGCTTGAGGATGACAGCCAGTACCATCAGGTAATAGCCCACCTCAAGGCCGCCAATCCAGCGCTCAAGATCCTCGGTCTCACCGCCACCCCCTATCGGCTGGGCCTTGGCTGGATCTACCGGCGCCACTACCACGGCATGGTGAAGAGCCACGGGGAGCGGCTGTTTGGCGACTGCGTGTTCGAGCTGCCGCTGCGCTTCATGGTCAAGAACGGCTACCTGACGCCGCCCAGGCTGGTGGATGCCCCCATAGTCCACTACGACTTCAGCAAGCTGGTGCCGCGCGAAAACGGCCTGTTCAGCGAGGCGGATCTCAACGGCGAGCTCAAGCGTCAGCAGAGGGTCACCCCCCATATCCTGAGCCAGGTACTGGAGTACGCCGCCGATCGGCAAGGAGTGATGATCTTCGCCGCCACAGTCGAGCATGCCCGCGAGATCCACGGCCTGCTCGGCGCCAAAGGAGAGAAGGCGGCCCTGATCACGGGCGAGACGCCGGGGCCGGAGCGCGATGCCCTTATCAGCGCCTTCAAGGCGCGGGAGCTCAAGTTCCTGGTCAACGTGGCCGTGCTCACCACAGGCTTTGACGCCCCCCACGTGGATCTCATCGTCATGCTGCGCCCCACCGAGTCGGTCTCCCTCTATCAGCAGATCGTCGGCCGCGGCCTGCGCCTCTCGCCGGGCAAGGCCGATTGTCTGGTGCTCGACTATGCGGGCAACAACTTCAATCTGTTTGCTCCCGAGGTGGGGGAACCCAGACCCCACGCAGGCACAGAGCCGGTGCAGGTGCCCTGCCCCGCCTGCGGCTTTGCCAACACCTTCTGGGGCAAGACCGACGAGGATGGCAAGGTGATCGAGCACTACGGTCGCCGCTGTCAGGGCTTGTTTGAAGATGACGAGGGCAACCGCGAGGAGTGTGACTATCGCTTTCGGTCAAAAATCTGCCCCGCCTGCGGCGCCGAAAACGACATCGCCGCCCGCCGCTGCCAGAGCTGCGATCAGCTGCTGGTGGATCCGGACGACAAGCTCAAGGAGGCGCTCAATCTCAAGGATTGCATGGTGATCCGCTGCGCCGGCCTCACCCTGGCTCCGGGTCGTGGCAAACAAGGGGAACGGCTGGAGGTGACCTACCACGACGAGGACGGACTCACCCTGATGGAGTACTTCGGCTTTCACTCCCAGGGCGCACGGCGCTTGTTTCAACAGGTCTTTGTGCGTCATCATTGGCCCGCCCCGGGCCTGGAGCCCGAATTTGCCACTCTGGCGAGCGTACTGGCCGTATCAAGCCAGTTTCGTCACCCGGATTTTGTCATCGCCCGCAAGTCGGGGCGCTTTTGGCAGGTGAAAGAGAAAATTTTTGATTATGACGGCCGGTATCGCACCGCCAACGCCTCTGGCTAGAGGCAGGCCCTGCGGTCGGTTGGTGAAAGAGAGAATGGTTTGTTATCAGGGTCGGTATCGCACTGCCGACACCCTTCGTCAAGTTAGAGGATTCTATGCAGCGGCTGTTGATTGGTTTTTGTGCTCTGTTTTCCATGGTGGCTCAGGCTGCCCCGCTGACCCCACCCAAGGGGGGCCAGTACGCCATCATAGTGCAGGGCAATGGCGGGGTGGAGTTTGCCCGCCACGCCGATGACATGATAGCGCCCGCCTCCACCATGAAGGTGCTGACCGCGCTCGCCGCCCGCCTCGAGCTCGGCGCCGACTTCCGCTTCGCTACCGACATCCAGGCCCAGCCTGGCGCCAAGCAGGGTGACGCCATCAAGGGCGACATCTGGATCAACTTCGTCGGCGATCCCACCCTGTCACGGATGGATCTGCTGGCCCTGTTCAAGCAGCTCGGGGTCAACCGCATCCAGGGCAACGTCTACGTCAACACAGGCGCCTACAACGGCTATGAGCGCGGCAACGGCTGGTCGTGGGGGGATCAGACTCTCTGCTTCGCCGCCCCCGTCTCCTCCGTCATCATCGACAAGAACTGCGCCTATGGCACCATCACGGCCACCCAGATTGGCAAACCCGCCACCGGCAACGTGGCCACAGGCGTGCCCATTGGCATCGGCGCCGACAACGTGGAAGTGATCAGCTATGGCGACATGGCCCGCCAGTTCTGCGCCCTGGAAGTGGACATGGCCAAGGGCAACTTCTACGAGCTCAAGGGCTGTATCACCCCGAACAAGGAGCCGCAGGGTCTGCGTTTTGCCATTCACGACGTGGAAGCCTGGGGCTGGGACAACATTCGCTGGGCCATGGACAGAGCCGGCATCAAGCATGAGGGATTGCTGCGCGTGACCCACAAGGCACCGGAAGGGGCCGAGACCCTGGGCACCCACTATTCAGTCTCATTGCCCATCATGCTCTCCAAGATGCTCAAAAAATCCGACAATCTCTACGCCGACACCTTCCTGAAGACGGTGGGCCGCCACTACTACAACAAGCCGGGCAGCTATCGCAGCGGCACCATGGCGGTGCGCGCCATCCTGACCAAGAACGGCATAGACTTGGGCAACGCCACCCTGGCCGATGGCTCGGGTCTCTCGGCCCACAACCTCATCAGTGCCCGCCAGATGCTGTCTGTGCTCACCTTCATCCAGAAAAACGACGCCGAACTCGGCTTCATCAAGCTGCTGCCCAGCTCTCAGGTGGATGGCACCCTGGCATGGCGGCGCAGCGTCACCGCCCCCATGATGAAAAACAAGGTGCACGCCAAGACAGGTACCATCACGGGCACCTCCAACCTGGCCGGCTTCATCGATACCGCCGGGGGGCAGCGCAAGGCCTTCGTGATGTTCCAGCGCGGCCTGTCGCAGGATCCCGCCACCCATGAGCGCTACCGTGCCAGCAAGGCTGTCTGGCCCTGGACAGTGTTCGAAAAGGGCGTGCTGGAGAGTATCTACCAGCAACAACCCATCCAGATCATCGAGCAGTAATGTGGGGAGCCACGTTGCCAGCAAGGTGGCTTATCGGATATGGCGAACGGCCGTATCGACAATTTCCACTTTGACTAGCCACGAGGCGGGGCTATGCTGTGCCCTGCTTCATATCAACGGAGAGAGAACATGTTTGCAGTGATTTTTGGTCGTCCCGGTTGCCCCTATTGTGTCCGTGCCAAGCAGATCGCCGAGCAGCTGGTTGAGCAGCGTGACGATTTCAAATTCCGCTACGTGGACATCCACGCCGAAGGCATCACCAAGGAAGATCTGGCCAAGAGCGCCGGCAAGCCGGTCAACACAGTGCCGCAAATCTTCCTGGACGAGCAGCACATCGGTGGCTGCACCGATTTCGAAGCCTATGCCAAAGAGAACCTGGGTCTCTACCAGTAAGCTCCCTAGCATGGAAAAAAGGCGCCTGATGGCGCCTTTTTTTATGGTGCAAACCGCCGCTCAGCCCGCGGTCGGGGTGAAGCGGCTCACCACCTGGCCCTGATGCTCGATCCACTCCATGAACATGGCCACAGGGCGGGCATAAACGGCTCCATCCTGCTCGGATTGATAGATCACCAGCTGCTCCTGGGTTTCGGTGTGCAGGGCCAGGGTGAGCACCTGATAATAGCCTCCCTTGAAGTGGCGATAACGGCCGGGCGCGGGTGCGTGCATGGAGATACCTCGACAGATGATGAAAATGGGCCCGGCGACGATGTGCCAAGGCCCCGCAAGGGGGACAGGCCAGGATTTTTTACGCAAGCCAATCGTGCCATTGGATGCGAATATTTCAACACAGTCGGGTAGCTTTGTTAATCAGCCCCTCATCTTTCACTGGTGAACCTCGGTTCACACAAACGATCGTGCTGAATTTAACGTTTCAGCAACCCTGTTTTAGGGCTAAAAATCAGGGAATTCTACTAAAAAGAAGATTGTTATAGCATTCAATTCTGTGAAGAATAGGGGAAAAGAAATTTGATACTAAAAATCGCCTTTTTCGCCAACGCGTCCCCACGGGGAAGGAAGCACACTCACCATGTTCACTATCGACAAGTCGCACAAGCTCGACGATGTCTGCTATGACATCCGCGGCCCGGTGCATAAAGAAGCTCGCCGTCTCGAAGACGAAGGCCACCGCATCATCAAGCTCAACATCGGCAACCCGGCCCCGTTCGGCTTCGATGCGCCGGAAGAGATCATCAAGGACGTGATCCTCAACATGCCGCTGAGCCAGGGCTACTGCGACTCCAAGGGGCTCTTCTCGGCCCGCAAGGCGGTGATGCAGTATTACCAGCAGAAAGGGATGCGCAAGGTCGACATCGACGACATCTACATCGGCAATGGCGCCAGCGAGCTCATCGTGATGGCCATGCAGGCGCTGCTCAACAACGGCGACGAGATGCTGGTGCCCTCCCCCGACTATCCGCTCTGGACCGCCGCCGTCACCCTCTCCGGTGGCCATGCGGTGCACTATCGCTGCGACGAAGGGGCCGACTGGTATCCGGATCTGGACGACATCCGTGCCCGCATCACACCGCGCACCCGCGGCCTGGTGCTGATCAACCCCAACAACCCGACCGGCGCCGTCTACGGCAGCGAGTTCCTGCTGGAGGTGATCGAGATAGCCCGCCAGCACAACCTCATCATCTTCGCCGACGAGATCTACGACAAGATCCTCTACGACGACATCTCCCACACCAGCGTCTGCACCCTGTGCGACGATGTGATGGTGGTGACCTTCAACGGCCTCTCAAAGGCCTACCGCGCCTGCGGCTTCCGCCAGGGCTGGATGGTCATCACCGGGCCCAAGGGACGCGCCAAGGGGTACATCGAGGGGCTGGAGATGCTGGCCTCCATGCGACTGTGTGCCAACGTGCCGATGCAGCACGCCATCCAGACTGCGCTGGGCGGTTACCAGAGCATCAACGAGCTGATCCTGCCGGGCGGCCGCCTGCGCAAGCAGCGGGACAAGGCATGGGAGCTCTTGAACGAGATCCCCGGCGTCTCCTGCGTCAAGCCCAAGGGGGCGCTCTACATGTTCCCGCGCCTGGATCCCAAGGTGTACGACATTCGCGACGACCAGAAGATGGTGTTCGACCTGTTGCAGCAAGAGAAACTGCTGCTGGTGCAGGGCACAGGCTTCAACTGGCCGGCGCCGGATCACTTCCGGCTGGTGTTCCTGCCCCGTGAAGAGGAGCTGGAAGAGGCCATAGGTCGTCTCGCCCGCTTCCTCAAGGGCTACAAACAGTAAGCACGGCTCATGAAAAAGGCTCCCTCGGGAGCCTTTTTGCTGTCTGTCGTTTGGTACTTAAGCCATCAGCCGTGCAACAGGGTTCCAGCCACCAGCACAGCCATGGTGATGAGGGCCACCCCGACGATGAAGGGCAGCACCCAGCGCACGAAGCGGTCGTAAGGGATCCTGGCCAGCGCCAGCCCCGCCACCAGATGGGCGGCGGTGGGAGCGAACAGGTTGATCCAGCCGGAGGCGGATTGATAGGCGGTGATCACCAGATCCCGGGAGATGCCGGAGAAGTCCGCCAGTGGCCCCATCAGCGGCATGGAAACGGTCGCCAGCCCCGAGGTGGAGGGAATAAAAAAGCTCAGGATGATGTGCACCAGATAGGCCATCAGGATGAAGACCGACGAGGAGAGGCCGGTCACCAGCCCCTCGGCCCAGTGCAAGATGGTGTCTATGATGACGCCATGCTCCATCACCACATAGATGCCGCGCGCCACCGCCACCACCAGCGCCACGCCGATGAGATCCCGCGCCCCGCTCAGGAAGGTCGCTACGTAGTTGGACTCCGGCATCCGGTTGATCAGCGCGATCAGGATGGAGGCGCTGAAGAACAGGGTGGAGAGCTCGTCAAACCACCAGCCCAGGGTTGGCAGAAAATCGATACCCAGATCAGACCAGGGCACCACCGCATAGATCATCAGCAGGAAGGTGCCGAAGAACACCAGCATGGTTAGCTTCTGCTTGCCAGTGAAGGCCGAGTCGCTGCGCTTCATCTGGGAGAACTCGTCGTCATAGGCGATGTCCGCCAGCACGGAGCGGGACTTGTCCTGCTGCACCTGCTTGGCATAACGCATCACGAACCAGGAGGCGAAGATCACCAGCAGCAGCCACTGGATGACCCGCAGACCTATCCCCTCGCCGATGGGAATGCCGGCAAAACCGGAGGCGATGCCGGTGGCAAAGGGGTTGACGGTGGAGGCGAGCACACCGACGCCGGAGCCGAGCAGGATGATCCCCGCCGCCACCATGCGATCGAAGCCCGCTGCCATCATGACAGGCACGATCAGCGCCCAGAAGGCCACCGTCTCCTCCGCCATGCCGAAGGTGGAGCCTCCGAGGGCAAACAGGGCGATCAACACGGGAATAAGCAGCCTCTCGCGGCCGGCGAAGGCGCGCACTATGGCCCCGACCCCGGCATCGAGTGCCCCGCTGTGCATGGTCACCGCCAGAAAGCCGCCTATGATGAGCACGAACAGCGCCACGTCAGCCGCCTTGTGGAAGCCCTGGATGGGGGCCTTGAGCACCTCGAACACCCCCTGCGGGTGGGAGGGCAGCTCGGTGTAGCTGCCGGGCACAGGCAGCAATCGCTCATCGCCGCTGTAGTCGGCCACGGCCGCCGCCGCGACAGGCTGCTGGGTCTTGGCCGTCACATAGTTGTATTTGCCCGCCGGCAGCACCCAGGTGAGAGCAGCCATCAGGGCGATGATGATGAAAAGCAGGGTATAGACAGTGGGGAGTTGGCGCTTCTTGGGCGCCTCGTTTGGAGTGGTCATAGCTTCCGTTCCTCGGCAATGCCGTCTGTGATCCGATCAGCGCAAGACTAGCGGGTTTGATATGGGAAAAAGGTGATCGCGGATAATAAAATTCCGCAACTTGGCGGAGTTTTTGATAAAAAAACAGGGCCCCGCGGGGCCCTGTTTTCACTTGAGTCAGGATCAGAGCTCGACCACGTCGAATTTCACGTCCGGGTTCACATCCGCCTCGTAATCCACCTCAGCCAGACCGAAACCGAACAGGCGCAGGAACTCCTGCTTGTAGCCGGTGTAGTCGGTCAACTCGGAGAGGTTCTCGGTAGTGATGGAAGGCCAGAGATCGCGGCAGGTCTGCTGCACGTCTTCACGCAGTTCCCAGTCGTCCATGCGGATGCGGGCCTGCTCGTCCAGCGCCAGCTCCTCGCCATAGAGGCGGGTGCGCATCATACGATAGACCTGCTCCATGCAACCTTCGTGAATCCCCTTCTCCTTCATGATCTTGAAGGCCATGGAGATGTAGAGCGGCATCACAGGAATGGCAGAAGAGGCCTGGGTCACCACGGATTTGAGCACGGCCACGTGAGCGGTGCCGCCCTTGGCAGCCAAATCGCCACGGATGGCGGTGGCGGCGCGGTCCAGATCTTCCTTGGCGCGGCCCAGGGTGCCATGCCAGTAGATGGGCCAGGTCAGGTCGGTGCCGATATAGGAGTAAGCCACGGACTTGGCGCCGTCAGCCAGCACGCCCGCATCACGCAGGGCAGCCATCCACAGTTCCCAATCCTGGCCGCCCATGACGGTGATGGTGTTCTGGATCTCTTCCTCGTTCGCCGGCTCGACGGTGGCGGTGATGATCTGATCCTTGTTGGTATCGATGGCGGTGGTGGTGTAGGTCTCGCCGATGGGTTTCAGGACAGAGCGCACCACTTCACCTGTCTCCGGCATCTTACGTACCGGCGAGGCCAGGGAGTAGACCACCAGATCGATCTGGCCCAGATCGGCCTTGATGAGCTCGATGACCTTGGCGCGGCACTCGTTGGAGAAGGCATCGCCGTTGACGCTTTTCGCATACAGACCCGCCTCTTTGGCAGCCTTGTCGAAGGCGGCGGAGTTGTACCAGCCCGCAGTCGCCGTCTTGGTTTCGCTGCCGGCTTTCTCGAAGAAGACGCCTATGGTGGCAGCGCCGCTACCGAAGGCAGTGGCAATCCGGGAAGCCAGACCATAACCGGTGGAAGCGCCGATCACCAGCACCCGCTTGGGGCCATTGGCAATCATGCCCTGCTCCTGGGTGTAAGCGATCTGGCGACGAACATTGGCCTCACAGCCAACCGGGTGAGTGGTGGTGCAGATAAAGCCGCGAACCTTGGGTTTGATAATCATATGGGGGTCTCGGATCCGTTAAATGGATGAAATCGGGGCATAAGATACCTCATCTTGCCGCCCTAGGGTGCTCTGATGTGTTGAACTGCGGGGAAAACGAACAGATTCACGGTATCCGCACCGCCAAAACCGGGCCGGCGCCAGGGGAATGACGGTTGGAAAAGCCTGGGCATGAAGCAGGTGCCAGCCGCACACCCGAGTCTGGTCCCCCAGGGGGCAGCCAGAATAAATAAAATAAAAACAGACAATTACCCCCATATCTTCGCGATTGGCCAAATATTCTGTACTAGTATTCAGCCGGTCGACTATTGCCACGAGAAGTCTCACAAGGGTCTCAAAGAGGAGTTCCACCATGTTTTGGAAACGTGCAAACGACAATGAGAAACATGAGCAAGAGGCTGCACTGGCGGAACTGGGCGCCTTCGAGCATGCCATTCAGTCCCGGGTGCCCTATATCCAGTTCACGCCGCAGGGCGTGGTGTAGCCCGCCGCGAAAAATGAAAAATCTTTCTGCCTAAAACGAAAAACTGTGCCCTTGGTACTTTTATCAAACTTGGTGGCACAGGAACCGCCGAGTTTGATAAGCCCGTTAAACCAGCATTAAACCTCTATCTCATAGATCGGTAAGTCCAGCCTCTCCATACGCCACGGTGAAAAGATCTGGCTGGAGGCCACCTACAACCCCATCTTCAACCACGAAGGCAAGGTGATCAAAATCATCAAGCTGGCGAGCGACATCACTGAACGGGTCGAGAAATCCATCTCGGTGCGCGAGGCGGCACAAAAGGCCTGCGCCATCGCAGGTGAAACCGTGTCGAGCGCCGCCAAGGGACGCGAGGTGATCGACAAGGTGCTGGAGACCTCGTCCCACATCAACAGCTCGGTCAACGAGGTGACCCGGCAGATTGAAAATCTCAATCTGCAGTCGAAGAACATAGAGTCCATCATCTCCACCATCAGTGGCATAGCGGATCAGACCAATCTGCTGGCGCTCAATGCCGCCATAGAGGCAGCCCGGGCCGGCGAGCAGGGGCGCGGCTTTGCCGTGGTGGCGGACGAAGTACGGCAACTGGCCGCCAGAACCTCCACCTCCACGGGGGAAATCGTCTCCGTCATCAAGCTCAACTCCGACATCACCTCCAGGATCACCCAGACCGTCTCCGTGGTCTCCGACAAGGCGATGGCGGGACAGGAGCAGGCCAGCATCATAGCCACCGTCATCAAGGAGATCATCGAAGACGCCAACTCGGTCTCCGACACCGTCAAGGGCCTCTCCATCTGACTCGGAGTGAAGGGGCGCACCAAGGAAACAAGCGACGGCCCAGTCCGTCGCTTGTTTCATTCTGCCGATGTGAAAGCGCGGCCAGCCTTGCAGCCTGCCGTGATGTGAAGGAAATAAATGCGAGGAGCAAAAAGGAGTGGCAGCGGAGATGGCGGGCAGGAAGCTGGCGTCATCAAGATTGCGCTAAGCACGGGCATAGCCCGGCCATCAGGCCTCGCCCATATAGCGGCGAGCCTCCTCATCGGCCAGTACCAGGGCCGTTTCCCACAGCTCGGCGATCAAGAGTCCTTCCTCTCCCACGGCCGCTTCCTCCAAAGCCTCCAGCGCCCTGGCATCAGCCAGGGTAAAGGGATTGTGCACCAGCAGGGCCTGCGCCCTGGTCAATAACATCATGCCGTTCATCTGTGAGCTCCCGGATCCTGCCTGACCTGTCTGTGCAGACTGTAGCCGATAAGCCGCTCGGCGCCAGCCATGCTGCCAGCGTAGTGCAGGACAGATCAGCTGTCGGCGATGACAGGCGCGCGAACCTTGCGCCGCGCGGGCAGTTGTCCCACCACTATGCCGAGCAGCACGGCGCAACAGGCGAGCCACTGCAGCGACGTCAGGGTTTCCCCCAACAGCAGATAAGCCAGCAACAGGGTAAAGACAGGAATGAGGTTCACATAGGCCGCCGCCAGCGTCACCTTGACCTGGGTCACCGACCAGTTGTAGAGCAAATAGGCCCCGAGCGTCACGAAAGCACCGAGGAAGGCGATGACCGCCATGTCTTGCCAGGCCCAGGCCGTCGGCCAGGGTTCGCTGACGGCGAAGGGGGCAAAGAAGAGGGTGCCGACGAAGGCCTGCAGGGCGGTCAGGGTGAGCACGCTGTAGCGACTGGAGAGCTTCTTGAATACCACCGAATAGGTGGCGGCGCACAGCATGGCCGCCATCTCCAGGCTGTTGCCGAGCAGGGCGTTGGGGGCAAACTCGTCCACCCCGCTGCCCAGCCCCAACAGGGCTATGCCGAAGATGGCGATGGCAAACCCGAGCAACTGGCGGCGACTCACCCGCTCCCTGAGCAGCACAAAAGCCACCAGCGCCACGATGAGCGGCAACAAGGCGCAGACCATGCCCGCCTGGCCGGCACTGGTGTAGCGCAGAGCATTCACCTCCAGCAGGAAATAGAGGCAGGGCTCCAGTCCCCCCATCAGCGCCAGCCAGCGCCAGTCTCCCTTTTGATAGCAAAAATTGCCCAGGTAGCGGTAGCAGAGCAGCCAGCAGAGCGCGGCCACGCTCATGCGCATGAAGAGCACCTGGCCGAAGCCCCAGATCCCCAGCACGTGCTTGAGCGCGATGAAGGAGCTGGACCAGAGCAGCATCGCCAGGGTGAGGGTAAAGATAGGTAAAGGGCGCACATTTCCTCCATGAAATTGGCCATTTGAATAATAACCATGCGGCCTTGCGGTTGTTTAAAGGCACCTAAAATCAGATAATACTGCCGCCCTCAAACCGGATAACCAACCTTCAATGACTGAGTACCTGCTTTTATTGGTCGGCACAGTGCTGATTAACAACTTCGTGCTGGTGAAGTTTCTCGGCCTGTGCCCCTTCATGGGCGTCTCTGGCAAGCTGGAGACCGCCATCGGCATGGGGCTGGCCACCACCTTCGTGATGACGCTGGCCAGCGCCTGTTCCTATCTGATGGAACACTATATCCTGATCCCGTTGAACATCGCCTACCTGCGCACGCTCGCCTTCATTCTTGTGATCGCCGTCGTGGTTCAGTTCACCGAGATGGTTATCCGCAAGAGCAGCCCGACCCTCTATCGCCTGCTGGGCATCTTCCTGCCGCTCATCACCACCAACTGTGCCGTGCTGGGGGTGGCGCTGCTGAGCATCAACGAGCGCCACAACTTCATCCAGAGCATCATTTATGGCTTCGGGGCTGCCTGTGGCTTCTCGCTGGTGCTGATCCTGTTTGCCGCCATGCGTGAGCGCCTGGTGGCGGCCGACGTCCCCACTCCGTTTCGCGGCGTCTCCATCGCCATGATCACCGCCGGCCTGATGTCGCTGGCCTTTATGGGCTTTACCGGCCTCATCAAGATATAGCGCTATGACTCACATACTCTTTGCCGTTCTGGTGTTGGCTTTGCTGGCCCTGGCCTTCGGCATCATTCTGGGCTTTGCCGCCGTCAAGTTTCATGTGGAAGCCGATCCCATCGTCGATCAGCTCGATGCCCTGCTGCCGCAGACCCAGTGCGGCCAATGCGGCTACCCGGGCTGCAAGCCTTATGCCGAAGCCCTGGCCAACGGCGATCAGATCAACAAGTGCGTGCCCGGTGGCGACGCCACCATGCGCAAGATTGCCGACCTCATGGGGGTAGAACCCCAGCCGCTGGGCGGTGGTGAAGCCGCCGTCCCGGTAAAGAGAGTCGCCTTCATCCATGAAGATCAATGCATTGGCTGCACCAAGTGCATCCAGGCCTGTCCGGTCGATGCCATCGTCGGTGCCACCAAGGCGATGCACACCGTGATCAAAGACGAGTGCACCGGCTGCGATCTCTGTGTCGATCCCTGCCCAACCGACTGTATCGAAATGATCCCTGTGCCGACCACGGTCGACAACTGGAAGTGGGATCTGGCCAGCGTCGCCATTCCGGTCAAGATAGTGGAGTAACCATGCAGTCCTTACTCGAACGCATCAAAGCCGGCACCCTGTGGGATTTTCACGGCGGCATTCACCCTCCCGAGAACAAAGATCAATCCAGCCTCACCCCTGTGGTAGACGCGGGCCTGCCGCCCCAGCTCATCATACCGGTGCGCCAGCACGCGGGCCCGGCCGGCGATCTGCTGGTGCAGGTCGGCGACAAGGTCAAGAAGGGTCAGCCGCTGACCCGCTACGACAAGGGTCGCATAGTGCCGGTGCACGCCTCCACCTCGGGTACCATCACCGCCATCGGCCACCACACGGTGGCCCACCCCTCCGGCCTCGATGATCTCTGCATTACCCTCACCCCGGATGGGGAAGATGCCTGGGGTGAGCGCCTGGGCCGCAGCGACTACTGGAACCTGGAGCGGGGCGAGCTGCTGGAACGCATCCAGCAGGCGGGCATCGCGGGCCTCGGCGGCGCCGTGTTCCCGACCCACAGCAAGCTGGACGGTCGCGGTCAGTTGACCGAGATCCTGATCGTCAACGGACTGGAGTGCGAGCCCTACATCAGCACCGATGACCGGCTGATGCAGGAGTATGCCGACGAGATCATGGACGGCATCCGGGTGCTCAAGCATCTGCTCAAGCCCAAGCTGACCCTGATCGGGGTGGAAGACAACAAGCCGGCCGCCATCGGCGAGCTGACCCGTCACGCCACAGACGAAGACGTGCTGGTCAAGACGGTGCCGACCAAGTACCCCTCGGGCGGCGCCAAGCAGACCATAGAGCTGCTCACCGGCCGTCAGGTCCCCAAGGGAGGCCGCGCCGTGGACATGGGCATCATGGTGCTCAACGTGGCCACAGTGTTTGCCATCAAGCGCGCCATCATAGACGGCGAGCCGCTCATCTCCCGCATTGTCACCCTCACCGGCGACGCCTTCAAGAAACCGGGCAACGCCTGGGTACTGCTGGGCACCCCGGTGCGCTGGTTGTTGCAGCGTTTCGAGCTGCAGCCCGAGGCGGATCAGCGGGTGATAATGGGCGGCCCCATGATGGGCTTCACCCTGCCCCATGCCATGGTGCCCGTGGTCAAGGCCACCAACTGCCTGCTCTCCCCCACCCGGGCCGAGCTGCCGCCCCCCGGCCCGGAACAGGCCTGCATTCGCTGCAGCGCCTGCGCCGACGCCTGCCCGGCCAACCTGCTGCCCCAGGAGCTCTACTGGTACAGCCGGGCCAAGGAGTACGACAAGGCCGAAGGGTTCAACCTGTTCGATTGCATCGAGTGCGGTGCCTGCGCCTGGGTCTGCCCGAGCGAGATCCCCCTGGTGCAGTACTACAAGATTGCCAAGGATGACATCCGCGAGGCCCGCGCCGAGGCCGAGAAGGCCGAGCGTGCCAAGCAGCGTTTCGAGGCCAAGCAGGCCCGCTTCGAGCGGGAAAAAGCGGCCCGCGAGGCTCGCCACGCCGAAGCAGCGGCCCAGCGCCGCCAGGCCATGACGGCCGCCGGTGGCGAAGATCCGGTCGCCGCCGCCCTGGCCCGCATCAAGGCCAAGCAGGACGCTGCGCCGGTCGGCGCCAGCGAACTCGCGCCGGACAACAGCGCCATGATTGCCGCCCGCGAGGCGCGCAAGCAGGAGGCCATCGCCCGCCGCGCCGCCAAGACGGCCGGTAGCGATGAGCAAGCCGATATTGCACCCACATCCGCGGCACAGGATCCGAAAAAAGCGGCCATCGCTGCTGCCTTGGCCCGAGCCAAGGCCAAGAAGGCGGCGCAAACCGCCCCTGACGAAGCAGCGGCTGACACATCAGCCGCAGCGGCGGCACCTGTGACGGAAGCGACGCCCAGCGCCGAGGCCGATCCCAAAAAGGCAGCCATTGCCGCCGCCATCGCCCGTGCCAAGGCCAAAAAGGCGGCGCACGCGGCGGATGACAAGGTCGCCGAGCCCGAGACTACCGCAGTCGAAGCAGAGCCGACCGTCGGATCCGCCCCGGCTGCCGCCGAGGTCGACCCCAAAAAGGCGGCCATTGCCGCCGCCATCGCCCGTGCCAAGGCCAAAAAGGCGGCGCACGCGGCAGATGACAAGGTCGCCGAGCCCGAGACTACCGCTGTCGAAGCCGAGCCGGCCGTTGGATCCGCCCCGGCTGCCGCCGAGGTCGACCCCAAAAAGGCAGCCATTGCCGCCGCCATTGCCCGGGCCAAAGCCAAAAAGGCAGCGCAAGCAACAGCGGATGGAAACATCGCCGAACCTGACGCCGGTGTCGTCGCTGACGCGGATGCCCGGCAGAGCACAGAACCGGTACAAGTCGTTGCCGACGCCGACCCCAAGAAAGCAGCCATTGCCGCCGCCGTGGCCCGTGCCAAGGCCCGGAAACTGGCGGCCGAGGCGGCTGCCCTGGCTTCCCCTTCTCCATCGACTGACAAGAGCCACTGATCCATGTTCAATATCGCGAGTGCGCCGTTTGCCCATAACCGCAAACAGACCCAGACCCTGATGTTGCTGGTGATCCTGGCATGTCTGCCCGGTTTTCTGGCGCAGACCTGGTTCTTCGGCTGGGGCACCCTGATCCAGATCCTGCTGGCGCTGGTGACGGCGCTGGGGGCGGAAGCCTTGGTACTCAAGTTGCGCCACCGCCCCATCAAACCCGCCCTGATGGATGGCAGCGCGGCGCTGACCGCCGTGCTGATCGGCCTCTCCCTGCCGCCCCTGCTGCCCTGGTGGATGCTGGTACTCGGCACCGCCTTTGCCATCATCATCGCCAAGCACCTCTACGGCGGGCTGGGCCAGAACCTGTTCAACCCGGCCATGGTGGCCTATGTGCTGCTGCTGGTCTCCTTCCCGGTACAGATGACCAGCTGGCTGCCGCCGTCGAGCATAGCCGCCTATGACATCGGCTTTGGCGATGCGGCGTCCGTCATCTTCACCGGCTTCAGCCTGGACGGCTACAGCATGGCGCAGCTCAAGCAGGGGGTGGATGGCCTCACCATGGCCACCCCACTCGACACCCTGAAAACAGGGCTGACCCAGGGCCTCACCGCCGGCGAGGTGATGACCCACGCCGTGTTCGAGGGCTGGGGCGGCATAGGCTGGAGCTGGGTCAACCTCGGCTACCTGCTGGGCGGCCTGTTCCTGCTGCAACAGAAGGTGATCAACTGGCGCATTCCGGGAGCCATCCTGGGCGCCTTGCTGCTGGCGGCCACCCTGGGTTATCTGATGACGCCGGATGCCACCGCCACCCCCATGTTCCACCTGTTCAGCGGCGCCACCATGCTGGGGGCCTTCTTCATCGCCACCGATCCGGTGAGTGCCAGCACCACACCCCGTGGCCGTCTGGTCTATGGCGTACTGATCGGCGTGCTGGTCTACCTCATCCGCCGCTTTGGCGGCTACCCGGATGCCTTCGCCTTCGCCGTGCTGCTGGCCAACTTGTGTGTACCGCTGATCGACAGCCTGACACGTCCCAAGGTCTATGGAGCACGCCGCAAATGACCCCGGCGCACACCTCACTCTCAGGAAAGATTCAATGTTAAAGAGCATGCGCAAGAACGGCGTCACCCTGGCGCTGTTTGCCCTGGCCTGCACCGCCGTCGTGGTGCTGACCAATGAGCTGACCCGCGACAGGATCGCCCATCAGCAGCAGCTGGAGAAGCTGCGCACCCTCTCGGCCCTGTTGCCGGAGGGGAGCTATGACAATGATCTGGTGGCCAGCTGCAAGCTGGTGCAGAGCAAGACCTATCTGGGCAGCGATCAGGCCATGCCGCTCTACACCGCGACCCTGCAGGGCGAGACCACAGGCTATGCGCTGGAAACCGTGGCCCCCGACGGCTACAGTGGGGCCATCCGCCTCATCGTCGGCACAGATGCCAAGGGCAACGTCAGTGCGGTGCGGGTGCTGGCCCACAATGAGACACCGGGCCTGGGTGACAAGATAGAGTTGAAGAAATCGAGCTGGATCAACAGTTTTGTCGGCAAGTTCCTCAACCGCGACAACGAGGCCAACTGGGCGGTGAAGAAGGACGGTGGTGAATTCGATGCCTTCACCGGCGCCACCATCACACCCCGCGCCGTGGTCAAGGCGGTGAAGAACCTGCTGCTGTTGCAGCAGGAACACCCTGAATTGCTGCGGGATGCCCCCTCCTGTGACGCCACCCCATAACGCCGGAGCACAAGCCATGGAACAAGTTGATGTGATTGACGGCCAGAGCCTCGCCAACGAAGGCAATGGCCGCCGCGAAGAGCTCAAGGAGCTGATGCTGCAGGGGCTGTGGAAGAACAACCCCTCCCTGGTACAGGTGCTGGGGCTCTGCCCCACCCTGGCGGTCTCCTCCACCTTCACCAATGCGCTGGGGCTGGGATTGGCCACCATGGTGGTACTGGTCAGCTCCAACCTCGCCATCTCCCTGGTGCGCAACCTGGTGCCCAAGGATATCCGCATCCCGGTCTACGTGATGATCATCGCCGCCCTGGTGACCAGCGTGCAGCTTCTGATGAACGCCTACACCTATGGCCTCTATCAGGCGCTCGGCATCTTCATCGCCCTGATCGTCACCAACTGCGTCATCATAGGCCGGGCCGAGGCCTATGCCTCCAAGAACCCGCCTCTGCTGGCGGCCCTCGACGGCTTCATGATGGGGCTGGGCTTCACTCTGGTGCTGCTGGTGCTGGGGGGGCTGCGGGAGATCATCGGCATGGGCACCCTGTTCGACGGCGCCGACCTGCTGCTGGGAGACTGGGCCAAGTCCTTGCGCATCGAGCTGTTCCACGCCGACGCCAGCCTGCTGCTGGCGATCCTGCCTCCCGGCGGCTTCATCGGTCTGGGCCTGATGATCGCCGGCAAGAACGCCATCAACGACCGGCTGGGCCGCAAGCAGGCCGCCGAGAAGGCCCACTGCGCCGTGCCGGCGGCGGGTGCCCGCGCGACCCAGCTCTGAGACAAGAGGGAGCCATGAACAACCAGAAACGCAGGCAGATCCTGGAGCGGCTGCGGGACGACAATCCCCACCCGACCACAGAGCTCAACTTCAAGACACCGTTCGAGCTGCTGATCGCCGTGCTGTTGTCGGCCCAGGCCACAGACGTGAGCGTCAACAAGGCCACCGACAAGCTCTATCCGGTGGCCAACACGCCCCAGGCCATGCTGGCGCTCGGGGTGGACGGGGTGAAGCAGTACATCAAGACCATAGGCCTGTTCAACACCAAGGCCGAGAACGTCATCAAGACCTGCGCCATCCTGCTGGAGCGCCACGGTGGCGAGGTGCCGGAGAACCGCGAGGCACTGGAAGCCCTGCCCGGCGTCGGTCGCAAGACCGCCAACGTGGTGCTCAACACCGCCTTCGGCTGGCCTACCATAGCCGTCGATACCCACATCTTTCGGGTGTCGAATCGCACCGGCTTCGCGGTGGGCAAGAACGTGGATCAGGTGGAAGAGAAACTGCTGAAGGTGGTGCCCGCCGAGTTCAAGCTGGACGTGCACCACTGGTTGATCCTGCATGGACGCTACACCTGTCTGGCTCGCAAACCCCGCTGTGGTTCCTGTATCATCGAGGACCTTTGCGAGTACAAAGAGAAGATCTACCCGGAGAGCTAGGCAACCATTGCCTCCTCCTGCCTGATTACAGAATCGTGAATACCAAGGGGAGAATTAAGCCATGAGAATTCTGCACACCATGCTGCGCGTCGGCGATCTGCAACGCTCCATCGACTTCTACACCCGGGTGCTGGGGATGAAGCTGCTGCGCAAGAGCGAGAACAGCGAATACAAGTACACCCTGGCCTTCGTCGGTTACGGCGACGAGAAGGATGAGGCCGTCATCGAGCTCACCTACAACTGGGGCGTGAGCGAGTATGCGCTGGGATCGGCCTACGGCCACATCGCGCTGGAAGCGGACGACATCTATGGCACCTGCGATGCGCTGCGTGCCGCCGGCGCCAAGATCACCCGCGAGCCGGGCCCGGTCAAGGGTGGCAAGACGGTCATCGCCTTCGTGGAAGATCCGGATGGTTACAAGATTGAACTGATCGCCAAGAAAGATGCAGGCACAGGCCTGGGTGACAGCTTCTAAGGCATGGTCAGGACAAGATCCCCATAAAAAAAGAGCGCCAAGGCGCTCTTTTTCATTGAATGATAACCGACCATCAGATGGCGCCATTACGGCCCATGTTGATCACCACACGCCGGTTCCTGGCGCGGCCATCTTCGGTTTCGTTGGAGGCGACGTGCTGCTTCTCACCATGCCCCTCGACCGAGACCTTGCCGGGTTCAATACCCAGATCCACGAACACCTTCTTGATGGCATCGGCCCGTTTCTCGGAGAGTTTCTGGTTCGGCCAGCGACCACCATAGCTGTCGCTGTAGGCGTCGATCACCACCACATCGATACTCTTGTCGACCTTCACATACTCACCGATCATCGCCAGCCGCCGTTTGGAAGCGAGCGACAGCTGGTCGCTGTTCTTGTCATAGGTGAGCACGCTGAAGGCGATGTCGTTGAAGCTGTATGGCAGCAGGCCGTTCAGGCAATCCACGAAAGCCTGATACTTGACCCGGAAGTTGACCGAGGAGAGCGACACCCGCACCGGCCGGTTCTGGCGATACCAGTCGCGGTACTGGAAGGTCGGCATGCGCCCCCCCTCCAGCTCGTCCAGCATGGTCCAGGCGGTCTGTCCCTCCACCAGGCCATCGAACTGCTGATAGAAACGCAGCTGGCTCACTTCCCGTCCGGCGATGCCGGGGCGCCAGACTGGTGGCATGATCCCCAGACTGACCGTCTGGGTCTGGGCCTGCTGGCGCAGCCCCTTGAGTTCAAAATCCAGATTGATCTTGCGGCCGGCCCGGCTGACGAAGGCCCCCGTACCCCAGTTGGGAATAGGGTGTTCGAGGCGACACTCCACTTGCGTGTCCGAGGTCAGGCGCCAGACGGATTGATCCAGGCCGGCACCAAACTCGGTGACGCCCGCCTGTAACTGCATACTCACGGATATGCTGACCAACCCTAACATCCAAGCGTTCAACTGCCTGCCCTCCACACGATCTCACGTTAGGTATCGGCAAGGGCAGGACAAGCTTTAGGGCAAACCACTCAGTGGGGTGCAGGACGCTCCATCAGCTTGAAACTGGCGATGCGGCCCGCCAGCTCGCGAGCCAGCAGATCCAGCTCGGCGCTGTTCTGCTGCAAGGTTTCCGAGTGCAGGCGATGGGCCTCGTACACCTCGCGTATGGTCATCACGTTGTGCTGTATGTCGTCGGTGACGTAGCGCTGCTCCTCGGTGGCCGTCGCCACCTGGGCCGTCATGTCGCTCACCTTGCGCACCTCGTTGACTATGTCGGTCAGCTCACTGCCCGCCCGCTTGGCCTCGGTCACACTCAGGCCCGCCTGCTCTGTGCCCAGGTGCATGGCGGTGACCGCCTGATTGGCGCCCTGGCGCAAACGGACCAGCATACGCGCTATGTCATCCGCCGCCTGCTGGGTGCGCGACGCCAGCGCCCTCACCTCTTCGGCCACCACCGCAAAACCGCGGCCTGACTCACCGGCACGGGCCGCTTCGATGGCGGCGTTGAGGGCCAGCAAATTGGTGCGATCCGAGATCTGCTTGATGAGGTTGAGCGCCTCGCCGACCGACTCGGTATCCTGATGCAGGCTGTCCACCAGTTGCTGGGTATCGATCAGGGTGCCCGCCACCTGCTGGATGGCGTCTATGGTCTGATCCACCTCTTTATCACCCTGACGGGCCCGGCCTATGGCCTGCTGGGTCGCCAGCGAGGTCTGGGTCGCGTTGCGCGCAATCTCGGCCACGGTGGAAGCCATCTCGGTGGCGGCCGTCGCCACCAGATCCACCTGACCAAAGCCCCTGACCACGCCGGCGTTAACCTCGGCTATCACGTCTGCCGACGCGGCGGCGCTGCGGGCCAGCACCTCGCAGGAGCAGCGCACCGCCAGCAGCAGCCCCTCGAGATGTGCGAGGAAATGGTTCAGATCCCGTGCCAGCGCGCCCAGCTCGTCACCGGATTGCCAGTTGACTCGCACCGTCAGGTCATTCTCCTGCACCAGCCGCTTGAAGGTCTGGTGCAGGGCCATGAAGCCCAGATGCAGATCCCGTACCACCCGCCAGCAGACGAAGGTGGTCAGCGCCACGCACAGCAAGACACCGATGGCCGCCCACCAGAAGTCGCTGGCACTTTGGGCCCGCATCTGGCTGACCCGCTCGGACAGCTGCTGATAGAGGCGATCCTCACTCTCCTTGAGCAGGCCAATCTTGTCGGTGCTCAAGGCAAACCAGGCTTCGGCATCGACCCCGAAGCCCCCGGTGGCCGCCTTGTCCAGCGCCAGTTTTTCCATGGCGGCCACCTTGGCCACCACGGGAGAGGCCAGGCTGTCGGCCAGCAGCTGACGCTGTGACGGGCTCGCCACCGCCTGGAAGCGCTCGAGATAGGTATTCTGGGCCGCCAGCAGGGAGATGAATTGCTGCAACAGCGCGGGGGTGAAGCCGTCACGACCGAACACATTGCTCAGAGTCGCCCGCTCCAGTCCCATGCGCTCCTTGCTCTGCAAGAAGGCGGCATAGGCATTGGTCTGCAGCGCTATGTCGGCATCCTGGCTGTTGAGGCTGACCTGATCCACCACGGCCAGCAGCTGACTGATGAGACGGCTGTAGAAGCTGACCTGCTCCGCCACCTCGACCCCCAGCGCACTGACCCGTTCACGCATGGCGACAAGCCCGGTCAGCGCCTGTTGCACCTCTCCCAGCGCCAGCAGGGCGGGCTCCTCGTGGAAACGTGCCAGCAGGGTATCGACCAGCTTGCACTGGGCGGGCAGAGCGTCGCGGAACTTGTTGCCGCCGGAGCCCAAAAAGCCCGCCGACATGCCGCGCTCCTTTTGCAATTCGTGGGCCAGTTGCGCCGCCTCTCGCACCACCTCGAGCGCGGCCTGCGCCTGCGCCATCTCCTGCTCGACCCGATAACGCTCATACACGTATCGGCCGGAGAAAAACAGCAAGGCCAGCAGCGGCAGGCAGACCACCAGCAACATCTTGTGCGCCAATCCCAGCTTATTCATCGTCGCTCCCCATTCCATTGTTGAAGTGGTCAATTATAAGCCCGAGTGTCGATAATAGAATCAGACACCTGTCTCATGGCTGCGGATGAGGGACAAGGGCCGGCTTTTTTGCCATAATGCCGCCTCATTTCACGCCGACCGAGATACCATGACCGACGCTGTTCACACCCTCAAGGGCCGTTTTCGTGGCTTTTACCCCGTCGTCATCGATGTTGAAACCGCCGGGTTCAATGCCAGAACCGACGCCTTGCTGGAAATCGCCGCCTATACCCTCAAGATGGATGAGGATGGCTGGCTTCTGCCCGACCAGATCTTTCATTTTCACGTCGAGCCATTCGAAGGCGCCAACCTGGAGAAGGCGGCGCTGGAGTTCACCGGCATAGACCCCTTCAATCCGCTGCGCGGTGCCGTCAGCGAGAGAGAAGCGCTGACCGAGATCTTCAAGGGCATTCGCAAGGGGATGAAGGAGCACGACTGCGGCCGCGCCATCATAGTGGCCCACAACGCCACCTTCGATCACGGCTTCGTGATGGCCGCCGCCGAGCGCGCTGGCCTCAAGCGCAATCCGTTCCATCCGTTTGCCACCTTCGATACCGCAGCCCTCTCCGGCCTGGCACTGGGACAAACCGTGCTGGCCAAGGCGTGTCAGAGCGCCCGCATCCCGTTTGACAATAAAGAGGCGCACTCCGCCCTGTATGACACAGAACGCACTACCGAGCTGTTCTGTCATATCGTCAACCGCTGGAAGAGCCTGGGTGGCTGGCCACCGGCCCATCCGGACCATGCCCCCGCCGCCGACGCGAGCGAATAACCGGTTTGAGCAATGAGCAAGAAGGCTGCCCTGGCAGCCTTCTTCTATTGGGTTGGCAGTATCAAGCTGGTTTGACCAGAATGGCGAAATCAGGCCCATACAAGGCCGTTTTTCACCCCCACGCCCGTCTTGCTCCCTCAGCCCAGCCGGGAATGCTGCCAACTGGCGTTTTACCTGATTTTTTACTCGACATTTGTCACGTTTTTCGCAAACTAACGGCCTTTCACACGACAGACAGCAACACAATCTATAAGGAAATCAAATGAATCCTGTTGTTATCGCAGTTGCGCTGATGCTGGTGCTCAGCCTGCTGCGGATCAATGTGGTGGTCTCCCTCTCCATCGGCGCCATCGTCGGCGGCCTGATCGGCGGACTCTCACTGCAGGAGACCCTCAGCACCTTTACCGGTGGTCTGGGTGGTGGCGCCGAAATCGCCCTCTCCTATGCCATGCTGGGGGCCTTTGCGGTCGCCATCTCCCGCTCCGGGATCACCGACCTGCTGGCCCGCAAGGTGATCAGCCAGTTGGGCAAGGATGCCAGCAGCTCTCGCATTCTTTGGGTCAAGAGCCTGCTGCTCACCTCGGTACTGGCGGTCTCCATCTCCTCCCAGAACCTGATCCCGGTGCACATCGCCTTCATTCCCATCCTGATCCCGCCGCTGCTGCACGTCATGGCCCAGATGCAGATCGACCGCCGTCAGGTGGCCTGCGTCATCACCTTCGGCCTGACCGCGACCTATATGCTGTTGCCGGTCGGTTTTGGCGGCATCTTCCTCAACAACATCCTGGCCAAGAACCTGATCGACAACGGCGTGCCGGTCGAGCACGGCCAGTTGCCGCTGGCGATGGCCATTCCTGTGCTGGGCATGTTCGTCGGTCTCTTGATCGCTGTCTTCATCAGCTACCGCAAGCCGCGCCAATATGATCTGGAAAAAATCCTGGCCGCCGAGCCGGAAGCGGTGGAGCTCAACCTCAACCACATCTGGGTGGCCCTGCTGGCCATAGGCGTGGCCCTGGGGCTGCAGCTGATGACCAACAGCATAGTGCTGGGGGCGCTGGCCGGTTTCGTCATCTTCACCTGCGGCGGCGTCATCAAGTTTCGCGAGAGCCAGGACGCCTTCACCCAGGGCGTGCGCATGATGTCTCTCATCGGTTTCATCATGATTTCCGCCGCCGGCTTCGCCGCCGTGATGAAGGCCACCCACGGGGTGGAGAGCCTGGTGCAGTCCGTCTCCGCGGTGATCGGGGACCAGAGGGGCCTCGCCGCCTTCCTGATGCTGCTGGTCGGCCTCTTGATCACCATGGGGATAGGCTCCTCCTTCTCCACAGTGCCCATCATAGCCACTATCTATGTGCCGCTGTGCATCCACCTCGGCTTCTCGCCCATGGCCACCATAGCCCTGGTGGGCGCGGCTGGTGCGCTGGGGGATGCGGGCTCCCCCGCCTCCGACTCGACGCTCGGCCCCACCTCCGGCCTCAACGCCGACGGCCAGCACGACCACATCTGGGACAGCGTGGTGCCCACCTTCATCCACTACAACATACCGCTCATCATCTTCGGCTGGATTGCCGCCATGGTGCTCTGAGCCCCCGGACAAGATAGATGCAGACACGCAAAAGGCGACCTCAGGGTCGCCTTTTCGTTGTCCGTCATGTGCAACCCGTCCTCCAGCCAGGGTTTGACACGGGTGTCCTGCTGGCAGGTACTCGCTTGGCTCTGGATAACCACCATATGCTCCGGCCTAGATGTCACAGCCGCCTGCTGGCTTGTCCCAGGTGTTACAGACTGGAGGACAGAGGCAGAGGCAGAGGCAGAGGCAGAGGCAGAGGCAGAGGCAGAGGCAGAGGCAGAGGCAGAGGCAGAGGCAGAGGCAGAGGCAGAGGCAGAGGCAGAGGCAGAGGCAGAGGCAGAGGCAGAGGC
>NZ_CAWQWZ010000007.1:0-107384 GCF_963899305.1 Aeromonas sp. MR19
CCAGGGATGCGGCTTCCAGCTTGAACTCGGCAGTGAATGAGCGACGTAATCTTGTCATTGAACACCTCTGGTCATGGTGGCGACTGTACCACCTAAAACGGTGTCCGGGATGATTAGACCACTACAGATCGCAGGGCCCTAGGTTTGAATAGCGAAGCGTAATCAGACCTTCGCGAGAGCCGGTTGCCGCAATATGGTTGGTAATTACTTCTTTTGCCCCCCCTCATCCCCAACCCTTCTCCCCTTGTTTATGACAAAGAGTGGGAGAAGGGGGCGCTGCTCGCAGCTATATCGGATGGCGGTGACATAGGGGGTCTGGTGATGCGCGACTTAGAAGAAGGCAGCTAGGGCACGAGGGCTGGCGCGATACAGTCCCCTCTCCCCTTGGGAGAGGGCCAGGGTGAGGGGAGCTAGCTGGTCGGGTGTAGCAACCAAGCGGCATCACACTGCTGATCCCTCAGTTATTGAAATTCCACGCAATCGGTAGCTCGACGTCGAAGATAAGCGCATCCCCTTCGAGGCTAAAGGGCAGGCTAGTCTGGTGCTGCTCATATTCGTTGACGATCAGGCAGCACTCGAAGAAGTTGGATTCGTAGCTGAGGTGGGCCAGGCCATGGGCGCCGTCTTGAGCGAGTTCGATGCGCAGCACCTGCGGCGGGTGCTCCTGACTGAGGTTGACTGCGGGATTGCCCTCATCGACCAGTCGCTCCAGCAGGGGGAAGAAATCCTGCTTGTGGGTCTCGATGGCCTGGGTGATGGCCTGCTTCAGCGCGCTCTGGCTGGCGAAGGGGCCGCCGAGGGGGTAGCGGGTCTGGATCCTTTCCTGAGTCATGGCGTTTCCTCCTGAACTGAGATGTGGCAACAGTTTGGACGCTGCAGAGACCTGTAACCCGGAATCTGCGACCAGCGTGTTTTATCGCAAATTGTCGATGGCGCATTACGCAATAGGGGAGTCCTTGTCCTGATAGATGAAGCAATCCGTAAAATCGAAACCATGCCGATGTTTATAAAATATCAGGCAGGGATCCGGCCATTTTTCACCAGGGCCCGGCGGATGTTCTTGCACATCTTGCCAAAACGGTAGAGCTCATCGAAGGTGGGCGGGATGCCGCGGTTGATCTGATATTGCCAGTAGCTGAGATCCGTATCCACCAGCTCCATCAGTTTCTTGGGGCAGCCGATACAGGTATTGTCCGGCCCGCATTTGAAGGTGTCAGGTTGATAGAGCGGGAATTCTTGCTTCACGGCATCGATGATCTGCTGCATCGCTGTGATGCGGTCGGGTTTTCTGCTCACGCCTGGCCCCTGCTGCCTGTAGGAAGGATGCATTATATCCCTGCCAAAAACGGGGCCAATTAGGCTAACGAGGTAGTCCGGCCAGGATGTCCGCCGGCCAGATACCACAACGCCCGGCGGGCCGGGCGTTGTGGTACAACTCTGTGGGCGGCGAAAACGCGCCCTAGAAGTCGTGGTAGAGCGGCCAGCCGAGCAGGGGGTGCTTGAGACCGGCGCGCATCTCGACGTTGTCGAGCTTCTCCGGCGAGGCGTTCTCTTGTTGCAGCAGCTGGTACTGGCGCACAAAGCCCAGGGTATGCAGCAGGTTGGCGACAAACCCCTTGCTGAGCTCCTGACGCAGACCGGCGATCAGCTCGCTTGGCAGCTCCGCCAGCAGCAGTTCCAGCTGGGCGGCCAGATAGTCGGTGTCGTACCAGGCTTCCTGCAGCACTATGTCTCGTGCCAGACGGCGTTTGAGATCCTGCTTCACCTTCAAGGGCGCCGCGCCGCTGCCATTGCCGCAGAGGATGCGATAGAGCAGGGCCTCGGCCAGCTTGTCTTCCATGGTGGGGTGGTCGTTCTCGCAGGCGAAGAAGTGCTGATCGATCAGGCCCATCAGGCGGGCCTTGTTGTGCTCCACCAGCGCCTTCTCGTACTCCTGCCAGCCTTGCCACTCCTCCACGTCCGGCGGGCTGGAGATCTTGTCCAAGAGCCGCGCATCCACGTCGCCATAGAGGCTGTTGCCACCGGGCTGCTTGGCGCTGACCGAGATCAGCATGGACCAGCCCTTCTGGAACGGCTTGATGGGCCCCTCCGGCGCCTGCAGCAGGGCAAGTGCCTTGGCGGTATCTCGTTGCGACAGCTCCAGCAGCCCCAGGCTGACCACGCCGATGACGTCGTGGGCGGCCTGTTCCAGCAGGTGCATCTTGTACTTGTTGTAGTACTTGTCGGCGAACTTCAGGCTCATCAGCACCGCCTTGCCCTTGATCTGGCCAAGCTGCTGATCGCTCAAGTGTTCGCTCTCGCGGCCAAAGCGCAGCACCTGGGTAAGAAAGGGGCCCTGATTGACATCGCGTATGGCTAGTTGCATGACGGGGCTCCTCAATCCAGGAAGCTGAACATGTCGTCGACTTCGGCGTACTCGTCGGAGGCGTCGTTCTTCTCTTTGGCCTGCATCACCAGCTCGCTGGCGAACTTGCTGATGATCCCTTCCCAGCTGGAGTGCTCATTGCGCAGCAGTGCCTTGATGGCTTTCTCCACCTCGGGGGTCAGCTCGCGGATCAGCATCAAGAGGCTGCGCGGGTCATCCAGCGGGTAGTCGTGGGCATTTTCGCTCTGCTGGCGGTCGCTGTAGGAGAGCGCCTCTTCCAGGTCTTCCTCTTCGGCGTGCAGCGTGTCGTGGAAGCCCTCGTCATCCTCGAAGCGTTCACCGCGATAGAACTCGATGAAGGGGATGGCGAGGTAGAAGAGACCGGCTGGATCCTCGGCGATGCACTCCAGGATCTCCGCCTGCTTGGCGTCGCTGTCCTGGGTGCGGATCAGGTAGTTGAGGAAGTCGAAGGTGTGCTGCTGCAGCTCTTCGGCGTTGTTCTTGATCGCCTCTTCCCAGTAGAGGGGCTGCTGGCAGACGATGTCGCGGATCCGCTCCGGGGTCATCAGCTCGGAGATGATGGACGGGAACGACATGTCATGCTGGCCGTTGATCTGGGTCAGGGTGACGATATCAATCTGTTCAATGACTTCGGCCAACTGGTCGTCGGACATTGTCTTGGCGATCAGCTCGAACTTTTCGCTGGCCTGTTTCGGCTCGATCACGGCCAGCTCTTTGATCTCGATGGCGGTAATTTCTATCAGACTGTGCATGCTTTGCCTCAAGTTAGAAACGTACTTCGTCGTACATGTCTTGATCGCCGTCGTCGTCACCATCACCGTTGTAGTCGGCGTCAGCGTTTTCCCCGTCTTCATCTTCGTCGTCACGCAGCTCGTAGTCGTCATCGGCACGGCGGCCACCGCGCGGCAGCGGGTTGTCCAGCTGGAACAGCACGGCGCAGGCTTCGATCAGCTGATCTTCGCTCTGGGCCCGTACCGCTTTCACCAGCGGCAGGTCGGCATTGTTGAACGCCACCGACACCTTGAACTCGTCCCATGAGGGTTGTACGCCACTGCCGAGCCACTTGATCCACTCAGGCTTGGCCTTGGCCGGGAACTGCACCCGGCCATAGAGGGCCAGCGGCAGGTACTCGGGCATGAATTCCAGCATGCTCATGTCGGCCAGCAGCAGTGTCTTCATCTTGCCGGTGAACTGCTCAAGTGCCTTGGGCTGGTCTTGATCCCGGTAGGATTCGATGTTCTCGCTGGCATCACTCATCAGCGCTTTGATCCGCGCCTGGTCCCATTTTTTCTGCATAGCGCCTCAGGGGTAGAATTGGTCCCACATCTCCTGCATGGCAGAAGCGGGATCGGTCACGATGACGTTGTTGAAATCCTTGATGAAAGCGGCCCGCTGTTTCGGGTCTGACAGCACTTCATAGGCCTGCTTTACCTGGTGCAGCTTGATGGCTGCCAGCTCTCGCTCTTCTTCGCTCGCCCCTAACAGCTTATCGGGGTGGTACTGGTTAGACAGCCGGCGATAGGCTTTTTTGATGTCATTTTCGTTGGCGTTGGACTTGACGCCCAGCACCCGAAAGTAGTTGTTCATGGCAGATCCTGCATCACTGGCATCTTGGAATTCACACTGCGGGCGCCTGATGGTGGAGCTTGAGAAACCAGGCACGGCAAAAACCCGTCATTTTAACGGAAACAGGCCAGCTCCGCCATGAATAGGAGGCGATATGGCAAGCAAGTTGCCAATAGAGAAAAAGCTCCAATCGCTGCCATTTTGGCAACAAGAGGGCGGGGCATGTGTGATGGCGGTTGAAAAAACGCCCGGCAGGCCGGGCGTTGTCGGTTATTGGAGGCGGGCCCAGGCCAGGCGCAGTTTCAGCCCCAGACCCGAACTCCAGCCTGTGGTGGTACTCACCACCTTGCCGTCCTTGACGATGAGGAAGCTGGGGGTAACGCTCACCTGCCAGCGGGCGGCGAGATCCCCTCGCTCATCGTTATGGGTCGGGAAGGTCAGCCCCTTCTTGCCCATTCCCTTGCTCAACTGCTGGGCGTTGCCGGAGCGCAGTGCCACCGTCAATACGTTTCCACCGTCCTGCCAGAGCTGCTCCACCGTCGGTGTGGTGAAGCGGCAGACGGCGCACCAGCTGGCCCAGTAGTAGACCAGCAGCGGCTTGTCCCGGCTCATGGCCTGCAGGTCGGCGGTGGTGCCATCTTGCAGGGTGAGCCTGGGCAGCGGGCCGTCTTCTGGCAGCGCCGGGCTGCGCCAGAGGTCCAGCGCCGTCGAGATGACCACGCCAAACAGCAGCAGCCAGAGCGCCTCCTTGCCCCAGCGCCGCCAGCGGGGTTGGGTGGTGATAGTCTCTGTCATGGTTTATCCCTGCTTGGCCAGTTCGGCCTTGACGATTTGCTCCAGCTCTTCATAGGGGATGGCGCCCGACACCAGCTGGTTGCCGACAAGGGTCGCCGGTGTGCCCTGCACGCCGAGCAAGGTGCCGATGCGCAGGCTGTTGCGCAGCTCCTCGGTGGCCTTGGCTTCGGGTTTGAGCGCCGTGTTGCCGGTGGCCGCCAGCGCCTTGTTGATGTCCGTCTCGGTCAGCATGCCCTGCTTGCTCATCAGCTTATCGTGCAGGGTGAGGAAGCGGGCGGGATCCTGCTGCCACAGGGTCAGGCTGTACTGGGCCGCCTTGGCGGAGCTCTGCCCCTTGAACGGCAGCAGTTTGATCACCAGCCCGACATCATTTGGATAGGCCTTCAGCAACCTGGCCAGATGAGGGTCGAACTGCTTGCAGTAGGGGCAGTTGTAGTCGGTGAAGGACACCAGGGTCAGCTTGGGGTTTTTGGCACCCAGACGTGGGCTGGTGGGGCTGTTGAACAGCACATCCTGATTGCCCTTGATGAAGTCGCCAAGCTGGCTGGCCTGATCCGCCGCATTCTGCTTCTCCCAGGATTCGGCCGCCTCGTCGAGGATCTTGGGGTTGGCCACCAGGGTTTCGCGGATCAGCTCCTTGATGCGGGCCTCCTGCTCCGGGGTGAAGGGAGCGGCGTGCAGGGCCGGGGCCAGCAGGGCGGCAGAGAGGGAGGCCAGCAGGGTCAGGGTGCGCAGGGTCGGTTTCATTTAGTGTCTCCTTGAGAAGTGGCAATGCCTGCTTGCGCCAGGGTGGCAAGCAGGGTCGGACGGTCCAGCAGGGGCGAGAGGATCTCGCCACTCTGCAGGTCGGGCCCGTAGATCTGGTTGAAGGGAATGGCCACGCTACCGCGCTGGCGCAAGAAGTCGGCGATGCTGGCAGAGGGACGGCTCCAGTCCCCGCGCAGGGCCACCACATCAGGGGCGCTCAGCGCTTTTTGTACGTCATCTCGCAGCAGTACATTGAATTTGTTGGCTTTACAGGTAATGCACCAGTCGGCGGTGACATCGACAAAGACCCGCTTGTTCTGCGCCAGCGCGTCCTGGATGGCTTGCTCCGAGAGCGGCTGCCAGTTGACGCTGTCCCGCTGGGGCTTGCCCTCCATGGTGAAGGCGCCGCCCAGCAGCAGGGCCCCGCCCAGTAGACAGGTGAGAGCTAGCCCCAGAGTCACGCCCCGAATGCCGTGGCGCCACACCACGGCCAACAGCAGGGCGGCCAGCATCAGCGCCATCAGGATCAGCATCCAGAATTGGCCGACATGGTTGCCGAGCAGACTGAGCAGCCAGAGGCTGGAGCCCAGCATCATCAGGCCGAGCAGAATGCGCAGGCGCCCCATCCAGCGGCCCGGTTTCGGCAACCAGAGCGCAAGGCGGGGGAAGGCGGCGATCAGCAGCCAGGGCAGGCTCATGCCGAGGCCAAGCGCGGTGAAGATGAACCAGAGCTGACCGAGCGGGGCCCCGAGCGCAAAGGCGACCGCTGTGCCGAGGAAGGGGGCCGAGCAGGGGGTGGCCAGCAGGGTGGCAAAACACCCCTGCAGGAAGTGACCGCCCAGGCTGTTGCCGCCCGTGGTGGCGAGGCGGGTATTGAGGTTGCTCGGCAGCCTGATTTCGAACAGCCCCAGCAGGTTGGCGCAAAACAGCGCCGTCACCACCACCATGAAGCCGATAAACCAGACGCTCTGGAACTGGATGCCCCAGCCGACCGCCCCCTGGGTTGCACGCAGCAGCGTGCTCATCAGTGCCAGCGCCCAGAAGGAGACCAGGATGCCGGCGCTGGCCGCCAGGAATTGCAAACGAACCGGGCGGCGCTCACGGGTTTCCAGCTGCAGTACCGACCCCAGCTTGAGTGCCAGCACCGGCAGCACGCAGGGCATCAGGTTGAGGATAAGGCCACCCAGCAGGGCAGCGCCCAGCAGCCAGAGCAGCGAGTGGCCCTGACTTGGCAGGGTCAGCGGCTCACCTATCTGGAACTCGCTCTGCCAGGCCTGTTCACCGTTGGCCAGTACAAACCCGAGTTGCTGGCGACGTATGTCCGGCGCATCGCCCTGCCAGCCATCGCTGACCGGAATGCGGGCGACCAGGGTGTTGCCTTGCACCTCCAGCTCGGGTTTGCCAAATTCGGCGCCCTCCAGGCGCTGGAGGAAAATCTGCGGATCCTGCCAGCCCTGCGGGTTGTCGGCGGTCAGCTGCAACTGGTTTTGCCGGTAGCCGGCCTTGAGGGTGACGGTGCCAGGCATGGCCTGTGGCAGCTTGCTCATCGCCTGGGCGTAGGCAAAGTCGAACCCTTCCGGCGCAGTGCCATCCAGCGCCAGGGTAAAGGGGTAGTCGGTCAGTATGCAGACGTTGCTGCAGGTCGAAAGGCGCAGCGTGCCCGTCAGCGCCTCGCTGCTGCTGTGGGCAAGCGTGATGGGGAGGCTGACGGTTTTCTGATAGCCCTGGGTCGAGATACCACTGACGTCAAATCGCTCCGGCACGGGCCAGTGCCACTGCTGGGTGGCTTGAGGGGCATCCCAGAAGATTTCAGGAGCTATGCCACCTTCCCCCGGGTTCTGCCAATAGGTCTTCCAGCCGGACTCGAGCGCCAGGCTGAGCAGCACGCGAGTTTGGGCGGGATCGCTGGCGTCGGCTTGCAGCCGCACTTTTGCGTGATCGTTCTGGGGGCTGACAAGCCAGCCGGTATCGCTGGCCAATCCCATGGATTGCCACAGCAGGCCGCCCATCAACAGGGCAGTCTTGATCATGTTTGACATGTTTTTGTCTCTTGAAAATGGAAGTTAGGGTGGTGTAAACCGCGGCTAACTCATTCTCGCCAGACACATAAAGTGAGGTGAAGCCGCCGTTCAGGCGGAGATATGTTGCGAGGGGGAGGCAAGGTGGGTGAGCGGCGCGACAGCGGGGCCAGCAGGGCAATCACGAAGGCGATGGCAAAGAAAATCTGTTCGACGCAGAGCAGGCTGGCGGCACTGAGCCATTTGCCATTGAGCTGGCAACTGCTCGGCTGAGGCGTCGCTGGCTGTGCATCGTCGGCATCGGCGCTGGAAGAGGGGAGGAGCTGTACCTGGCAACTGAGGGCCTGATCGAGCTGAGCCAGCCGGGCCAGCGGCTGGGCCGCGCAGTTGAGCACCAGAATGCAGACCAGCAGCAGGAGTCTTGTCGCCACGCGTTGTCGCAAAATCATGCTAGCCCTACCCTGTTGAATGGTGCATATCCTATCGATCAATAATGACAGGAGCAAGTCAGCAGGATTCGATGCGACCATATGCAACATCGGGGTGGTCGGTTCTGTTTGGCGAACGCTTGTTCGCTAAAAGGGGGACCAGTATACTGCGCCGAGTTAAAATCCGAGGTGTTCGATGCTCAAACTTGCCCGTGTGCTGCTGCTTACCCTGCTGCTCGTTTTCTGGTTCGTGTTTGGTCTGTTGCTCTGTCTGGTGCGTCCGCGTCATCCCAACAACGTCTTTGTCTTCGCCCGCATGTACCATGCGATCTGCCCGCTGCTCGGCCTCAAGGTCAAGGTCATCATACCGGACGAGGTAAAGTCGGTTGGCCCGGCGGTATACGTCTGCAACCACCAGAGCAATTTCGACATCTTCACGGTGACAGGTGCCGTCATGCCCGGCGTGGTGGCGGTGGGCAAGAAGAGCCTGCTGTGGCTGCCCTTCTTCGGCCTCCTCTTCTGGCTCTCAGGCAACGTGCTGATCGACCGCTCCAACCGCTCCCGTGCCATCGGTACCATAGGCCAGGTGGTGGATCGCATCAAGCATCACGGCACCTCCATCTGGATGTTCCCGGAAGGGACCCGCTCCAAGGGGCGCGGCCTGCTGCCGTTCAAGGCCGGCGCCTTCCACACCGCCGTGCAGGCCGAGGTGCCCGTGGTGCCCATCGTCTGTTCCAGCTACTTCGGCCAGATCGACCTGAACCGCTGGGACAATGGCGAGGTGTTGCTGGAAGTCATGGCACCTGTCTGCAGCAAGGAGCACGGCGCCGCCGGCATTCGCGAGTTGTCTGACAACTGCCGTGCCCGGATGGAAGCCAAGCTGGTCGAGCTGGACAGCAAGCTGGGTCGCCATCAGGCCGCCTGAGTCTGAACGCAAGACGACATAGAGGGAGCCGCCGGCTCCCTTTTTAATTGGTGAAAATCGCTACTTTATTGGTATTTTTCACCATTTCATTCGCCTTGAATATCTGCCGCTAATCCCCATCTATCTGTAAAACAACGATAAATTATCTTGGCATGGCTCTTGTAATGCTATGGGAAGAGATAGCCATCCCCATGAACAAGGAACCAGACCATGAGCGTATTTAGCCGCCTGACCGACGTGATCAATGCCAACCTGCACAGCCTGCTCGACAAGAGCGAAGAGCCGGAGAAGATGCTGCGCCTGATGATCGAGGAGATGGAGCAGGTCCAGGTCGAGATGAGAACCCAGGCCGCCCGCGTCATCGCCGAGCAGAAGCAGCTGGAACGCCACCAGCAGGCGCTGCAACACCAGATCCTGGAGTGGTCGGCCAAGGCCGAGCTCGCCATCCAGAAGGGGCGTGAGGATCTGGCCCGTGCCGCCCTCACCGAGAAGCTGGCCGAGGCCAAAAAATGTGACCAGCTGGAGCAGGACAAGGCCCGGGTGGCCGAGGTGCTGGCCCAGCTCACCGCCGACAGCGAGCGGCTGGCCGCCAAGCTGACCGAAGCCCGCGAGAAGCAGAAGATGCTGACCCTGCGCGAGCAGACCGCCCACAGCCGCATCCGTGCCCGCGCCCAGGTCGACAACCAGCGCATGCACGAGCTGATGGCCCGTTTCGACGGCTTTCAGGGGCGGGTCGATCAGCTGGAAGCCCAGCTGGAGGCGGCGACTCTGGGGCAGAATCCCTCGCTGGAGGCCCAGTTCCGCGAGCTGGAGCTGAACGACGAGATTGAGCGCGAACTGGCCCGGCTGAAGGGTCAGAAGGTGGAGGCATAAAGATGACGCCCTGGCCGAAGGACCTTGCCCATCGCAAGTTGACCGGGGTCTGCGCCGGCATCGCCAACGGGCTGGGGTTCTCCAGGGTGACGGTACGGATAGTGGCGCTGATCGCCCTGATCCTGATGCCGCCACTGACCCTGGCCGCCTATCTGCTGGCGGTGCTGATCATGCCGCCCCGTCGTGAATTGAAGCGCTGGCTGGACTGACCACAGGGTCCTTCAGCCGGCAAGAGAAGCCTGTGAGGAGCAGAACATGCTGGAATTTATCGTCTTGATGCTGGTGTTGGTGGCCATGGCGCTGGCGGGGTTTACCGTGCTGGCCATGCTGCTGGTGAGCGGCCTCTTCGTGCTGTTTGGGGCCCTGGCCGGCATGTTCGCTCTGATCATCAAGCTGGCGCCCTGGTTGCTGGTGCTGCTGGTGGTGTGCTGGCTCATCAGCAACCGGCGCAAGCAATCCAATACCTACCGTTAAGCCTCCCTGCTATCGGATCCTGCCTTGGCCACTGCTCGCAGTGGCCTTTTTTGTGGCCTCTTCATCGCCTGCTCGACAGCTGCCAGCCAGGGCTGGCTCCAGTCGACCCAGCCATCCGGCTCCCGCACCAGGCGCTCCTTGAAGGCCTTGCTCTGCTGCTTGAGGCGGTATTCGAGTCGCAGCGCCGCCCCCTTGTCGCCCACCATCTGCTGCCAGACCAGTGTGAGCGGTCCCTTGCCGCGCAGGGCGCGGGATCCCTTGCCGCTCTGATGCTGGCGCAACCGCCTTATTGGATCCGTGCTGATCCCCGTATAGAGCAGGCCGGTCGCGGTGCGTACCAGATAGAGGGACCACTGGCTGGTTGGGGGTGAGCTGGTCGGTTCTGTGTCCATCGCTGCTTTTCTCATTTGATCTGTCTGTGCCAAACTCAAGAGCAGTCCAAGGAGGTGCGATGCGAGTCTGGTTCTGGTTGTGGTGCCTGTTGTCGGTCCCGGCTCTGGGGGAGACGACCCGTGTTTATGATTACCATCAGCATCCCCCTTTCATGACAGGGGAGAAGACGGGGCTGAGCCGGGATCTGGTCAAGTATCTCAATGAAAGGCTCGGTGGAGAACCCAGGCTTGAGCTCTGGCTGGTCAATCGGGCCAGATTGGCGCTGGAGATGTCGGATCCCGGCTTTGACGGCCTGGTGGCCTGGGTCAATCCCGCCTGGGTTGGGGATCCCCAGCGCGAGCGCTATCTGTGGACCTTTCCCATCATGCGTGACACCAACGAGCTCATCTCCAGCGCGGCCAGACCCGTCACCTATCGCGGCCCGGATTCCCTCAAGGGACTGGTCTTCGGTGGCATAGAGGGCTATCGCTATCAGGGGATCGATGATGCCGTGGCCCGGGGCGAGCTGGTGCGCCACGATGCCAAGAAGGTCAAAACCAATTTCAGCCTGCTGATGCGGGGCCGCATCGATGTGACGCTGGTACCGGGTTCGGCACTCTCCTTCTTCATTCATGATGCCTATGAGGGCAAGTTGTTCGTCTCGCCCTTTCCCCAGTCCAGCTATACCCGCCACCTCTTGCTGCCGAGATCCCGCAGCGAGCTGCATGCCCGGCTGAACGACATCGCCGAGCAGATGGACCAGGATCCCGCGTGGCACGCCATCCTGGAATCCTATCGTGGCAGACCCTGAGCAGGGTTGCCGGCCCCGCGCCTGAGTTTGTGCAGCGGCAGCAGGCTCACCAGCAGACCCGCCCAGACGAAGGCAAATCCCACCGACTTCACCGGATCCGCCGTCTCGCCAAACCAGAAGAGGGCGAGCAGGAAGGCGAGGCTGGGTTCTATGTATTGCAGCAATCCCACTGTGCTCATGCGGGTGCGCGCCACGGCGTAGCAGAACAGGCCCACCGGCAGCAGGGTGGCGGGGGCGCTGCCCATCAGCAGCAACCGATCGGCCCAGTCACCGGCCATGAACTGGCTCATGCCGCTCAGGGCCAGAGCGCCGATGATCAGCAAAGCGACCGGCAGCTGGACCAGGGCCTCGAGGTAGAGGCTGACGCCGGCGTCGTAGTGCACCTTCTTCTTGAGCAGGCCGTAGAAGGCGAAGTTGGCCCCCATGATGAGGGAGAACCAGGGCAGCTGGCCGTAGGAGAACAGCATGTAGGCCAGCCCCGCCAGCGCCAGGGCGACCGCCAGATGCTTTTGCGGGGTGAGCCGCTCCTTGAGGAAGAGCACGGCGAACACGATATTGAACAGCGGCGTCATGAAGAAGGCGAGGCTGGTGGCCAGCACCTGCCCCGTGGTCAGACACCAGGTGAACATGCACCAGCTGATGGACATGACGGGGCCCGCCAGCAGTATGAGGCCGAGTTGGCGGGGTTCACTGCGCAGGCGCGCCCAGGGCACCCGGTAGCCGAGCAGGGCGAAGAGGGTGCCCAGCAGTACCGCCGACCAGAGGACACGATGGGAGAGCAGCTCCCACATGTTGACCTCCGGCATGAACTGGTAATAGAGGGGCAGCATGCCCCACAGCACGAATGAGAGGGCCGCGCTGCCGGTGCCCATCCAGTTCTTCATCTCTCTCCGTTTATTAAATTAAACATTTGTGGTCGCATGATAAGTACCCGCTGACGCTTTCACAAGCAGGATGGAGGGGGAAATTCTGTTACTATCGGGCCCATGAACCGACTCGATACGCTGTTTGAACAGATCCGGGCCTGCCGGTTATGCGAGGCTCATTTGCCACTTGGGCCACGCCCGGTGATCCGTGGCGCCGAAAGCGCCCGCTTGCTGATCATCGGCCAGGCGCCCGGTACCCGCGTTCATGCCAGCGGCATCCCCTGGGATGACCCCTCCGGCGATCGGCTGCGTCACTGGCTCGGCGTGGATAAAACGACCTTCTACGACGAGTCCCGCATCGCCATCATGCCGATGGGGCTCTGCTACCCCGGCAAGGGCAAGTCGGGGGATCTGCCACCCAGACCCGAATGTGCGCCCACCTGGCACGACAAGGTGTTGATGCTGCTGCCCAATATCGAGCTGACCCTGCTCATCGGCCAGTATTCCCAACAGTACTATCTGGGCAAGGCCAGCAAAGGCTCGCTCACCGAGACGGTGCGCAGCTGTGCCGACTATGGTCCCGCCTGGCTGCCGTTGCCGCACCCGTCCCCGCGCAACACCTTCTGGCTCAAGAAGAATCCCTGGTTCGAGCAGGATGTGCTCCCCCATCTGCGGCAAAGGGTCGCCCCCTTGCTGGTGTGACCCTAGTACTTGCCTCTGCGTCAGACCGCAGGTTCCGTCAGCGGTTTGGGTTTGCTGCGGGCCATGGCAAGCAGCGGGATTATGATGGACAAGCACCCCAGCAGCAGCGGCAGACCCGGCTGCTCGTCAAACAGCCAGACCCCGATGGCGACTGCCATCAAGAGACCGGTATATTCTGCCGAGGCGATCTTGCTCGCCTCCGCCTTGCGATAGGCCACCACGCACAAGCCCGCATAGACCATGATCAGCGCCGATGAACCGAAGGCGGGCCACCACATCTGCCACTGCCAATCGCCCCCTTCCCATAGTGCCAGCGCAAGTATGAAAGGCATGCTCAGCACGTTGGTGAAGAACAGGGTCTGGGCTATGGGTTGCTGGAGCGGGATCCGCTTGATCAGCAAGTTGTTGAGCGCCATGGAGAACGCCACCCCGAGTGCCGCCAGCGCGGCCCAGTTCACCTCGGTCGGCCGCAGCACGATCAGCACTCCGATAAAACCGATGAGTGCAGTCAGCACCTTCTGGCGCGAGATGGCTTCCCCCGCCATCCACACCGCCAGCGGCACCATCATCAGCGGGGCCGCATAGAAGAGGGCGTTGGCGGTGGCGAGCGGCAAGCGGGTGAGGGCAATGACCATCAGACAGACGCCAACCGCCCAGATGTGGGCCCGCAGCAGATGCCACTTGATGGCGACCGGCGGATTGCGACGCCATGACCAGAGCAGCCAGGGCGTCAGCAAGAGGGCGGCGGAGAGCTGGCGAAAGAAGACAAACTGGAACACGGGCTGGCTCGGCTCCAGCACCTTGACCAGCGCATCAGAAAAGACCGCCACCATGTTGCCCAGCACCAGATAGAGGATACCGATCCCGACTGCATTCATACCACCTCCCACATCAGATGAGGGCAGGGTAGCGCGGGGTCAGTTATCCAGTAAAATGATAAAAAGTCACCATCTATGAGAATTTTGGATAATGAAGCTGCCTCCCCTGCGCGCCGTTCAATATTTCGAAGCGGTCGCCCGCCTGCTCAGTTTTTCCCGTGCGGCCCTCGAACTCAACGTCAGCCAGAGTGCGGTCAGCCACCAGATCCGCCTGCTGGAGGATTTTCTGGGTGAGCGCTTGCTGCTGCGCCAGGGGCGGCTGCTGTCGCTGACCGCCCAAGGGGAGGTCTACTTCGAAGGCATAGCGGCCGGGCTTGGCCAGATCGCCCAGAGCAGCGAACAGCTGCGCGGCGGTGGCGAGATGCGGCTGCGGCTCGCGGTCTATAGCTCGTTCGCGGTGAAGTGGCTGATCCCGCGTCTGGCGGGGCTACGTCAGCTCTATCCCGAGCTGGATTTGAGTCTGGAGATGGTGGCAGAAGATCCCGAGCTCTCCGATCGGGTGGCGGACTGTTTCATCACAGTCTCGCCGCACGGCCGTGGTTATTGCCACGATCTCATCTATCAGGAGCGGTTGTTCCCGGTCTGCAGTCGCCGCCTGTTGCAACAGCTGGAGGGGGAGTGGCCCGAGGCCATCTGGCAGTTGCCGCTGCTGTCGGTGCAATCCATCTACAAGGCGCGGGGGGAGGATTGGCAGCGCTGGGCCAAGGCGGGCGGCCTGGTCATCCCGGACGAGGCGCGGATGCACCACTTCAGCCATGTGCTGCTGGCGATGGAGGCGGCGGCCTGGGATCAGGGAGTGGCGTTTGTGAACGACTACATGCTGCGGCCCGATGATCCCCAGCTGGTGGCCTTGCCGGTACACCAGCTGGAGACGGGGGATGCCTTCTACTTTACCTGCAAGCGATCCCGGGCCCATGAGCCCGCCATCAGCCGGCTGCGCCAATGGCTGATGATGGAGACGCGCCAGAGCATGGCGCTATAACTGCTTGAGCTATCAGGCTTTCTTGAACTGGCTCAGGATAAACAGGCTGGTGGCACAGACCACGACCGATGGGCCAGCCGGCGTGTCTTGATACCACGAGAGTGTCAGCCCGCCGAGTACGGCGAGACAGCCGATCAGCGCAGCAAAACCGGCCATCTGCTCCGGCGTCTGGCTGAAGCGGCGGGCAGTGGCGGCGGGGATGATCAGCAGTGAGGTGATGATCAGCGCCCCGACAAACTTCATCGCCACGGCGATCACCAGCCCGATCAGCAGCATCAGCACGCAGCGCAGCACATCAACCCGGATCCCTTCCACCCGCGCCAGCTCTTCCGAGATGGTCATGGAGAGCAGGGGATCCCACAGACGCCACAGGGTGAGCAGCACCAGAGCGCCGCCGCCGTAGATCCAGAGCAGATCCACCGGCTGTACCGAGAGCAAGTCACCGAACAGGTAGGCCATCAGATCCACCCGCACATTATCCATAAAACTCAAGGTGACCAGGCCGAGCGACAGGGCGCTGTGGGCCAGGATGCCGAGGAGGGTATCGGTCGCCACCTGCTGGTTGCGGCTCATGATCACCAGCAGCATGGCCATGGCGAGGCAGCAGACCACCACGGCCAGGGTGAGATCCACCTGCAGCAGTATGCCGAGCGCTATGCCGAACAGGCAGGCATGGGAGAGGGTATCGCCAAAATAGGCCATCTTGCGCCATACCACGAAGCTGCCGAGGGGCCCGGCCAGCAGGGCGATGCCGAGGCCGGCCGCGAGGGCATATAACAGAAAGCTGTCCACTTGAATGTCCTTAGCTGCGCTTATTGATTGCGAGACGGCAGGCGGATGACGGGGGCCTGCTCATCGTGATGATGGTGTTCGCCATCGCAGTGATGATGGTGGGTGTAGACCGCCAGCACCTCCTGTTCAGGGCGCCCGAACAGGCGGGCAAATTCGGGATGGCGTGCCACGCTTTCCGGCTCGCCGTGACAGCAGACGTGACGATTGAGGCAGATCACCTCGTGGGTGCTGGCCATTACCAGGTGCAGATCGTGGGAGACCATCAGCACGGCGCAGTTGAACTCGGCCGCCAGCTTGCTGATGAGGGCATAGAGCTCGATCTGGCCGTTGATGTCCACCCCCTGCACCGGCTCGTCCAGCACCAGCAGCTCGGGCTTGACCAGCAGGGCGCGGGCCAGCAGCACTCGCTGCATCTCGCCGCCGGAGAGCTTCTGCATCCGGTTGTCCAGCAGCCCCTGGGCGCCGACCCGGTTGAGCGCCTCCTCGATGGAGAGACGGCCATTCTTGCCGAGCTGCAGGAAACGGCGCACCGTCAGTGGCAGGGTGGGATCCAGATAGAGGCGTTGCGGCACATAGCCGACCCGCAGATCGCGACGGCGAAGGATCTCGCCGGTATCCGGGGTGAGCAGGCCCAGCACCAGCTTGCTCAGGGTGCTCTTGCCCGCCCCGTTGGGGCCGACCAGGGTAGTGATTTTGCCTTTATTCAGGGTAAAGGAGACCTTGTCGAGCACGAGTCGTCCGTCGAACGAAAGACAGACCTCTTTCAGCTCCACCAGTTGGGTCATGACAGCTCCGGGGTTTACAGCCTGTGAGAGTTATAATATAACAACAGCGTTGGTTTGTTATATTATCACACACTCACTTCCTGACGAGATCTCTATGCGAATTCTTACACTGATCACTGCCCTGCTGGCAGTGAGCCTGCCTGTCCGTGCCCTCGAGGTGCTGACCACCATCAAGCCCCTCGGCTTTATCGCGGCCGCGATCACCGATGGCGTGAGTGAACCCAAGGTGTTGCTGCCGACCGGCGCCTCTCCCCACGACTTCTCCCTGCGCCCCTCCGATATTCGCAGTATCCAGGATGCCGACCTGGTGGTATGGGTCGGTCCCGAGCTGGAAGGCTTCATGGCCAAGCCGCTGGCCAAGCATCCACATGTGCTGACGCTTACCCGGGTTGAGGGGATGCCGCTGTTCGACTATGCCAAGCAGGAAGGGCACGAAGAGCATGCCGATGAGGGTCATGATCACGATGGACACGAGGGGCATCATCACGAAGGGGTGGATCCGCACATCTGGCTGGGGCCGACCCAGGCACTGGTCATCGCCAATGCGCTGAGTGAGACGCTGAGTGCCCAGGATCCCGCCAATGCCGAACGTTATCGCGCCAACCTGCTGACCTTCAAGGCCAAGGTGGATGCCAAGGACAAGCTCATCGCCGACCAGATGAAGGCGGTGAACCAGAAGGGCTACTTCGTGTTCCACGAGGCTTATGGCTACTGGGAACGTCACTACGGCATGAGCTCCAAGGGGCACTTTACCGTGAGCCCGGAACGTCGTCCCGGCGCCAAGACGCTGGTGGAGATCCGCAAGGCGCTGCAGGAGAAGCAGGCGAGCTGCATCTACGCCGAGCCGCAATTCTCCCCTGCCGTGATTGAGTCGGTGGCTCGCAACACCGGCGCCAAGGTATTGCTGCTGGACGAGGTGGGCGAGCAGGTGCCGCTCGGACCGGATGGCTATCCCCAGTTCATGCAACAGCTGGCCGACGCCTTCGCCCAGTGCCGCTGAGCCCCCCTGGCTCATCCCATGGGGTTGCCTGCGCCAACTATACTGACCTCCAGCATCTGACATGGAGGGTTAAGTATGAAATGGCTGCTCGTTCCCACCTGCACGCTGGCACTGCTCTGTGCCAGCGTGCAGGCCTCTCGCCTCTCCGAATACATCGCCAGTCCCGAGTTGAGGGCCAAGTTGCAGGAAGTCTATGGCGGCAGGGCGATCCAGCGGGCCGAGGCGTTTTCCCGCCTGCTCACGCCCCGGGCGGGCACCACGGATCAGCAGAAGATCACGCTGGTGAACAGCTACTTCAACAACCTGACCTACAGCGATGACCCCAGACTGTGGGGGGATGAGGACTATTGGGCCAATCCGCTGGAATTTATCGGTGCCCGGGGCGGGGACTGCGAGGATTACAGCATCTCCAAGTACTACACCCTGATGGAGCTGGGGGTGGATGAGAAAAAGCTGCGGCTGGCTTACGTCAAGGCGGTGAAATACAACCAGTTTCATATGGTGACGCTTTATTTTCCAACGCCCAAATCCGATCCGCTGGTGCTCGACAACATCAACAGCCGGATCCTGCCCGGCAGCCAGCGAACCGATCTCATTCCCGTCTACAGCTTCGATGCCAAGAGCATCTGGATCATGAAGTCGCGCCGTGAAGGCACGCTGGCGGGCAGTGCCGATCGGTTGGCGCAGTGGACATCGATGAAGACCCGTTTCTCCAGCGAGCAACTGCGCTCCCCCCGTCGCCAGCTATAGTTTCCCCGCCGCTTTCAACTCTTCGAAATATTTTGCCGCGCCCGGATGCTGTTCGATGCTCAGCACCGGGCCTGTTTTGTTGCGCGCCTTGTGAAACAGGTTGGCGTAACCATAGGTCTGCTCGTTGAAGCTGGTCTGCTGGGTCAACATGGCTCGGGTCAGCCGGTAGACGTCCGCCTCCGGCGTGGTGGCATTGGTCACCAGGGTGGCCGCGATGGCAAAGGTGGGGGTCGCCTTCAGATTGCCGGGATAGATGCGGGCAGGCACCTGGCTGCGCTGGTAGTACTTGACCCCCTTGAGCACTTGGTCCCGAATCTCTCCCTCGATGGGCAGAAAGCGGATGGCGCAGCGCTTGGTGGTATCGAGCACGATCCGGTTCGGGTGTCCCATCACCAGACCGTAGGCATCTATTTGCTTGCTGCAGAGCGCCTCCGCCAGATTGCCTGCGCTCTTCAGATCGAGATCCTGCTCCTTTGCTCCCAACAGGTTGAACAGGGCCAGGGCCGTCTGGCGAGTGCCCGAGCTCTTCAGCCCCATGTCGATGGGCGCCAGCTTGAGCTGCGCCAGCGTGGTGATGTCGCCATCCGCCCGCACCACTATGGTGAAAGGCTCGGCGTGGGTGGCGAATAGGGCTCTCAGTTCGGGCTGCGGCTGGCTGGCATAAGGCCCCAGGCCTCGGCTGGCCTGATAGAGCCAGTCCGATTGCACCAGGGCATAGGGTATCTGCCCTGCTTGCAACTGGCGCAGATTCTCGATGGAACCTGAGGTGGCCTGCAGCTTGCATTGCAGCTCGGGGTCACTCTTGTTGGCCAGCCGGCAGAACTCTTTGGCGACCTGATGATAGATCCCCTGCTCACCGCCGGTGGCGATGATCATGGGACTGGCCAGCAGCGGCAGCGGCCACAGCAGGGCGAGCAACAACCCGAGTCTGTTCATGAGATCTCCTTGCTGGCGTAACCGTCTATGCCCCAGCTGCGCAGGGTGTCGATATCCTGGATCTCGCTGGCTTCTGCCAGCAGGGTGTAGCCCGCACTGTGCAGGCATTGGGCCACCAGATTCCAGTAAAGAGGAGCCTGGGTTGGCTGGCAGCTGATGAAGACGGGATTGATGGGGTCGAGCTGATTGAAGGTGTCGTTGGTCATGGGAATGGCGCTGAACGCCATCTCGACGCCCTGCTCCTGCAAGGTGGCGAGCCGTTCTGCCCCGAGGGGCGGGAAGTTTGCCAGATCCCAGCGCCAGTCGAGGGTCTTGCCTCTGCCCTTGGCCAGCAGCGAGGCGAATTGCGCCCAGTCAGCATGATTGAGCAGGCTGAGGGGCAGTTGCAGCCCCTCCACCGGATGATGCAGCCAGAGGTCGAGCAGGTGCTGGATCTCGTCCGGCGAGCTCTCCTGCGAGGGAGATAGGGTGGGGATGAGGCGGCTGTAGAGGCGGATGCTGCCCTGGGTGGAGAAAAAATGCTGTTGTTGCAGGCCGTCTCCCCCCTCGGTCAAGCCCAGCAGGGGCTGAGGGGCTGTCGCCGCCTGCTGCTTGCCGAGCTGGGTGATCTTGAGCCGCTGTTGCAGCAGATCCCGCTTGCGCTCCGAGACCAGCTGGTTGACCGAGATGACCAGCTCCTTGAGATCCTGCAGCCAGGGAGAATCCAGATTGCCGCTGAACTGGCGTTTACGGATCCTGACCAGTTGCTGGTTGATGAGTTCGAGGGGGCGCAGCAGGCGGCCGCATACCCAGGAGATCACCAGGGTGAACACCAGCAGGCCGGCGAGCAGGGCCAGGCCGGTGCGGCTGATGGCATTCCACAGGTGCTGGTAGGCATAGCCTTTGTGTCCCTCGAGCGTGAGGGTGCCCAGCATGCGCCAGCCATCGGTCAACTCCTGCTCAATCTTGACCGGCGGCATGTCGATAACGAAAGGGAGCCAGCTCGGCACATTCTGCTGCGCTGTGTGAAAGACCTTCTGGAACAGCAGTTGACCGTCGGGGTCCAGCAGGGTGACCGAGCTGACGAAGCCGCCGTCGAACATGGCGTTGACTATGGTTTCGGCCAGCACCTTGTCATCGTTGAGCAGGGTGCCTTGCAGCACCAGGCCGAGGGCCGTGATGGCCGTTTCCAGGTTGGCCGACATCTGGTCGAGGATGGACTGGCGTACCGTGGTGACCTCCAGCATGAACAACAGGGCGGCACCGATAACGAACAGGATCAGGATGATTCGGTTTAACAGTTTTGCTAACGACATATCCACTCCATGGAAAAGTTATCGCAACATCATGAAACCTTGGGTCAAACACAATCGGACCCGGTTCTTAAAAATAGGAAAAAAATGGTTAAAAAAGACGATCATTTCTGCCCATAGCGGAATGTTATGCATAAAATGTGAGGTTCATGCAGATTGCTATGAACTAATTGTGAGTATTTAGGTCAAACAATCAGTTTTATACGGTTCTATAGCAAACAGACTGACCACTAACACCCTTGGATCTAATGACAGGATAGCGGATGAAACGTCTCCGTCCCTTGGTAGCACAGGCTGCCAATTGGGAACCCCCGGTTCCCCGCAAGCATTTTTACGCCATGTTACTGCTCACGGCCATGACGCTGTCAGCGGTAGCCATATTGCCGGCACCAGGTGACATCCTGGAGCGGCCATTGCGTCTGGAGTTGCCCATTGCCACCAACGGCACGGCAACCAACGAAGACAATACGGATTTTAACGACATCCCGGATCATGAGCTGGTGGAAGCCGCGACCCCGGAAGATGACATCCCGACCGATGCCACTCCCCAGTGGCAGGACTACAGGGTGCGCAACGGTGAAAACCTGACCACCATCTTCAACAACCTGGGGCTCTCGACCACCACCCTCTACAAGGTGCTGGATGCGGATGGCAAAAACAATCTGGCCCGCCTCAAACCCGGTCAGACCATAGAGTTGCTGATCGATCAGGACAACATACTGCAACAGATGAAGATTCGTCTGAACATCAAGCAGACCCTGATCCTGGAGCGCACCGATGACACCTACAGCGCCAGCATGCTCAATGAAGAGGTGCAGTGGCAGCAGAAGAGTTATGACGGCGTCATCAACGGCAGCTTCTATGTCAGTGCCCGCAATGCGGGGATCCCGGCCAACCACATCCAGAAGATTGCCAACCTGTTCCAGTGGCGGTTGAATTTCGCCAAGGATCTGAAAAAGGGCGACAAGTTCAAGGTGCTGGTCCGTCAGGAGACGGTCGAGGGCAAGAGCACGGGAAACACCCAGTTGCTGGGGGTCGAAGTGTTCAATCAGGGGCAGGGCGTCTCGGCCTGGTTGTCGGAAGATGGCAACTATTATGACGGCCAGGGCAACAGTCTGGAGCGCGGCTTCCGCCGCTATCCGACCCACAGCCGTTATCGGGTCAGCTCCAGCTTCAACCCGAATCGTCGCCACCCGATCACAGGTCAGGTTCGCCCTCACGAGGGCACCGACTTTGCCCTGCCGGTGGGCACACCTGTATTGGCTACCGGTGACGGTGTCGTGCTCAAGGCCACCAGTCACCCGCTGGCCGGTACCTATGTGGTGATCAAGCACGGTCGTACCCTGATGACCCGTTATCTGCACCTGAGCAAGTTGCTGGTGAAAACCGGCCAGAAGGTGAAGATGGGCGACAAGATTGCGCTCTCCGGCAACACGGGCCGTTCCACCGGTGCTCACCTGCACTACGAGGTGCGGATCAACAACCGCCCGGTCGATGCCATGAAGGTCAAGCTGCCGATGGCGGAGCCGCTCTCCGGCAAGGCCAAGCGCCAGTTCCTCGCCAAGGTGAAGAGCTATCGCAAGGAGATGGAGGCAGGCTGAGGCCGGTTTCCAGCCGAATAGAAAAAGGCCCCGCCGCATTGGCGGGGCCTTTTCGTTGGCGCCATGGGCGGATCAGTAACCCTTGTCGAAGTCTATCTTGCCGTCCAGCGGCTGACCGTCGATGAAGCGGATGTAGTTGCGCACGAAGATCTGGGCCACATCATCGGGGAAGCTGTAGGCGCTGTTGTGCGGGGTGATGATGAGGTTGGGCTGGCCCCAGAGCGGACTGTCGGCGGGCAGAGGTTCCTGCTCGAACACGTCCAGCACCGCCATGCCCAGCTTGCCGGTACGCAGGGCGGTCAGCAGATCGCCTTCGTTGATGGCATTGCCGCGACCGACGTTGAACAGGATGGCGCCCGGCTTGCAATGTTCGAAACGGGAGGCGGTAAACAGATGATGGGTCTCGCGGGTGGCGGGCAGGACGCTGACGATGACGTCGGCCTGGGCCAGCATCTTGTTCAGCGCCGGCAGCTGATACACCTGATCGAAACCGGCCCGCTCACGGCCGCTGCGGCTGACGCCGAGCACCTTCATGCCAAAATGCTTGCCGGTGTGGGCCAGGTGCTGGCCTATGCTGCCGGTCCCCAGGATCAGCAGGGTGCGTCCCTTTAGCCCCTGATACGGGTGGCTCTGCCACAGCCGCTGCTTCTGCTGCTCCCGGTAGAGCGGCAGCTGGCGCATCAGGCTGAGCAGGTGGCCGAATACATACTCGCTCATCAGCGGGCCGAAGATGCCGCGCACATTGGTAAGTTGATAATCGCGGCGGCAGCTGGCATCCAGCAGCACGTCGACGCCGGCATAGGTGGACTGGAACCAGCTCAGCTTGTTGGCCCTGGCCAGCAGCGGCTTGGCCCGCGCCGGCTCGGCCATCAGTATGTGAGCCTCTCCGATCAGTTTCTCGGCCTCGCTCTGGCTGTCGGCTCTCAGAATGCGCAAATGGGGGAGATGGGCCGCCTTGAGCAGGCGCTCGTAGTGCGCGTTGTCCTGGCTGAGCAAAAGAAGGGTACGTTGACTCATACTCTTGTTCCTTATCAGATTTGCGGCGCGGGAGAGAGGCCGCTCTGTGTTTATCTTACCTGAGTTGATCGGGCAAGATAGTCGACCTGGCCGCTTTATTCGTTTTCGCGCGGCCCCTCGTGGGCTACAATCTGCCCCACATTTTGCAAAGGATCCGACTCCAGTGTTTGGTGACAAGTTTTATAAGCGACTGGCCGAGCTACAGCCTTGGCAACAGACCGTCTACACCCTGGCGCTGGCGGAGCGCATGTACCCCAACTATGCGCTGTTTGCCCAGGCATCCGGCTTCGGCGATGCCAAGGCGTTTCGCAACGCGCTGGATCAGATGTGGAACTACCTGACGGTAAAGGGATCCCGCGTCAATCTGGGGGCCATCCTGGAGGCGTTTGAAGTCTACATTCCGGAGCCAGGCAAGTTTGAATCCTACGGTGCCTATCCGGCGCTGGATGCCTGCGTGGCGCTGGGTTGTGCCTACAACTCGGTGATCTGCCGGGTCGGCGAAGAAGCCGAAGATGCCAGCCATGCCTCAGTGGGAACCGTGGCCGGTTTCATCGAAATGCTGGAAGAGCGCGACATGACTGAAGAGGAACTCTACGAGCACGAGTACATCGAGGCCGAGCTGGAGTTTCAGGTCGAGCTGCTCAAACGGGTGGCCCACGAGCGTGACAGCGACCGCATCCTGGCGATCAGGGCATTTGCGGCCCAGGACGGTGTTTCCAACATAGGCATCAGCCTGGACGAGTGACATCGCCACGGGATCTGTCGAAAACGTCCCCATAGAAAAAAGCTCCCGTCGGGAGCTTTTTTTATGCCCGCTCCCTTCTCATGCCCGTTCTTCGGTGAGCGGTCTGACGCTCAGCACGGGGGCGGCATCTATGCCATCGGCATTCATCATGGCCGAGATACGCTGCAGGGAGGAGAGCAGCAGGCCTTGCTCCCAGATTTCCAGCGCCTGAAAACGCTGGATGAAGCTCTCTTGCAGCGGGGTCGGCGCCTGGGCGAGCAGGGCACGGCCTGCGTCAGTGAGTGTCGCGTGGACCTTGCGCTTGTCGGTTTCACTGCGAATACGCTGCACCAGCTGGCGGCTCTCGAGGCGGTCCATGATGGTGGTCGCGGTAGCCTGGCTCATGTTGGTGTGATCCGCCAGCTGACGCATGGAGATCTGCCCCAGCTCGTTGATCCCCTTGAGCAGCAAGAGCTGCGGCGATGTCAGCCCGGCTTCCTTGATCAAGCGCTTGGAGTGCATATCGATGGCACGAATAATCTGGCGCAGTGCGACCAGCACTTCATCATGTTTTTCCATGGGATCTGAGTCATTGGGGGGCTGTTGAGAGGCGCAAAATTCTCCGCCTAATTCCTCATCAGGTCAATATGGTTTTTGGTCTAATGATTTCTGCTCTAATGGTTTTTGTGTTAGGTTGTCCGCCGTTTTCCGGATTTTAACCCGATATTTGAGGAGCGAGATGATGAATAACGATCTGGACATCAAGTCTCTGGTTGCCGAGCTAAGGGTGGTCAGAGTGCGTTACGAACTGCCTGACACCTCGGCTTTCGTGCGTTATCAGCCCGCCTATGACGAAGACCCCAACACCCTCAAGGTGCATCACTATGATGGTGAGCTTCCCCTCTCCTGCAGCGAGACTGGTGCTTTCAACCTAAAGGAGTTGGTGAACGAATTACGTTATGCCTATGTGCTGGTCCACCTCTTTCCCGACGAGAGCGCCATGAACTTCTACCTGACCGGTCTGGATACCGGCCTGGCCCAGCTGGAGTTCATCGGTGGTTCCTATGACTTCAACCGGCTCTGGATCACCAGCGGCATCTCCAATCTGGGCGTGCCCATGGCCATCTTCCTCGGCAAGCGCCACGCCGTGAATGGCCAGCCTTCCGTCACCCTGGTGGACCATCGTGAACTGGCCGCGGGTCGCATGGTCTATCGCGCCATCGGCGGTGCCGGTGAGCATGTGGGCGAAGACTTTTTCAACAACGACTAAGGAGGCCCGATGAGAGCAACCAAAGGGCTATTGAAAGGCCTCAACCCGACCATGGCCATGACGGCGCTCACCGTCATCACCCTGTTCCTGCTGTTCGGCGTATTCGTGCCCGAAACGGCCGCCGCCTGGTTCGTCGGCGCCAAGGATCAGATCATAGTCGGGTTCAAATGGTACTACATTCTGGTGGTCGCCCTGTTCCTGTTCTTCGCCGTCTATCTGATGTTCAGCCGTTTCGGCAGCATACGGCTGGGTGACGACGACCAGGTACCGGAGTTCGGCTACTTTGCCTGGTTCTCCATGCTGTTCAGCGCCGGCATGGGTATAGGGCTGGTGTTCTGGAGCATAGCCGAGCCCATGAACCACCTGCAGGGCAATCCCTTCATCACCGAAGGCATGACCCCGGAGGCGGCCCAGATCGCCATGCGTCTCACCTTCTTCCATTGGGGCCTGCACCCCTGGGCCATCTATGTGATCGTCGGCCTGTCGCTGGCTTTCTTCAGTTATCGTCGCAAGCTGCCACTGGCCATTCGCTCCGTGCTCTATCCCATTCTCGGCGAGCGGATCTACGGCTTCTGGGGCCATGCCGCCGACGTGCTGGCGGTGTTCGGTACCGTGTTCGGGGTGGCGACCTCTCTCGGCCTCGGCGTCTCCCAGATGAATACCGGCCTCAACCAGATGTTCGGCATGGCGGTGTCTCAGTCCAATCAGCTCTGGCTCATCGGCGGCATCAGCCTGATCGCGACCCTGTCGGCGGTCTCAGGCGTGGGGCGCGGAGTCAAGCTGCTCTCCGAGCTCAACATCTGGCTGAGCGTGTTCGTGCTCGGCCTCTTCCTGGTGCTGGGGCCGACCACCTATATCCTCAACGCCTATGTGCAGAACATCGGCGACTACCTGCAAAACATCGTCAAACTCAGCTTCTGGACCAACACCGAGGCCAACGGCACCTCGGCCTGGCAGTCGAGCTGGACGGCGTTCTACTGGGGCTGGTGGATCGCCTGGGCACCGTTTGTCGGCATGTTCATCGCCCGCATCTCCAAGGGGCGCACCATACGTGAGTTCGTGCTCGGCGTGCTGCTGGTGCCCTCCCTGCTCGGCATGTTCTGGCTGACCGTGTTCGGCGGCACGGCCATGAATCTGGAGCTGTTTGGCGGCGGCGGCGTGGTGGCGGCGGTCAATAAAGATGTGACCCTGGCGCTCTACCAGACGGTGGAACTGCTGCACTGGGACACCTTCGGCTGGATTGCCAAGGGGGTGCTGACCCTGCTGATCTGCACCTACTTCATCACCTCCAGCGACTCGGGCACGCTCGTCATCACGACTCTGCTCTCCATCGGTGATCAGGATCCCCCGGTGCTGCACCGCGCCATCTGGGGTCTGGGGCAGGGGCTGGTGGCGGCCATCCTGCTGGTCTCCGGCGGACTGGCGGCCCTGCAGGCGGCCAGCATCATAGCCGCGCTGCCCTTCTCGCTGATCATGCTGGCCATGTGCTACTCGCTGATGCTGGGGCTCAAGCAGGAGAGCCAGCACCAGTTCGAGTACCGGCAGAAGCTCAAGCGTCATCCCGGCTCGGTCAACCTGAGCCTGCTGGATCGCATAGGCCCGGCCTGACCACGCAGCAGCAAATAATGCAAAACGAAAGGGGAACCGCGAGGTTCCCCTTTTTCATTGTTATTTCCTGTGCTCGGCGGTCGATCACAGCATCTGCTTGAGGCGATAGAGCAGATCCAGCGCCTGGCGGGGGGTCAGCTCGTCCGGGCGCACCGCCTCCAGCTCATCCACCACAGGATGGGACTGGGGTGCCAGCGTCACCGGCGTCGGGCGGGTTTCACCTGCGGCTGGAGGCGTGGCGCTTTCGAGCTCCGCCAGCTTGTGGCGGGCCTGATGGATCACCGATTTTGGCACTCCCGCCAGCGCCGCGACCTGCAGGCCATAGGAGCGGCTGGCCGCCCCCTCCTGCACCGCGTGCATGAAGGCGATGGTGTCGCCATGCTCGACCGCGTCCAGATGGACGTTGGCCAGCCCCTCGATCAGCTCCGGCAGCCGGGTCAGCTCGAAGTAGTGGGTGGCAAACAGGGTGTAGGCACCAATCTTGCTCGCCAGCTGCTCGGCACATGCCCAGGCCAGAGAGAGGCCGTCGTAGGTGCTGGTGCCGCGGCCAATCTCGTCCATCAGCACCAGACTGCGGGCGGTGGCGTTGTTGAGGATATTGGCGGTCTCTGTCATTTCCACCATAAAGGTCGAGCGGCCGGATGCGAGATCGTCCGACGCCCCGATGCGGGTGAAGATGCGGTCTATGGGGCCGATGCGGGCGCTGTCGGCGGGCACGAAGGCACCGATATGGGCCAACAGCACGATCAGCGCGGTCTGGCGCATGTAGGTGGACTTACCGCCCATGTTGGGACCCGTGATGATCAGCATCCGGCGCTTCCGCTCCAGCCGGATGGGGTTGGCGATAAAGGGATCGCTCATCACCTGCTCTACCACGGGGTGGCGGCCCCCTTCGATGATGATCTGATCCTCATCGATCAGGGTGGGGCAACGGTAGTCCAGGGTCTCGGCCCGTTCCGCCAGGTTGGCCAGCACGTCCAGCTCCGCCAGCGCGGACGCCGACTCCTGCAGATCGCCGAGATGGGGCAGCAGGGTGTCAAGCAGCTCCTCGTAGAGCCGTTTCTCCAGCGCCAGCGCCTGAGCCTGGGCCGTGAGCACCTTGTCCTCGTACTTTTTCAGTTCGTCTATGATGTAGCGTTCATTGTTCTTGAGGGTCTGGCGGCGTATGTAGTGGGCCGGCACCAGATGGCTGTTGGCCCGGCTCACCTCGATATAGAAGCCGTGCACCCTGTTGTAGCCCACCTTGAGGGTGTTGATGCCGGTCAGCTGCTTCTCACGCTCCTCGATGCGGGCCAGGCTAGCGGTGGCGCCGTTGGCCAGATCCCGCAACTCGTCCAGCTCCTGGTTGAAGCCGTCACGGATGACGCCGCCATCGCGGATCAGCACAGGCGGCACCTCCATCACGGCGCGCTCCAGCAGGCTCAGCAATTCGGGGAAGGTGCTGGCGCGTTCGGCCAGTTGCTGCACCGCCTCGTGCTGGTTGTTCGCCAGCAGGCGCTGCAACTCGGGCTGCTGGGCGAATGCCTGCCGCAGCCGGGTGAGGTCGCGCGGGCGGGCGGAACGCAGAGCGAGGCGAGCCAAGACGCGTTCCACGTCGCCTACCTGACGCAGCAGGTTGCCCAGCTCGTCGTAGAGGTTCTGCTCGATCAACTCCTTGATGGTGCTCTGGCGACCCTTGAGGATCACCCGATCGCGGATCGGCTGATGGATCCAGCGCTTGAGCAAACGACTGCCCATGGGGGTGGCGGTGCGATCCAGCACATCGCTCAGGGTATTCTCATGGCCGCCAGCCAGATTCTGGGTCAGCTCCAGGTTGCGGCGGGTGGCGGCATCCATGATGACGGCGTGATCGGGCTGCTCGAGGCGCACGCTGCGGATGTGGGGCAGGGCGGTGCGCTGGGTGTCCTTGACGTACTGCATCAGGCAACCGGCGGCGCACAGGGCTGTTTCGCTCTGGTCGACCCCAAAGCCCACCAGATCCTGAGTGCCGAATTGCTGGCACAAGAGGGTGCGGGCTGTAGCGATCTCGAACTCCCACTCGGGGCGACGACGCAGGCCGCGGCGACCCTCAACGTGCTGCAAAAACGCGAAGGATTCGGGATAGAGCAGCTCGGCCGGGTTGGTGCGTTGCAGCTCCGCCAGCAGCGTCTCTTCCTTGTCGAACTGGTTGATGAAGAAGCGGCCCGAGCCTATGTCCATGGTGCCGTAGCCAAAACGGCGGCCATCGTGATAGACGGCGGCGATCAGGTTGTCCTGTCGCTCCGAGAGCAGCGCCTCGTCGGAGACTGTGCCCGGGGTGATGATGCGGATGACCTTGCGCTCCACCGGCCCCTTGCTGGTGGCGGGATCCCCCACCTGTTCGCAGATGGCGGCGGATTCACCGAGCTGTATCAGCTTGGCCAGGTAGCCCTCGATGGCGTGATAGGGCACCCCCGCCATGGGGATGGGGTTGCCCGCCGACTGGCCGCGCTTGGTCAGGGAGATGTCGAGCAGCTGGGAGGCCTTGCGGGCATCGTCGTAGAACAGCTCGTAGAAGTCGCCCATCCGGTAGAACAGCAGTATCTCCGGGTTCTCGGCCTTGAGGCCAAGGTACTGCTGCATCATGGGCGTGTGGGCGCTCAGATTGGCGCCGCTGGCTTGGTATTGTGCTGTCATGTTCTATTCCAGAAGGGGCCTCTGCGGGCCTGGGTCTGCGGTGATGGGCTCTGAACGAATGGAGGCCATTCTACACATAAGCGCCGCCGCAGTGGAGGCATGGCTTCCATGGTGCTGTCGGCATGGCTCGGGTCCAGTCGGCAAGCCTTGGCAGACAGCGCTTGCACCACTGGCCCCAGAGTTGCACCTCTGTGCCGCGACGGGGGCGGTCGGGTTCTGCCCTGCCGCGGTTGCGGGCGACAGGATCGGGATCGCATAATGTGCCTCTTGAGCGGATCAGAAGGAGCCGGGATGAAACTGGATGCCGAAATAGAGCAGATCGCCACCGAGCTGGGCCTGGCCCTGAGCCAGCGTGGCTGGCTGGCGGCTACTGCCGAATCCTGTACCGGTGGCGGGGTGGCCACGGCCATCACCGACATAGCCGGCAGCTCCGGCTGGTTCGATCGCGGCTTTGTCACCTACACCAATGAGGCCAAGCAGCAGATGCTGGGGGTGAGCGACCAGAGCCTGCGGGAGCAGGGCGCCGTGAGCGAGGCTGTGGTGCTGGAGATGGCCCGTGGCGCGCTGGCGAACTCGTCGGCCGCCATCAGCGTGGCCATCAGCGGCATCGCGGGCCCCGGCGGCGCCACAGAGGACAAACCGGTCGGCACCGTCTGGTTCGCCTGGGCGGATCGCAGTGGTCGTCATCACTCACTGCTGGCCCGGTTCGACGGGGACCGGCGACAGGTACGCCAGCAGGCGGTCAGGCAGGCCCTGGCCGGTCTGTTGGCCCTGCTCAGATAAATTGGGCTTGATACTGTATGAATAGACAGTATACTTAGCCCAACTTCACTTCTTACTCACGATTTCCAGCGGAGATTGGCATGGATCAGAACAAACAGAAGGCACTGGCGGCTGCGCTGGGTCAGATTGAAAAGCAGTTCGGCAAAGGTTCCATCATGCGTCTGGGCGACAGCAAGACCATGGATATCGAAGCCATCTCTACCGGTTCCCTCTCTCTGGACGTGGCGCTGGGCATCGGCGGCCTGCCGTGTGGTCGTATCGTCGAGATCTACGGCCCGGAATCTTCCGGTAAAACCACCCTCACCCTGCAGGTGATTGCGGAAGCCCAGAAGAAGGGCAAGGTCTGTGCCTTCATCGATGCGGAACACGCCCTCGACCCCATCTATGCGGCCAAGCTGGGCGTCAACGTTGACGACCTGCTGATCTCCCAGCCGGATACGGGTGAGCAGGCGCTGGAAATCTGCGACATGCTGGTACGCTCCAACGCGGTTGACGTCATCATAGTCGACTCGGTGGCGGCCTTGACCCCGAAAGCGGAAATCGAAGGCGAGATGGGGGATTCCCACGTCGGCCTGCAGGCTCGTCTGATGTCCCAGGCACTGCGCAAACTGACCGCCAACATCAAGAACGCCAACTGCCTCTGCATCTTCATCAACCAGATCCGGATGAAGATCGGCGTCATGTTCGGCAGCCCGGAAACCACTACCGGTGGTAACGCGCTCAAGTTCTACGCCTCCGTGCGTCTGGATATCCGTCGCATCGGCGCCATCAAGGAAGGTGACGAAGTGGTCGGTAACGAGACCCGCGTCAAGGTGGTCAAGAACAAGGTTGCCCCTCCCTTCAAGCAGGCTGAATTCCAGATTTTCTACGGTGTCGGTATCTCCAAGGAGGGCGAGCTGGTGGATCTGGGCGTCAAGCACAAGCTGATCGACAAGGCCGGTGCCTGGTACAGCTACAACGGCGAGAAGATCGGTCAGGGCAAGGCCAACGTGATGAAGCTCTTCTCCGAGAACAAGGCGATGGCGGCCGAGGTCGAAGCCAGACTGCGTGAGCTGCTGCTCTCCGGTGATGCGCCGGCCGAGAAGCCGGTGGCGGCTGACGCTGACGAGCTCGAAGCCGAAAGCGAACAAGAGTTCGAATAAGGAACAAAGGAAGGCCGGGTTGATACCCGGCCTTGTTATTTATGCTTGATGAATCTGCTGACGAGTCTGTCGAACTCACCTTTGAAGAGCAGCTGGCTGCGGCCCGAGCCTTTGCCATGCGCAGCCTGGCCCGCCGCGAGAGCGCCGAGTCCGAGCTGGCCAACCGGCTGCGCAAGCAGGGTTTCAATAACGAGGTGATCGAGGCAGTACTCGACTACTGTCGCGGCTACAACTGGGTCGATGACGAGCGTTATGGCGCCATGGCGGTACGAGCCGGTGCGACCAAGGGGCAGGGGCCCATCAAGATCCGCTTCGATCTGCGCCGCAAGGGACTGAGTGATGCACAGATAGAGGCCGCCTTCGAACAGCCCGAGCTGGACTGGTTCGAGCTGGCATTTGCGTTGCTGCAACGACGGGCCAGGGTCAGTGATCTGGGGGATTTCAAACTGCGGATGAAGTGGATCAAGTATCTGCTGGGACGCGGATTCAACCAGGATCAGGCCCGTTATGCCATCGCAGCCATGATGGAGCAGAGTGCCTAGTGTGGCGTTTGCCACTGACGGTTGAATTGGTTGCCAGGGAAACGGCTTGAAGAGGGGGTCTGAGCGGCTCTTTGTCATGGTCATCGCGCCTGGCTTCACCACTCTGGCGGTGGAGCGGTTTGCCGCCCCATGGCCTTCGCCGCCCAGCGCTTCTCCTGAACGCCCCCAGGTGAGCGCTTTTTCTTTTACTGGGTTTGCATTGCACTGGCTCCTTGCCAGCGATCTGGCCGCAGGGGCCATCAATGCCATCGGCCGTGCCGCCTAGCGTCATCGGTTCGCGATTCAGCCATGGCTGGCCGAATCGCCGACATGCCGTCGGGTGATAGCCCCCCCCCGGATTTAAGCCTGAAAATTCTCCCGCTTCTGACCGCATTTCCCCGCTAAAAACGGCAGGTTTGTCTCCCTTGTCTGCCAACACGGCGTTATGCGCGCTTTTTCACCCGTCACGGGCTGGTACGTTTTACTTTACCCCGCAGAAAACTTACATTAATGCGGTTAAAAGTCCGTATTCGAATCAAGCAGGATTTTCCATGTATATGTCCACGTCAGAGTTACGCTCAGCGTTCCTCGAGTATTTCCGCTCCCAGGGGCACCAGGTTGTCTCCTCCAGCTCGCTGGTGCCGCATAACGACCCGACCCTGTTGTTCACCAACGCAGGCATGAACCAGTTCAAGGATGTATTCCTTGGCGCCGACAAGCGTGCCTACAACCGCGCCACCACGGCCCAGCGTTGCGTGCGGGCTGGCGGCAAGCACAATGACCTGGAAAACGTCGGCTATACCGCGCGTCACCACACCTTCTTCGAGATGCTGGGCAACTTCAGCTTCGGTGACTACTTCAAGCAGGACGCCATCCGTTTTGCCTGGGAATTCCTGACCGGGACCCTCAAGCTGCCCAAAGAGCGCCTGCTGGTGACCGTCTATGAAACGGACGACGAAGCCTTCAACATCTGGGCAAACGAGATCGGCGTGCCGGTCGAGCGCATAGTGCGTATCGGCGACAACAAGGGTGCCGCCTTTGCCTCAGATAACTTCTGGCAGATGGGTGACACCGGTCCCTGCGGCCCCTGCACCGAGATCTTCTACGACCACGGCGATCACCTCTGGGGTGGCCCTCCCGGCTCACCGGAGGAAGACGGCGACCGTTTCATCGAGATCTGGAACGTGGTGTTCATGCAGTTCAACCGTCAGGCTGACGGCACCATGGAGCCGCTGCCCCGTCCATCCGTGGACACCGGCATGGGTCTGGAGCGCATCTCCGCCATCATGCAGGGCGTGCACTCCAACTACGAGATCGACATCTTCCAGGCACTGATCAAGAAGGCCGCCGAGATCGTCGGCACCGAGGATCTGAGCAACCAGTCCCTGCGCGTCATCGCCGACCATATCCGTTCCTGCGCCTTCCTGGTGGCTGACGGCGTCATGCCCTCCAACGAAGGCCGTGGCTATGTGCTGCGTCGCATCATCCGCCGCGCCGTGCGCCACGGTCGCAAGCTGGGTGCCACCGAGATCTTCTTCTACAAGCTGGCCGCCGAGCTGGCGGTGCAGATGAAGGACGTGGCTGCCGAACTCATCGCCCAGCTGCCGCTGGTCGAGCGCGTGCTGCGCATCGAGGAGGAGCAGTTCGTCCGCACCCTGGACAGGGGCCTGCTGCTGCTCGAAGAGGTGCTGGCAAACCTCGGCGATGCCAAGGTCATCCCGGGCGAGGTGGTGTTCAAGCTGTATGACACCTACGGCTTCCCGGCGGACTTGACCGCCGACGTGGTCCGCGAGCGCGAGATCGGTATTGACGAGGAAGGCTTCAAGGCCGAGATGGAGAAGCAGCGCGCCCGTGCGAAGGAGGCCTCCAGCTTCGGTGTGAACTACAACGAGGTGTTGAAACTCGATTTCGAGACCCCATTTACCGGTTACAAGCAGCTGAGCCAAACGACTCAGGTGGTCGGCATCTACAAGGATGCTGTCGAAGTGAGTGGCTTGATCGCCGGTGAAGAAGCGGTGATCGTGCTGGCCGAGACCCCCTTCTACGCCGAGTCCGGCGGTCAGGTGGGTGACAGCGGCATCCTCAAGGTGGATGACGGCATCTTCGCCGTGACCGATACCCAGAAAGCGGGCAAGGCCATCATTCACAAGGGATATCTGGAGCTGGGCACCCTGGAGAAGGGCGCCGAGGTCGAAGCCGTGGTCGATGGCGAGCGCCGTCAGGCCGTGGCCCTGAACCACTCGGTGACTCACCTGCTGCACGCCGCCCTGCGTCAGGCGCTGGGTGATCACGTGACCCAGAAAGGTTCTCTGGTGGGCGCCGAGCGCATGCGCTTTGATTTCTCCCACTTCGAAGGCCTGACCATGGCGACCATTCGCCGGGTCGAAGAGCTGGTCAATGCCCAGATCCGTGCCAACCATGACGTCAATACCCAGGTGATGGATCTGGAAACGGCCAAGTCGGCTGGTGCCATGGCGCTGTTTGGCGAAAAATACGAAGACGACGTGCGCGTGGTGCGCATGGGCGACTACTCCACCGAGCTGTGCGGCGGTACTCACGCCAAGCGCACCGGTGACATCGGCTTCTTCAAGATCATCGCCGAGAGCGGTATTGCCGCCGGTGTGCGTCGTATCGAAGCCGTGACCGGCAAGGGTGCCATCGATTTCATGCACCAGCTGGGTGAGCAGATCGAAGAGGCGGCGGCTCTGGTGAAGGGGGATCAGTTCTCCATCGCCGACAAAGTGCGCCAGATGCTGGACAAGTCCAAGATGATGGAACGCGAGCTGGAGCAGCTCAAGGCCAAGCTGGCGGCTCAGGCCGGCAGCGACCTGCTGAGTCAGGTGATCGAGATCAATGGCCGGAAGGTGCTGATCGCGGCGCTGGAAGGGGCCGATCCCAAGTCACTGCGCGGCATGCTGGACGAGCTGAAGAACCAGATGAAGTCCGGTGTCGTGCTGCTGGCAACCAGCAGCGATGACAAGGTCAACCTGATCGCCGGCGTGACCAGCGATTTGACCGGCAAGGTCAAAGCCGGTGAGCTGGTCAATCTGGTGGCCCAGCAGGTGGGCGGCAAGGGCGGTGGTCGTCCCGACATGGCGCAGGCGGGTGGTACCCAGCCGGAAGCCGTGCCTGCGGCGCTGCAATCTGTTCACTCCTGGCTGGAAGAGCGCCTGTAATCGGGCGAGGTGATCTGTGGCACTCTATGTACAGAAGTACGGCGGCACCTCGGTCGGCACGCTGGAGCGGATCGAGGCGGTGGCTGAGCGGGTTCAACTGACCCGCGCCCAGGGACACGATGTGGTGGTGGTTGTCTCCGCCATGTCGGGCGAAACCAACCGGTTGCTGGGCATGGCCCAGCAGCTGGATCCGGATGCCAACCGGCGCGAGATGGATGTGCTGGTTTCCACCGGTGAGCAGGTCACCATAGCGCTGCTGGCGATCGCGTTGAACAAACGCGGTTGTCCCGCAGTCTCGATGACCGGCGATCAGGTACGCATTCATACCGACTCCGCCTATGGCAAGGCGCGCATCAGCCACATAGACACCGAGCAGGTTCAGGCTGAACTGGGCGCGGGCAAGGTTGTGGTGATCGCCGGCTTCCAGGGCCGTGATGCGCACAACGCCATCACAACGCTGGGACGCGGTGGTTCGGATACCACGGCAGTGGCGGTGGCGGCTGCCATCAAGGCCGATGAATGCCAGATCTTTACCGATGTGGATGGGGTCTATACCACGGATCCGCGCATCGAGCCCAAGGCCCGTCGTCTCTCCACCATCACCTTCGAGGAGATGCTGGAGATGGCGAGCCTGGGGGCCAAGGTGCTGCAGATCCGTTCGGTGGAGTTCGCGGGCAAGTACCGCGTGCCACTAAGGGTGCTGTCGAGCTTTGTCGATGGAGAGGGAACCTTAATCACATATGGAGGTGAGAGGATGGAAGCTCCCCTGGTATCCGGGATTGCGTTCAATCGCAACGAGGCCAGCCTGACTATTCTGGGTGTGCCGGACCGGCCCACGGTGGCGGCGCAGATCCTGAATCCGATCAGCGATGCCAACATTGATGTCGACATGATAGTGCAGAACACCCTGGGCGATGGCACCGCCGATTTCACCTTCACGGTGAATCGCGATGACTATCGCCGGGCGCGCGCCCTGCTGGAGGAGACTGCCAGCGAGCTGGGGGCCGCCTGCGTGCAGGGCAACGGCGAGATAGCCAAGGTGTCCATCGTCGGCGTCGGCATGTGGAATCATCCTGGCGTCGCCCGCACCATGTTCAAGGTATTGGGCGAGGAGGGGATCAACATGCAGTTGATTTCCACCTCTGAAATCAAAATATCCGTGGTGATTGACGAGAAGTACCTGGAGCTGGCGGTGCGCGCGTTGCACGCCGCTTTCGGGCTGGATAATGAGCCTCATGAGCAGCCCTTGGGGAACAATCCCTGATTGATTTAGTTTCAACCATTTACCATATCGGTATCTTTGTAAGATAATGTCGCATATCGATATAAATACAAAACAGGATACAGGAGCAAGCGAATGCTTATTTTGACTCGTCGTGTAGGGGAAACCCTGATGATTGGTGACGAAGTGACTGTCACCGTACTGGGCGTTAAAGGCAATCAGGTTCGTATCGGTGTGAACGCACCGAAAGAGGTCTCCGTGCACCGCGAAGAGATCTACATGCGGATACAGGCCGAGAAAGTTCCGGGCCAACCGAATTTCTAAGCCGCATCGATAGCTGCTTGAAGGCGACACCTCTGTGTCGCCTTTTGTTTTTCCGTGCCCCGGAAATCGCCCTGCAAGGCACTAAACTGCGGGATAAGTACCGATATTGTTTGAATATTCCACGCTTTGACCAAATGCTGAGCGAACACGCTTTTTTCTCCAAAAAAGTGTTTGACTAAAAATCCCTGTGAAGTATTATCAGCCCCGCAAACGGAGAGGTGGCCGAGAGGCTGAAGGCGCTCCCCTGCTAAGGGAGTATGCGGCTTATACCCGCATCGGGGGTTCGAATCCCCCCTTCTCCGCCATTTGCGCCCGTAGCTCAGCTGGATAGAGTACCTGGCTACGAACCAGGTGGTCGGAGGTTCGAATCCTCCCGGGCGCACCATATTACGACTCAAGCAAGAGTCATGTGTTGACCATCAGCAAGTCGGCACTTTGGAAAAGGCTTACTGATAAGTAAGCTTTTTTTATCGTTTTAAATCAGGGCGCCCGTAGCTCAGCTGGATAGAGTACCTGGCTACGAACCAGGTGGTCGGAGGTTCGAATCCTCCCGGGCGCACCATTTAAAGCAAAATTACAAGTTTATGAGCGCCCGTAGCTCAGCTGGATAGAGTACCTGGCTACGAACCAGGTGGTCGGAGGTTCGAATCCTCCCGGGCGCACCATTTTGAGCAGTACCAAAAGTTTGTGAGCGCCCGTAGCTCAGCTGGATAGAGTACCTGGCTACGAACCAGGTGGTCGGAGGTTCGAATCCTCCCGGGCGCACCATTTTAGCAGTACCAAAAGTTGATGAGCGCCCGTAGCTCAGCTGGATAGAGTACCTGGCTACGAACCAGGTGGTCGGAGGTTCGAATCCTCCCGGGCGCACCATATAGACAGCCTCGACTCAGGTCGGGGCTGTTTTTTTATGGGCCGGATCCGGCGGGTGAAGGTCAATACGCCGCCGCAGGGCACCGTCAGGTATTACCTCCCTTGTTCCTCTGTTCTTCTCCCGCTATCCCTCTGAATTCCTTGCCCTATCGCATCATGCGGCGTTCCTTTGCCCGGCAGCAATCCCGGTGGGTTCCGGCTCTCTGCTGCGTCCTGAGGCGCGCTGAGGGTACATGGTGAGGAAGGGGGAGACGAGGTGCGGATCTGCGGGCAATAAAAAAGGATGCCGCAGCATCCTTTTTCAATTCCGGGTTGGAAACTCAGCTTTTCAGCCACTTGCGAATACGGTTGGCATCGCCGATCGGGGTGCGCTTGCCCACCGAGTTGAGCAGCACTATGGCCAGCTCGCGGCTGTCCGGCTTGGCGCGCATCAGCAGGCAACGGCCCGCCTCGTCGGTGAAACCCGTCTTGGAGAGGCGCACATCCCAGTCCGGGTTCTTCACCAGCGGGTTGGTGTTGTTGAACATCAGGCTGTAGGCGGGGGTGCTGAAGCGCATCTCCTTGTTGGTGTCCTGGGTGAACTCACGGATCAGCGGCTGGCGATAGGCGGCAGAGATGAGCCTGGACAGATCCTGGGCGGTGGAGACGTTGCGCGTCGACAGGCCGGTGGAGTCGTAGAAACGGCTGTTGCGCATGCCAAGTTGCTTGGCCTTGTTGTTCATGGCGCGCACGAAGGCGGGGCGTCCACCGGGATAGTGGCGTGCCAGGGCCGAGGCCATCCGGTTCTCGGAGGACATCAGTGCCAGGTGCAGCGCATCGCGACGTGTTACTTTCGTGCCCATGCGCACCCGGGAATAGGTGTGCTTGATGGCATCCCTGTCATTCTGATCTATGGTCAGGGTCTGCTTGAGATCCTGGCGAGCATCCAGCACCACCAGTGCCGTCATCAGCTTGGTGATCGAGGCGATCGGCCGTACCCGGGTGGCATTCTTCTGATACAGGGTCTTGCCCGTATTGACGTCCATCACCAGGGCGCTGCTCGATTGCAACTGCAGTTTGGCCGGGTTGGGGGCAGCCAATGCTGCTGGCAAGCCCAGCAGTCCAACCAATGCATATACCAGCGCCATTGCGCTAACCCGACACCGCATACTACCGACTCCGTTCACGTCGAAAAAAAGGCGCTAGATTCACTCATTTTTACCCCTGCTTTACAAGAGCACCAGAGAGTAATTCGCCATTATTTCGATAAAAAAAGGGCCATCCTGCGATGGCCCTTTCCATTTGTCTCAATCCCGTGGGGTGACGGCTTTGCGTTTGCTCAGCCAGCGCCAGATGAGGGCGACAACGCCACCGACCAGCAGCACCAGCGGCAGGTAGAGAATGATGCTGAGGAACTGTGATTCGTACTGGGCCGCCAGCTTGGTGTGGCTCAGGTAGTAACCCAGGCTCACCAGCGGGGTGACCCACATGATGGAGCTGACCAGATTGACGATGAGGAAGCGCCCCTGCGGGATCTCGGTCGCCCCGACTATGTAGGGATAGACGGTGCGCACGAAGGCGATGTAGCGGGCGGTGATCAGGGTCAGGATGCCGTACTTGTTGAGCAGGTAGAACACCTTCTCCTTGTGCTTGTCGTCCATGTGGGACATCAGGCGATGGTACATGCGGGTATGACCCAGGAAGCGCCCCTGCATATAGCCGAACCAGGTACCGACGAAGGTGGCCAGGATCAGCAGTGGCACTATGCCAAGGGGGAGCACGTCCTGATAGATGAGCACACCCGTCAGGATGAGCAGGCTATCGCCGGGCAGGAAGGCGGTGGGGATGAACCCGTTCTCCAGCACAAGAAAAGTTAGCAACACGCCGCAGACCATGAAGGCCATCTTGGGATCCGACAGCATCGCCAGATCCTGATGCATAAAGGCGTGAGCCAGTTGGTAAAACTGCTCCATACTCACAAGCTCCGCTTAAATTAGCTGGGTTGATCGATCAAGGGCATGGCAAGCACCTTGTCGATGCGCAGACCATCCATGTCGACAATTTCCAGTTGCCACTGCTCCAGAGTCACCAGATCTCCGGTCTGAGGAACACGGCCAAGGAGCAGCATGATAAGCCCTCCGAGGGTGTGATAGTGATGTTTTTCTTCTTCCGGTAGCCGAACCAGTCCCAGGCAGTCCTTCAACTCCGGCAGCGGAATGAGGCCGTCGAGCAGCCAGCTGCCGTCGGTGCGCTGGAAGGCCCAGTTGTCATCGCTGTTATCCTGCTGGAAGTCACCCGCCAGCGTCTCCAGCAGATCCTGCTGGGTGACCAGTCCCTGCAGCTCGCCGTATTCGTCCACCACCAGCACCATGTGCTCCGAGTGGGCGCGGAAGTGATTGAGCAGCTCCAGGCCATTGAGGGTCTCCGGCAACAGGCTGCCATCCTGGGTCAGGGCCGCCAGATCGATGGGTTCCCCCTTGATGTAGGCGTGCAGCACCTTGTTGACGTTGAGTATGCCCACCAGGTCCGAGAGGCTGCCATCGCAAACCGGGAAGAAGTTGTGGCGATACTCCACCAGCCGTTGCAGGTTCACCTCCAGCGGCAGAGCGAGATCCAGATAGCGGATGTCGCTGCGTGGCACCATCAGCGAAGAGAGGCTGCGCTCGTCGAGGCGGAACACATTGCGCAGCATGGTGTGTTCGTGGTCTTCGATGATCCCGGCTTCGGAGCCCTCCACCAGCATGGCGTGGATCTCCTCCTGGGTCACGTTGGCCCCACCATCCTGCCTGACGCGCAGAATGCGCAGGCTGGCCTTGGTGGAGGCGGACAACAGCCAGACGAAGGGGCGGGTGATGGCCGCCAACCACAACATGGGGCGGGCCACCAGACAGGCGATGCGCTCGGCGCTGAGCTGGCCGAGGCGCTTGGGCACCAGTTCGCCGACGACGATGGAGAGGTAGGTGACCACGACTATGACCAGCACGGTGGCGAGCAGGCTGCTGCTCTTGGCGGCCATGCCCCACTCCTGTAGCCAGAGGGCCAGCGGTTGGGCCAGCAGGGATTCGCCGTAGATACCGTTGAGCAGGCCTATGCTGGTGATGCCGATCTGGACGGCGGAGAGGAAATGGGTCGGATCTTCGCTCAGTTTGAGGGCAATGGCGGCTGAGCGGCTGCCTTCGCTCGCCATCTTGCTGAGGCGAGCCTTGCGTGCGGTAACGATGGCGATTTCCGACATGGCAAAGACGCCATTAAGCAAAATCAATCCAAACAGGATCAATATTTCCATACTGCAACAGCACTCCGAGTAGAAAAGATCGCTGGCAGTGTAATGAATTTGGGGGCGATGCGCTTGTGAAAGCAGGTGATTTGGCTCGCTAATTTTGTACAGAGGGGCGAAGAAAGGCCGTGAGAAGGAATTTATGGCAACAAAAAGCCCCCTGCGGGAGGGGGCTTTTTCAGGCGTGAAACTGCCTTACAGGGCGGCGATTTCGGCCTGCTGGGTCTCGAGGGTCACCAGCTGGGCGCGATACTCTTCCAGCTTCTCGCGCTCCTTGGCGATGACGGCTTCCGGCGCCTTGGCCACGAAGGCCTCGTTGCCGAGCTTGCCTTCGATGCGGCCACACTCGCCGACCAGCTTGGCTACTTCCTTGGCCAGACGGGCCAGTTCGGCATCCTTGTCGATGAGACCGGCCATCGGGATCATCAGCTCGGTGGCACCGATCAGCTTCTTCACCGACAGGGGAGCCACTTCGCCGTCCGCCAGCACGCGGATGGATTCCAGACGGGCAAGCGACTTGAGGAAGGCCTCGTTGTCACCGGCGCGGCGGGCGTCCTTGGCATCGCATTTCAGCAGTACGTTCAAGCCCACGCTCGGCGCCACGTTCATCTCGGCGCGGATGTTGCGAATGCCGACGATGAACTCCTTCACCCACTCCTGATCCGCCATGGCGGCCTCGTCTACCTTGGCGGCATCGAACTCAGGGAAGGCTTGCAGCATGATGGTGTCGGCGTGCACACCGGTCAGCGGCGCCACCGATTTCCAGATGGTCTCGGTGATGAAAGGAATGATCGGGTGTGCCAGACGCAGCAGGGTTTCCAGCACGGTCACGAGGGTGTGACGGGTGGCACGCTGCTCGGCTTCGGAGCCCTTGCCCAGCACCGGTTTGGTCAGCTCCAGATACCAGTCACAGAACTGGTTCCAGATAAATTCGTACAGCACGCCGGCCGCGATGTCAAAGCGGTAGGTATCGAGCGCGGTGCGGAAGTCGCGGATGGCAACTTGCAGCTGGGACTGGATCCAGCGATCCGCCAGACTGAACTGCATTTCACCACCTGCAAAACCACAATCCTGATCTTCGGTGTTCATCAGCACGTAGCGGGAGGCGTTCCACAACTTGTTGCAGAAGTTGTTGTAGCCATCCAGTCGCTTCATGTCCCAGTTGATGTCACGACCTGTAGAGGCCAGCGCCGCCAGGGTGAAGCGCAGGGCGTCGGTGCCGTGGGCCTCGATCCCTTCCGGGAACTGCTTGGCGGTACGCTTGCCGATCTTCTCGGCCATCTGCGGCTGCATCATGTTGCCGGTGCGCTTCTCCATCAGGTCTTCCAGCGAGATGCCGTCGATCATGTCGAGCGGATCCAGCACGTTGCCCTTGGACTTGGACATCTTCTGACCTTCTTCGTCACGGATGAGACCCGTGATGTAGACGGTCTTGAACGGGACTTGCGGCTGGCCGTTTTCGTCCTTGATGAAATGCATGGTCATCATGATCATCCGGGCGATCCAGAAGAAGATGATGTCGAAGCCGCTCATCAGCACGTCGGTCGGGTGGAAGGTCTTGAGCGCCTCTGTGTTGTTCGGCCAGCCCAGGGTGGAGAAGGTCCACAGGGCGGAGCTGAACCAGGTGTCGAGCACGTCTTCGTCCTGACGCAGTGTGGTCACGGACGGTATGCTGTGCTTGGCACGCACTTCTGCCTCGTCACGACCCACGTAGACATTGCCGGCATCGTCATACCAGGCCGGGATGCGGTGACCCCACCACAGCTGACGGGAGACGCACCAGTCCTGAATGTCGCGCATCCAGGAGAAGTACATGTTTTCGTACTGCTTGGGCACGAACTGGATGCGGCCATCTTCCACCGCCTCGATGGCGGTCTTGGCCATGGGCGCCACGCGCACGTACCACTGGTCGGTCAGCATGGGCTCGATGGGCACGCCACCGCGATCGCCGTAGGGCTGCTGCAGCACGTGATCCTTGATTTCGGCCAAGAGGCCCAGCTCGTCCAGCTTGGCCACGATGGCCTTGCGGGCGGCGAAGCGCTCCATACCGGCGAACTCGGTCGGCAGGGCGGCGTCGTAGGCGGTGCTGGGGTTGCCGTTGGTGTCGACCACTTCGGCCTCGGCACGCACGTGGGCGTCCAGGGTGAAGATGTTGATCATCGGCAGGTTGTGGCGCTTGCCCACTTCGTTATCGTTGAAGTCGTGGGCCGGGGTGATCTTCACGCAGCCGGTGCCCTTCTCCATGTCGGCGTGTTCGTCGGCGACTATGGGGATCAGACGGTTCACCAGCGGCAGCAGTATGTGCTGGCCGATCAGCGCCTTGTAACGGGGATCTTCCGGGTTCACTGCGACGGCGGTATCGCCCAGCATGGTTTCCGGACGAGTGGTGGCGACGATCAGGTGATCCTGCCCCTCAGCTGTCTTGGCGCCGTTGGCCAGCGGATAGCGCAGGTGCCACATGTGGCCCTTGATCTCGCGGTTTTCCACTTCCAGATCGGAGATGGCGGTGTTGAGCTTGGGATCCCAGTTCACCAGACGCTTGCCGCGGTACATCAGGCCATCTTCGTAGAGACGGACGAACACGTCCTGCACGGCGCTCGAGAGACCCTCATCCATGGTGAAGCGCTCGCGCTCCCAGTCCACCGAGTCGCCGAGGCGGCGCATCTGGCGGGTGATGGTGCCACCGGACTCTTCCTTCCACTGCCAGATCTTGTCGATGAAGGCATCACGGCCGTAGTCGTGACGGGTCTTGCCCTCTTCGGCGGCAATCTTGCGCTCCACCACCATCTGGGTGGCGATACCGGCGTGGTCTGTGCCCGCCTGCCACAGGGTGTTCTTGCCCTGCATGCGGTTGTAGCGGATCAGGGTATCCATCAGGGTTTGCTGGAAGGCGTGACCCATGTGCAGGCTGCCGGTGACGTTCGGCGGCGGGATCATGATGCAGAAGGAGTCTTTGCTGGTGTCGCCGTGGGGCTTGAAGTAACCCTGGGCTTCCCAGTGCTGATAGAGCGCCTGTTCGATGGCGTTGTGATTAAAAGTCTTTTCCATGGTCTCGCCGTATTCTGGATGGATGGAGTCTGGTGTTGATTCGTCGTGGATCGAGGGTGGTGCAGTCAGGGCTGCGCCGGATCCGGTGCGGCAAGGACGGGCTGATCCCTCATCTCGAGGGCATGGCCTGCCTGGCGATAGTGCTTGTAGCGCTCGCGGGCTTGCTGCTTTTGCGTTTCGTCAGTGGGGACAAAATCTACCACTTGAGCGAAGTGTCCTGCAAACAAAGGTGTCTGTCTGGCCAGATTGATGAGGCGGGCATAGCGCCGCTTCGGCGGCTGATGGCCGATCTCCACCGGTGCCTGACCGCTCTCGACCTGCAGCTGGTGCGGCACGAAACGCTCAGGTGGCAATTGCCACAACAGCTCGTCCAGGCGCATGGCCTGGGCTTCGTCGTCGCACAGCAGGTAGAGATGGCCCGCACTCCAGCCATCGGCTGCGAGCTGGCAGGCGAGCCGCTCGACGGCGGTGGCCTGCGCGTCATCCGGCTCGCTCATCAGGTAAAAGGTCACTTGGCTCATCAGGTTGATCCCGTTTGCGGTGACGGACTATTGGCCGCCAGTGAGGGTTGGCAGGGGTGTTTTCCTGCCAGCACTCAATGAAACAAGGAAGAGGCGGGCCTCTTCCTTGTGGTACTGGGCAACTCCCGCGCTTCCGATGCATTCACCGGAAGGGGCAGGAGAGTTACTCCTTCTCTTCGATATCCACGCCGGCCCGGTTGAGCAGGAACTGGGTCAGCAGGGGTACCGGACGACCGGTGGAGCCTTTATCCTTGCCACTCTTCCAGGCGGTGCCGGCGATATCCAGGTGAGCCCAGTTGTACTTCTTGGTGAAGCGCGACAGGAAGGCGGCAGCGGTAATGGTGCCGGCCGGACGGCCCCCCAAGTTGGTCATGTCGGCGAACGGGCTCTCCAGCTGTTCCTGATACTCGTCGAACAGCGGCAGGCGCCAGGCGCGATCGCCGGCCTGTTCGGAGGCGTTGAGCAGCTCATGGGCCAGCGGGTTGTGGTTGGCCAGCAGCCCCGTGGTGTGGTGGCCCAGCGCTATGATGCAGGCCCCGGTCAGGGTCGCCACGTCGATGACGGTCTCGGGATCGTAACGATCCACGTAGGTGAGGGCATCGCACAGCACCAGGCGGCCTTCCGCATCCGTGTTCAGCACTTCTATGGTCTGGCCGGACATGGAGGTGAGGATGTCACCCGGGCGATAGGCGTTGCCACCCGGCATGTTCTCGCAACCTGCCAGCACGCCTATGACGTTGATGGGCAGCTGCAACTGGGCCAGGGCGTGCATGGTGCCGAGCACGGAGGCTGCGCCACCCATGTCATACTTCATCTCGTCCATGCCTTCGGCCGGCTTGATGGAGATGCCGCCGGAATCAAAGGTCAGACCCTTGCCGACCAGCACTATGGGCTTGGCATCGGCGTTGCCCTTGTATTCGATGATGGCCATCATGGCTTCGTTTTCAGAGCCGCGGGCCACCGCCAGATAGGAGTTCATGCCGAGCTCGGCCATCTCCTGCTCACCGATCACCTTGGTGGTGATGTTGTCGAAGGCATCGGCCAGACGACGAGCCTGGGAGGCCAGATAGGCCGGGTTGCAGACGTTGGGCGGCATGTTGGCCACGTCGCGACAGACCCGCACCCCTTTCGCCACGGCCAGACCGTGGGAGATGGCTTTCTCACCAATGGTCAGTTCCCGACGCGTCGGCACGTTGAACACCAGCTTGCGCAGCGGACGGCGCGGCTCGGCTTTGTTGGTCTTGAACTGATCGAAGCTGTAGAGGCCCGCCTTGGTGGTTTCCACCGCCTGGCGCACCTTCCAATAGGTATCCCGACCCTTGACGTGCAGTTCGGTCAGGAAGCAGACCGCTTCCATGGAACCCGTCTCGTTGAGGGTGGTGATGGTCTTGTTGATGATCTGCTTGTACTGGCGTTCGTCGAGTTCCCGCTCCTTGCCGCAACCGACCAGCAATACGCGCTCGCTGAGCACGCCCGGTACTTGATGCAGCAACAGCATCTGGCCTGGTTTCCCTTCCAGGTCGCCACGGCGCAGCAGCGAACTGATATAGCCATCGCTGATCTTGTCCAGTTGTTCGGCAACCGGAGAGAGGCGACGCGGCTCGAATACGCCGACCACGACGCAGGCACTGCGTTGCTTCTCAGGACTGCCACTCTTTACACTGAACTCCATGGAATCTCCTACATCCTAAAGACAAAAGGCACCTTTTATTGAATAATGCGGTGCTTGTTGGGGTATCAGAGGCGGAGCGAACAGCCATAGGCTCCGCAGTTCAAACTGGTAAAAATCCAATATACGGCCCTATTTTTCAGGCATTCGACTAAAAACACAAGTTTACTTGGGAATGACTGTGATCGTTTTCCGATATTTGTTCAGGGAAACCCTGAAAACCCAGCTGGCAGTGTTGTTCGTGCTGCTGCTTATCTTTGTCAGCCAACAATTTATCCAGATCATCGGTGATGCCGCCGATGGCGAGGTGCCGACGCGCCTGGTCTCCACCCTGTTGCTGCTCAACCTGCCCAATATGGCGCTGTTGATGCTGCCTATCAGCCTGTTTTTAGCCATCTTGTTTGCTCACGGTCGCCTGTATGCCGAAAGTGAGATGACAGTGATGCATGCGGTGGGCTTCAGCCACCGCTTCGTGATGCGCAGCGCCATGGTGCTGGCCTTGCTGACCGCGGCCGTCGCCGCCTTCAATACCGGCTGGATCGCCCCGCAGGCCAAGGAGCGCGAGTATCAGGTGATCGACGAGTTCAAGGCCGATCCGGGTATCTCCTTTATGCAGGCCGGCCGTTTCATGGAGCTCGACAAGGGGCGCCTCGTTGCCTACATCCAGGAGCTGAACGACAAGGGCTCCCGGCTGCAGAAGATCTTCGTGCTGCAACGCTCCCAGGAGGGCAAGCCGCCCTCAGTGGTGGTGGCGACGGAGGGGGTGGTGACGGTCGATGAGAACGGCCTGCAGTGGCTGACCCTGAAGGATGGCTCCCGTTACGAGGGCCACTTCAGCAGCAAGCAGTTCCAGATCTCTGAATTTGACGAGTACAGCCTGGTGATCCGCCAGCAGGAGATGGAGCGCTCCAGCCGCAAGGCGGCCGCCAAGCCGACTCTGGAGCTGCTGGGAACGAAGGACAACGGCATGATGGCCGAGTTGCAGTGGCGCCTGTCGTTGCCGCTCTCCATCCTGGTGCTCACTTTCCTGGTGGTGCCGCTGGCCAGGGTCAACCCCCGCCAGGGACGTTATGCCAAGCTGCTGCCGGCCATCTTGCTCTATCTTTCCTACTTCCTGTTGCTCAGCGCGGCGCGCTCGGCCATCGACAGCGGACGCCTGCCCCACTGGCCGGGGATGTTCCTGGTGCCGCTGGCCTATCTGCTGTTGATCGGTCTGCCGCTCAACCTGCAGGGCACCAGCTGGTGGAACGGGATCAAGACCCTCTATTTCAAGAGAAAATCGGCATGATGTTGCCATCTGGGAGTCTCTACTGATGTTTGGCATTCTCGATAGACATGGCGACCGGATCATTTTGATGTCGCTTCCTCTCTATACGTCTGTATTTGAGGAAAAAATCAGCATGATGCTGCAACCGGGGAGTTTCTGCTGATGTTTGGCATTCTCGATAGATATATCGGCCGGGTTATTTTCATGTCGGTCCTGTTGTGCGAACTGACCCTGGTCGGGCTGGCTGCGCTCATCAAGTATGTTGAGCAGCTCAGGTCCGTGGGGGAAGGCAACTACGACATGATCAATGCGCTCTATTACGTCCTGCTCTCCATGCCCAAGGAGGCGGTTCAGTTCTTCCCGCTGGCAGCCCTGCTGGGCGGGCTCATAGGGCTGGGCCAGCTGGCGACCAGCTCGGAGCTGGTGGTAATGCAGGCGGCGGGTCGCTCCAAGATCAGCATAGTGATGGCAGCGCTCAAGACGGCCATCCCCTTGATGATACTGGTGGGCCTGATGGGTGAGTATGTGGCGCCCATCGCCAAGCGGATGGCGGATGACGTCAAGGCGGGGGCCCTGTCGGAAGGACGGCTGACGGTCTCGGCTTACGGGGTCTGGGCGCGCGATGGCAACAACTTCGTCAACATCAACGGGGTGCGCAACGACGGCGCCCTGACCGGCATCACCCTCTATCGCTTCACCCCGGAGCGCAAACTGATCGATATCCTCCAGGCGCAGGAGGGGGTGTTTGAACAGCACCACTGGCTGCTCAAACAGGTGCAGGTGACCCGCTTCGACGATCCCAAGCAGATCCAGAGCGAGACGCAGGCCCAGATGGAGTGGACCTCTGAGCTCACCCCCAAGCAGCTGGGGGTGGTGAGTATCGATCCTGAAAACCTGCCGGTGGCCGGGCTGCTCGACTACATCGGCTATCTGGATGCCAACAAGCAGGATGCCGGACGTTACAAGCTGGAGATGTGGCGCAAGCTGCTGTCGCCGCTCTCCGTGGTGGCCATGATACTGCTGGCCTCTTCCTTCATCTTCGGCCCGCTGCGTTCGGTGAGCATGGGCGCGCGGATGCTGATGGGGATCATGACCGGCTTTGCCGTCTACGTGAGCGATCGGGTGTTCGGCCCCATCAGCCTGGTGTATGCGGTGCCGCCTATCCTTGCCGCCATCGCCCCCAGTCTGCTGTTTGGCGGTATCTCTTTCTATATCCTCAGTCGCAAGCAGTAGCGCCGAGCGTTGGACTGCAAAAAGGGCACCTGTTGGTGCCCTTTTTCGTTGCTGCATTGACCTGCAATTACTTGTTCAGCATCTCCAGATTTTCCTGTTTGCCGAGCACCACGACTTCACATTCGGACCAGATGTCCTGAAAGGCGCGCGGTGCCTTGCGGTTGAACAGGCACATCAGGTTGCCGAGGCCGAAGGCCGCCGTTGCCAGCCGGATCAGGGCCTGAGTGATGCGGATGTTGCTGCCATCCGCATTCTGTATGCGCAGGCGCCAGGCGCGCATGCCTATGGTCTGACCAGCACGGGTCCAGAACCAGGTGTAAAAGCCACAGATGATGAAGGCGAGCCAGGCACTGTAAATCGGGCTGGTCAGCAGCCAGGAGGCATCTTTGCCTTCGGGAAGAGTGGCGGCGCCGGTTGCCAGCAGCAAGTGTGCCACCCCCATACCGATGAAGCCGGCGATGATCAGCAAGGAGATGACTACCAGATAGTCATAGAGCAGGGCGCCGAGTCGGCGCAACAGGCCCGCCGAAGGGTAGTGGGGGACTGTGTGAGAGGTGGATGTGGGTTGGACTGGTTTACGCTTGGCCATCGTTCTTATTCCATTAATATGATGCGGGCATTCTATGTAACTGACCCCGCATCGGCAAGGCGTTGAATAAATGAGCAAACGAGAGTGCGTACGAGAAAAACACCTTGCATGGCATCGCGCCATTCGTATAATCCCTCGCAGTTGCCCGGGTGGCGAAATCGGTAGACGCAGCGGATTCAAAATCCGCCGATGAATAATCGTGTCGGTTCGAGTCCGACCCCGGGCACCATCAGATTCAGTGACAAAAGGCCATCAGCAATGATGGCCTTTTGTTTTTCTGCCTCCTTTCCGCTTGGTGTTCCCTTCTTTATCCCTTTATCCCTTTATCCCTTTATCCCTTTATCCCTTTGTCCATGAGCACTCTCATCGTTCGTATGCTGGGTGGCTTGTTTCTGCCGCATTCGGCTGTGTGTCCGTCACAGCTCTGCAATCTGTTCCGGCTTATGATCTGCTCTATTTCGGTGCGTGCTGGTTGCGCTGCACAGCAGAAGTGCGCGCTTGCTCAGGTTGGCGCAGCTTGTGATCCAATCTGGTGCATTGGTCAACCTACTTGATATTAAGGTGTTGATTATAATCAACTTAGTGAGTTGGCCTGCTTTATGCTTTAAAGCAATCATGTCGCCATGACGCTGCCCGATGAAGGAAGCATGACCAGGGCAGTGGCAAGTGTGTGCTGAGTGTGAGTTTGTGTGGATTGTCGGATTCGATGTTCATATCAGGAAATGGACCCGGACAGGTGCCGGGACGACAGGGAAGGAGATGGCTGTATGCTCAAGAGACTCGTGATGACTGGCCTGTTGGCGCTTGCCGCCTTGCTGGCCGCCCCCAGTTGGGCTGAAGAGGTGGTGGCCGCATCGGCCGAGGTCGTGCAGGCCGCGGCGCCAGTCGCAGCCGCTGTGACCATCAACAAGGGGGACAACAGCTGGATGTTGCTGTCGGCGGCACTGGTGATCCTGATGTCCATTCCGGGACTGGCCCTGTTCTATGGCGGCCTGGTGCGCAGCAAGAACATGCTGAGCGTGTTGATGCAGGTATTCACCCTGTTCTCGCTCATATGCGTGTTGTGGATCCTCTACGGTTATTCGCTGGCCTTCACCGAGGGCAACAGTGTCTACGGCTCCTTCAGCAAGGCGCTGCTCAAGGGGGTCACTCCTGACTCCATTGCGGCGACCTTCAGCAAGGGAGTCGGCATCAGCGAGTTCATCTACGTGGTGTTCCAGGGGGCCTTTGCGGCCATCACCTGCGGCCTGATAGTGGGAGCCTTCGCCGAGCGCATCAAGTTCGCCGCCGTGCTGCTGTTCTCGGTGATCTGGTTCACCTTCGCCTACATACCGCTGGCCCACATGGTGTGGTACTGGGCGGGCCCGGATGCCTATACCACGGCCGAGGCGGCGGCGACCGCGACGGCGACGGCCGGCTATCTGTTCCAGCATGGTGCACTGGATTTTGCGGGCGGCACAGTGGTGCACATCAACGCCGCCGTGGCGGGTCTGGTGGGGGCCTATCTGGTGGGCAAGCGTCTGGGTTACGGACGTGATCCCATGACACCGCACAGCCTCACCATGACAATGATAGGGGCCTCCCTGCTCTGGTTCGGTTGGTTCGGTTTCAACGCCGGCTCCGCGCTGGAAGCCAACGGCATAGCCGCACTGGCCTTCATCAACACCTGGGTGGCACCGGCGGCGGCTGCGCTCTCCTGGACCTTGGCCGAGTGGGTGATGAAGGGGCGTCCCTCCCTGCTGGGGGCGGCCTCCGGCGCCGTCTCCGGTCTGGTGGTGATCACCCCGGCGGCCGGTTTCGTCGGAGTTGGCGGTGGCCTGGTGATGGGTCTCATCAGCGGCGTGGCCGGTTTGTGGGGGGTTCACGGCCTCAAGCGCCTGCTGGGAGCCGATGACAGCCTGGATGTGTTTGGCGTGCACGGTGTGTGCGGCATTCTCGGTGCCCTGCTGACCGGCGTCTTTGCCAGCCCGGATCTGGGCGGCACCGGGGTGTGGGACTATGTCACCAACCAGGTTGCGGAAGGCTATTCCATCCTGGCCCAGGTCAAGATCCAGGCCATCGGGGTCGGGGTCACCATCCTCTGGTCCGGGGCCGTCTCGGTCGTGGCCTACAAGCTGGTGGATCTGCTCATCGGCCTGCGAGTGAAGGAAGATGCGGAGCGGGAAGGGCTGGATGTCACCACCCACGGTGAGAAAGCCTATAGCCTGTAACCGCGCTGGGTCACTTGCTGACAGGATCGCCGCCGGTTATGCCGGCGGCTTTTTTATGTCTGCAAAAGTGGAGTGCGCCTTGCCCCAGCTTTTATGCCTGCAATTTGACAGGATCTCCGCTAAACTCTGCCACCCTTGAATGGGCTTGCCCCATTTTTCCCATCATTTTCTACGCCTTTGGAGCCGCTCATGCCGTTAGTGGGACATCAACACCAGATCGAGATCCTGGAACTGACCGACAAAGGGGATGGCAAGGGACGCCTGTTCGATCGCCCCCTGTTTGTCGAGGGTCTGCTACCCGGTGAGCAGGCGCTGGTTGAGCTGACCGAGGTCAAGCCGAACTATCTGCATGGCAAGCTGACCGAGCTGCTCCAGCCGTCTGCCGATCGGGTCGCTGATTTCTGCCCCAACACAGAGTGCGGTGGCTGCCAGGTGCGCCCGCTGGCCTACCCGGCCCAGCTCAAGCTCAAGCAGGCACTGGTGCAGAGCGCACTGGAACAGGTCGGGCTGGGTGACACCACGGTCAACCCCATCCTCGGCATGGAGAGTCCGTTCGCCTATCGCAACAAGGCGCAATATGCGGTGCGTGGCTGTGAGGCCGGCGCCGAGATTGGTTTTTATCGCAAGCACTCCCACGATCTCATCACTGCGGACGATTGCGCGGTTCAGGATCCGCTGCACGTGGAACTGAACGCCCGGGTGCGTGGCTGGATGCGCGAGCATGACATCGCCGCCTATGACGAAGTGAATCACACCGGTTGTGTGCGCAACCTGATGACCCGCAAGGGCTTCAAGAGCGGCGAGCTGATGGTGGTGCTGGTGACCCTGGGTGAAACACTGCCGTTCGAAGCCGAGCTGCTGGCGAGCTTGAGCGATCTGCCCATCACCACCCTGGTGCAGAATATCAACGATGAGCGCACTAACCGCATTCTGGGTGCGAGCAACCGGGTGCTGCTGGGTGAAGGGGTGATCCGCGACAAGATCCATGAACTCGAGTTCGAGATCTCGCCGCTCTCCTTCTTCCAGAACAACCCGACCCAGACCGATGTGCTCTACTCCAGCGCCCTTGAATATGCCGAGCTGACCGGCAACGAGACTGTGTTCGACATCTATTGCGGTATCGGTACCATCTCCCTGTTCCTGGCTGGCAAGGCCGCCAAGGTGGTGGGGATAGAATCGGTGGAGAGCGCCATCAGCGACGCCCGTCGCAACGCGGCCCTCAACGGCATAGAGCACACCGAATTCCACGTGGGCAAGGCCGAGCAGCTGATGCCCGAGCTGCACGCCCAGGGCGTGACCGCCGACGTGGTGGTGCTGGATCCGCCCCGCAAGGGTTGTGACAAGGCGGTATTGCAGACCCTGGTCGCCATGGCGCCGCGCCGTCTGGTCTATGTCTCCTGCAACCCGCAGACCCTGGCCCGCGATCTCGCCTGGCTGGTCAAGCAGGGCTTCGTGCTGGATGAAGTGCAGCCGGTGGACATGTTCCCGCATTCCATGCATGTGGAAGCGGTCGCCCGCCTGAGCCTGCCTGCCAAGGGCTGACAGGCACTCGAGCCACAGCGATTGAATTAGCCAGATGGCTCTGTTAAAAACGACTCCAAATGGAGTCGTTTTTTATGTCTGTCATTCAGGTGCCGAGCCATGGTATCGGACTTGGATTTGGGCAGAGGGGCGGGAAATAGAAGGGGTGACAGTATGAGGTGCAGACCATGAAAGGTATCTTGCTACGCTGGTTGGCTCGCTACGATGGCTGGTGTCAGGAGTGGGGACTCACCCCGGAGAACCGGCGCTGCTGCGCGCCGGTACGTTATGACGAAGATGAGCAGGAGGAGCCGGCGTCGGAGGGCGACGCCTCGTCACTCAATCAAAATTGCGCGTCACGGCCCCGGTAACGCTGTTGTAGTCAAAGCTCAATCCATCCGGGTAAGCCGGGAAGCGGGCGATGGAGTCGCGCAGGGTATAGCGGCAGTTGCTGTGAGGCTCGCCATCTTCATCTATATGGTTGCCGGGTTGCTCGCTGGACAGATAGTCGGCTTTGACCTGGATCTCGGGATCCTGATCGACCGAGGCGACAATATAGCTGCTGTCCAGCAGCCCCTGAAACAGCAGGCGGCAGTCTGACTGGTTGCTGACCGAGATGTAGTCTCCCTGACCGGGAACGTAAGGCTCATTGATCCCCTTGTGGCCCTGATCCTCATCCGTGCCGGCGGGCCAGCCATAACGGTTGATGTCGAGGTTGCGTTGACCCATGCTGCCCAGATTGTAGAGTGCCTGGCCCTGTGCCTTGACCGCCCAGCCTGCATGGGCAAGCTGCACCGCGCTGGCGAAGCTGCCGGCGGTGGCGGCAACCGTGCTCTTGAGGGCATCATCCTTGATATTGATAAAGCGGGGCATTGCCGTTACGGCCAGGACCCCAAGCACTATGATGACCATCACCAGTTCTATCAGGGTAAAGCCATGGTTCGAGCGTTTCATTATTGAGTAGACCCATCAAGTACGACAAACAGGTGAAAGCGACATGCAACTGATCGACACCCATTGCCATCTCGATTTTCCCGTCTTCGATCCAGACCGGGCGGCGTTGCTGGCCGAGTGCCGGCAGTTGGGGGTGGGCGAGTATATCATCCCCGCCGTGGGAGAGGAAAACTGGGCTCGCGTGATGGCGCTGGCGGAGCAGTACCCGGGGATCACCTACGGGCTGGGCATTCACCCCTGGTATGTGGGCACCCAGACCCAGGGTGCACTGACGCGATTGCAGGTGTTGTTGGCTGCCCGGCCCCCTGGCCTGGTGGCGGTCGGGGAGTGCGGGCTGGATCTGCGCAGCCAGGTGCCGCAGGAGGGGCAGCTGGCCTGGTTCGAGGCGCAGATCAGGCTGGCCATGGAGCATGAGCTGCCACTGATAGTCCATTCGGTGCGGGCCAACGACACGGTTGCCAAAATTTTGCGGCGCTTCAAGCCGGCAAGGGGGGGTGTCATCCACGCCTTCAGCGGCTCTCTGCATCAGGCCGAGGTGTTCTGGCAGCTTGGATTCAGACTGGGGATCGGCGGCGTCATCAGCTATGAGCGGGCCAACAAGACCCGGGAGGCGATCCGCGACATGCCGCTGGAGGCTCTGCTGCTGGAAACCGATGCGCCCGACATGCCGTTGCAAGGCCTGCAGGGCATTCCGAATACCCCCGCCAACTTGCCGAAGATTGCGCAACTCTTGGCCGAATTGCGGCAACAGCCCTTGAGTCATGTTGTCGCGGTGTTACATGAATCCACTTTTCACACTTTCCCGCTCGGACACTCTGAAATTAACACCTGATTAACTCTTGATAGCATCATGATAAAAAACGGGGCGAGTAAAAATCGTTTGCGGTCTAATTTGACGACCTCTAGCGCATTTCATGCTTATAAAATGTGACCAGCATTCTACTTTGTCGCACCGTAATTAGTATAATGCGCACCCTTGATTGATGGCTTTGAGATACAAGTTGTTAACAAGCTGGAAGGTGCTACTAAAGAGGAAGTGTTAATAATGAATTTGATTATGGGTCTGGTAGGGATGGCAACACTCATCCTTATCGCGGTGCTGTTCTCCAGTAATCGCAAAGCAATAAAAGTTCGCACCGTTGGCGGTGCCTTTGCAATTCAAGCTGGACTGGGTGCATTCGTGCTGTACGTCCCGGTTGGCCGAGATATTCTGGTGGGTGTATCCGATGCCGTTTCCAGCGTCATCGGTTATGGTCAAAACGGTATCGAATTCCTGTTCGGTGGTCTGGTCAGCAACAAGATGTTTGAAGTGTTCGGCGGCGGCGGCTTTATTTTTGCCTTCCGCGTTCTGCCCGTCATCATCTTCTTCTCCTCTCTGATCGCGGTTCTCTATTATCTGGGCATCATGCAGTGGGTAATCAAGCTGCTGGGTGGTGGCCTGCAAAAAGTACTGGGCACGTCCCGTACCGAATCCCTCTCTGCCACGGCCAACATCTTCGTCGGTCAGACCGAAGCCCCGCTGGTGGTGCGTCCCTTCATCTCCAAGATGACTGACTCCGAGCTGTTTGCCGTCATGTGTGGTGGCCTGGCCTCCGTTGCCGGTTCCGTGCTGGCTGGTTATGCCTCCATGGGCGTCAAGATGGAATACCTGATCGCCGCCTCCTTCATGGCTGCCCCGGGTGGTCTGCTGTTCGCCAAGTTGCTGGTACCGGAAACCGAGACCCCCAACTATGACGAAAACAATGCCGATGGCGATCTGGAAGACAAGCCTGCCAACGTGATCGATGCCGCCGCCGCCGGTGCCTCCGCCGGTCTGCAACTGGCCCTGAACGTGGGTGCCATGCTGCTGGCCTTCATCGGCCTGATCGCCATGATCAACGGCATCTTCGCCGGTATGGGTGGCTGGTTCGGTTATCCGCAGCTCTCCCTGGAACTGCTGCTGGGCTGGTTGTTCTCCCCGCTGGCCTTCCTGATCGGTGTCCCCTGGAGCGAGGCCGTGGTGGCCGGTTCCTTCATCGGCCAGAAGCTGGTGGTGAACGAGTTCGTGGCTTACCTGAACTTTGCCCCTTATCTGAAGGATGAAGTGCTGATCAACGGCGTGGCCATGTCCGAGCACACCAAGGCCATCATCTCCTTCGCCCTGTGCGGCTTTGCCAACCTGTCCTCCGTTGCAATCCTGCTGGGTGGTCTGGGCTCCATGGCACCGAACCGTCGCGGCACCATTGCCAAATTTGGTTTGAAGGCCGTACTGGCCGGCTCTCTGTCCAACCTGATGTCTGCCACCATCGCAGGCTTCTTCCTGGCACTGACAGCCATGTAATATTTGCCTGATACTCAGGTAAAGACGAACGCCACAGCGAAAAGCTGTGGCGTTCGCGTTTGGAGCGGTGACAACCGTTTTCCTTTCTAAACTAATAATAAAATGAGTCAAATCGGAGGTTATATGAATGAAGTGCTACTGGCGATGGCGGCCGGCTTTATCGTTGGCTTGTTGTTTTCTTTCCTCAAATTGCCGATCCCGGCCCCACCCGTACTGTCCGGGGTAATGGGGATAGTCGGGGTCTATCTGGGGGGGCTGGCGTACTCCTGGATACTCACACGCTTCTTCTCTTAACGCACTGTTCAGTACCGGATTTGCCAGATGTGAGGTACCTCTGAAATTGGCAAATCCGGCTTGCAAACACGGGGTATCTCGGCTGAAATAGGCATTGCCAGCAGGGTGCTGGCATTGACTAATGCCCGATCAAATCGGGTGTTGGCGGTCAAATGGAATTGATTGGGAAGTCGGGTCAGCAGTTGTCGGCCTTTCTCAAGTCTTCATGGAACCAAGTCCGCACTTTTGTAAGAAAGTGACAGGGCTCTTGCCTTATTTACAGCCATATTGCCTGTGCATGCGCGCTGTAATTCCATTCCCGTATCCTTGGGAGTCGTGTCTTGCTGGTTGCGTTGCGACAAGCAGGCGCTCGCCCCTGGAAGCAGGATTAAATCGAGACTTTGGAGAACAGAATGACTGATCTGAAACTGGCCGCCCAACGCGCCCTGAACCTGATGGACCTGACCACCCTGAACGATGATGACACCGATCAGAAGGTCATCGACCTGTGCCGCAAGGCCAAGTCTCCGGCCGGCCTGACCGCTGCCGTCTGCATCTATCCCCGCTTCATCCCCATAGCGCGCAAGACACTGCGCGAGATCGGCGCCGCCGATGTGCGCATCGCGACCGTAACCAACTTCCCCCATGGCAACGACGACATCGAGATCGCCGTGGCCGAGACTCGTGCCGCCGTGGCTTACGGTGCCGATGAAGTGGACGTGGTGTTCCCGTACCGCGCCTTCATGGCTGGCAATGAACAGGTTGGCTTCGATCTGGTCAAAGCTTGTAAGGAAGCTTGCGGCACTCAAGCACTGCTGAAAGTGATCATCGAGACAGGTGAACTGAAAGAAGAGGCGCTGATCCGTCGCGCCTCCGAGATCTCCATCGACGCCGGTGCCGATTTCATCAAGACCTCCACCGGCAAGGTGCCGGTCAATGCGACCCCGGAAGCGGCCCGCATCATGATGGAAGTGATCAAGGCCAAGAACCCGAAAGTCGGCTTCAAGCCGGCCGGTGGCGTGAAGGATGCTGCCGTGGCGGGTCAGTACCTGGCCATGGCCGAAGAGATCCTGGGCAAGGACTGGGTATCCGCCCGCACCTTCCGCTTTGGTGCATCCAGCCTGTTGGCCAGCCTGCTGGCCACGCTGGGGCATGGCGACAAGCCTGCCAACACCAGCGGTTACTAAGTTGATGAGAGGGCGAGCGTGGCTCGCCCTGTTATGCCCCCGCCAGACGGCGCGCGGGCAGGGATAACGGCTTATGTGACGCCAGCAATGGCGGAGGGAATGAAAGATGTTTTTGCCTCAAGAAATTATTCGAAAGAAGCGCAACGGTGAAGCGCTCAGTACCCAAGAGATTCAATTCTTCGTTCAGGGCATTACCAACAACACCATAGGCGAGGGCCAGATTGCGGCACTGGCGATGGCGGTCTACTTCAAAGACATGACCATGGATGAGCGGGTTGCCCTGACCTGCGCCATGCGCGACTCCGGCATGGTATTGAACTGGGATCACCTCAATCTGGGTGGCCCCATCGTCGACAAGCACTCCACCGGTGGCGTGGGTGATGTAGTCTCCCTGATGCTGGGCCCCATGGTCGCCGCCTGCGGTGGCTTCGTGCCCATGATCTCCGGTCGTGGCCTGGGTCATACCGGCGGCACCCTGGACAAGCTGGATGCCATCCCCGGCTACCAGACCTCGGTCGACAACGATCTTTTCCTGAAAGTGGTGAAAGAGGCGGGTGTGGCCATTATCGGCCAGACCGGTGATCTCGCCCCGGCCGACAAGCGCATCTATGCGGTGCGTGACATCACGGCCACCGTCGAATCCATCGCCATGATCACCGGCTCCATCCTCTCCAAGAAGCTCGCCTCCGGGCTGGAAGCCCTGGTGATGGACGTCAAGGTGGGCTCTGGTGCCTTCATGCCGACCTTTGAAGCATCTGAGGAGCTGGCCAAGAGCATAGTCGCCGTGGCCAACGGTGCCGGTTGCCGCACCTCGGCCCTGCTCACCGACATGAACCAGGTGCTGGCCTCCAGCGCTGGCAACGCCGTGGAAGTGCGCGAAGCAGTGCGCTACCTGACAGGTGAGTACCGCAACCCACGCATTCACGAAGTCACCATGAGCCTGTGCGCCGAGATGCTGATCTCCGCCCATCTGGCCAGCGACGATGCCGATGCCCGTCGCAAGCTGCAGGCCGTGCTCGACAACGGCAAGGCGGCCGAGATCTTCGGTCGCATGGTGACCGGCCTCGGTGGTCCGTCCGACTTCATGGAACGTTATGATAGTCACCTGCCCAAGGCTGCTATTGTGCGCCCCGTGTATGCGGCCAATGCCGGCTTCGTGACGGCCATGGATACCCGGGAGCTGGGTCTGGCCGTGGTCGCCATGGGTGGCGGTCGTCGCGCCGCCGGTGACAAACTCGATTACGCCGTCGGTCTGACCGACTTTATCCGCCTGGGCCAGAGCGTCGATGCTGACAAGCCGATTGCCCTGATCCACGCTCAAACCGAAGAGCAATTTGCTCAGGCTGCCAGCATGGTGCAGGCGGCTGTCAAGATCGGTGACACTCAACCCCAGGCCCTGCCTGAGGTCTACCGTCGCATCGGTCTGGCTGATTTGTAACAAGGGGAAGTCCCATGAAACGTACCTTTATTCTGATGATGGACTCTTTCGGTATTGGCGCTGCCGCCGATGCCGACAAGTTCGGAGATGTGGGCGCCAACACCCTTGGCCATATCGCCAAGGCCTGTGCTGCCGGTGAGATTGAAGGCCGTGGCGCCCTCAATCTGCCGAACCTGAACAAGCTGGGTCTGGGCCATGCCGGTGAGCTGGCCTCCGGCTACTTCCCGGCAGGCTTGAAGAAGGATATCGAGGTGATCGGTGCCTACGGTTTCGCCCAGGAGCTCTCCTCCGGCAAGGACACTCCGTCCGGCCACTGGGAGATCGCTGGCGTGCCCGTGCTGTTCGAGTGGGGTTACTTCACCGATCACCACAACAGCTTCCCTCAGGAGCTGCTGGACGCCATCGTCGAGAAGGCGGGTCTGTCCGGCTACCTCGGCAACTGCCACGCCTCCGGCACCCAGGTGCTGGATGATCTGGGCGAAGAGCACATGCGTACCGGCAAGCCGATCCTCTACACCTCTGCCGACTCCGTGTTCCAGATCGCCTGTCACGAAGAGACCTACGGTCTCGAGAAGCTCTATGAGCTGTGCCACATAGTGCGCGAGCTGCTGGAGCCCTACAACATAGGCCGCGTCATCGCCCGTCCGTTCGTGGGCAGTGGCAAGGGCAACTTCAAGCGTACCGGCAACCGCCACGACTACTCTGTGCTGCCGCCGGCGCCGACAGTGCTGGATTACATGAAAGAAGCGGGTGGCCAGGTGGTCTCCATCGGCAAGATCGCCGACATCTATGCCAACCAGGGCATCACCAAGCAGGTGAAGGGCACCGGCCTGACCGAGCTGTGGGATCGCACCCTGGAAGAGGTGAAAGCGGCCGGTGACAACACCATCGTCTTCACCAACTTCGTGGACTTCGACTCCTCCTACGGTCACCGTCGTGACGTGAAAGGCTACGCCGATGCACTGGAGTATTTCGATTCCCGTCTGCCAGAGCTGTTCGAGATACTGCAAGATGGCGACGTAGTGGTGCTGACCGCCGACCACGGCTGCGATCCGACCTGGAACGGTACCGATCACACCCGTGAATACATCCCTGTGCTCTTCTTCGGCAAGCCGGTCAAGGCCGGTTCCGTCGGTCGTCGCGAGACCTTTGCCGACATAGGCCAGAGCATAGCGGCGTACCACGGTCTGCCCAAGCTGCAATACGGTACCAGCTTCCTGTAAGGCCGATTTCGGGTGGCGCCTTGCGGTCTATTCTGCAGGGCCTGCCCAGGTTGCAGTGCGGCACTCGCCTCCTGTAATTTACCCGCCCGTCACCTCGGTGGCGGGCAACCAATAAAGACAATAAAACTCAACCTAGTGTGAAGGAATCAAGAGAATGGCAACTCCTCATATCAATGCGAAAGATGGCGCCTTTGCTGATACAGTGCTGATGCCGGGCGACCCCCTGCGCGCCAAGTACATCGCCGAAACCTTCCTGGAGAACGTCGAGCAGGTGTGCGACGTGCGCAGCATGCTCGGCTTCACCGGTACCTACAAGGGCCGTCGCATCTCCGTCATGGGTCACGGCATGGGCATCCCGTCCTGCTCCATCTATGCCAAAGAGCTGATCACTGACTACGGTGTGAAGACCCTGATCCGCGTGGGCTCCTGTGGCGCCGTGCGTGAAGACGTGAAACTGCGCGACGTGGTGATCGGCATGGGTGCCTGCACCGATTCCAAGGTCAACCGTCTGCGCTTCAAGGATCACGACTTCGCCGCCATCGCCGACTTCGGCCTGGTTGCCAATGCCGTGCAAGCCGCCAAGAACAAGGGCGTTGCCGTGCGCGTCGGTAACATCTTCTCCGCCGACCTGTTCTACACCCCGGACCCTTCCATGTTCGACGTCATGGAAAAGTACGGCATCCTGGGTGTCGAGATGGAAGCCGCCGGTATCTACGGCGTGGCCGCAGAGTACGGTGCCAAGGCACTGACCATCTGCACCGTCTCCGACCATATCCGTACCGGTGAGCAGACCACCTCCGAAGAGCGTCAGCTGACCTTCAACGACATGATCGAAATCGCACTGGATTCAGTGCTGCTGGGCGACTGATCCGCAGCCTGGACTCCATGCAAAACGGCGACCCCAGGGTCGCCGTTTTTTTATGGTTCGTGGCCGCAGCGCCGTGCCTTGAACCTTATGGGATCAGGCGCTCGGCGCACCCGACGAGGGCGGGCTCTTCTTCTTGTGCTTGCGCACCCGCATGTAGTTGCGGCGCACGCCGTAGGAGATGAGCAGGCCGGCCAGTAGCGCCACCAGCAGCATCAGCCGCTGTTTCTCCTGTATCACCTTGAGCCGGGTGTCCTTGTCTGCCAGCAGTTGCTGCTCTTCCAGTGTGATGCGCAGGTAGCCAATGGTTTGCTCCCCATCCAGGATCTCCTGCACAAACTGGATGCGGCCCTTGCCCTGCTCCGGCAGCGATTTGTTGTTGTCGCCGATGGGCAGCAGGCTGTCCAGCGGCACGGCGGCGTCCGACTGGGCGAGGGGGATGCCACGGGCGTCATAGAGGGTGGCATCGAGGATCTCGGGCTCGGCGGCCAGATCCTGGGCCAGCCGTTCCAGCTCGCTGTTCTTGTCCTCCTTGATCCAGCGCTTCATGTCGCGGGCGGCATAGGCGACCAGCGCCTGGGCACGGTTGCGTGCCTCGCTGTGCAGCGAGGCCTGGCTTTCGCCCTGCATATGGATGAGCACACCGAGCACCCAGAGGCCGAGCAAGATGCCGGCACCCAGACTGAGAACACGTTTGATGGGAAGATGACGCAAGCGTTGAACCTCCTGACGACGAGCGGTGGCGGGATCTTGGCGCTTGCCTGTACAAAAAGCAATACGCTACTCTGGGCCAGCTTTGTTAACCCCATGATCACCAAGGAAGGCTCTATCTCTATGCTGTTGTCCCAATTACCCGCTGCCTTGTCCGAGTGGCCAGAGTGCCTGTCCAGTGCCCCCTGGTGGCAATTGACGCCGCAGGCGCTGCTGCCCGTTGCCAAACCGCTGGATGGCGCCTGGCTGGTGCTGTTTGGCAAGCCCCTTGCCGCCCGCCATCTGGCGCGCCTGGCCGAGTCGCTGGCCGCGCTGGATATGCAGGCCCAGCTCTATCCGCCGAGCAGCCCGGCCGGGGTGCCCCTGTTGCTGTTGGGAACGGACAGGTTCTCCCCCGAGCTGGTGCAGTGGCTCAAGGCCGAGGAGTGGGACATCGACATCTGTCATCTGCCCGCGCTGCCTACCCTGAGTGAGCCCGGTTTGCTGGTGATGGACATGGACTCCACCGCCATCCAGATCGAGTGCATCGACGAGATCGCCCGTCTGGCGGGAGTGGGCGAGCAGGTGGCCGCCGTGACGGCCGCGGCCATGCAGGGCAAGCTGGAGTTTTCCGACAGCCTGCGCAATCGGGTCGCCCTGCTGGCGGGGGCACCTGTCACCATTCTCGACGAGGTGGCGGCCCAGATGTCCTGGATGCCGGGCCTGCAATTGATGGTCGATACCCTCAAGCAGGCGGGCTGGAAGGTGGCGATCGCCTCGGGGGGCTTCACCCGTTTCGCCGGCGAACTGCAGCAGGCGCTGGGGCTGGATGCCATTTTCGCCAACGAGCTGGCGGTCGAGGGGGGGCGGCTGACCGGCAAGGTAAGTGGCCGCATAGTGGACGCCAGCGTCAAGGCCGAGGTGCTGCAACGGCTGGCGAGTGACTTTGGTATCGCCGCTGGCCAGACAGTGGCCATCGGCGATGGTGCCAACGATCTCAAGATGATGGCGGTGGCCGCTCTTGGCATCGCCATCCACGCCAAGCCGCTGGTGCGGGCCCAGGCGGCCGCCACCCTCAACCATCATGATCTGGAAGGGGTGATCTGCCTGCTCGGCGCCCTTGCCTGTCGCGATCGTCGTTGGGATCGTCACGGATCCTGAGTTACCCACCCACGTCATGGAGGACCTTGCATAGCAATGGAACTGTTACAGCAATCCCTGTTTATTCCCTGTGGTGAGCACCAGCTGCACGTGCGCCACATCCAGCCACGGGTCGCCGTGCATGCAGAACCGATCCTGATGGTGCATGGCGCCATCGAGAATGGCCGCATCTTCTACACCGAATCGGGCAAGGGGCTGGCCTGTTTCCTGGCGCGCCATGGCTATCAAGTTTATGTGGCCGACCTGCGCGGCCGGGGTCTGAGCACCCCGGCCATCGCCGTGCAAGCCGAGCATGGCCAGCATGAGCTGATCACCGAGGATCTGCCGGCCTTGCACCGCTGGATTGCGGCGCGCCATGCCGGCTTCAAGCTGCACTGGATGGCTCACTCCTGGGGGGGCGTTATCATGGCCTCGACCCTGGTGCGTTTTCCGGAATTGGCCGTGCAGATCGCCAGCCTGGTGTTCTTTGGCACCAAGCGTGGCGTCTCGGTGCAGAACCCGGAGCGCTGGTTGAAGGTGGATCTCATCTGGAATCGGCTGGCGCCCTGGCTGGCCAGGCGCAGCGGTTTTCTGGCGGCCCGCAGCCTGAAGATGGGGGCGGATGACGAGCCGCTGCGCTACCTGCAGGAGACGATTCCCTGGGTCAAGTGCGGCCCCTGGAAGGATCCGTACGACGACTTTGCCTATGACGAAGCGGCGGCCAGGGTCAACTGGCCGCCGCTCTGGATGATTTCAGCCAAGGCTGACAAGGTATTGGGGCACCCGACCGATGTGCGCCGCTTCAGTGCCGAGATGGGGTCTGCCACGCGTCACACCCGGCTTGGCAAGGATAACGGCAACCGGCTCGATTACGATCACATCAACATGCTGACGGCGCCACAGGCACAGGAGGATCACTTCCCGCAGATCCTCGCGTGGCTGCTTGACCCGCAGGCGGCGTGATGGAGACAAGGCTGGCGGGAGCTGGTCGTTATCCTGATATGCTGATATAGGGATAAAAATAATGGCGGGCCCGTGGCCAGCCATTATTTTCTTGCTGGTTTGCCAGGCCGATATCCGCGCTTGAGCAGGCTTGCTGGCATGCGGCGCCCGCTCAGTTGATGGGCGGGGTGATGCCGAGCCGGAACAGGGTGGCCTGACTGGTATCGGTCAGCTCGCCCACCCCCACCACGCTCCACAGCTCCTCCTCCAGCTTCTTGGCCTTGTGGATGGCGAACTTGGCGATGTAATCCAGCTCGTTGGCGATGAAGTTGGTATCGGGTCGGCCGGTGCGAGAGATGCCGACCAGCACCGAATAGAATTCCCCCTGACGCAGTGCCAGCTCGATGAAGCTGCGCTTTTCCGCCATGTCCTGAAAACTGCTGGCCAGCCGGCTGGAGAAGACGGGCAGGCCGGCCGGCGTGTGCAGACTGGCGATGTAGACCTCCTCTTCCTGCGGCTTGTCTTCCCGTTCAATGGCGCGCAGCGGGTTCATGATCAGCTGCTTGAGCAGATCCCCCTGGAACAGGGGATAGAGGTTGTCCTGATCCCCCTGCTCGGCGCAGGCCCGCAACAGGCGTGACAGGCTGCGATCCTGCGGGGCATGACCGACCGAGGCCGGTTTGGGCGCGCCCTTCAGCTTGTTGATGTAGACGGGCGTGCTGAAGATATGGTGGGTGTAGATGTTGCGCAGCGCCCTGGCCATGCCGCGATAACGACGCTGCTCCTGCGCCGCCTTGAGCTTGTTCTGGTTGCTCTCGATCAGCAGGCTGAAGAACTGGCGGCCGGTGTGGCGCTCAGGATCCCCCTCGATACACAGATGCAGCACTGTCCGGGTCAGGTTGATGCTGACCAGCCGGTAGGGGAGGCGTTGCAGATCCATGCTCTTGGAGAGCTCCTGCAGGCGAGGCAGGGCCAGGGTGACTATGTCATCCTTCTCCCCCTCGAACGCCTCTTCCAGCTCTATTTGCATGCCGTGGGCCGAGATGTCGCGGGTCCAGCCAAGCCAGGCCCGCCCGTTGTGCTTGATGGCAACGGCCGTCTTGTGGATGTAGCGCGCCTCTTTGCGCAACTGCACATAATGCAGCGTCTCTATCTCGAAGGGCGCGGCCCCGAGATCATGGCCGAAGCGCTGCAGCTCGTTGGCGTTATGCTGCACGCTGGCGTCGTAGTGAAACTCTTCCCGCTGGCTGTCGAGGCCGATATCTTGCAGCAGGCCGACGTAGTTTATCTGCCTGAGCCGCTCCTGCAGCAGCATGTCCTGCAACTGGGGGCTGTCCTGGCTCTGCTGGCTGGCGAGATCGGCCTCGTGCAGATCGCAGCGCTCCAGGCTGAACTTGTACACGCGCCAGCTGGGGCGGCGGGCACCGACCTGGAAGAAGAGGGACATCAGACCGCTCTGTTGCAACTCCTCCCGGGTGGCGGAGAAAAAGTAGAGGTGGCTGCGCACCGAATGGGTGAAGCAGTAGATCAGGGTCTCTTGCAGGGTGCCCGGGGCCGGCAGCAGGGATTGCATGCGGGCCGCCGAGAACAGGCTGGCGAGCATGTCGCGGTTCTTGGCATCGCGCCAGTATTCGAGGATGTGCTGATTGTTCTCGGTACGCAGGGCTATCTCCAGGCTGGGGCTGTCTCCCGAGCCGAAAAACAGCGGCATGCCGGTCATGCGTGGCAGGTAGAACTGCTCGTACCCCTTGATGATGGCGGCGGAGAGCAGGTAGTCGACGCTGACTCGATAGCGGCTCTTGTTGCTCTCGATGAAATCGCTCAGGAAGCGGTCAAAGCCGGTGTGCTCGCCGGTTTTGATCAGTCGCAGCCAGTACTTCCCCTCTTTGCTCTCTTCGCCCAGGATCTGATAGCTGACCGAGTGGTGCAATATGGGATTGGGGTGATCCCGCTCCAGCCCGGTGAAGAAGACTTCGACTTGGGCTCCGGTCTGATAGTTGGGCAGATAGGGCACAGAGACCCGGATCCCGCCGAGGGAAAGATCCGAGCTTTTGGCAAACAGCTTGTCGCCGTCGGCAAACTTGATGAGCACGGGAGAGCTGAAGTGCATCCGCTCCTGACGCCGGCCGTAGTAGCTGGCGAAGGGGATGGGATTGACATCGTATTGGCGAAACGGACTGGCAGGGGGCAGCAGGGGACCGTCACCCTTGCTCTGGTGGTGTTTCTGCCAATATTGCAGCGCCTCGTTGACACCCAGGGTGTAGGCATCCCGGTAGAGATAGCACTGGGACTGGAACAGGCCTATGGCCTCGGCCGGCATGAAGTGGGTGACCCCTTCAAACTCATGGACCAGGCACTCCTCGCCCAGCTCGTCGCGCATGTCGATGACCCGCCGGCAGGGGGTGCATTTGCGCTTTATCTCCATCTTGATCAGGAAACGGCTGTTGCTGTTCTCGTCCTGCGTCAGGCGATTGAAGATGTCATCAAAATCTTTTTCTCTGAGCAGAGGAATGAGCTGTTCAATCAGGTGCTGTTGTTGTTCTGAATCCATGTGTTCCTGCCACGGAAAGTCACTTTTCCGATTCTGGGTTTGATCTGTCGGTCGCAAACAAGTATATCAAGCAGGAATTCATCCTGTCCCCGAGTTATCCATGGCCAAAAATAAAACTGCCTATGTTTGTACCGAATGTGGTGCCGACTTCACACGCTGGCAAGGCCAGTGCGGCGAATGCAAGGAGTGGAACACCATCACCGAGGTGCGTCTTGGCTCGGTGACGCCGGGCAAAAATGCCCGCTACACCGGCTACGCCGGCGCCATCGGCAGTCAGGTCCAGACGCTGGCGGAGATCGCCACCACAGAGATCCCGCGCTTTTCCTCCGGCTTCAAGGAGCTGGATCGGGTGCTCGGCGGCGGTGTTGTGCCAGGTTCGGCCATTCTGATTGGCGGCAATCCGGGGGCGGGCAAGTCTACCCTGCTGCTGCAGACCATGTGTGGTCTGGCCGAGCGGATGAAGACCCTCTATGTCACGGGGGAGGAGTCGTTGCAGCAGGTGGCGATGCGTGCCGGCCGGCTGGGGCTGCCTACCGACAAGCTGCGCATGCTGTCGGAGACCAGTGTCGAGCAGATCTGCATCATAGCTCAGCAGGAGCAGCCGCAGATCATGGTCATCGACTCCATCCAGGTGATGCATGTGGCGGATGTCCAGTCATCTCCCGGTTCCGTCTCCCAGGTGCGGGAGGCCGCGGCCCTGTTGACCCGTTACGCCAAGCAGAATCACGTCGCCATCTTCATGGTGGGCCATGTGACCAAGGATGGCACCCTGGCGGGTCCCAAGGTGCTGGAGCACTGTGTCGACTGTTCGGTATTGCTGGATGGCGCCAACGATTCGCGTTTTCGCACCCTGCGCTCCCACAAGAACCGCTTCGGTGCCGTCAACGAACTCGGCGTGTTCGCCATGACGGGGCAAGGCATGCGAGAGGTGAGCAACCCCTCCGCCATCTTCCTCAGTCGGGGCGAGGAGCAGGCACCCGGTTCCATCGTCATGGTGATCTGGGAGGGCACCCGGCCGCTGCTGGTGGAGCTGCAGGCGCTGGTGGACTATTCCCAGCTCTCCAACCCACGGCGGGTGGCCGTGGGGATGGACCACAACCGTCTCGCCATGCTGCTGGCGGTATTGCATCGTCACGGCGGCCTGCAGATGGCGGATCAGGATGTCTTCATCAACGTGGTGGGGGGCGTCAAGGTTGAAGAGACCAGTGCGGATCTGGCCCTGTTGCTGGCCATGGTTTCCAGCTTCAGAGATCAGGCCCTGCCCAAGGATCTGGTGGTGTTTGGCGAAGTGGGCCTCTCCGGCGAAATCCGGCCCGTGCCGTCCGGTCAGGAACGATTGCAGGAGGCGGCCAAGCATGGCTTCCGCCGCGCCATAGTGCCTCACGCCAATGCGCCCAAGCACCCGATAGAGGGAATGGAAGTGGTGCCGGTGAAAAAACTGGCCGACGCGCTGGAAGCCTTGTAGTCATTGACGCAGCTGTGTTCCAAAACATAGATTTAACTGGTCTAGGCAATAAATCTAGGCAATAAAAAAGAGCGCCATCGGCGCTCTTTTTTATTGCCTCTGGAGGGCTCCTCAGGGGTGGGGGTGTTCCAGATGCTCGTTCAGCAGTTGCTCCAGTTCACGATGGAGCAGCTCTTCATCTCCGACGTTGAGCTCTACCATCCGCTTGAGGTGGGTCGCGCTGTCGATATCGATATGGTGGCAGTAGAATCCCAGCTTCTTGCTGGCCTCATGGTTCAGCTCGACCTGCATCTTGATCTCGATGTCGCTGCCGCTCAGCACGAAGCTGAGTGAATACTCTTTGTTGTCGTGGCTTTCCCAGTCATCGGGCCGGATCAAGAGCGCGCCCTGCAGGGAGATATCCACCAGCTGGGTCCGCCATTTCTTATCGCCCTGGACGAGGTCGGCCATGGTCAAGTAAAGGATCCGTGAAAAACGGCGACGCTCGGACATTCTCATCTCCTGTCAGCAATAGGGTTTGATGCTAAAGGTCATGACATAAAGTGTAATGCACCTTGCGCATCAGGATCTTGAACTGGCTCCGAAATTGGATATCAAACCTGTTGGGTGCTGAGTGACTCTACCACTTGCAACGCCTTGACCAGCCGATCCTCCTGTTTGAAGCGATCCTCCAGCACAGGGCCGAGTTGATTCAGGTCTTCGTCCAGCAGCAGCAACTGAGCCTCATCTGCGTTGCTGTACTTGTCGTTGAATTCCAGTGCGAATTCGGTGCATGCCCGAATATTGGGGTAGATGCGCTTGGCGAGCTCGAGTTTGTCGCCGCTGGCTTTTTCGAAGGCGGTGACCACATGGTTGTAGATCTCGAAGTGACCGGCGCTGACGTAATCGACCAGCTGTTCACAGAAACGCTGCAGCTCGACATGGCCAGGGAGTGAGCGTTGTTTGGTGCGGGCGGGCGTCAGCCCGGCGAGCCGCATGTATTCGACCAGCAGAGCCTGCCTGGCATCCAGCCAGTCATCGATAGCCCGGTGTTTTCCTGCCAATGCGCGCTTGGTTTGTTCCAGTTCAGTTAACATAATCCCTCCGTGGGGCATAGGCATGGAGTGCTATCGCTACAGGCCTCCGGCCTTTCTTATTGACTGACGACACTCCCTATAACTAGGGAAAATCCTGTTGACCGTCAATAGGTGCATGGGGATATTGTTACATCAGATGGTGTTTTGGCTACAAGACCCCATCATTTTCTCTCCTCTTCCAATCCATCGCGATAACGAAGGGGCGAGATATGTGACTATTTCCGCAGATCTTGATGAAAACCCCAGCATTCAAGCCAATCTGGCTGATAAAGCCTTTGCCTGAGTGTTTTTTTTTGAATAGAGTGGCCCGGTGCTAAATGCCCGATCATAAAGGAAATGTTATGAACAAAGCTCAACTTGTCGATGCAATTGCCGCCAAAGCCGATCTGAGCAAAGCTCAGGCCAAAGTTGCTCTGGAAGAGATCATCAATGGTATTACCCAGAGCCTGAAAGAAGGCGATGCTGTGCAGTTGGTGGGTTTTGGTACCTTCAAGGTGAACCATCGCGCGGGCCGTACCGGCCGTAACCCGCAAACTGGTAAAGAAATCCAGATTGCAGCCGCGAATGTGCCGTCCTTTGTGGCAGGCAAGGCGCTCAAAGACGCCGTCAAGTAATCGTGTAAAACCCGGCGCCAGCCGGGTTTTTTATTGCCATCGTCAGCGGAATTTGTTTCAGATACACTCAAGATATGGCGTGCGCCGTAGTGAGGTGGATGATGGAACAGAAAAATGCCATTCGGCAGGTTGCCGTACCTTGGGCTCCGTCCCGCCAACTCCCCCCAGGCCTGGTTGTGGCCGAACTTCATCAGGATATCTGGAGTGACTCCCTGACCGTCATGCTGGGTCGGGCGCGCAGCATAGATCTGCCACCCCAGATCCTGTGCCGGGTCTACTTTCGTCATATCTTCGCCGTGCGGGTCATGGAAGATTGCGATCTGTCGGAAGGCAAGGAGAGCCATGCCATCGAGGAGCAGATCCAGCTTATCACCCCGTCCCGTTTTGCCAGCTGGTTCCATCAGGAATCGGAGGGGCTTCATCTGGACGAGGATCTGCAGCATTATCGCATCTCGACCTGGGACTACTGTGCCGACGTGCTGACGTCATTTGCGCCCGAACTGCAGTTTGTGGACAAGGGGGAGTAGCGTCAGCGCGATGGCCACGCATAGAAAAGCCGGTAACACCTGGTGTTACCGGCTTTTTCATTGGTGCTGAAGGCGATGAGGATCAGCCCAGCAACTGTTCCTTGTGCAGGCCCAGGACGATCAGCAACCCGAGAAAGTAGAAGGCGCTGAGCTTGAGGCCGAGGATGGCGAGCAGGCCGGCGCAGAGCCGGACCAGCGCCTTGTGCAGCCATGAACCAGTGAAGCTATACATGATTACTCCACCGACTCGGCGCTGGCGAATTCCGGCACCTTGGCCATGGCATCCAGCACGACCTGAATGCCGGCGCCCGGCTTGCAGGCGTTCTCGCTCAGGTGACGACGCCAGGCGCGGGCACCCTGCATGTTCTGGAACAGGCCCAGCATGTGGCGGGTCATGTGGGATAGGTAGTTGTCCTTGGCCAGCTCCTGCTCCATGTAGGGCAGCATCATCCGCACCACCTCGTGACGGCTCGGCACAGCGTTGTTCTGGCCGAACACCAGATTGTCCACTTGCGCCAGGAGATAGGGATTCTGATAGGCTTCGCGCCCCATCATGACCCCGTCCACCTGCTGCAGGTGCTCCAGGGTCTGCTCGATGGAGGTGACGCCGCCGTTGAGGGCTATGGTCAGTTCGGGATAATCCTGTTTGACCCGATAGACCCGTGGGTAGTCGAGCGGCGGGATCTCGCGGTTTTCCTTGGGGCTCAGGCCGCTGAGCCAGGCCTTGCGGGCGTGGACGATGAAGGTATCGCAACCGGCATCGCGCACCTGCTCGATGAAGGCCTGCAAGAATTCGTAGGAGTCCTGCTCGTCGATGCCGATCCGGGTCTTGACGGTGACCGGGATGTCCACCACATCGCGCATCGCCTTGACGCAGTCGGCCACCAGCGCGGGTTCGCCCATCAGGCAGGCACCGAAGCGGCCATTCTGGACCCGATCCGACGGGCAACCCACGTTGAGGTTGATCTCGTCATAGCCGCGCGCCTGTGCCAGTCTGGCGCAGTGGGCCAGATCTGCGGGGTTGCTGCCACCCAGTTGCAGCGAGACGGGATGCTCCTGCTCGCTGTAGCCCAGATAATCCCCTTTGCCATGGATGATGGCGCCCGTGGTTACCATCTCGGTATAGAGCAAGGTCTGGCGGGTCATCAGACGGTGGAAATAACGGCAATGCCGATCGGTCCAGTCCAGCATGGGGGCGATGGAAAAACGCTGCGCCTGCATAAAAATCATCCGGGTTGGCTAAACAAAGGGGCCGGATTTTATCACAACGTGAGGCAGCCCCAGAAAATGAATTTTGTCGCCGCGCCACTGGGGGCCCTGTGATAGTATCCGGCTAATAAAAAGGGTATTTGCGTGATCATGAATCAAGACCAACTTTTACAACGAGCCGAACGACTCTGCGAACAACGCGGGATCCGCTTCACCCCTACCCGGCGCCAGGTTTTCACTCTGCTGGCTGCTCACGGCAACGCCATCAGCGCCTATGATTTGTTAGCCCAGCTGCAGCAAACCGAGGCTCATGCCAAGCCGCCTACTGTCTATCGGGCACTCGATTTTCTGCTCGAACAGGGCTTTGCCCACAAGGTGGAGTCGCTCAACGCCTTCATATTCTGTTGTCACTTTGACCATGCCCACCCGATGCAACTGCTGATCTGCGATCGGTGTGGCGAGGTGGTCGAACTCCATGACACGGCGATCGACAGCGCGTTTTCCGAGCAGGCCCATCAGCATGGTTTTACTATTACCAATAAGACAATAGAGGCACATGGCCAATGTGCTCGCTGTACGCCCACCGTAGGAAATCAACATGAAGGCTGATTTTGTAAACCCGTTCCTGCTTTCCCTGCTCAATGTGCTCTCCACCATGGCACAGTTGGAGCTTAAACCGGGTAAACCCAAGCGCAAGATGGATGAACTGGCGCGAGGGGATGTCTCAGGCCTCATCGGCATGGTGGGTCCGCAGACCCGTGGCTCGCTTTCCATCAGCTTCGAGAAGGGGTTGGCGCTCGAGATCATGCGCCGCATGCTGGGGGAAGCCCCGGCCACCATCAATGAAGAAGTGACCGACATGGTGGGCGAGATCACCAACATGGTCACCGGCGGCGCCAAGCGCATGCTGGGGGAGAAAGGCTACGAGTTCGATATGGCGACCCCCATCATAGTCTCCGGCCCCAACCATACCATCACCCACAGGGCCGATGGCACCAAGATCATGATGCCGTTCGAGTCAGATTACGGCCGGGCCACCATCGAAATCTGCTTCGAGTAACCCTATGTGGAAAGCGCTGAAGTGGTTCTTCATCGGCTGGGCCCTGCTGCTCATCCTGTCTGATATCCAGATCAACACCTCGCTCTACAAGTACAACGACAACAAGGTGGTGGTGAGTTTTCCACGCTGGCAGACAGACAGGCCCTGGGGCACTTTCCAGTGGCACGCCGGTCGGGTCGAGACCCACTGGTATGGCCTGGAAGGCAGGCCCAAACCGGTAGAGCCCCTGCTGTGAAGTCGACGACAAAATCAGAAAATGAAAGAGGCCAGCATATGCTGGCCTCTTTTTTATTGGTCTGAGAGTGGTCAGGCGGCTTCGGCAGCCAGCTTCTCGCTGGAACGCGTCACCATGCCAAGGCCACAGGCCAGCAGGGTCGGCAGCAACCAGGCGAGGCCCTTGTCAAACAGCGGCAGGAAGGCGAAGGCATCCATCTTCATGCCGGCGGCGCCCAGGCCATCCAGGCAACCGAACAGGAAGGCGACCAGCAGCACGGAGCGGAACACCAGACGAGGGCGACCGAAGCAACCCTTCAGGAAGGTGACCAGCACCAGTGCCACGGCGACCGGATAGATGGCAACCAGCACCGGAATGGAGAGGCTGATGAGCTGGCTCAGACCCACGTTGGCCACTAGCGCACACAAGCTGCCCAGCAGCAGCACCCACTTGCGGTATGCCCAGCCGGTCAGCCCGTGGAAATAGTCGGCCCCGGCGCACAGCAAGCCGACCGCGCTGGTAAAGCAGGCCAGGGTAATGATGGCTGCCAGGATGAACTGGCCTGGCAGGCCAAACAGGCTCAACACATAGGCGTTGACGATGGCACCGCCATTGCTGATATCGCCGGCCACGCCGGCGGCACTGTTGCCGAGGTGAAAGAGCGAGATGTAGACCGCCGACAGGCCCGCCGCCGAGATCAGGCCGGCGATGGTCAGGTACTTGAACTGGCTCGGATAATCCTCGACCCCTTTCTGGCGCAACAGGCCGATGATGAGGGTGCCGAACATCAGGGACGCCAGGGTATCCATGGTGTTGTACCCCTCCAGCATGCCTCTGATGAGGGGGGTGTCGACATATTCGCCGCTGGCTTCCGGCATGCCGCCCTGTGGTGCAATGAATACGCCGAGTGCGAGGATCAGCAGCATCACCATCAGTGCCGGGGTCAGATATTTGCCGATGGCATCGAGCAGCTTGCCCCGATCCAGCGCTATCAGGCTCACCAAGGCAAAGAAGGGCAAGGTGTAGAGCAGCAAGCCGCTCTGACCGGCTGCACCCAGCCAGGGTTTGAGTCCCATCTCGTAGGCGACCAGGCCGGTGCGGGGAATGGCGAAGGCCGGTCCCATGATGATATAGATGGCGATGGCCAGCGCCGTGGCCGTACCTGCGGGCAGATAGCGGGTCATCGCCGTCCAGCCACCGCTACCTTGCCCGGCGCAGCTCTTTGCCACGGCAATCAGGGTGAGCAGGGGCAGGCCCACCGCCGTCAGCAGGAAACCTGCCATGGCTGCCAGCAGATGCTCACCGGCCATAAAGCCGGCCAGCGGTGGAAAAATGATATTGCCTGCCCCCAGATAGAAGGCAAACGTCATAAAACCCAATCCGAATATGTCGGACAACTTAAGTGATTTCGTCAAACCTAACCTCATCTGCCATGTCTATTTTTTGTCTCTTGTTTTCACCTGCGACTGGGCAGATTCCGGGCCTGTTTGCTGCCATGGGAATGATCCAACGGAACCGTTTCCTCAAATGCAGCAATAAATGGCCCATCAATAGCATAACAAACTAATTCGATTGGCCAATGTCAGATTAATATTTTGAAACAATTCTTTATTTTGGTGTTTGATGCCGGTCGGCTGGCGGCAATGGTGATATGGAAGGTCAGAACCCTGTCCGGCTGCACTCTTAGGCAAGCTCGTGACTCTGGCTGTATCGCCAGATGGAGAGGATCAACACAACCCCGCTTGTCGCGACAAACGTCATAAAAACAAAGAGCCTGCACAAGGCAGGCTCTTCAGAAGGCATAGCGAAGCGGGATCAGGCGGCTTCGGCAGCCAGCTTCTCGCTGGAACGCATCACAACGCCAAGGCCACAGGCCAGCAGGGTCGGCAGCAACCAGGCGAGGCCCTTGTCAAACAGCGGCAGGAAGGCGAAGGCATCCATCTTCATGCCGGCGGCGCCCAGGCCGTCCAGGCAACCGAACAGGAAGGCGACCAGCAGCACGGAGCGGAACACTAGGCGCGGACGACCGAAGTAACCCTTCAGGAAGGTGACCAGCACCAGGGCTACGGCGACCGGATAGATGGCAACCAGCACAGGGATGGAGAGGCTGATCAGCTGGCTCAGACCCACGTTGGCGACCACGGCGCAGATGGCACCCAGCAGCAGCACCAGCTTCTTGTAAGCCACACCCGTGAGGTTGTGGAAGAAGTCGGAGCAGGCGGAGATGAGGCCCACGGCTGTGGTGAAGCAGGCCAGGGTGATGATGGCCGCCAGAATGAACTGACCCGGCTGGCCGAACAGGCTCAGCACGTAGGCGTTGACGATGGCACCGCCATTGCTGACGTCGGTGGCGACGCCGGCAGCCGTGTTGCCCAGCTGGAATAGGGAGACATAGACCACGGACAGGCCGATGGCGGAGATGACGCCGGCGATGGCCAGATACTTGAACTGGCTCTTATAGTCGTGAATGCCTTTCTGACGCAGCAGATCGACGATCAGGGCGCCAAACATCAGGGACGCCAGGGTGTCCATGGTGTTGTAGCCTTCCAGGATCCCTTTCACGAAGGGGCCGTTCTGATAGTCACCGGACGCAGCCGGCATTGTACCTTGCGGCGCGATGAACACACCCACGGCCAGGGTCAGCAGCAGCAGCATCAACACCGGGGTCAGGTACTTGCCGATGGCATCCATCAGCTTGCCCTGGTTCATGGAGACCAGTACGGCGACCCCGAAGAAGATCACTGTGTAGGCAGCCAGACCGGCCTGACCCATGTCGCCAATGAAGGGCTTGAGGCCCATCTCGTAGGCCACCAGACCGGTTCGGGGAGCAGCGAAGGCCGGGCCTATGATGATGTAGATGGCGACCGCCAGTGCGGTTGCCAGTCCGGCAGGCAGCAGTTTGGTCATGCCGGCCCAGCCGTTGCCCGCCTTGGCGACGGCGAGGATTGTGATGAGGGGCAGGCCCACGGCGGTCACCAGGAAGCCCAGCATGGCCAGGGAAAGGTGCTCGCCAGCCATGTAGCCGGCCAGCGGCGGGAAAATGATGTTGCCGGCGCCCAGATAGAAGGCAAAGGTCATGAAGCCCAATCCGAGTACATCGGATAATGTGAGTGATTTCGTCAAGTTCAACCTCGTCTGTCTTGTAAACTATTGCTTGTTATAGTTTTTTATTGGTCAGTGACCAGTGTTGTGCCGGGGTAAAAAAAAGGAGCCCCGCTTGTTTTTTCATCGCAACCAGTGGTTTTAGCTGGTCTGGAGCGGGCGCTCGTTTAAGAGTCAGCATAATGGCGTGAAAAAATAGTTCAAGACGAAATTTACATCTTCAAATAGAAGGGGTGGGTCAGTTGGATGTATCTGTTGGAATAGTCTCCATCAGCAGAATGGATCACAATCTCATCCTGCTCACACCTGCTTAATCCTCTGCCAAGTAGCAATAAAACACGATTTGCCTCTTTACCTGCCCTGGTGATAACAGCTGTATAACAAACGCCATGCAGATCATAATCCGCCGAGATGCCTAAAATTTCATCGGCCATGGCGGTCGGCAGCACCAGGGCTACCTGTCCGGTGGCGCTCAGCAAACGGTGGCACGCAGCCAGCAGATCCCGGCTGCCGAGTGCCCCCGTATGGCGGGCCAGCGCCCTGGCCGGATCGCTGAATGACTGGCCTGCCACGAAATAGGGCGGGTTGGAGACGATGAGATCATAGGGAGGGGCCTGATAATCCTGGATGGCGTTTTCCACTATGTTGACCCGTGAGGCCCAGGGGGAGGCCGCTGCGTTCTCGCGCGCCTGCGTCGCTGCCCCCATATCCAGTTCCACCCCGTCGATGAGGCAGTCGGCATGGCTGCGCTGGGCCAGCATCAGGGCGATCAGGCCGCTACCTGTGCCAATGTCCAGCACCCGGCGGGCGTCGACAACCGGAGCCCAGGCGCCCAGCAGTATGCCGTCGGTGCCCACCTTCATGGCGCAGCGGTCGTGCTCGACATGAAACTGCTTGAAGGTAAAACCACTATTTCGTCCCATCTGACCCCCACCATATGCCGGCTACACAGAAAATGGTCGGCGATTATAGCGACTAAGCCACAGTCACCATAGGAGCCGACGACATAATCGCCTATAATCTGCCGTTTCCTTAATGACCGAGTATTGCCATGAGCCAGTCCTTTGATGATTTCGACCTGAATCCAGCCCTCAACCGGGCCTTGGCCGAGATGGGATTCACCCGCCCCACCACCATCCAGCAGATGGTGCTGGAGCCAGCCCTGGACGGCCGCGATATTCTGGCATCCGCTCCGACCGGCACCGGCAAGACGGCTGCCTTCCTGCTGCCCGCCCTGCAACATCTGCTGGACTTCCCGCGCCGCAAGCCGGGCCCGTGCCGCATGCTGATCCTGACCCCGACCCGCGAACTGGCCCTGCAGGTCACCGCCCACGCCAAGGCGCTGGCGGTGCACACCAACCTCAGCATCGAGACCATCATCGGCGGCGTCAGCCACGACGAGCAGCTGCCAGCCCTGACCAAGACCACCGACATAGTGGTGGCGACCCCGGGTCGTCTGCTCGAGTACATAGAGAAAGAGGAGTTCGAGAGCCACGACATCGAGGTGCTGGTGCTGGATGAAGCGGATCGCATGCTGGACATGGGCTTTATCAAGGACGTGAACCGTATCGTGGCCGAGGCGCGCTATCGCAAGCACACCATGCTGTTCTCCGCCACCCTGGAAGGGGCCGGTCTCGAGAAGTTTGCCAACGAGATCCTCAACGAGCCGGTGGAGCTGCATGCCGAACCGCCCCGCAGCGAGCGTCGCCCCATCACCCAGTGGGTGCATCTGGCCGATGACGCCGCCCACAAGCTGGCCCTGCTGGTGCATATCCTCAAGGATCCGGAAACCCAGAAGGCCATCGTCTTCGTCAGAACCCGTGAACGGCTGGCTGAGCTTTCCGGCCAGTTGCAGGCGGCCGGCGTCTCCTGCGCCTGGATCCGGGGCGAGATGGAGCAGAGCAAGCGCATCGAATCGATCCGCAAGTTCCATGCGGGAGAAGTGCCCTTCCTCATCGCCACCGACGTCGCCGCCCGTGGCATCGATCTGCCCAACGTCAGCCATGTCATCAACTACGACATGCCTTATGGCACAGACGTCTATGTGCACCGTATCGGTCGGACCGGCCGCGCCGGCAACCGTGGCTGCGCCATAAGCCTGGTGGAGGCCCACGACATGGGCATGGTCGCCAAGATAGAGCGTTACACCGAGGAGCGTCTCAAGCGTCGGGTGATCGACGAACTGCGTCCCAAGCACAAAGAGGCGCGGGTACCGGTGAAGAAGAAAAAGCCGAAGGATGGCAAGAAGAAGAGCGCCAAGAAGAAAAAGAAATAAGCTCATGCCTGCTGCAACGGCCATCCTCGGATGGCCGTTTTGCTTGCTGCCTGCGGTGAATGTGGCTGTGTTCGCGGATCGCGCGCAGAAAAAAGCCGACGCATAGACGTCGGCTGATAAAAAGTGCTTACAACAGAGGATTCACGTATTCAGACCCGGGGATCCTGAATTTGGTTCCCTCTTTCTGTAATTAATTTTCGGCGCGTTTAAACATCAGGGTCTGAGTATCAGACTCTTCTGGCACGAAGTAGTAACCATCGACGTTGAAGCCGGTCAATTGTTCCACCTCGGTCAGCCGGTGCTTGATGATGTGACGGGCCATCATGCCGCGCGCCTTCTTGGCGTAGAAGCTGATGATCTTGAACTGGCCGTTCTTCTCGTCCTTGAACACTGGGGTGACGATCCGCCCTTGCAGGCGCTTGGGTCGTACCGACTTGAAATACTCGTCGGAGGCCAGGTTGATCAGCACCTCATCCCCCTGCGCCGCCAGCGCCTGGTTGAGCCGCTCCGTGATGATGTCCCCCCAGAACTGATAGAGATCCTTGCCACGCGCGTTATCGAGCCGGATCCCCATCTCCAGCCGATACGGCATCATGAGATCGAGCGGGCGCAGCACGCCGTAGAGGCCGGATAGCATGCGCAGGTGCCCTTGGGCGAAGTCGAGGTCCGCTTCGCTGAAATCCTCCACCGCCAGACCCGTGTAGACATCCCCCTTGAAGGCCAGCAGTGCCTGACGGGCGTTGCCTGGATGGAGGTCGGGTTGCCACTGGGCGAAGCGGGCGGCGTTGAGACCGGCCAGCTTGTCGCTGATCTTCATCAGGCTGGCGATCTGATCCGGCGTCAGCTGGCGGGCCCGGGTGATCAGCTCGGCCGAATGATCCAGCAATTCGGGTTGGGTGAAACGGGAGCTCACCAGAGGCGACTCGTAATCCAGCGTCTTTGCCGGGGAAACCACAATCAGCATAACGATCCTTTATAGCGGTGACACACGCCCCTCATTCATCCAGGGTGACGTTGTCGAGTGTGCCTGCACCCAGCTGTTCACGGCCAGACAGCTTGATCAGCAGTCGCAGGTCGTTGGCCGAGTCGGCATGGGCAAGGGCCTCACTGTAGCCAATTTGGCCGGCACAGAACAGGGTGAACAGCGCCTGATCGAAGGTCTGCATGCCGAGCTCGGTGGACTTGGTCATCACCTCCTTGAGCCGGTGCATCTCCCCCTTGCGGATGATGTCGGTGATGAGCGGGGTGTTGAGCAGCACTTCGAAGGCCGCAAAACGGCGGCGACCGTCCACGCTCGGCAGCAATTGCTGGGCCACGATGGCGCGCAGGTTGAATGAGAGATCGAACAGGAACTGGCGGTGTTTCTCCTGCGGTACCAGGTGGAGGATGCGATCCAGCGCCTGGTTGGCATTGTTGGCGTGCAGGGTGGCGAGACAGAGGTGACCCGTCTCGGCAAATTGCAGCGCAAACTCCATGGTCTCCTGGCTGCGGATTTCGCCGATGAGGATCACGTCCGGCGCCTGGCGCAACGAGCTCTTCAGCGCCACGTCGAACGACTCCGTGTCTATCCCCACCTCCCGCTGGGTGATCAGGCTGCGGCCGTGCTGGTGCACGAACTCCACAGGATCTTCCACCGTCAGGATATGGCCATCGGCGTGCTGGTTGCGAAACCCTATCATGGCGGCCTGGGTGGTGGACTTGCCCGCACCTGTGGCGCCGACGAACAGCACAAGCCCGCGCTTGGCCATGGCCACCTCCTGCAAGATGGGGGGCAGGGTCAGCTCGTCGAAGGTCGGGATCCGGGTCTCGATACGGCGCAGCACCATGCCCGGCAGATCCTGCTGCCAGAAGGCGCTGACCCGAAACCGGCCAAGCTCCTCGCGGTGGATGGCGTAGTTGGCTTCCTTGGTGCGGATGTAACGCTCGAAGTGATCCTGGCTTAATGTCTCCTTGACCAGGGTCAGGGCACTCTTCTTGTCGAGCGGCTCTCCCCCCAGGGACTGCAGATGGCCGTTCACCTTGAGGGTGGGGGGCGTGCCGACCGTGATGAACAGATCCGAACCTTTGCGTGCGACCAGTTCGGTCAACAGGGCATCCAGACTCATAACGACTCCTTCCTTAGATTCGTTGTGCTTAAACGCTATTGGGGTCGACCGCCTTGGCCTTGGCATCCAGGGAGGCCACCACGCCACGGCTGACCAGCTGCTTGAGGCTCTGATCCATGGTCTGCATGCCGTGGGTCATCCCGGTCTGGATCACCGAGTAGAGCTGGGCGATCTTGTCTTCCCGGATGAGGTTGCGCACCGCGGGTATGCCCATCATGATCTCGTGCGCCGCCACCCGGCCACCGCCGATCCGCTTGAGCAGAGTCTGAGAGATGACGGCGCGCAGGGATTCGGAGAGCATGGATCGCACCATGTCTTTTTCCGCGCCGGGGAAGACGTCGATGATACGGTCTATGGTCTTGGCCGCCGACGAGGTGTGCAGGGTACCAAACACCAGGTGACCCGTCTCGGCCGCCGTCATGGCCAGGCGTATGGTCTCGAGATCGCGCATCTCCCCCACCAGTATGATGTCCGGGTCTTCCCGCAGTGCCGAGCGCAGGGCGTTGCTGAAGCTCTTGGTATCCCTGTGTACTTCCCGCTGGTTCACCAGACAGCGCTTGTTCTCGTGCACGAATTCGATGGGATCTTCGATGGTGAGTATGTGGTGGTGGAAGTTCTCGTTGATGTAGTTGACCATGGCCGCCAAGGTGGTCGATTTGCCCGAGCCGGTCGGCCCTGTCACCAGCACCAGGCCGCGGGGGTATTCGGAGATCTTGCGAAAGATCTCGGGGGCATCGAGATCCTCCAGACTCAGCACAGTGCTGGGGATGGTACGGAACACGGCGCCCGAACCGCGCGATTGTTGGAAGGCGTTGACCCGGAAGCGGGCCAGGTTGGGCACCTCGAACGAGAAATCGACCTCGAAGTTTTCCTCCAGCTCCTTGCGCTGGTGGTCGTTCATGATGTCGTAAATGAGGGCATGCACTTCCCTGTGTTCCAGGGCGGGCAAATTGATCTTGCGAACCTCGCCATCAACCCGGATCATCGGGGGAACCCCGGCCGAGAGGTGTAGATCCGAGGCTTTATGCTTTACACTGAAAGCCAATAACTCTGTGATATCCATAGATTTGTCATTCTCCCATCACAAGATCACTAACGAAATATGAGCCAGATTGCCCAGCACCTGCTTCAGGTAAAGGAGCGTATTGTACAAGCCGCGAGCCAGTCGGGTCGTTGTGTCGATCACATCCACCTGCTTGCGGTCAGTAAAACCAAGCCACTTGAGGCCATTTGCGAGGCCTATGCCGCTGGCCAGCGCCGCTTCGGTGAGTCCTATGCCCAGGAAGCGGCCACCAAGATAGATACACTGCGCGAGCGGGCCCTCTGTGCAGACATAGAGTGGCACTTTATCGGCCCGCTGCAATCGAACAAGTCCAGGCTGGTGGCCGAACGGTTCGACTGGGTACAGAGCGTGGACAGAGACAAGCTGATCGAGCGCCTCAACAACCAGCGTCCTGCCGGGTTGGCGCCGCTAAATGTCTGTCTGCAAATCAATATTAGCGGAGAGAGCAGCAAATCCGGAACGTCGGAGCAAGAGATTTTCCGGCTGGCCGAGCTGGTCTCCCGCAGCGAACGGCTGGTATTGCGGGGGCTGATGGCCATCCCGGAACATACCAGTGACGAGGCGGTATTGGCCGCCCAGATGGTGCGCATGCAGACTCTGTTCACCGAGCTTGCGCGACAATACCCGAGTGTCGATACCCTCTCGATGGGCATGACAGAGGATCTTGAGCTGGCGATCACCCATGGCAGCACCATGGTGCGGGTCGGTACCGCCATCTTCGGTGCCCGTGACTATTCATAAGCAAGACCACCTGATGCAATATGGAACCCTCGCCTTCATCGGCGCAGGCCGTGCCGGTATCAGCAGCTATTTCAGCAACAGGAGTGTTTGATGCAGCAGAGAATCCTCGCCTTTATCGGCGCAGGCAACATGAGCCGCAGTATCATTGCCGGCCTGATCCAGGCGGGTTATCCGGCCGAGCGTATCATAGCCGCCAATCCCAGCCGTCCCAAACTGGACGCGCTGGCGAGCGACTACGGCATCCGCATCACCCAGCATAATGCCGAGGCGGCCCGCGAGGCTGACGTCATAGTGCTGGCGGTCAAGCCCCAGTTGATGGCCGACATGCTGAGCGCACTGGTCGATGAGCTGGGGTCGCTGGCGGGCAAGCTGCTCATCTCCATCGCCGCCGGCATCAAGGTGGCACGCCTTGGCGAGATGGCGGGCGGTCACGCTCGCATCATCCGCACCATGCCCAACACCCCCTCCTTGCTGGGATTGGGCATGACAGGCCTCTATGCCCCCCCCGGGGTCGAGCAGGCCGATCGCGACTTCGCCGAGCAGATGATGCAGGCCGTGGGCAAGACCCTCTGGGTGGCGCATGAGTCTGGCATCAACGGCGTCATCGCCGCGGCGGGCAGTGCCCCGGCTTACTTCTTCCTGTTCATGCAGGCGATAGCCGAGGAGGCGCAGGCCATGGGCTTCTCGCCCGAGCAGGCGCGCCTGCTGGTGCAGCAGACCGCCCTTGGCGCCGCAGCCATGGTGGAGCAAAATCCCGATTTGTCGCTGCAAACCCTGCGCGAGCAGGTGACCAGCAAGGGAGGCACGACCGCCGAGGCCATCAAGACATTCCAGGCGCAGGGGCTGATGCCGCTGACCGCTCACGCCATGCAGGCGGCCGTCGCACGGGCCGCCGAGATGGAAACTCTTTTCTGAACACTCTTCTCTTACCGCTGGAGCTCAGATGAACACAGCTTATTTTCTGATTAACACGATTTTTGATATCTACCTCATGGTGGTGCTGCTGCGCGTCTGGTTGCAGTGGGCCCGCGCCGACTTCTACAACCCCATGAGCCAGATGGTGGTCAAGGTGACCAATCCGCTGGTGATACCGCTGCGCCGGGTCATTCCGGGCTTCGGCGGGCTGGACATGGCTTCGGTGCTGCTGGCGCTGATCATCGCCTTCGCCAAGCTGGCGCTGCTCAAGAGCATGAACGTGCTGCTGGCCGACTGGCTCACCCTCAGCCTGTTTGCCGCCCTGACCGTGCTGAAGAAAGCCGGCTCCATGATCTTCTGGGTGCTGCTGGTTCGCGCCATTCTGAGCTGGGTCAGCCAGGGTCGCAATCCCATCGAATACGTGATGCACCAGCTGACCGAGCCCTTCCTTGCCCCCATTCGTCGCATCCTGCCGGCACTGGGCGGGCTGGATCTCTCCGTGCTGGTCGCCTTTATCGGGTTGCAGGCCATAAACTATCTGTTGGGTGATCTGTTCGGCCAGCTGTGGTGGATGATTTGATGCCAGCCGTCCTGCTGGAAGGGGATGAGCTGATATTGCACCTGATGATCCAGCCCAAGGCGAGCCGGGATCAGATCGTCGGACTGCACGGTGAGGAAGTGAAAGTGGCCATCACGGCGCCGCCGGTGGATGGCCAGGCCAACAGCCACTTGATCAAGTATCTGGCCAAGCAGTTCAAGGTAGCCAAGGGGCAGGTTCGCATAGTGCGCGGGGAGCTGGGGCGGCACAAGACGGTTGCCATCGAGGCGCCCAGGCAGATCCCTGCCGAGATCAGTGCCCTGCTGGAGACTCAGGGTTAACACGAGAAGGATGACACCATGAAAACAGCCTGGATAAGCTGCCTGCTGGCACTGCTGATGACCTTGCCGCTGCGGGCGGAACAGATGAAGGAGCTGGGCCCCTGGCAGGTGCACTACAGCGCCTTCAACTCCAGCTTCCTCACCCCGGACGTGGCCAAGGCCTATGGCCTGGAGCGCAGTCGCTACAACGGCATCATCAATATCGCCGTACAGAACAAGCAGGGCGTGGCGCAGGCGGTGGGTATCACGGGCGAGGCCAAGAACCTCACCGGCACCCTGCGTACCCTGACCTTCCAGGAGGTCAGGGAGGGGGACGCCATCTACTATCTGGCGGTGCTGCCCTATCGCAACGAGGATACCTACCAGTTCACCCTGAAGATCATGGGGGAGGGGCAGCAACAGACGCTCACCTTCCAGCAGACCTTCTACGTCGACTGAGGCTGTTGCCCTGCTTGCCGAATGAAGAAGCCCCGAACTCAGGTTCGGGGCTTTTTTCATGGGGGGGCGTCAGCTGGCCGGGGCGAAGTCGTGGATCTCGCCCGAACGCGGGGTGAAGCGCGGATCCTGATCCTGGTTGTGCTCCACCCACTCCATGGCCTGGCAGAAGCTCTCCTGCCTGGCAAACTCGTCGCGCACCTGATCGATGGCCCGCTCGGCGCTGCGCCGTTCCATCTTGCTCGCCTTGCGATCGCTGAACTGTTTTTGCTGGGCCAGCATCCAGTCTGTGAATGCCTGACGGCACTGCGCCTCGCTGGCCGCCTGGGCGGGCAGTGTCATCAACAGGGCGATCATCAATACATAGCGCATAACAAACCGACGACGATAGGGTGGGGACAGGGTGAAAGGGCGGCATTTTAGGCCGAAAACATGAGCATGAACAGAGGGGAATGGTGGGGGCCGGCATGGCCGGCCCCAGGCAGGATCAGTGCTTGATGAGGTAGAGCTGGCGGCTGTAGGCCACGTCTTCCGGGTTGTTGATGGGGTAGCCCTTGAGCCAGGGCTTGATCAGCCGGGCGTTGGTGTATTGATAGATGGGGGCGATCGGCGCCTCATCCTGCAATATGGTTTCGGCCTGATCGAACAGCCGGGCCCGCTCGCGGGGATCCTGGCTGCTGGCCGCCTTGGTCAGCAGGGCATCGTAGCCGGCGTTGGCGAAGCGGGCCATGTTGCCGCTGTGGTGGGAGCCCCACAGACCGAGGAAGGCGGAGGGGTCGTTGTAATCGGCCACCCAGGAGGAGCGGATCACCTCGAACTGGCCGCTCTGGCGGCTGTCGAGATAGGTTTTCCACTCCTGATTGGTGAGCTCGACCTGGGCGCCCAGTTTCTGCTTCCAGAGGTTGGCGATGGCCAGCGCCATCTTCTTGTGAATTTCCGCCGTGTTGTAGAGCAGGGTCAGCTTGAGTGGCTTGCCCGGGCCGTAACCGGCCTCCTTGAGCAGCGCCTTGGCCTTCTCATCCAGCGCCTGCTGGCTGCTGCTGGAGAGCAGGTTGGCCTTGGGCTCGAAACCGGCCACCACGTCCGGGGTGAAGTGATAGGCCGGTTTCTCGCCCGTACCCAGCACCTTGGCGGCGATGAGGCCGCGGTCGATGGTGTAGGAGAGCGCCTTGCGCACCCGCACGTCGTTCAGCGGCGGCTGTTGGGTGTTGAAGGCGTAGTAATAGGTGCCGAGTTGATCCGGGGTATGGACCTCACCCGGGATCTGCTGCATCAGCTTGTGATACTGCTCCTTGGGGAAAGACTCTGTGATGTGCAGATCCCCGGCCAGGTAGCGGTTGGTGGCGGCGGTTTCCTGGTTGATGGGCACGAAGGTGACCTTGGTCAGCACAGTATGGGCGCGATCCCAGTAATAGGGGTTGGGGGTCAGCTCCAGCTTCTCGTTCACCACCCGGTGGCTCAGCACGAAGGCGCCGTTGCCGACCAGCTTGCCGGGCTGGGTCCACTGGTTGCCATATTGCTCCATGCTGGCCTGATGCAGCGGTGACAGGCTGGGGTGGGTCAGCAGGCTCAGGAAATAGGGCACGGGCTGGGAGAGGGTCACCTGCAGCGTGTGCTCGTCGAGCGCCTTGACCCCAAGCTCGCTGGGGGCCAGCTTGCCGGCCACTATCTCGTCCACCTTGTCGAAGCGGGCCAGCTGGGCAAACCAGGCGAAGGTCGCGGCCTCTTTCGGATCAACCAGTTTGCGCCAGCCGTAGACGAAGTCGGCGGCCTTGACCTTGTCACCGTTGGACCAGCGCGCATCCGGTCGCAGATGGAAGGTAAACTGCTGATTGTCCTTGTTGTCCCAGCTGGCGGCGACGCCAGGCAGCACCTTGCCGTCCGGCCCCTGGGTCAGCAACCCCTCGTAGAGATCCCGCAATACCTGCAACTCGGGCAGGCCGACCAGTTTGAGCGGGCTCAGGCTCGCCGGTTCATCTTTCAGATGACGTACGACGGCCTGTTCGGCAGCGAGTTGAGTGCCGGGCGGAACATCGGCGGCCTGGACACAGGCACAGCCCAGCAGGGCCAGCAAGGGACTCCATCCTTTCATGGTTGATCCTTCAAATAGTGTGAAGCGGGGAGAAAACTCGGCGAGAAATGATCGCCGGCAGACGGGAAATCATGATATCCCGTTTGCTGGTCAGACCGCCAGTATGAGTCCCGTGATTTCAGGGACGCGATGGAACCTTAGTTGACCCGCTGATCCGTTGTCAGGGGGAGAGGAGTGAACGATGAGAATATGGATCCTGTTGGCCCTGGCCATCAGTCAGGGCGCCTGGGCGCTGGCGCCTTGTGAGCGTGGGAGTCCGGTCGGCAGCTGGTGCGAGGTGAACATAGATCAGCTGCACCCGACCCAGGGCGGAGTCGGCCAGATCCAGGTCGACAATACCCAGGCGGAGCTTGCAGGAAAAAGTGCGAAGCAACTCGACAAGTTGATGAAAAAGAAAGAGATCCCCATTGTCATCGCCCCCGATGGCGGCTACTGGCTGGTGGACAGGCATCACCTCACCAAGGCGTTGTGGCAGGCGGGGGTGAAGCAGGCCAGGGTCAAGGTGATCGGCCGCCTGCAGGACAAGTCCAGCTTTTGGAGCCAGATGCAGGGCAATCACTGGGCCTGGCTCAAGGACGAGAAGGGGCTGCCGCTGACCCCTGAGCAGTTGCCCGCCCATATCGGCGAGCTGCCGGATTACCCCTACCGGACCGTGGCGGGCTTGCTGCAGGATGCGGGCTATGTCGACAAGCGGGATCAGGTCTATTTCGTCGAGTTCGCCTGGGCCAGCTGGCTTGGCCAGCAGATGGGCTGGTTGCCGGTCGACGGCGCCAATCTGGCGGATCGTCTTTATCAGGCCAAGCGGCTGGCGTGCAGCAGCAAGGCGGGGGATCTGCCCGGCTATCCCGGCAAGCAGTGCCGGGTCAATCAGTCGCGCAGTGGCAGCTGAGCAACAGCCAAACCAGTCACCGGAGCGGGGGGCCAGGCCCCCCGCTCCGGTGTTGTTACGCCTGCTCGGCCGGTTGCCAGCGGGCGGCGGCTTGTTCCAGCAGGGCCACCTCGCCTTGCTGGATCAGCGGCAGCAGGGCTTGTACCTGTTCATCGGGCCAGTCCCACCAGGCGAGCGCCTGTAGCCGGGCAATCTCGTCCGAGCCAAAGCGCTGGCGGATCACCCTGGCTGGCGTGCCTGCCACCATGCAGTAGGCCGGCACGTCCCGCGTCACCAGGCTGCGGGCGGCGATAATGGCGCCATCCCCGATAGTGACGCCCGGCATTATCATGGCGTCCATTCCTATCCAGACATCGTTGCCGATACGGGTATCGCCGGCGGGGCGGTAGCTGCGCTTGAGGGCAGCCAGATCGGCAAACGGATAGGTGCTGATGAAGGCCGGGTTGTGGGTGTGGTTGCCCCCCATGATGATCTTCACGCCGGCGGCGATTTGCACGTAATCGCCTATGTGGAGCCTGTCTATGTGCCAGAGCGGCTCCCAGCCGGTCTCCGGGCTGCGGCTAACGCTGTCGCCATAGAGGTAGCGCACGGCCTCCTCCTCGAACAGGCCGTCCCAGGCCCCCGAGTAGTAGCTGTGCCGCCCCTTGAGGCAGATGTTGGGATTGGTCACCGTCAGATGCAGGTATTCGACCTGCGACCAGTGTTGGCAGTGTGTCATGGCTGTGTTCCTCGTTGAATGGACAGGATGAATGGCGCGAGGAGCGCAGCTAATAGATCCAGACCAGCAGGCGGGGCACGCACAGGGTCGAGCAGCCCAGATCCTGGGGTAAACGGGGTCGCAACATGAAGACTGTGTCCTGACGGTGTAGGCCAGATGATGGGTCTGGATGGTAAGGCATGAGGAGGGCTATGCCAACCCGGCGAGGCTTTTCTGGTTAAAACCTGCACAAAACATCGGGTTGATATTCATTCTCGACTGGGCATGATAAGTATCCCACCCATAGACTCGGGAGATCGTCATGACGAATCATGTCTGGCAGCGCTACATGCTGGAGGCCGAAAACGCATTGGGGGCAGGGGCGCTCGGCACCGCTATCTGCCTCTATCAGCAGGCCCTTGCCGAAGTGTACGAACTGGCCGATGCAGATCTGGACGAACTGGCCAGCATGCGGGTGGCCACCTGCCATCGGCTTGCCGACTTCTGGCGCGCCATGGAGGAGCCCGCTTATGAGCTGCGCTACCTCAAGCTCGCCTCCGAGCTGGTGACTGCGCTGGTGCCCCAGTGCCCGAACCTGGGGTGTGAAGCCCTCATCAGTGAGCTGGGTTGCTGCCGGGCGGCGCTCATCTCCTTCCTCAAGCGTCACCCCAATCCCGAGATCGCCAAATTGATCCAGCTGCAGGACAAGGTGCAGGGCTGCGAGCTGATCGGCCGTTTTCGCCTCAACTGAGGATCAGCCTCTGGGCTTGAGCCTTTGCGCGATCCGCTGCTGCGCCTCTTCCCCCTGCAGGGCGAGGGAGAAGGCACGCGCCTCCAGATCGATGATGAAGTGCACCGCCTGTTTGAGCTCCTGCTTGAGCAGGGCCTTGCTCTTCTGTAGCGCCTTTGGCGGTTTGGCCGCCAGTTTCAAACCCTGCTCACGGGCCAGTGCCAGCAGCGCATCGGCGGCCACCACCCGGTTGGCGAGGCCCAGGCGCAGCGCCTCACCGGCATCTATGGCCTCGGCCAGCAGCAAGAGCTCTGCCGCCTTCAGATGGCCCACGGCGCGGGGCAACAGCAGACTGGAGGCAAACTCCGGCACCAGCCCCAGCTCGACGAACGGCAGTTGCAGCCGGGCGTTGTCCGCCAGATAGACAAGATCGCAGTGCAGCAGCAGTGTGGTGCCTATGCCGACGGCGGGGCCAGCGACTGCGGCTATGACGGGTTTGGGAAAATCCGCCAGGGTGTGCAGGAACTGCAAAATGGGATCGTCCGCCTCCAGCGTGTTCTTGCCCATAAAGTCGGCCAGATCATTGCCGGCGGTGAAGCAATCGCTTTGACCCTGTATCAGCAACACATGCACGGCGTCATCTTGTGTCGCTTGGCGTAGTGCTGCGGTGAGGGCGAGATACATCTCGGTATTGAGGGCGTTGCGCTTGTCGGGGCGATTGAGAGTCAGGGTGAGCAAACCATACTGCTGCTCGGCAACGATAATGGGGTCCATGTCTAAATCCTTGTTATCACAGGCTGTCAAAAGCTTACCGCTGCGGTAATCTTCACGGCGTTTAACAACATCATAAAAGGATTTCAACCATGTTTAAACGTGCGTTTTATTCTCTGCTGGCCCTGGGTCTGGCGGCGCCTGCTCTGGCCAAGGTCGAGGCCGTCGGTGGCTATGTGCGTCTGTTGCCCCCCGGCTCTCCCAACACAGCCGCCTTTCTGGTGCTCAAAAATGACGCAGACACGCCGGTGAAGCTGGTCGCCGCCGCCTCGCCCGAGGTGGGCCGGGCCGAGCTGCACACCCATCTGCACGAGAACGGGGTCATGAAGATGCGCCAGGTCGAGAGCATAGAAGTGCCGGCAAAAGGGGAAGTGGCGCTCAAACCCGGCAGTTTCCACATCATGCTGTTCGAGGTGCGCGAGCTGTCCCAGGGCACGCCCTTCCCGCTGACCCTGACCATGGATGACGGCCAGACGCTGGAATTGAGCCTGCCAGTGAAGCCAATTGAACCCATGGCAGGCATGCAGCACTGACATTAATGGACGCTTGTTCAGTTTTTTACACTGTGTATTCCCGTCGCACTGGGTAAAATGATGGCCTTTCCAGTCCATAAGAGAGTGACATGATGAAGAAGACCTTGATTGCCGGTTGTGTGCTGGCCCTGTTCAGCCAGGCTGCCATGGCTGCTGATGACTGGCGTATCGCTGCCGGTACCGATGTATGGAACGCGCAGGGCAGCGGCCAGATCAACGGTGTCGGGGCCAACGGCAGCTATGACGAGAACTACAACTGGAGCGGCTACCTGCAACTGGAGCACGGCATCATTCTGCTGCCCAACGCCAAGTTCGAGATGTCCGATTTCGGTACCAGCGGCGGCGCCCTCAACAACGATCTGATGGCCTATGACCTGAGCCTCTACTATCGCCTGTTCAACAACGACCTGTTCCAGATCGACCTGGGTCTGACCGGTCGTCGTTATGATGGCGATTTCAACACCCAGCACTACTCCTATGACAAGGATGTGCTGATGGCTTACACCGGCGCCGAAGTGCGCATCCCGGGTACCGGTTTTGCCGCCTTCGGCGATGCCCGCGTACAGGATGCCGACAACTATGACTACCGTCTGGGTGGCTCCTACAAGTTCGCTTCCGTCCCCCTCAAGGTGCGTGCCGGCTGGCGTGATGCGAGCATGGACTTCGATCGCGTTGATCAGCGGGTTGATGGCTGGTTCATCGGCGGCGAATTCACTTTCTAATCTGACTGTCAGCTGACGACGAGGAGCGGTAATGGGCCACATCATAGTGACGGGGGCGGGATCCGGTCTGGGTCGCGCCCTGACCATAGGTCTGGTTGAACGCGGCCATCGGGTCTCCATGATGGGCCGTCGTTATCAGAAGTTGCAGGAGCAGGAAGATCTGCTCGGCAAGGCGGTGATCGGCATAGCCGCCGATCTGGCGCACCACGAGGAAGTGGACGTGGCGTTTGCCGCCGCGGTGGAGTGGGGCGGCTTGCCCGAGCTGGTGCTGCACTGCGCCGGGGTGGGCGAGTTCGGCCCGGTCGGTGTCTACACCGCCGAGCAGATCCGCCGGGTGGTGGAGAGCAACCTCATATCCACCATTCTGGTGGCCCAGCAGACGGTGCGCCTCATCGGCGAAAAAGGCGGCGTGCTGGCCAATGTGCTCTCCTCTGCCGCTCAGGTGGGCAAGGCCAACGAGAGCCTCTACTGCGCCTCCAAGTGGGGCATGCGGGGCTTTCTGGAGTCTTTGCGCGCCGAGCTCAAGAGCTCGCCCCTGCGGCTGGTCAACCTCTATCCGAGCGGGATCCGCAGCGAATTCTGGGACAACTCGGATCACGTCGACCCGAGCGGCTTCATGACCCCGGAAGATGCGGCGGCCTACATGCTGGATGCGCTGGAGGCCAGAAGCAGCTGCCACGTGACCGATCTTTTTATCGGTCGCAATGGCTGAGGCAGAGCCCTGCCATCCGCTTCCTCTCGTCAGAGAAAGCAGAAACAAAAAGCGCGCCATCGGGCGCGCTTTTTTATGTTGGCAAGGGGGCGGAATTAACGACCCAGCTTGGCCTTGAGCATGGCAACGATCTCGCCGATCGCCACTTCCTGCTTCTCGCCGGAGCGGCGGCACTTGTACTCCACCACGCCGTTGTCCAGACCGCGCTCGCCGATGACGATGGCGTGCGGCACACCCAGCAGCTCCATGTCGGCGAACATCACGCCCGGGCGCTCTTTGCGGTCATCAAACAGCACATCCACACCGGCGGCCTTCAGCTCGGCGTAGAACTGCTGTGCCTGTTCGGCCACGCGCTCGGACTTGTGCATGTTCATCGGCACTATGGCCACTTCGAACGGGGCTATGGCGTCCGGCCAGATGATGCCGTACTGGTCGTTGTTCTGCTCGATGGCAGCGGCCACCAGACGGGAAACCCCGATACCGTAGCAACCCATCTCCATGGTGACGGACTTGCCGCCCTCGTTCAGCACGCTCGCCTTCATGGCTTCGGAGTACTTGGTACCGAGCTGGAAGATGTGGCCCACTTCGATACCGCGCTTGAGCAGCAGCTTGCCCTGGCCGCAGGGGCTGGGGTCGCCTTCCACCACGTTGCGCAGGTCGGCGACTTCGTAAGTGGCGATGTCGCGATCCCAGTTGGCACTGGTCAGGTGGAAGCCGGTCTCGTTGGCGCCACAGACGAAGTCTGCCAGATGAGCGGCGCTGCGATCGACGATGATGCGACCGGCAAAGCCGACCGGGCCTATGGAGCCTGCATCGCAACCGGCGGCGGCCTTGATCTGCTCGTCATTGGCGAAGGTGAGCGGGTTGGCCACGCCGGCCAGTTTCTCGGCCTTGATCTCGTTCAGCTCGTGATCACCGCGCAGCACCAGGGCCACGACGGCCTGCTTGCCGTGTTCGTCCGCTTCGGCCAGTACCAGCAGGGTCTTGGCGATGGCGGTCGGCGCCACGTTCAGGAAGGCAGCGACGTCGTCTATGGTGTGCACATTCGGGGTGGCAACCTTGGTCAGGGTCTTGGTCGCGGCAGCGCGCTCGCCGGCCGGTGCCAGCGCTTCGGCCATCTCTATGTTGGCGGCGTAATCTGAGGTATCGGAGAAGGCAATCAGATCTTCACCACTCTCGGCCAGCACCTGGAATTCGTGGGAGCCGGTACCACCGATGGAGCCGGTATCGGCCTGTACCGGACGGAAGTTCAGCCCCATGCGGGTGAAGGCGGCGCAGTAGGCGGCGTGCATCCGCTCGTAGGTCTCGATCAGCGAGGCCTTGTCGATGTGGAAGGAGTAGGCGTCCTTCATCAGGAACTCGCGACCGCGCATCACGCCGAAACGGGGGCGGACCTCGTCGCGGAACTTGGTCTGGATCTGATAGAGGTTCAGCGGCAGCTGTTTGTAGCTGTTCACTTCATAACGGATCAGGGAGGTGATCACCTCTTCGTGGGTCGGGCCCAGCACGAAGGGACGGTTGTGGCGGTCGGTCAGGCGGCACAGCTCGGGACCGTAGTCATCCCAGCGGCCGGACTCCTGCCACAGCTCGGCGGGCTGCACCACCGGCATGGAGACTTCGATGGCACCAGCATTGTTCATCTCTTCGCGAACAATGTTCTCGATCTTTTTCAGTACCCGCAGGCCGGACGGCAGCCAGGCATACATGCCGGAGGCCAGTTTGCGGATCATGCCGGCGCGCAGCATCAGCTGATGGCTGATGACTTCGGCGTCGGACGGGGTTTCCTTGAGAGTGGAAAGCAGATATTGGCTGGTACGCATCGCTCGTGACCTTAGATAAGACGGGCCGCGGGGCCCTGGATAAATTCAAGAGCGGAATTTTAACAGGGAGGGCCCTGCGGCCCAAGGGCTAAATTTAGCGCAGCGGGAGAAAGCGGGGGCCGGGCCCCCGCCCGTGTCAGACCCGAAATTGCGACAGCAGTCGTTGTTGCAGCAGGCTGGCCTGGTGCAGGGAGGAGGCGAGTTGCAGGCACTCCTGCGCCTCCTGCTCACCTGTCTGGGCCTGCAGGCTGATGCCGGAGACCTTGTCCGAGGTGTGGCTCAGGGTGTGGGAGAGCTGGCCTGTGGCATCCGCCACCTGCTGCACCATGTCGGCCAGATGGTCGATGGCTTCTTCCACCTTGAACAGGATCTGCTTGGTGTTGTCGGAATCCTGCATGCCCGACTCCACGGTTTTCAGGTTGCGCTGCATCATCAGATAGGCCTTCTCGGTCTGCTGCTGAATGTTGTTGATCACCTCGGTGATCTCGGCGCTGGAGGAGGCGGTACGGTTGGCCAGGGTGCGCACCTCGTCGGCCACCACGGCAAAGCCCCGGCCCATCTCGCCGGCCCGGGCCGCCTCGATGGCGGCGTTGAGCGCCAGCAGGTTGGTCTGCTCCGAGATGCTGCTGATGGTGGAGATGATCTGGCCAATCTGGCTTGCCTGCTCCTTGAGGGCGTTGATGGCGTTGGCGCACTCGCCCACCTCCACCACGACCCGTTGCATGCCGTTGCTGGCGGAGGTCACGTACTGGCTGCTCTCGGCGGTGAGCTGGCGTACCTCGTTGGCGTTTTGCGCCGCCAGGCTGCAATTGTCCGAGATGGAGGTGGCGACCTGCACCATCTGCTCGCTGTCGTGGTGCAGCGCCTGGGCATGCTCGGCGGTCTGGCGGCTGCTCTGGCTGATGGCCTCGACCCGGTTGACCGAGGTGTGCACGTGGTCGCTGATGTGCTGGTTGTTGTCCATGGTGGAGCTGATCATCTTCTGCAGCTTCTCGATGAAGCGATCCACGCTGCCCGCCAGCGAGCCTATCTCATCGTCCCGCTTGAGATTGATCCGCGCGTTGAGATCGCCCTCACCGGCGGCTATGTCCTGCATGCGCTGATTGACCTGCAGCAGGGGCCTGACTATGGTGCGAACCAGCCAGAAACCGCAGAGCGCGACGATCAGCAGGCTCAGCATCAGACCACCCAGGATCAGGTTTTTGGTATGACCGATGATGGTATTGAGCTGGTTTACCTGATCCTCGACCGTGGCATCCCCCTTGGCCTCGACTTCGACCAGCACCTGCTTGAGCTGTTCGGCACTGCTCTCGTATTGCGCCAGCTGGCTCTGGTAATTGCTCAGGGCTGCAATCCACTGACTCATCAGCCGCTGATCATCGGCCTGCAGGGCCCTGTATTGCGTCGCCAGCGACTGGCCGGCGAACTCCCCCTCACCCGGGATATCGAACAGCCCCGTGGCCAGCATGCCGTCGACCGCCTCCTGATAGAAGCGGGTCGCCTCCTTCAACTCGGCCTGGATGGCGGGGGTCGGGCCCTCGCTCTGCATCTTCTCCAGCGCATAGAGTTGGCGCAGGAAGCCGATGTTGGCTTCCATGCCGCCGTCGGCCGCTTGCCAGCGGGTGGCGAGGCCGCCATTCCAGCTGATGGCCTGATCCGGCGACTGGGTGAGGCTCTCGACAGCGCCATCGCCGACCACTTCCAGCTGGATGGAGAGGCGGGACATGCGTTCCGAACTGGCGCGCAGCGCCTGATCGACGCCGGTATAGGTGCGATAGAGCGCCAGCAGCTTGTCCTGCTGTTGCTGATAATCCTGCTGGCGCTGGTTCATGGTGCTGATCGCCGTCTCGTCGATGAGCCTGCCTTCACCCACCCGGCGCAGGGCATCTGTGGTGGCCGCGCTGGCCCGTTGCAGCTCGGGCTCGTCGAGGGGCATGCCTCTGAGCATTTTCTGGATATAGAGCGACTGGTTGCCCAGCTCTATGGATCCCTCCATGGCGCCATCGGCGGTCTGCCAGGCGGCCCCCAGTACATAGGAGAGCAGATCGGCCAGCCGCTGGCTGCCATACCAGCCGATGGCCCCCATGCCCAGCGTGCAGCCGAGCAGGATCGTCAGTCCCAGATTCGATGTAGTGACAATTTTCATGATGCAGGACCTTCCTTGGTTCCGAACAAACCCAATTCAGTGTTCTCTCAATGGCAAACATTCGCCATTCCCGGTGGAAAATAAAGTTACTGCTCAGATCCGATCCAAGCATGGCTCCGAAAGCGCCAGAATGCCGAGAATCCTCTGCCGTACTCCGCCGCCCTATGCTGGATACTTATCCAGTTATTCTTTATGCTATGACCCAATTTACAGATAGATGGTTTGGCGAGGAGAGAGCCGTGATTGGTCGCTTGAGAGGCGTAGTCATTGAGAAACAACCCCCCGAGGTGCTGCTGGAAGTCGGGGGCGTGGGCTATGAGGTACAGATGCCCATGAGCTGCTTCTATGATCTGCCCGAGATCGGCAAGGAAGCGACCATTCACATCCACTTCGTGGTGCGTGAGGATGCCCAGCTGCTGTATGGATTCAACCACAAGCAGGAGCGGGCGCTGTTTCGCGAGCTGATCAAGACCAACGGCGTCGGCCCCAAGCTGGCGCTGGCCATCCTCTCCGGCATGACGGCCACCCAGTTCGTGCTGAGTGTCGAGCGCGAGGAGATAAGCTCCCTGGTCAAATTGCCTGGCGTGGGCAAGAAGACAGCCGAGCGGCTGGTGGTGGAGATGAAGGACAGGCTCAAGGGCTGGGTCAGCCACGATCTCTTCTCGCCGGCCGAGATCAGCCTGCCGGCCAAGGAGAGCCGGCTGCGAGCGCCCGATGCGAGCGAAGAGGCGGCCAGCGCGCTGGTGGCTCTGGGCTACAAGCCGCAGCAGGCCAGCCAGATCGTCAGCAAGATAGCCATCGATGGTATGTCGGTGGAAGATATCATCCGTGAATCCCTGCGTAGTCTGGTGTGAGGTAGGCAATGATTGAAGCGGACCGTCTCATCTCCGCCACTGGCGTGCGTGAGGATGAGATCATCGATCGGGCCATACGGCCAAAGATGCTGGCCGATTACACAGGTCAGGATCCCGTCTGCGAGCAGATGGAGATCTTCATCGAGGCGGCACGCCAGCGTGGCGAGGCACTCGATCACCTGCTGATCTTCGGCCCGCCGGGTCTGGGCAAGACTACGCTCGCGAACATAGTGGCCAACGAGATGGGGGTCAACATCAAGACCACCTCGGGCCCTGTGCTGGAAAAGGCCGGCGATCTGGCGGCGCTGCTCACCAACCTCGAACCCAATGATGTGCTGTTTATCGACGAGATCCACCGGCTGAGCCCTGTGGTGGAGGAGGTGCTCTATCCGGCGATGGAGGATTACCAGCTCGACATCATGATAGGGGAGGGCCCTGCCGCCCGATCCATCAAGCTCGATTTGCCTCCCTTTACCCTGATAGGCGCCACTACCCGGGCCGGCTCCCTGACCAGCCCGCTGCGGGATCGTTTCGGCATAGTGCAGCGGCTGGAGTTCTACAACGTCAAGGATCTGACCGACATCGTCTCCCGCAGCGCCCGTTGCCTGGGGCTGGAGATGACCAGTGACGGCGCCCTGGAATTGGCCCGTCGTTCCCGCGGTACCCCGCGGATTGCCAACCGTCTGTTGCGTCGCGTGCGCGACTTTGCCCAGGTCAAGTCTGATGGCCGGATAGACGGACCCATAGCGGCCCGAGCCATGGACATGCTGGACGTGGACAATGAAGGTTTCGACTTCATGGACCGCAAGCTATTGTTGGCTGTGATAGACAAGTTTCTGGGGGGCCCTGTGGGTCTCGATAACCTGGCGGCTGCCATAGGTGAAGAGAAAGACACTATCGAGGATGTGCTGGAGCCCTATCTGATCCAGCAGGGCTATCTGCAACGTACACCCAGAGGGCGGATGGCGACACCGAGAGCGTATGCGCATTTTGGCTTGCAACGGCCAGATGAAAGGTGAAAACAGCTGTTTGAACAAAAAACCGCCATCAAGGGCGGTTTTTTATTATCCGGGCAAAAAAAAGCCCACGGCGGATGCGGTGGGCAAAGACAATTCAGGATGGATGTTCACAGACAGTGAGTGCGTCTGGACACAGACCGGAAAAAAACAGAGGAGCCGTCGCGAGGCCTCAGAGTCGGTTCATTTGATAGAGCTGAACGAACGAAAGCTTGTAGTAACGGATGGTTTTAGCAACAAACTTTTTCATCTTAAATTCCAATAGACAGGTTCGAAATGTTCATCGAATACGTACCGGGAACCCAGATTGACCGGCCTGTATCCAAGGGTATGCCCTCACTGCGAGGCGCATTGTAGGAGCTCTGTCGGACTCGGACAAACAAGAAAAATTACCTATATCAGATTAGATTAACTAATCATTTGTCTGGGTTGTCGAATTAGCATGAACATGCGTTTTTACTGGTTTTTAATTGGAGTTACCGGCGGGCAGCCAAGGGCGGGAAAACATTATGAAAATCCGCTTGAACATTGTTTTTTAACAGAAGCGTCACTTATTGGTGATGATATTAAATTTGATTTAAATCAATGATTTGCGATTTAGTGTTTTTTGTGACGCAGCTCTCCAAATTAAATGGAACGCGACGTGAAAATGCCTTTGAAAGGCATGTATTGATGATGGTTTTACATTGATTTCAATCAAATAAAGGTGATATAAAACATCGGTCATTATGGGCGGGAATAAAGCAAGTCTGATTGTTTTGTAATTGTTAAACATTAGCTTTTTTTGTTCCTGTGTATTGCCTTGTTGTTAATGCTGGTAGCAGTCGAATCCGGTCGCCAGTGCAAACTGGAGCGTGACCGATAATTCGGGGACTTCCAACGGAAGCTTTGTCCTTAAAACTTAAAATAGCCGTGCCAATAATCGGTGAGGAAACATCATGATTGCTGAGCATGTGGTAGACCTATCGCGGTTCCAATTCGCTGCGACGGCCCTTTATCACTTCCTGTTTGTACCCCTGACGCTCGGAATGGCCTTCATTCTGGCGATCATGGAATCTGTCTATGTGATGACCAACAACCCTGTCTACCGGGACATGACCAAGTTCTGGGGCAAGTTGTTTGGTATCAACTTCGCCCTCGGGGTTACCACAGGGCTGACCATGGAGTTTCAGTTCGGTACCAACTGGGCCTATTACTCCCACTATGTAGGCGATATCTTCGGGGCCCCGCTGGCCATCGAAGGCTTGATGGCCTTCTTCCTGGAATCCACCTTCGTCGGCATGTTCTTCTTTGGTTGGGATCGCCTGACCAAGCGTCAACATCTGGCTTCGACCTGGTTGATGGCGCTGGGGACCAACCTCTCCGCCCTCTGGATCCTGGTGGCCAACGGCTGGATGCAGAACCCGGTCGGTGCCGAGTTCAACTTCGAGTCCATGCGGATGGAGATGGTGAGCTTCGCCGAACTGGTGTTCAACCCGGTTGCACAGGTCAAGTTCGTCCACACGGTCGCGGCCGGCTATACCACGGGCGCCATGTTCGTGCTGGGCATCTCCTCCTATTACCTGCTGAAGAATCGTGATGTGGCCTTCGCCCGTCGCTCCTTCGCCATCGCAGCGGCCTTCGGTATGGCCTCCATCCTCTCCGTGCTGATCCTCGGTGACGAGTCCGGCTACGAGACGGGTGAAGTGCAGAAGGTGAAACTGGCGGCCATCGAGGCCGAGTGGAACACAGAACCGGCTCCGGCATCCTTTACCCTGTTCGGTATCCCGAACCAGGAAGAGATGCGCACCGATTACGCCATCAAGATCCCGTACGCGCTCGGCATCATCGCCACCCGTTCCCTGGATGGCCAGGTGACCGGCCTCAAGGATCTGAAGAGCGAGCATGAGCTGCGCGTGCGCAACGGCATGACCGCCTATGACCTGCTGACCAAGCTGCAATCCGGCGACAAGTCCGACGATACCCGTGCCCGCTTCGATGAAGTGAAGCAGGATCTGGGCTACGGTCTGCTGCTCAAGCGCTACACCAACAACGTGACCGACGCGACCGACGAACAGATCAAGGCCGCCGTGGATGACTCCATCCCGCAGGTTGCACCGCTGTTCTTTGCCTTCCGCATCATGGTTGCCTGCGGCATGCTGATGCTGCTGCTGATCGGCCTGGCCTTCTATGACAGCACTCGCCACAAGATCGGTGAGCGCAAATGGCTGCTCAAGGCGCTGCTGTGGGGTATCCCGCTGCCCTGGATCGCCATCGAGTGTGGCTGGTTCGTCGCGGAATATGGCCGTCAGCCCTGGACCATAGCCGAAGTGCTGCCGACCTCGGTCTCTGCATCCAACGTGCCTGCGTCCGAGATCTGGTTCTCCCTGATCGGGATCTGCCTGTTCTACACGGTGCTGCTCATCATAGAGATGTACCTGATGTTCAAGTATGCGCGTCTGGGCCCAAGCAGCCTGAAGACGGGCAAGTACCACTTCGAACAGAGCAAGGCATAAGGAGAGTAACCCATGTTTGATTACGAAATGTTGCGTCTGGTCTGGTGGGTGCTGGTCGGTGTCTTGCTGATCGGTTTCGCCATCACCGACGGTTTCGATATGGGGGTGGGCGCACTGCTCCCCTTCGTCGGCAAGAAGGATGTGGAGCGTCGGGTGATGCTCAACACCATGGGCCCGCACTGGGAAGGCAACCAGGTATGGCTGGTCACGGCGGGCGGAGCCCTGTTCGCGGCCTGGCCCATAGTGTATGCGGCAGCCTTCTCCGGCTTCTACATCGCCATGATCCTGACCCTGATGGCGCTGTTCTTCCGTCCGGTCGGCTTCAAATACCGTTCCCTGCGTGAAGACGCCAAGTGGCGTACCAACTGGGATTGGGCCCTGTTCATCGGCAGCGCCGTTCCCCCCGTCATCTTCGGGGTCGCCTTTGGCAACCTGCTGCAGGGTGTACCGTTCAGCTTCAACCAGTTCCTGATGCTGACCTATCACGGCAACTTCTTCGGCCTGCTCAATCCGTTCGGTCTGCTGGCCGGTCTGGTGAGCCTGTTCATGATTGTGACCCAGGGCGCTACCTGGCTGATGATGAAGACCGAGGGCGAGGTGCTGGCTCGTTCCCGTACCGCCGCCATGATCTTCTCCCTGCTGACGCTGGTCACCTTCGCGCTGGCCGGTGTCTGGGTCAGTGGCATGGACGGTTATGTGGTGGTCAGCGGTGCCGCGACCGATGCCGTGACCAACCCCCTGCACAAGGAAGTCGTGGTGCAGGCCGGTGCCTGGATGCAGAACTACAGCCTCTATAGCTGGATGATGATCGCTCCCGCGCTGGGTCTGGCGATGTGCGTGCTGACGGCGGCGGCGGCCAAGATTGGCAAGGGCTGGCTGGCATTCCTCTGCTCCTCCCTGGCCATTGCGGGCATCATATTGACGGCGGGTTTCTCCATGTTCCCCTTCATCATGCCGTCCAGCCTGGAGCCATCGCAGAGTCTGACCATGTGGGATGCCACCGCCTCCTTCAACACCCTCAAGGTGATGACAGTGGTCGCGGCCATCTTTGTCCCGACTGTGCTGGGTTACACCATCTGGACCTACATCAAGATGTTTGGCCGGGTGAGCAACAAGCACATCGAAGACAACCAACAATCGCTCTACTAAGAAGGTGCCCTGATATGTGGTATTTCACCTGGATCCTGGGTCTGCTGCTGGCTTGTGCGTTTGGCATCATCAATGCGCTCTGGCTGGAACACACCGAGAACATGGATCGCAAGATCGATGAAAACAAGTGATCGACTCGCCCGGTTGGCGGCTCCTCTGGAGCGCCAACCCTGGCAGGGGTTGATACTGGTAGCGGCGGCCCTGTTGGCCGTCGCTATTTTGCAGGCCCCCAACCTGGTGGCCGCCAACACCAGTGAGCACGGCCTCTGGCTCGCTCCCTGGCTGATGTGGGCGGTCTGTTGTGGCGTGATGCACGGGCTGGGATTCCATCCCCGCAGCCTCATCGGTCGCGTACTGTTTTGCCCCTGGCTCGCCTGGCCCAGTTTGTTATATGGGCTCTGGTTGACTCAAGGCTATTTCCTTTCATAAAAAACGGGGGGAGGCAGGATTTCCCTGCCTCCCCCTGCTTCTTTCCTATTCAGCCCTGCGCTATGATAGCCCCCCATCTGACTGTCGAATGGATCACAGATTGTTATGGGGGAAGTCTCTGAGTTTCCGGTGCGTGTCTACTACGAAGACACGGACGCCGGGGGCATCGTCTACAACGCCAATTATCTCAAGTTTATGGAACGTGCTCGCACCGAGTTTCTGCGCGCTGGTGGCATCGAACAGGATGTCCTGCTGCGTGACGGACACGCGTTTGTGGTGAGTCGAACAGAGATCGATTTCCGCTCGGCGGCCCGTTTTAATGAGCTTTTGACTGTGTTAACGCAAGTGACTGAAGTGAAACGCGCCTCCATGCGCTTCTCACAACGGATACTGGCGGCTGATGGACGACTGATCACCCAGGCCATGGTACAGATAGCCTGTGTCAGTCATCCGCATATGAAACCTGTTGCAATACCTGAAAATGTGAAGGGAGTGCTGTTAAGTGCACGCTGAAATTTCGTTTATTGGCCTGTTTTGGCAAGCCAGCCTGTTGGTAAAACTGGTCATGATGACCCTGATGGGTATGTCGGTCGTCTCCTGGGCGCTGATCATACAGCGCTCCAAGGTCATCAAGGCGGCCAATATCGCATCGGAGCAGTTTGAGGACAGATTCTGGTCCGGGGTCGATCTGAACCGTCTCTACCAGGAGTCCTCTTCCCGCCGCGATGACATCGAAGGCATGGAAGACATCTTCTATTCCGGCTTCAAGGAGTATGCCCGCCTGCTCAAGGCCGGCGCTCGTGGCCAGGATGCGGTGATGGACGGTACCTATCGTGCCATGCGGGTATCACTTTCCCGTGCGGTGGACGAGCTGGAATCCAACCTGCCTGTGCTGGCGACCGTCGGCTCCATCAGCCCCTATATCGGTCTGTTTGGTACCGTATGGGGCATCATGAACGCCTTTATCGCCCTGGGTCAGGTGCAGCAGGCCACCCTGCAGATGGTGGCACCGGGTATCGCGGAGGCGCTTATCGCCACCGCCATGGGTCTGTTTGCGGCCATTCCCGCGGTTATTTTCTACAACCGGTTTACCAACAAGGTAGAGAAGCTGGAGAACGCCTACGCCAACTTCATGGACGAGTTCACCACCATACTGAACCGTCAGATTGCACAGCAGCAGGGTGATCAGTAATGCAAACCTATCAGCGGATCCGGCGCAAGAAGGTGTGCGAGATCAACGTGGTTCCCTATATCGACGTCATGCTGGTGCTGCTTATCATCTTCATGGCGGTGACGCCCGTGATCACGCAAGGGGTCAAGGTTGACCTGCCGCAGGCGGAATCCGAGCAGTTGCCGGAAGATGCCAAGCCCCCCTTCATCGTCAGCGTCAACACCGAAGGCGAGTACGTCATCAAGGCCGGTGAGGCCGATGATGAGCCTGTGCCGAGCGGCACGCCCGAGGCGATGCAGCAATACATCACCGAGAAAGCCATGGGCTATCTGGCCATCAACCAGAATGCCCCCGTGGTGGTGGCCGGTGACAAGTCCGTGCGCTACGAAGAGGTGATCCTGCTGATGGTGGCCCTCAAGAATGCGGGCGTGCCTCAGGTTGGCCTGATGACAGATCCGGTGAACTGACGGAGATGGACGTGAAGCGTGGTATTTCCGGTTATCTCATCGCGTCGCTGCTGCTGCACCTGATCATCGGCATCATTTTGCTGGTCGGGGTCGACTTCAGCAAACCGAAGCGGCCCGAGTCGAAGGGGCAGATCGTCAATGCCGTCATGCTCGACGAGAACTTCCTCAACGAGCAGGCCAAGCAGATCCAGCAGCAGAAATCTCAGCCCAAGCCTCAGAAGGTAGAGAAAGAGAAGGACAAGGAAGACACGGATATCGCCAAGCGTGAGCTGGCCCAGCAGCAGGAGCGGCTACGCATCGCCGAAACCAAGCGCAAGGAAGCCGAAGAGGCGACCCGCAAGGCAGAGGCCGAGAAGCAGAAGAAGGTAGCCGAGCAGAAGCAGGCGGAAGAGAAGGCCCAGAAAGCCGAGCAAGCCCGCAAGCTGGAAGAGCAGAAGACTAAGCAGGCGGAATCTGAGCGCAAGGCAGCAGAAGCCGAGAGCAAGGCGCTGGCGCTGAAGAAGAAAAAGGAACAGGAAGAGAAGAAAGAGGCCGAACAGAAGCAGGCCAAGGCGGAGGCGGCCAAGAAAGCGGAAGCCGACAAGAAGGCCAAGCAGGAGGCTGAGAAGAAAGCCAAGGCCGAGGCGGACAAGAAAGCCAAGGCAGAGGCCGAGAAACAGGCCAAGGCTGAAGCGGACAAGAAAGCCAAGGAGGCCAAGGAAGAGGCTGCCAAGAAGGCAAAAGCTGACGCAGAGAAGAAGGCCAAGGCCGAGGCTGACAAGAAAGCCAAGATAGCGGCGGAGCGCAAGCGCAAGGCGGCCGAGGAGGCCAAGCTGCAAAAAGAGATGGAAGACATGATGCAGCAGCAGCTGTCGGCTGAGGCCAATGCCCGCAGTCAGGCCGCATCGGCGCAGGCGCAGGGCGAGGTCGATAAATATGCCGCCTTGATCAAGGCCACGGTCGAGCGCTACATGATTTTGGATCCCACCATGCGGGGCAAAACATGTACTATCGGCGTACGTCTTGCCAGCACAGGCTTTGTCATATCGGTAGATAACGGCCAGGGTGACCCGGCGGTATGCCGTTCCGGCAAAGCGGCGGTATTGAAGGCGAATCAACTGCCAGTGCCGAAGGATCCTGCGGCATTCGAGATGTTGAAGGAGTTCAACCTCAAGTTAGAACCTAGCATCTAAGCATGATAAAACGGGGTCAGGCAGCGTCTTGCTGAGAAAGGAATTTAACCTCTCATTTTTATTGGAACCGAGTATTTAAGCCATGATCAGAAAAGTATTTTTTGCTTTGGTTGGCTGTTTGTTGCTGGGCCAGAGTGCCCAGGCGGCCTTGGACATCGTCATCACCGGCGGTATTGATAGTGCACGTCCCATCGCCGTCGCCCCCTTCAAGTGGGAAGGGAACGGGCAACTGCCGCAGGACATCGCGGAAGTGGTCTCCAACGATCTGATGCGCAGTGGCAAGTTCAAACCGCTGGCCCGTGGCCAGATGCCGCAGACCCCGAGCTCCAGTGGCGAGATCAACTTCGCGCCCTGGGCGTCCCAAGGGGTTGAGGCCGTGGTGGTGGGTTCCATTTCGGCTGTTGGCGACGGCACTTACAAGATCAACTTCGAGCTGGTCGACGTGCTGAAGGGCCAACTGGCCAAGACCCAGGGCGGCGAGAGCAATGGTTACATCCTGGATAGCCGCATGGCGACCATTCCGGGTGCCCAGATGCGCCAGTTTGCCCACCGCATCTCCGACATCGTCTATGAGCGTCTGACTGGCGAGCGTGGTGCCTTCCTGACCCGTCTGGCCTACGTCTCAGTGCAACAGGGGACCCAGTTCCCATACCAGCTGCGGATCGCCGATTACGACGGTTACAACGAGAAGACCCTGCTGCGCTCCCGCGAGCCGCTGATGTCTCCGGCCTGGTCGCCGGATGGCAGCAAGCTGGCCTACGTGAGCTTCGAGAACCAGAAGTCCGAAATCTATGTGCAGGACATCTACACCCAGCAGCGCAGTCTGATCTCCAGTTTCCGCGGTATCAACGGGGCGCCTGAGTGGTCTCCGGATGGTCGTCGCTTGGCTATCGTGCTCTCCAAAGATGGTTCACCGAACCTCTATGTGATTGATGTTGCAAGCAAGCAGCTGACCAGGGTCACCACCAGCCGTGTTATCGACACAGAACCCTCCTGGATGCCGGACGGGCAAAGTTTGTTGTTCACCTCTGAACGTGGTGGCAAACCCCAGATTTATAGCGTAAATTTGGCGACTGGTATGACTCACCGGATGACGTGGGAAGGTGAATCCAACCAGGGTGCATCCATTACTCCTGATGGCAAAATCATGGTGATGGTGACCCGTGTCCAGGGACAATACCGTATTGCCCGTCAGGACATGGAAAACAATGCCCTGTTGGTCCTTACCCAGAGTGCTCTGGATGAGTCGCCAAGTGTGGCTCCCAATGGCAGCATGATCATTTATGCCACCATCTATCAAGGTCGCAAGAGTCTGGCGTTGGTATCGACCGATGGTCGCTTCAAGGCTGTGCTTCCGACCAGTAGCGGTGAAATTCGTGCACCAGCTTGGTCGCCCTTCTTGAATTGATAAAAATTCGATTGTTTTTTGTTTTGTTATAAAGGTTTAAGGAAATAGCATGCAACTCAATAAACTGCTCAAGGGTTTGGCCATCGCACTGCCACTGTTCACCCTGGCCGCTTGTAGCTCCTCTTCTGATTCCGATGCCGCTGGCGCCGAGTCAGGCATGACCGACGGCATGGGCGGTGTACAAACCGGTGGCTCAAATGGCATGTTGACCCCGGAAGAGCAGATGCGTCAGAAGTTCGAAGCACTGCAACGCGACAACGTGATCTACTTCCCGTTTGATGGTTATGACATTCAGGGTCAGTACGCTGATCTGCTGGATGCACACGCCAGCTACCTGCGTGAGCGTCCGTCCGTCAAGGTGTTGATCGAAGGCCACGCCGATGAGCGCGGTACTCCGGAATACAACATCGCGCTGGGCGAGCGTCGTGCCAAGGCTGTAGCCAAGTATCTGCAAACCCTGGGTGTGCAGGCCGAGCAGCTTTCCATCGTCAGCTATGGCGAAGAGAAGCCGCTGGACATGTCTCATACCGAGGATGCCTTTGCCAAAAACCGCCGTGCGGTTCTGGTTTACTAAGGTTTGATCCGAATGAAGTTCGTGTATATGCAAACGGCCATTTCGATGGCCGTTTTATTTACACTGAAGCTACCGGTTTGATCCGAATGAAATGTGTGTATAAACAAGCGACTATTGCGATGGCCGTTTTATATACACAGAGGCTACCGATTTGATCCGAATGAAATTTGTGTATAAGCAAGCGACTATTGCGATGGCCGTTTTATTTGCACTAAACGCTAAGGTTTGATCCGAATGAAATCTGTGTACAAGCAAGCAACTCTTGTGATGTCAGTGTTAGTTGCACTGAGCGCTCAGGCGGCTGCGCCCGTGAGCGATCTCAGTGGCGGTGGTGGCGTGGCCCTCAGCGGCAACAATGGCGCCATCATGCCCACAGGCAGCCTGGAAGACAGGGTCGCCTTGCTGGAGCGCACCCTGAATGCCCGTCTGCGCCTGCAGGCCGAGTTGCAGCAACAGGTGGATTCCCTGCAAGGGGAGGTCTCCGAACTGCGCGGCCAGCTGGAACAGCAAACCTACCAGATGGAGCAGTCGCAAGAGCGTCAGCGCCAGCTCTACCAGGAGCTCGACAAGGTGGCCAACAGCCAGCCTGCCGCAGCCCCCGCCACACCGGCGGCCGGTGCGAGTGCAGCCCCGGCTGCTGCGGCCAACTACTCCGCCAATCTGGATGAGAATCAGGCCTACGACGCGGCCGTGAACATGGTGCTGAAGGACAAGAACTACGACAAGGCCATTCCCGCCTTCGAAGGGTTCATCAAGCAGTACCCAAGCTCGGGCTATGTGCCGAATGCCCACTACTGGCTCGGCCAGCTGCTGTTCAACAAGGGTGACAGAACCGGTGCCGCGGCCCAGTTCTCTACCGTGGCGAACAAGTTCAGCAAGTCTCCCAAGCGGGCCGATGCCCTGCTGAAGCTGGGCATGCTGGCACAGCTCGATGGCAAGAAAGCGGAAGCCAAGACCTTCTATGAGCAGGTGATCAAGGGCTATCCCAACACCTCGCCGGCCCAGTTGGCCAAGCAGAGTCTGAGCAAGTTGTAGCATTGCCGTATGTCACTGTTTTCGTAACAGTCTTGTAAATACGGCCCTGCTTTGTATGCGCAGTGAACAATCAGATTGAATTTAAGAATTTTCTATTGCGCCAGGATGATAAATCCGTAATATAGGCCGCCGTCAGAGCCGGTGCAGTATTGCATCCGGTCCTGGTCGTGGTGAGGGTCGTTAGCTCAGTCGGTAGAGCAGTTGACTTTTAATCAATTGGTCGCTGGTTCGAATCCAGCACGACCCACCATTTCTCCACCAGGTGGAGACAGAATTCCCAGGTCGTTTAGCTCAGCTGGGAGAGCACCTCCCTTACAAGGAGGGGGTCACTGGTTCGATCCCAGTAACGACCACCAGTTTTGTGAGTAGAGTTGAAACTGTTTGCCGAAGGCGAACAGTGCCAGGCAGAAGGTGGGGGTCGTTAGCTCAGTTGGTAGAGCAGTTGACTCTTAATCAATTGGTCGCTGGTTCGAACCCAGCACGACCCACCAATCTGGCCACAAGATTTCCCAGGTCGTTTAGCTCAGCTGGGAGAGCACCTCCCTTACAAGGAGGGGGTCACTGGTTCGATCCCAGTAACGACCACCAGTTTGTAAAAAATGATTTAGATGGGTCGTTAGCTCAGTCGGTAGAG
>NZ_CAWQWZ010000008.1:0-107120 GCF_963899305.1 Aeromonas sp. MR19
TTCGAATCCAGCACGACCCACCATCATTTCAGAATCCCAGGTCGTTTAGCTCAGCTGGGAGAGCACCTCCCTTACAAGGAGGGGGTCACTGGTTCGATCCCAGTAACGACCACCAGTTTGTAAAAAAATGATTTAGATGGGTCGTTAGCTCAGTCGGTAGAGCAGTTGACTTTTAATCAATTGGTCGCTGGTTCGAATCCAGCACGACCCACCATCATTTCAAGAATCCCGGGTCGTTTAGCTCAGCTGGGAGAGCACCTCCCTTACAAGGAGGGGGTCACTGGTTCGATCCCAGTAACGACCACCAGTTTGTAAAAAATGATTTAGATGGGTCGTTAGCTCAGTCGGTAGAGCAGTTGACTTTTAATCAATTGGTCGCTGGTTCGAATCCAGCACGACCCACCATCATTTCAAGAATCCCAGGTCGTTTAGCTCAGCTGGGAGAGCACCTCCCTTACAAGGAGGGGGTCACTGGTTCGATCCCAGTAACGACCACCAAGTTTGTAAAAAATGATTTAGATGGGTCGTTAGCTCAGTCGGTAGAGCAGTTGACTTTTAATCAATTGGTCGCTGGTTCGAATCCAGCACGACCCACCATCATTTCAAGAATCCCAGGTCGTTTAGCTCAGCTGGGAGAGCACCTCCCTTACAAGGAGGGGGTCACTGGTTCGATCCCAGTAACGACCACCAGATCGAAAAGCCCGCAACGATGCGGGCTTTTTTTATGGCTGTTTCTCATCAGGTTCTCAACCGATCCAGCTGTGTTGCCAGGGCGCCCGAGGCCTGCTCCAGCTCCTCGCTCAGGCGATGGCTGGCACTGGCCTCCTGTCCCAGGGTGGTGGCGGCATCACCGATGCGCATCAGGTTCTGGTTGATGGTATCGCTGACGGCACTCTGCTGCTCGGCCGCCGTGGCGACCTGGCTGATGTGATCGTGGATCTGCTGGATCTGGGCGACCACCCGGTTGAGCGCCTCGAAGGCCTGCTCCGTACCCTCGACCGTACTGGCCGAGCGGGTGATGCCTGTGCTCATCAATTGCTGGCTGCTGCTCACCTCGGTTTGCAGGCTGCCGATGAGCTGGCCTATCTCGTCGGTGGACTCGCGGGTCTTGGTGGCGAGCGCCCGTACTTCGTCTGCCACCACCGCAAAGCCTCGTCCCATGTCTCCCGCCCGCGCCGCCTCTATGGCTGCATTGAGCGCCAGCAGGTTGGTCTGCTCGGCGATGGCCCTGATCACATCCAGGATGCGGCTGATATTGGTGCTGCGCTGGGCCACCTGGGCCACTGCCTTGTCGGCCTGGTGCATGTCTTCGACCAGGGTATGGATCTCGGTGCGAGCGCGGCTCAGGGTTTGCTGGGCCGTATTGATGTGATGGGTGGCAGCCTCCGACTCCTGGGCCGCCTGCTCCGCATAACCCGCCACACTGACCGCAGTGGTGCTCATCTGATGCATGGCGCTGACCACGCTCTCCAGCTCTATGCTCTGTTCATCCAAGCTGGTGCGCATGGTATCGGCCGTCTGCTTCATCCCCTGTGCCTGCTGGCGCACCTGTTGTCCAATCTGCTTGCTGCCCTGCACCATGCCGCGCAGCTTGCCAAGAAAGGCGTTGAGCTGGCCGGCCAGTTCGATCAGCTCCTGATGAGTGTCTACCTGCATCTGCTGGGTCAGATCCCCCTCGTTGCTGGAAAGGTGGGCGACGTGGCGGCTGATGAGCGAGAGCGGGGCCGTGATGGTCTGGATAAACCAGATGAGCAGCCCTAGCGCCAGCAGGGTGATGATGGTGACGGCAATCAGCTGTTGCTGCTGGGCGGCTTGCAGCAGGTCGCCCAGCTGGTTGCTGATGGTGTTGGCCTGGCTCAGTGCCAGCGCCTTGGGCACCTTGATCATCAGCCACCACTGGGTATCGGCCGCCTCGATCTGCACCGGTTGCTGCAAGATGAAATCGGTGTCGGTATCCTGCGTTTGTCCGGTTGGCGCGGTCAGCCCTGCCTCCGTCAACGGGCGACCCAGTTTGTCGGCGTAACGGTTGCTGCCGACGATGAGCCCCAGCTTGCTGACCAGAGTCACGTCGGCCTGGTTGTCATACAGGCTTTTGCCCAGGCTTTCTGCCAGCTGCTGGAAGATGGGCAGATTCATATCGACACCCGTGATCCCGACGAACTTGCCCTCCTTGAGGATGGGGACCGTCAGGCTGGTCATCAACACCTTGTTGCCCGGACTGATTTCGTAGAGGTAGGGTTCCATCAGGCAGGGGCGGCGGGTATCGCGACCACACAGGTACCACTCGCTGTTGCGAATGCCGAATTCGTTGACCGAGGTATCGTATTTGGCGTCACTGGCCGCGGCATCCACCTGCTGTTGCGACACTTTCCCGCCCTGATCGCGAACGAAGTAAATCTCCAGGCTGCCCTTGCTGGGGACTGAGTGGGATGCGCCGGACGGCCAGGCGGCATCCTGGCCATCGTAGCTATTGGGCTCAAACTGGGCATAGATGGAGCTGATACCGCTCGCCTGCTGCAAGCGACTGCCCAGCAGGGTCTCGACCTGGGGGCGGGAGAGGATACGATCCGGCTGGGCCATGCTGCCCTCAAGCTGGGCGGCTATTCCCAGTGGCACCTGATAGGACTGCTGCAGCAAGGCGGCTATCTGCACCGCGTAGCGCTCGGCCTGGAACTGCAGGGTGCGGGAGACCTCCTGCTCCAGCGCCTGGCGGGTCTGGCTCATTATGTTGCTGCGCAGGGATTGCAGGGAGGAGGATTGTATCAGCGTCATGGCGATGCCGCTGAACAGGAAGAGTCCCATGGTGAGCAGCAGCAGCTTGGTTTTGAGCGAGCGTTGTTTCATTCGACAACTCCTTTTGGCAAGAATGACAACGAATTACTTGAGTATATTCGGACACTTGCGTACCACCCGATTTGTTGATGGGTTTGTGGCCAGCTTCTGGTTATAATTTTTGCCTTTCCGAGCCTTGATGGAACAGTCGCAATGAGCAATGCACTGAGCAATATCCCTCCGGTGGTCGAGATGGACTACCCGTTCCCGGTCAAACCGGCCCCGCTGACCGCCGAGCAGAAAACGACCCTGATCGCAGACATCAAGGCACTGCTTGAAGCGCGTCAGGCCGTGCTGGTTGCCCACTACTACACGGATCCCGAGATCCAGGCGCTGGCCGAGGCCACCGGTGGTTTCGTCGGCGATTCCCTCGAGATGGCCCGTTTCGGTCGGGATCATGCCGCCCAGACCCTGATAGTGGCGGGGGTGCGCTTCATGGGGGAGACCTCCAAGATCCTGAGCCCTCACAAACGGGTGCTGATGCCAACCCTGGAGGCGGAGTGTTCCCTCGATCTGGGCTGCCCCATCGATAAATTCTCGGCCTTTTGCGATGCCCACCCCGACCACATAGTGGTGGTCTACGCCAATACCTCGGCGGCGGTCAAGGCGCGAGCCGACTGGGTGGTGACCTCCAGCATCGCGCTTGAGATAGTCGAGCACCTCGACAGCCAAGGTCACAAGATCATCTGGGGCCCGGACAGGCACCTGGGCGCCTATATCGAGAAGAAGACGGGGGCCCAGATGCTGCGCTGGCAGGGCCACTGCATCGTCCATGACGAGTTCAAGGCCCGTGCCCTGCGCGAACTCAAGGAGCAGAATCCGGATGCGGCCGTGCTGGTGCATCCGGAATCCCCGGCTTCCGTCATCGAACTGGCCGATGCGGTGGGTTCCACCAGTCAGCTGATCAAGGCGGCCAAAGAGCTGCCTCAGCAGAAGCTGATAGTGGCGACCGATCGCGGCATCTTCTACAAGATGCAGCAGGCTTGTCCGGACAAGGAGATGGTCGAGGCACCGACCGGTGGCGATGGCGCCACCTGCCGCAGCTGCGCCCACTGTCCCTGGATGGCGATGAACGGCCTGGTGGCGATCAAGGAGGCGTTGACCGATGGCGCCGAGCGTCACGAGATCCTGGTGGATGAAGCCCTGCGGGTGAAGGCGCTGATCCCGCTGGATCGCATGCTGGACTTTGCCGCCGAGCTCAGGCTCAAGACTCAGGGCAATGCCTGATCTATCGGGGCATGAGATGTGAAGAGGGCACCCGTTGGGTGCCCTCTTTCGTTATGGGTGCCGTGCAGATCAGAGGATCACGGTAGAGAGGCTGTGCTCTTCATCCGGCGCTATGACGATACCAGCCTCGGCCGTGATGGCCGCTTCAACGCAGAGCATGGTGCGGTAGCCGTCGTCGCTCATGTCGGCCATGGCGGTGGCGCCTTCCAGCCAGGGGGTCCAGACCACGATACTGTCGTGGTTGCCGCTGACCACCTGAGTGGTGCGATCGCCATCCTGAACCCGGATCATGGCCTCGGGTTGGTGGTAGACCCGATCAATGGCCGCTGTGAGCGCCAGAGCGCCCTGCTGCTGCGCATCCTGGCCGGTCAGCTTGTCGGCGTAAGGCTCGCCCAGCCCGGTCACGCTGACGGCTTCCGGGGCGCTAATCTGCAGATAGGTGTGCAGGGCGGCGCTGTAGGCGATGGGGGGCTTGCCCGTGTTGCGGGTCGTCAGTACCAGCGAGAGCTCCTTGCCGACCAGCACATCCAGTTCCAGCTCGAAGGGGTGAGGCCAGAGGGTGCGGGTCGCCTCGTTGTCACGCAGAGACAGATGGACGAGCGTGCCATCGCCATGATCGGAGACGCCGTCCAGGGTCCAGAGGCTGGTGCGGGCGAAGCCGTGGGACGGTTTGCCGCTGCCGACACGGGCGGGGGCCGGGCCGAACCAGGGCCAGCAGATGGGAATGCCGCCGCGGATGGGCTTGCTGCCATCCAGCACGGCCTTGTCGCTGAGCCAGATCGAGGCGGGTTCGCCGTGGCGCTGGTAGCGCAGCACGTGGGCGCCAAACAGGCTGATCTCCGCCTTAGCATCGCCATTGTCGATGGAGAGCAGGGGCTGGCCAGCCGCATTGTGGCTGAGGGTACAGTGGGCAGTCAGAGAGCGTGTCGGTTGCATGAGGACTCCTGTGCTCGCGCACATTCAGAAGAGAGGGTCGGAAAATCCACGATCCAGAATACAAAAAGGCGGCCAATGGCCGCCTTTTTCAAGCTACTTGATTGCACATCCCAAATTACTTGGAGATGTGAGCGATCAGGTCCAGAACTTTGCTGGAGTAGCCCATTTCGTTGTCGTACCAGGATACAACTTTAACGAACTTGTCGTTCAGTGCGATACCGGCTTTGGCATCGAACACGGAAGTCTGACGCTCACCCAGGAAGTCAGTGGAAACCACTTGATCTTCGGTGTAGCCCAGCACGCCCTTCATGGAGCCTTCGGAGGCTGCTTTCATGGCTGCACAGATTTCAGCGTAGGTAGCGGCTTTCTTCAGGTTGACGGTCAGGTCAACAACGGACACGTCCGGAGTCGGTACGCGGAAAGCCATGCCGGTCAGTTTGCCGTTCAGTTCCGGGATAACAACGCCAACAGCCTTGGCAGCACCGGTAGAGGACGGGATGATGTTCTGAGCCGCACCGCGGCCACCGCGCCAGTCTTTGGCAGACGGACCATCAACGGTCTTCTGGGTAGCAGTGGTAGCGTGGACAGTGGTCATCAGGCCGGATTCGATACCGAAGGTATCGTTCAGAACCTTGGCGATCGGGGCCAGGCAGTTGGTGGTGCAGGAAGCGTTGGAAACGATGTCCTGGCCAGCATAGGTAGCGTCGTTAACACCCATGACGAACATAGGGGTAGCGTCTTTGGACGGGCCAGTCAGAACCACTTTCTTGGCGCCGGCAGCGATGTGCTTGCGAGCAGTCGCGTCGTCCAGGAACAGACCGGTGGCTTCGGCAACAACGTCAACACCGATGGCATCCCACTTCAGGTTTGCCGGGTCACGCTCAGCGGTAACACGTACGGTTTTGCCGTTGACAACCAGGTTGCCGTCTTTGACTTCAACGGTGCCCTTGAAGCGGCCGTGAGTGGAGTCGTACTTCAGCATGTAAGCCATGTAGTCAACGTCGATCAGGTCGTTGATACCAACCACTTCGATGTCAGCACGCTCAGCGGCCAGACGGAAGACGAAACGGCCGATGCGGCCAAAACCGTTAATACCTACTTTGATAGTCATATTTGGTTACCTAACTGTTCAGTAGTCAAAGAAAATTCCGTTTGTAAATTTACTAGAACTCCCCCGTGAGTCAACCAACAATCTGTCTGAAATTGCGCTATATCATGAAAAACTGTGAAATTTATTTTCGGTTTATGTAACTGACTACCAACTTTTGTCGAAAATGTCATCGGCTGGTTCGCGTCACGGAGATCAACAATAGTGCCTGTTCTGTCACACAACCAGCCAGACAGATGTGTAAAAATGTGCGCGGTTTAGCATGGCCGAAAAGCCACTGTTCAAGTACCACCCATAAAAATTAATCAAAATAGTATAGATAGAATCCACAGCGGGAATTCTCAAACTATGACCACCCTGATTGAACAGCTGGCTGCCGCCAAAGGCATCGCCAGCGAGTATGTTGATGCCTGGGGCCACCCGGCCCAGGTATCCGAAGAGAGCAAGGCTGCCATGCTGGGCGCCATGGGCTATCGCGTCGATGACGAGGTCGCCCTGACGCAGCAGCTGGAGCAGGAGCATCGCCAGCACTGGTTGCGCGCGCTGGATCCCGTCATGGTGGTCCGCAGCGGTGAGCCCATCACCCTTGAAGTCCGTCTGCCCATCGATTTCGTCAATGACGCCCTAACCTGGCAGCTTACGCTGGAGCAGGGGACTGTGTTGTCCGGCCAAATCACCCCCATTGAGGGTGAGCTGGTTGGCGTGGCTGAATTCGAAGAGATGGAGTGCCAGGCCTACCAGGTCGCGCTGGATGTACAGCCAGCGCTTGGCTATCACCAGCTGACCCTGCTGGAGGAGGGCAATGATGAGCCGCTCGCCAGTATGCGTCTTATCGTGGCACCCAAAGCTTGCTACAAGCAGGCTCCCATTGCCGATGGCCGCAAGGTGTGGGGGCCGAGCGTGCAGCTCTACTGCCTGCGCAGCCGTCACAACTGGGGGATCGGTGATTTCAGCGATCTCGGCCAGCTGGTCGAGAAAGCGGCCGCCTGGGGCGCCCACTTCGTGGGTCTGAACCCCATTCATGCCCTCTATCCGGCCAACCCCGAGAGTGCCAGCCCTTACAGCCCCTCTTCCCGTCGCTGGCTCAATGTGGCCTATATCAACGTGGAAGCCGTGCCCGAGTTTCTGGCCAACGATCGCCTCAAGGCCGAAGTGGCCAATCCGGCCTTTCAGCAGCACCTCAATGAACTGCGTGCCAAGAGCAACGTGGATTACACCGGTGTTATCCAGACCAAGATCGGCATGCTGCGTCAGGTGTTCGATGAAGCCAGTTTCAGTACCGAGCGTCAGGCCGATTTCGATGCCTTCGTGGCGGCCGGTGGTGACAGCCTGCAACAGCAGGCGGCGTTTGATGCCCTGCAGGCCCACTTCTATGCCAAGGGCGAAAATGCCTGGGGCTGGCCGGTATGGCCGGAAGAGTTGCGGGATTACCACAACTCCGAGGTGGCTGCCTGGATGGCCGCGCACAGCCAGGATGTGAACTTCTATCTCTACTTGCAGTTCCTGGCCGATGAGCAGCTGGCGCAAGCCGATGCTCGCGCCAAGGCCGCCGGCATGGTGATGGGGATCTACCGGGATCTGGCGGTCGGCGTCTCCGAAGGCTCCACCGAGATCTGGGCCAACCGGGATCTCTACTGCCCGAAAGCCTCGGTCGGTGCGCCGCCCGATATTCTGGGCCCGCTCGGCCAGAACTGGGGTCTGCCCCCCATGAACCCGAACCAGCTGTTTGAAGCGGCTTACCAGCCCATGGTGGATCTGTTCCGCGCCAACATGCGCTCCTGCGGCGCGCTGCGCATCGACCACGTGATGGCCTTGCTGCGCCTGTGGTGGGTGCCGCCCGGAGAGTCTGCCGCCAAGGGGGCCTACATCTATTATCCGGTCAACGATCTGCTGGGGATCCTGGCGCTCGAATCCCACCGCAATCAGTGCCTGCTGATCGGTGAAGATCTGGGGACTGTGCCGGAAGGCATAGACGTGACCCTGAAAGAGAACGGCGTCCATTCCTACAAGGTGTTCTTCTTCGAGCGCTCCAAGGCCGACGGCGGCTTCATCTCTCCGGCTCACTACACCGAGCAGGCGATGTCTGCCCTGACCACTCACGACATGCCGACCCTCAAGGGCTTCTGGCATTGCGACGATCTGGCGCTGGGCCGCGAGCTGGGGTTGTATCCGGATGAAGACGTGCTCAAGACCCTGTATGCTGATCGCCACCAGGCAAAACAGCGGATCCTCGACAGCCTGCACGCTCATGGGGTTATCTCTGACAGCGTCAGCCATGACGTGAACTGGGTCGGCATGAACACCGAGCTCAACCATGGGCTGCAATTGCATATGTCCCGCGGCAGCTGTGCTCTGTTCAGCACCCAGCTGGAAGACTGGCTGGAGATGGACAAGCCGGTCAACGTGCCGGGCACCAGTTATGAATACCCCAACTGGCGTCGCAAGCTGTCCACCGATCTGGAGGATATTTTTGCCAATGAAGCGCTCAAGGCGCTGGCAGGCAAGATGAGCCAGGCCCGTGATGAGGCCAGTCGTTGAGCCACTGCCGACAAAACGTGACTCACTTACATCCGCTTCGGCCCTGGCCGGAGCGGATGCTCAGCTATGAAAGGAAATCTCGATGCTCGTTGAACGTTTGGTTGCTGCCCGCTGTGCCGATCCCTTCTCTTATTTAGGCCTGCAGGCCAACCCGGATGGGCCTGGCCTCAAACTGACCGCCTGGTTGCCGGATGCCCTCGAGGTGCGCGTCAGGGATCTCAAGTCGGGCAAAATCGTTGCCACCCTGGCGCCCTCCGATGAATCGGGCCTTTTTGAAACTGTTTTCACCCGCCGCAAGAATCCCTTTCCCTACCAGTTGCTTGCCGACTATCCCGATGCCAACGCCGAGTTTGTCGACCCCTACCAGTTTCAGGATGCGGGTTGGGCCGGTCTGGCAGAACTGACCTCCCAGCCGGAAAACATCTACCACACGCTCGGCGCGCAACTGCGCAGCGTGGAGCACCTTGGCGTGCGGGTGGAAGGGGTGCGCTTTGCCGTCTATGCGCCGAGCGCCACAGCGGTGAGCCTGATCGGCGATTTCAACTTCTGGGATGGCCGTCGTCACCCCATGCAGCGCAGCCAGTGTGGTCACTGGGTGCTGTTTGTGCCGGGCCTCAAGGCCGGGGATCGCTACAAGTTTGAACTGAAAGATCCGGCCGGACATCGGCTGCCCCACAAGAGCGATCCTGTCGGTTTCTATTGCGAGCAGTATCCGTCGTTCGCCTCCGTGGTTTACGACCACGAGCAGTACCAGTGGCAGGATGCCGCCTGGCGCGAGAGCCAGCAGAATGACAAGCGGGATCAGCCGCTCTCCATCTACGAGCTGCACGTCGGCTCCTGGAAACGCCACCCCAACGGTGACAGCCTGAGCTGGCGTGAGCTGGCGGTGGATCTGGTGGCCTACATCAAGGAGATGGAGTACACCCACATAGAGCTGCTGCCGGTCTCGGAGCACCCGTTCAGCGGCTCCTGGGGTTATCAGCCGGTGGGCATGTTCTCTCCCACCAGCCGTTACGGCAGCGCCGACGACTTCAAATATTTCGTCGACCAGTGCCACCAGGCCGGCATAGGTGTCATCCTGGACTGGGTGCCTGCTCACTTCCCGTCCGATGCCCACGGCCTGGCCCGCTTCGACGGCACGCCGCTCTATGAGTACGAGGATCCGCGCCGTGGCTGGCACCCGGACTGGAACTCCTATATCTATGACTTCGGCCGCAATACGGTGCGCCAGTTCCTGGTGGCGAGTGCCCTGTTCTGGCTCGACAAGTTCCATATCGACGGCCTGCGGGTGGATGCGGTCGCCTCCATGCTCTATCTGGATTATTCGCGCAACGCCGGCGAGTGGGTGCCGAACGTCGACGGTGGCAACCACAACTACGAGGCGATAAGCCTCTTGAAGTGGACCAACGAAGAGGTATACGGCAAGTACCCCCACGCCATGACCATAGCCGAAGAGTCCACCGCCTTTGCCGGCGTGTCTCGTCCCACCTTCCTCGGTGGCCTCGGCTTTGGCTTCAAGTGGAATATGGGCTGGATGCACGACACCCTCACCTACATGCAGAAAGAGCCTATTCACCGCCGTTATCACCACAACGACATGACCTTCTCCATGGTGTATCACTATGACGAGAACTTCATCCTGTCGCTCTCCCACGACGAGGTGGTGCACGGCAAGCACTCCATGCTCTACAAGATGCCCGGCGACGAGTGGCAGCAATCGGCCAACCTGCGCGCCTACATGGGCTTCATGTATGCCCATCCGGGCAAGAAGCTCAACTTCATGGGCACAGAGATAGCCCAGAGCAACGAGTGGAATCACGACGCCCAGCTGCCCTGGCACCTGCTGCAGTATCCCAAGCACGGCGGTCAGCAGCGCCTGATCCGTGATCTCAACCACCTCTACCGTCATGAAGCTGCCTTGTATCAGGCCGATTATGATCAGACCGGTTTCCGCTGGCTGGATCACAACGACGCCGACAACAGTGTCTTTGCCTGGCTGCGGGCCGACAAGCAGGGGGCCCACCCGATCATGGTGGCCTGCAACTTCACGCCGGTACCGCGCATCGCCTATCGACTCGGGGTGCCTGCCGCCGGCAATTACCGCGTGGTGCTCAACACGGATAGCGAGCATTACTGGGGCAGCAACTATGATGTGGGTCTGGTCTTCGTCGCCGAGCCAACCCCCTGGCAGGGATTGGGGCACAGCATAGTGCTGGATCTGCCGCCGCTCGCGACCTTGTTCATCAAACAGGAGTCTTGATGTTTGCAATGGAAAAGGGGCAGGACCACCCGCTGGGTGTCCTGCTCGATGAGACGGGTTGTCACTTCTGCGTCTGGGCCCCCCAATCGGACATGGTAGAGCTCTGCCTGTTCGACGAGCAGGAGCAAGAGCTGGTCCGGCTGGCATTGCCCGGCCGGCGCGGCCAATATCGCTTCGGCTATGTGCGCGGCGTCAAGGCCGGTCAGCGTTACGGTTATCGGGTACATGGTGCGCCCCAGGAGGGGATGCTGTTTGATCCGCAAAAGCTGCTGATCGACCCCTATGCCAGGGCGCTCAGCCGGGCGACTCATTGGGATGACAAACTGTATGAGGGCGACAGCGCCGCCATGGTGGCCAAGTCAGTGGTGGTGGATGACACCTTCGACTGGCAGGGGGTCGGCAAGCCGGGCATAGAGCCTGCACGTACCGTCATCTACGAAACCCACGTCAAGGGGTTCACCCGCCAGCATCAGGGGGTACCGAGCGAACTGCGCGGCACCTACCTTGGCATCTGCCATCCGGTGATCATCGAGCACTTGAAGTCCCTCGGCGTTACCTCTGTGCAGCTGATGCCGGTGGCGGCCTTCATGTCCGAGCCCAGGCTCGAGCAGCTGGGGCTCACCAACTACTGGGGCTACAACCCCATCGCTTTCTTTGCCCCCGAGCCGCGCTACAGCGCGGGGGAGGCGGTGACCGAGTTCAAGACCATGGTGCGCGAGCTGCACAGGGCCGGGCTCGAAGTGATACTGGACGTGGTCTACAACCACACAGCCGAATCCGGTTTCGATGGCCCCACCTTGTCATTCAAGGGCTTTGACAATGCGGGCTACTATGCCTTCGAGGCGGGGGCTCACGGCCCCGACTACAGTCGTCATGCCAACGTCACCGGCTGCGGCAACAGCGTCAATCTGGATCACCCCAACAGCCTGCGGCTGGTGCTGGATGCTCTGCGTTACTGGGTCACGGAGATGCAGGTGGATGGTTTTCGTTTCGACCTTGCTGTCACCCTGGCGCGGGAGGCGGGGGAGTTCGATCCCATGGGGGCCTTCTTCAAGGCCATGATGGCGGATCCCGTGCTGGCGCGGGTCAAGCTCATCGCAGAGCCCTGGGACATAGGGCCGTTCGGCTATCGCCTCGGTCAGTTCCCGAGCCAGTGGCTGGAGATCAACGACCGTTACCGCGACACGGTGCGCGCCTTCTGGCGCGGCGATGCCGGCAAGATGGGGGATTTTGCCACCCGGCTGGTGGGCTCGCGGGATCTCTTCCCGAAGAACTGGCGCGCTCCCCATACCAGCGTCAACTACCTCTGCTATCACGACGGTTTCACCCTGGAGGATCTGGTCTCCTACAACCAGCGCCACAACCAGGCCAACGGCGAGGACAACCGGGACGGCCACGGCAACAACCTCTCCAACAACCACGGTGTGGAGGGGCCGACGCTCGATCCCAGAGTGAACAACCTGCGCCAGCAGCAGAAGCGCAACCTGATCGCCACCCTGCTGCTCTCCCAGGGCACACCGCACTTCCTGGCCGGGGACGAGATGGGCCGCAGTCAGCTGGGCAACAACAACGCCTACTGTCAGGACAACCAGATCAGCTGGGTCAACTGGCAGTGGCGGCCGGAAGACGAGCGGCTGCTCGCCTTCACCCAGCAGATGATGGCGCTGCGGGCGGAATCGACCGTCTTCGCCAATCTGCAGCTGAGCGATGACAGCTGGAACGGGGCGCCCACCAGCTGCCATCAGGTCAACTGGTATCACCCGGATGGTCATCAGCTCACCGATCAGGATTGGCACGCGCCCATGGGGCAGGCGTTTGCCATGGATATCGGCATGCAGCTGTGCGAGGGGGAGCGCTGGTACGTGCTGTTCAACGCCAGCGACTACGACATCCAGTTCCGCCTGCCACCGCCGGGGGAGGGGCTGGAGTGGATCCAGACCATAGACACGGCCACCAACGACGGCCTGCCGTTCCTGCCCGACGACATCAAGCGTCAGGTGGCGGTTGGCCGGGCCCACTCCCTCAAGTTGCTGGAGCGGGTCGCCCTGACGGCGGTGGCGCTGGCCGAAGAGGGGGTGGTCGCCATGCCGGATGTTGCCGTCGTGTTGCCAACCGGATCACAGTTCCCGCTGGCGGGGTAGAGCAAAGCGGCCTGACTGGGTATGCTGGGCGCCGTGATAAATGGCAAGGAGTCGGTATGAGCAACAAGAATCCTGAGCAGTGGCGCAACAAGCTGAGTGCGGAACAGTTTCGCGTCTGCTGGGAGAAGGGCACCGAGCAGCCCTACAGCGGCGCCCTGCTGCACAACCGCAAGAGTGGCGACTATCTCTGCGTCTGCTGCAAGAGCGTGCTGTTTCACTCAGAGGCCAAGTTTGACTCCGGCTGCGGCTGGCCTTCGTTCGATCGTGCCATCGAGGGCACTGTGACCTACACAGAGGACAGCAGCCACGGCATGAAACGGGTGGAGATCACCTGCAGCCAGTGCGGCTCCCACCTGGGTCACGTCTTTCCCGACGGGCCGACCGAGACGGGTCAGCGTTACTGCGTCAACAGCCTGAGTCTGGATTTCGATCCCGAAGCCTGAGCAACCAGCCTGAACATGAAAAAACGGCGCCCCTGCCAACAGGGGCGCCGTTTTTTATGGCGCCTGGCCCGGCATCTGGCTCAGGCCAGCAGCATGGCGGCCCCCACCAGCAGTGCGGCGAGCGCCAGTATGGGTAGCCTGATGACGCGCAACAGATAGAAGCCGACGGCGGCCAGCGCCAGATCGGTCGGCACCTGTACCGCACTCTGCCACACCGGCTGATAGAGCGCGGCCAGCAGCAACCCCACCACGGCGGCGTTGATGCCGGTCACGGCCCCTGCCAGCCGGGGGCGAGCCAGCCAGCTCTGCCAGCAGGGCCCCAGGGCCCACAACAGCAGAAAGCCGGGCAGGAACAGTGCCAGGGTCGCCAGCAGGGCTCCCGCCAGCGGTGTGGCCGGCAGCAGCTGAGCGCCGAGATAGCTGGCCAGGGTGAACATGGGGCCGGGCACCAGCTGGGCCAGGCTGTAGCCGGTCAGAAACTGCTGCTGGCTGAGGCTGTGGCCCACGCTCTCGGCCAGCAGGGGCAGCACCACGTGGCCGCCGCCAAACACCAGGCTGCCCGCCCGGTAGAAGTCGGCAACCAGCTGGCTGGCGGTGTCGGTGGCCAGCAGCGGCAGACTGACAAACAACAGGGCAAACAGCAGCAGGGTAGGCCAGTGGGGTTGGCGCAGAGGCATTGGTTGAGCGGGCGAGAGTTGTGGGCCTGGTACTTGCGGCGCCTCGACGCGAGCACAGAGCAGGGCGACCCCCGCCAGCATGACGAGCTGGGTCAGCAGGCCGGGTTGCCACCAGAGCGCAGCGGCGGTCGCCACCATGATCCCCTGGGCCCGCGCCGTCTTGCAGAACTGGCGGCTCATGGTGAGTACCGCATCCGCGACCACCACCAGGGCCAGCAACTTGAGGCCGTGCAGGGCGGCATTGAGCCAGACGTTGGCCGTGAGTTGCCCCACCCCGATGGCGGCGGCCAGCAACAGCAGGAAGGAGGGCAGGGTGAAGCCGGCGAAGGCGGCCAGCGCCCCGCCCAGGCCTGCCCGCTGGCGGCCGATGGCGAAGCCGAGCTGGCTGGAGGCCGGGCCCGGCAGCAACTGGCACAGCGCCAGTAACTGGGCGAATTCGGCCTGGGTCAGCCAGCCCAGCCGCTCGACGAAGGCGCGCTGGAAATAGCCGATATGGGCGGCGGGTCCGCCGAAGCTGACACAGCCCAACCATAAAAACTGAATAAACACCTGCCCCACGTCCTCACTCCCTCGTTGTCATCATCGACCCCGATGATATGACAAAGCGGTGACTTTTTTATGACAAATCAGGGGGCTGCTGGCAGGTAGCCGCACCTTGTCAGCCGGCAGGCAATGATCACTCCATCGGCTGACCTGGTTGTGGCAGATAGCAACGACCGGCGAGCCAGCAGGCTATCGATTGGCGACTGGCATCGAAGTGAGGCTCCGGCAGGTCGCGGGGATCGCACCAGATCCAGCCTTCACACTTCTCCGGCTCCAGCAGTTGCGGCTCTCCTTCCACCTGGGCCAGCAGGGTGACGGAGATGTAGTGCAGCCCGCTCTCGCGCCAGGTCTCCAGGTTGTTGGTGACGGCGATGACGCTGGGATTGCTGATCCGAAAACCCGTCTCCTCGGCCACTTCGCGGATCGCCGCCGACTCGAAGCTCTCTCCCAGTTCCAGATGGCCGCCGGCGATGGACCAGTAGGGGGCATGGCTGCCCTTGCGCTTGCCAAGCAGCACCTGGCCCTGGCTGTTGGTCAAGATGACGCCGACACCGACGCGGGGATAGGGAGTAGACATAAGAAGAGCTCCTTGCTGGGATGAAGCGGGGCAAACGGGTTAATCAGGAGCGCACTGTCATCGACCACAGATGCGGAGATAGGGGGTGAGCATATGCGAGGCTCCTGGCTGAAACGGCGGATTGCGCCATAAAAAACGGGCCCACCTTAGGGCGGATGGGCCCGTCATGCAAGCAGTCTGCGGCGTGAGGCGCCAGTCCTGCGGATCAGTCCAGCTTGACCAGCATCTTGCCGGTGTTGCGCCCCTCGAACAGACCGATGAAGGCCTGCGGCATGCTGGCCAGCCCCTGATAGACGGTCTCCTCGGCCTGCAGTGCACCGGCATCGAAGGCGGGAGTCACCTCGGCCAGAAACTCGCCGTAGTGCTGCCAGTGATCGAACACGATCAGCCCCTGCATGGTGAGGCGCTTGCGGATCACCTGGGATAGGTTGCGCGGGCCGCTCGCCTCGCCCTTGCTGTTGTACTGCTCGATGAGGCCGCACATCACGATGCGACCGTGCACCGCCATGTTGTTGAGGGCTGCGTCCAGCATGGCGCCCCCCACGTTCTCGAAGTAGACGTGGATCCCGTCTGGGGCGAGCCGCGCCAGCTCGGCATCGAGATCCTGAATGTCGCGATAGTTGATCACCTCGTCGGTACCGAGCGTCTTGAGATAGGCGACCTTGTCGGCCGAGCCGGTGGAGCCGATGACGCGGGCCCCCGCCCGTTTGGCGAGCTGCACCACCATGGAGCCGACGGCGCCGGAGGCGGCCGACACCAGCACGGTTTCACCGGCCTGCAGCCTGGCGATGCGGTTGAGCCCGGTCCAGGCGGTCATGCCCGGCATGCCGAGGGCGCCGAGAAAGAGTTGGGGTGGCAAGCGGGTGTCGGGCAGGCGGGTCAGTTGGGCACCATTGGCGACAAAGCTGTCGCGCCAGCCCAGCATGCTGCTCACCCGGTCGCCCACCGCGAAGTCCGGGTGGCGCGAGGCCTCCACCATGCCGATGGCGCCGCCATCGAGCGGGCCGTTCAGGGGGAAGGGGGGCACATAGCTCTTGGCGTCGCTCATGCGACCGCGCATGTAGGGGTCCACCGACAGCCACTGGTTGGTGACCCGCACCTCCCCTTCCTGCAACTCGGGCAGGGCGACCTCGACCAGGGTGAAGTCGGCCAGGCTGGGCATACCGACCGGGCGACGCAGCAGCTGGATCTGATGGCTGAGCTGATTCATGGTTTTTTCTCCAGTTTGAGGGGGGTTGGCAACCTGCGAGTCGCCAGCATGGCTATTTCCAATGGGTTGAGGTTGAACTCGTTCACGCTGTCTCATCCAGCGGGGCGCCGTTGAGCAGCAACCGGGTGACCACATTGCCCCGCATGGCGTTGGAGAAGGGGCAGGTCTGGTGGGCCAGCCGCACTATCTGCTCGGCCTGCGCCGTCTGCTCAGGCTGCGCTGCGGCGAGCGCCACGTCCAGCGTGATGGCGAAGTTGAAGCGACCATCGGCCAGCGCCAGCAACTCGACCCCGGCGGTGACGGGGGCGCTGGAGAGGGGCGTGCCGAGTTTTTGGGCCACGTGGATCAGCGCGTTGGAGAAGCAGGCGGCATAACCGGCGGCCAGCAGCTGCTCCGGGTTGTTGCCCTTGCCGTTGCCGCCGAGGGCGGTCGGCAGGGCCAGTGCCAGCTGCAGGCTGTTGTCCAGGGTGTGAACCTCACCGTTGCGGCCAGCCTGGGCGATGGCTTGAGTGCGATAGAGTGTCTTCATGTCGGGGTCTCTGATTTGTTTTGTGTGCAAGCTAAATTCAGACTAATCCTGAAAGCGGAGGCTGACAACTGTTTTGTGTGCAAATTATTCGACCCCCAATTTTCCTGAGGTATACTGGCCCCAGTCGTCAGCGAGGTGCCCCCATGAGTGAATTGAAAAAGCAGGTCTGTTTTGCCCTCTACAGCGCCTCCAATGCCGTGATGCGGGCCTACCGGCCGCTGCTGGACAAGCTGGATCTCACCTATACCCAGTATCTGGTGATGCTGTCGCTGTGGGCGCGGGACGAGGTCAGTCTCAAGGAGATAGGGCAGGAGACAGGGCTGGATGCGGGCACCCTGACCCCCATCGTCAAGCGGCTGGAGAGCAAGGGCTGGCTGACCCGCACCGTCTCCAGCGAGGATGAGCGGCAAAAATGCATCGGCCTGACCGAGGCGGGGCGCCAGCTGCAACTGGAGGTCAAGGAGTGCTGCCTGGCGGACAACTTGCGCAATCAGGTGGATCTGGCCGATGCTGAACTGGCCCAGCTCAAGCAGCTCTGCGATCGCATCTCGGCGCAACTGGGGCGCTGAGTGCAGCCGACCCATACAGCCTGAGGATCCACCCCATGAAAATCCTGTTGCCCCTGTTTGCCCTGTTGCTGACCGCCTGCAGTTCCGGTTCCCATGCCCCTTCGATGGCCATCGACGATGCCGATGCCTGGCAGGCGATCTGCAAGGACGGTACCCGGGTCAGGGCCGTGGTCGAAGAGGGGATCTGCGCGGATCATCGCGGTGTTGCCATGTGGACGAATAAGCCAAGAGCCGAGCGGATGGCAGAGGAAGCCGCCAAATAGTGTGATCCAGACGCCATAAAATGACACAACCGGCCAGTTGGCCGGTTTTTTTCGCGATCTCGCCTGCACTTTGCCACCTTGTTCATGGTGCACTCAGTTTTCTCTTCCCATACTGGCCCCACAGTTCCAAAAGAGGAGAGACAAGATGCAAACATCCTTGGTCGGGCTCTCCATTCTGTGGGGGCTGGCCAGTTTTGGTGTTCAGGGGGATTTCATCGAGAGCCGTGATTCCGTTGCGCCATCCTGGCAAGCCGAGTCCAGAGTGGAGATGGAAGGTTATCTGATCGAGTCGCTGGGTGAAGATCGCTGGCTGTTCGACAACGGCAGCGAGAGCCTGCTGGTCGCCCTGCCCCAGGGGCAGTGGGTGCCAACCGGCGAGCGGCTGCGGGTCAGCGGCGAGCCCCAGCAGGAGCAGGCCGGCTGGCTGCTGCAGGTGCAGGATGTCAGCCAGGTTGCAGTCTGACAGACGCGCCATCGAGCAAGCAAAAATGAAAAAGAGGAGGCCCAGGCCTCCTCTTTTTGTTGTTATCGGTTTTGTCGTGATGGCAGAGAGGGCGTGCCGCTCTGCCATCAGACCCTACCCCAGATGATTGAGCGGCAGCGCCGTCTTGTGTTTGATGCGACGCAGCACGAAGCTGGAACGCACCCCGGTCACCCCCGGAATGTGGGTCAGCTTGTCCAGCAGGAAGTGCTGGTAGTGTTCCATGTCCCGCACCACCACTTTGAGCTGGTAGTCGGCGTCGTTGCCGGTGATGAGGTCGCATTCCAGCACCTCTGGCAGCTCCTTGATGGCCTTGTCGAAATTCTCGAACCGCTCGGGGGTGTGTCTGTCCATGGAGATATGAATGTAGGCGGTGAGGGTGAGCCCCAGCTGGCGGGCGTTGAGCAGGGTGACGTGGGTATCGATGAGACCGGCATCCTCCAGCGCCTTGACCCGGCGGGAGCAGGGGGAAGGGGAGAGCCCGACCAGCTCGGCCAGCTCCAGGTTGCTGATGCGGCCATTTTCCTGCATCAACTCCAGAATATGCCTGTCTATGCGATCAAGTTTCAGCATTCTCCGTTCCTCGTTGCAATTACTAATTCACTTTTCCTAGATTAAGGGTGAACTATTGCAAAAACAACTGAAAAGACATGCTACTTCGCAACCACTCACCGCGCCGGCAGGGATACTATGGTTGCATCTTCCGGTGGCAAGACAGAAACCCAACCCGGTCTCTGTGGTGAAGGACCTTACCGGGTCAAGAACCCCATCAGCCGTCCGACCTTATCGGGAAACGACGGGCTGGAACGAGAGCATCCCCTCCCCGAAGGCAACAAAGCAGGCATCCCGGCGCCTGCTTTGTTGTTTCTGGCATTTGGCGATCAAGGATTCGGCGGCGTGATGCGGTAGAGACAGCGGTGATTCCCGTCCAGCAGGTATTGCTCCCGCTCCACCCCGGCCGGCGCCAGCAACTGGCGAAACATCTCCAATTCGCTGCGACAAAAGCCCCGGCAGGCTCGCGCCGCGGCGCAGATGGGGCAGTGACTCTCCCACAACAGCCAGCTGCCGTCCTCCTCCTGGCACATGTCCGCCATATAGCCCTCTCGCGTGCGCTGCTCTTTCAGGGCGGTCAGCCTGTCGGCCAGCGCCGGCTGGGTCAGCTGTGCCTGATAACGACCCAGCTGTTGCTGCTCCCGTTGCTGGATCAACCGCTCCATGCCGACCTCGCCAAACAACTGCTGGATATTGTCGATAAGCTGCAGCGTCAGCTCGCTGTGGGTATCGGGGAAGCGCTGCCAGGCCTGCTCGGTCAGGTGCCACAGGCGCACGGGACGGCCGCGGCCGCGGGCCTCATCGCTAAAACCCACCCAGCCGTCGCCCTCCAGCGCAATCAGATGCTGGCGGGCGCCCATGGAGGTCATCTGCAACTGCTCTCCCAGCGCGGCGGCGCTCTGGGGCCCGTGCCTCTTGAGCAGAAACAGTATCTTGTCGGTGCTGGCGTTCATTTGGCGGCTCTCGTTATCGGCAGGCGGTGGATCCGGGGGATCCATAGCATCTCGAGCAGAAACGGTATCTTGTCGTTGCTGGCGTTCATTTGGCGGCTCTCGCTATCGGCAGGCGTTGGATCCGGGGATCCATCGCATCTCGAGCAGGCGCGGTATCTTGTCGTTGCTGGCGTTCATTGGGTCATTATGGATAGCGGTCTCCTTTAAATCAATAATTCACTTTACTTAATAATGCACCTTGCTCAGTATAAATAAACCAATGACTTTATTTAATGAGGCTGACATGGATGGGATCAAGGGACGGGCGACCCTCTGGGTATTGGTGATGACGGTGACACTGGCGGTGGCGGGGTTCAGCCTGCCTTCGCCCGTGCTGGCACCGCTGATGCTGGATCCGGCCCAGGGCATGTTGACGCCACAAGCGTCGGACTGGAGCCGCAAGGTGTGGCTGGGTGTCATTATGGGGCTCTATCCACTGTTTCAGCTGGTGGGATCCCCCTGGCTGGGCAGACTCTCGGACCGCCACGGCCGCAAGCCGATACTGACTGTCTGTCTGGTCGGCGTGCTGGCCGGTTATGCCCTGATGGCGCTGGGGATCGCCTGGCGATCCCTGCCACTGCTGTTGCTGAGCCGGGTGGTGGAGGGTTTCTTCAATGGCGACATCGCCATAGTGCAGGCCATGGCGGCGGACATGAGCACCACCAAGACCAAGGCGCGCAGTTTCGCCTGGATCAACATAGGCATGAATCTGGGTTGGGTGCTGGGCCCCATGATCGGCGGTTATGCCGCCGTGGTATCGGGGGATTACAGCCTGGCCGCCTGGCTGGCGGTGGCCATGACCCTGGTCAACCTGCTGCTGGTGCTCTGGCTGTTGCCCAATCAGGCGCCGGTTGCCAGCCAGCAGCAGGCGCCTGCGTTCTCCTCCCGTCAGCTGTTGCTGCAACCGGCCCTGCTGCCCTACTTCGTGCTGACCCTGCTCAGCTACGGCGCGGTGCAGCTCTACTTCACCTACTTCAACGTCTGGCTGGTGGAACGGCTGGCCTGGGGGCCGGTCCAGCTGGCGCAGGCGGCCGTGTTGGTGAGCGTGCCCATGATGCTGGGATCCTGGCTGGGATCCCGTCTCTCCCGCCACTGGCGGGGCAGCAGCTTGGGGATAGTCGGTCATCTGGTGATGGCGGCGGGCATGCTGATGTTCGTGCTGCCGGGCAACTGGTGGGGTCTGGCACTCACCTTCATCCCCGCCGGCATCGGCATGAGCCTGGGGGAGCTGGCGACCTCGGTGGCGGTCTCCAACCGCAGCCATGCTGAGCAGCAGGGGCAGGCGATGGGGATCTACCGAGGCCTGGCGGTGGGCAGCGAGATCCTGGCCGTGCTGGTGGGCAGTCTGGTGCTGCTGGCGGGCACAGAGTGGCCCTTCTACCTGGCCGCGCTCTCTGGCCTGCTCTGTACCCTCGGTTTCTACGGTCTGCGCAAGCGGGCCGATCGGCGCCTGGCGAGTTGTGCCGAGCCTGCTTGAGTGGCGATCAGAGCAGGGAAAAGGCTTGCCCTGGGCCGTGGACAGATCACAGATTGGCCGCATCTCCTGTCGCAGGGCTTGCATCCTGCCGGCGGGTTTGGGACGGTATGGCTCTTTGTATTCGTGTCCGATGTTGGAGGTGATATGAGTAGTTACCAGGCTATTGCGTTAGATATGGACGGTACCCTGCTGACCCGGGATCACAAGATCTCGTCCGCCACCCGGGCCGCGCTGGCCCAGGCGCGGGCCCACGGCATCAAGGTGCTGCTGGTGACGGGGCGCCACTTCATGACGGCCCGTCCCTTCCATCACGAGCTGGCCCTCGATACCCCCATCATCTGCAGCAACGGTGCCTACCTCTATGATCCGGCGCAGGAGAGGATCCTGGCGGGAGATCCGCTGGCGGTGGCCCCGCTCACCGAGCTGTTGGCTCAGGTCGAGGCGCAGCAGATGGGCGCCCTGTTCCACCTGAGCGAAGGGATCGGCTATATCGGCTGTGAGGATCACATCACCCGGATGCGCCACTGGTCGGCCAATCAGCCGGATCATCTCAAGATCTCCCTGCTGCCTGCGGACGATCTGGCAAGCTGGCTGAAAAATCCGATCTGGAAGCTGGAGCTGTTCAACCAGGATCCCGCCCGCCTGCATCAGTTCATGGGGGAGGTGGTCGAGGCCATGCCCTTTACCCGTGACTGGGCGGCGCCCTATGCGGTGGAGCTGGTGCAACCCGGTTGCAGCAAGGGCAACCGGCTGGCCCGCTGGGCCCAGAGCGAGGGGATAGCGATGGAAAACGTGGTGGCCTTTGGTGACAACAACAACGACATCAGCATGTTCGAACAGGTAGGGCTGGCGGTCGCCATGGGCAATGCAGCCACCCATGTCCAGGCTCATGCCGACCTGGTGACCGCCGATCACAACGAAGACGGCATAGCGCTGGCGTTGCAGCGCTGGGTGCTGCCGTCGTAAAGGTCCAGCCGGGCCCGGCGCGGTGAACTGCGGCCGAGCCCGCTTGCATTAATTACCGAAGGAGAACTGGATCACCCGGTCCGGGAAACGGATCCGGTTGTAGTCGCGGCGCAGCCCCTCGTAATGGCGGATGGCGCGCTCGCGCTGGGCCCGGTAGTAGTCGCGCTGCTTGCTGTCGTTCTCGTTGCGGATCTGCCGCTCCAGTGTCTCGATGTCGCGCTCTGTCCGCTCCATGTCGCTCTTGAGGTCGCTGAGCTGTTTCTCCACCAGATATTCCTGGCGGCCGCGATCGTACTGGGTGAGGAAGCTGGCATCGTTGGGGCAGACCCCCAGATACTCGGCGCCTGACTTGCCCTTGCTATAGGCGAGTTCGGGAATGCAGTAGAGCTCCAGCCCCTTGGCATAGCCCCGCTTCCACTCGGCTTCATCCACCTTGAGGCCGTATTCGCCACAGGTCGACACATAGTCACGGGTCGCCTGACGGGTCTTGCCCTGCTCCCCATCCTGATAGCCCAGGTTGTACCAGCTCATGGCGCGGCACTCCTCTTCCGACAGCGAGCTGCAACCGGCGAGCAGAAAAGGCAGGGTCAGCAACAGGATCTTGGGGGACATAAACGGGCTCCGGCATGGATGATGGGGGCATTCTAGTGAGGATGCAGGGTCAGGACAAGGGATGAGCGCGGGTCTTGGCTGGCGCCGTTTTCTGACGTTTTTGTCACTATTGGCGACGGGCCGGGGCGGGAGGGGCGGCTCACTTTCCTTGTGGTCATGGGCGAGGTAAACTGCGCCATCTTTTAACTGGCGCGTAACAAAAATAATGAAAGTCCTGACCGTCGATTACCGCTCGCCCGATGCGGCGCAGCGCTTCACCGAATCCCTGCGTACCACCGGCTTTGGCGTGCTGACCCACCACCCCATCCCGAAAGAGCTGGTGCAGTCCATCTATGACAACTGGTATCGCTTCTTCATGAGCGAGCAGAAGCAGGATTTCCTGTTCAATCGCGAGACTCAGGATGGCTACTTCCCGCCGTCGGTGTCCGAGGTGGCCAAGGGTCACAGCCAGAAGGACATCAAGGAGTATTTCCATCTCTACCCCTGGGGCCAGATGCCGGAAGAGTTGAAAGAGCAGGCGATGGAGTATTATCGCCTCGCCAACAACCTGGCCGCCGAGCTGCTGGGCTGGGTGGAGCAGTACACCCCGAGTGACATCGCCGCTCACTACAGCTGCCCGCTCTCCTCCATGATCGAAGAGAGCCAGAAGACCCTGCTGCGGGTGTTGCACTATCCGCCGTTCGATGGCACAGAGGCGCCGGGTGCCATCCGCGCCGCCGCCCATGAAGACATCAACCTGCTGACCATACTGCCTGCCGCCAACGAGCCGGGCCTGCAGGTGAAGGGATCCGACGGGGAGTGGATGGACGTGCCGTGCGATTTTGGCACCCTGATCATCAACATCGGCGACATGCTGCAGGAGGCCTCCCACGGTTATTACCCCTCCACCACCCACAGGGTCATCAACCCGACCGGTGGCAGCGCCGCCAAGTCCCGCATCTCACTGCCGCTGTTCCTCCATCCGCGGCCGGACGTAGTGCTCTCCGAGCGTCATACCGCCCACAGCTACCTGATGGAGCGGCTGCGGGAGCTGGGGGTGATCTAGTCCCCGCCGCAGGCCCACCACCATATAAAACCGGAGCAAATGCGCTCCGGTTTTTATTTGTTGGCACGATAGTGCGTTAAATAGAGTTTAATTAGGTAATGATGCCAATAAATCGTTTTTTAACCCGATAAGCGGCGTTGTGATTGCGTGGCCATGACCGTACTCTGAGCGCCATTTCGGGCCCAGGTGGTGGGCACCTGTATTGGAGTTCTTATGAAGCAGTCCCAATGGTCATCCCGGCTCGGTTATATCCTGGCCGCCGCAGGCTCCGCCGTCGGTCTCGGCGCTATCTGGAAGTTCCCCTATGTGACGGCTGCCAACGGTGGCGGTGCCTTCCTGCTGGTGTTTTTGCTGTTCAGTTTCACCCTAGGGGTGGCCGTACTGATGGGGGAGACTCTGCTCGGCAGCCTGAGCCGGCGCGGGGTGGTGGGGGCCTTTGGCGAACTGATGGGCAAGCGCTGGCGCTGGGTCGGGGCCATGGGCCTGCTCTGCAGCCTGCTCATCTTCAGCTTCTACAGCGTGGTGGGTGGCTGGACTCTGGGTTACACCGGCATGGCGCTGGCGGGTAGCCTGCAACACGGCGATGGCGCCGCACTCACCGCCCGCTTCAACGATTACGTCGGCGATCCGTTCTGGCCTGTGCTGACCCATCTGCTGTTCGCCGGGCTTACCTGGTGGTTCGTGCAGGGCGGCGTGCAGAAAGGGGTGGAGCGCACCCTGCGCTGGATGATGCCGGCCCTGTTCATCATGATCCTGCTGCTGGTGGCCTTCGGTCTCACCCTGCCCAATGCCATGGCCGGGGTGCGCCACTTCCTGATGCCGGACTTCAGCAAGCTCGGCATGTCCGGGGTACTCGATGCCATGGGGCTGGCCTTCTTCTCCCTCTCCATCGGGCTCGGTATTCACACCACCTATGGCGCCTACCTGCCTTCCAGTGACGGCGTGGGCCGTTCCAGCTTCTGGGTGGTGTTGCTGGCGAGCCTGATCGCCGTGCTGGCGGGCTTGATGATTTTCCCGGTGCTGGCGGCGACCGGTATCGATCCTGCCGCAGGCCCGGGTCTCACTTTCATGACCATGCCGGCCGTGTTCCAGCAATTGCCGTTCGGTCAGGGGCTGGCGGTGATCTTCTTCTCCCTGCTGGTGGTGGCGGCACTCTCGTCGGCCATTTCGTTGCTGGAGCATCTGCAGTGCTTTATCTGCGAGAGCTTTGGCTGGTCGCGTCGCGCGGCCTGTGGCCTCATTACTCTGCTGGTAATGGTGAACGGCATTCCCGTCAGCCTGTCGTTCGGCCCCTGGGCGAATGTGACCCTGTTTGGCAAGAACATCTTCGAGCTGCTGGATTTTGTCACCTCCAACCTGATGATGCCCATGTTCGGGCTGGCGCTCACCCTGTTGCTGGGCTGGAAACTGGGTCAGCAGGCGCTGCCCCGTGGATTGGCACAACACTGGCGCACCCTGGTGATGGGCTGCTGGCGCTGGCTGGCCCCCTTGCTGATCGGCGGCATCCTGGTGCGGGGATTGGTGTAACTAGGGTTGGCGATCGCTGGCTGGCACCGCTGCGGCTCAGTGGGGGCCTGGTGCGGGGGTTGGTGTAACTAGGGTTGGCGATCGCTGGCTGGCACCGCTGCGGATCAGTGGGGCCTGGTGCGGGGGCTGGTGTAAAGGATTCAGGGTTGAGCGGGCGGCTGCGCCTGTCCATCTCTGGCTCTGACCTTGTCGATGGCGGCCTGCCAGCGGGCGATCACGGCGTCATCCTCGCTTTTGGAGAAGGCGATGTAGAGCCAGGACTCGTGCAGCAGCACTTCTGAGCTCACCACGCTGCGCGGGGATAAGCCCATCTGGTCCAGAGTGGCGCTCATGATCAGATCGCCCATCGGAAAGGCATCTATCTTGCCGAGCACCAGCCGCTCGACGGCCTCCTCGACCGTCTTGTAGCGCACCAGATTGGCATAGCCCTCATGGGTCAGTCGCTCGTCATCGGCACTGCCGAGCAGGACGCCGACCCGCTCCAGCGTGCGCAACTGGGCCAGGTCGGTCAGCGGCTGGCTGCCCCTGGCCTGGTAGATCAGCACCCGGTTCAGAAACAGCGGCCCCACCCACTTGAACTGGGCTTCCCGCTGGGGCGTGCGCAGTACCACGAACATGGCAAAGCCCGGCTCGGCCCGGGTCAGGGCCAGCGCCCGCTTCAAGGGATAGATCTTGATGGGGTAGTTGACCCCCATCTCCTGCTGGGCTTCCCGCACCAGCCGAACGGCCAGCCCGCCGAGCTGGCCATCACGGGACTGGGTGAAGGGGGGCAGCTCATGGCTGAGCAGGGTCAGGGCGGGTTGCGCCGACAGGGTCAGGCTGCCCAGCAGTAGCAAGGGGAGAAGCGTCCATTTCATGCGGTATCCGGTCCGGTGCGTCACGTCTGTGCATCCATGCTGATCAGGGGCACTGGCCTGCCCGCAACGCGGGGGAGGGGCGTGTTGCCCCCTGTTTCGGCGGCTCATGTGCCCACAAAGGCTAAGACTATTATCGTTCAATGGATTGGCCGAGCGAGGCGCGGTGCGTATTTTTCCTGCATGGAGAGCGGGCTGCGCCGATTTTTCAGCCAGATTGAAAAATTTTTATCAACTATGTGTCAATTTTTCTTTCCATGGTTTAGGCTGTGGCTCCTTTTTGGCGTTCAGGTCACTCCATCCATGTCACCCATTTTCGCGCTGTCCGGCCGATTTTTTAGCTCGCAAGAGAGGTGACCTTGCACGCGCAGTTTGTCTGAATGTTCATTGCAAAGGTCGCCACTAGGCGGCCTTTTTTGTTGTTACGTATTGTGTTGTCAGCCATGGAGTATCGATTCGATGTTGTCTTCCCCGGAGGTTGTATGAGCCAGGTTCAGTGGTCTTCCCGTCTCGGTCATGTGTTGGCGGCGGCCGGCACGGCCATCGGCCTCGGCGCCATCTGGAAGTTTCCCTATGTGACGGCCACCAATGGCGGCGGCGCCTTCCTGCTGGTGTTCCTGTTGTTCAGCTTCACCCTGGGGGTGGCCGTGCTGGTGGGTGAGACCCTGCTCGGCAGCCGCAGCCAGCGCGGGGTGCTCGGCGCCTTCAACAAGCTGGTGGGGCCTAACTGGCGCTGGATGGGCTACATGGGAATACTGTGCGGCTTCTTCATCTACAGCTTCTACAGCGTGGTCGGCGGCTGGACCGTGGGCTATGCGGCGCTGGCTGTGGCGGGCAAGCTCAACCTGAGCGAGGGTTCGGCGCTGACCGCCCTGTTCAACGGCTATGTCAGTGACCCCTGGTGGCCGGTGCTGACCCATCTGGTGTTTGCCGGGCTGACCTGGTGGTTCGTGCAGGGCGGCATTCAGAAGGGAGTGGAGCGGGCGCTGCGCTGGATGATGCCGGCCCTCTTCATCATGATGCTGCTGCTGGTGGCGGTGGGGCTCTCCATGCCCGGCTCCATGGCCGGGGTGCGTCAATTGCTGCTGCCGGACTTCTCCATGCTGACCGGCCAGAGCGTGCTGGATGCGCTGGGGCTGGCCTTCTTCTCCCTCTCCATCGGCCTGGGGGTGCACACCACCTATGGCGCCTACCTGCCGAGCAGCGAGGGGGTGCTGCGCTCCGGGGTCTGGGTGGTGACGCTGGCGAGCCTCATCTCTGTGCTGGCGGGGCTGATGATCTTCCCGGCGCTGGCGTCCACGGGTATTGACCCGACTGCCGGGCCAGGGCTCACCTTCATGACTATGCCCGCCGTGTTCAGCCATCTGCCGTTTGGTCAGGGGCTGGGGGTGGTGTTCTTCCTGTTGCTGCTGGTGGCGGCGCTCTCCTCCTCCATCTCCATGCTGGAGCATCTGGTGCGCTTTACCACGGAGGAGTGGGGCTGGTCCCGCCGTGGCGCCTGCCGGGTGCTGACCTTGCTGATCATGGCCTCCGGCATCCCGGTCAGCCTGTCATTCGGTCCCTGGAGCGAGCTGACCCTGTTTGGCAAGACGATTTTCGATCTGCTCGACTACCTCACCTCCAACCTGATGATGCCGCTGTTCGGTCTGGTGCTGACTCTGCTGCTGGGCTGGCGACTGGGAGACAGCATATTGCCCGCCGGCCTCTCCCCGCTGCTGCGCTTCGGCCTGCTCTGGTGCTGGCGCCTGGTGGCGCCGCTGCTGATCGCCGGTATCCTGGTGCGGGGACTGTTGTAAGCCGGGCTCTGCCTCGGCATCTGATAGCAAAGCCCGACCTGTGCCGGGCTCAGTTGGGGGGCGTGGTGGGCAATCTGGGGTTCAGGTGTGACCTGATGTGCAGCAGTGTTTTCTGGTACGCCGCCGCATGGTGCTCCATGAAGGAGGCGCTGTGGGTCAGACGCCGCTCCAGCCGGTCGACCAGCAGCGCCACCTTGGGGGCCGGCATGCCGGCGGGCCAGCACAGTTGCAGCAACTCCAGCAGTTGCCAGGCATCGCCGGGCAGCGCCGGAAACTCCTCCTGCAGGGTCAGGGCGTACTGTACGGCGAGCTGATGCTGGGCGGCCACTGTCGCTCTCTGCCGCTCCTGGCGCAGATAGGTCAGCCGCTGTTCACGGCGCTCCAGCTGTTGCATCTGGTCTGTGACCACCTGCTTGAACAGCTGCTGGAGCAGGGGGGACGGTGCCACCCTGGCCTGATACTGGCTGAGCTGCGCCAGGTAGCGCTGGGCGTGGTGGGGCAGGCCGCAGAACTGGCTGACGGCAAAACCGAGCAGCTGGTTGAGGTGATTGTCCCGCGCCGTCTCCGGCGGGTGTCTTGCCAGCAGCACCAGGGCCTCGTCGAAGCGGTAATCCAGGCTCAGCATCAGGGCCTGCAGCAAGGCATCCTCATGGGCGCGCAGGGTCACGGCCTGACTGAGGTACTGATACTCCTGCTGCAACGCGCTGATCCGGGCTGCCGTCGGGTAGTGCCAGATCACCGCCAGGCTGGCGTTCAGAATGAAATTCTCGATGGATATCCGGAACTTGTGTTCGGAAAAGAAGCGCAGGCTGAGAGCGTTGGCCTGTTCGAGCGCCTTCCCTTCGTCTTTGAGCAGCAGGGCCAAGAGGATGGCGGCCTGGCGCCACTCGGGCTGCCAGGGTTGCTTGTGCAGCAACTGGTTGAGCACCTCCCAGGCGGATTCCCACTGTGACTCGTGCAGCAGGCAGGCCAGCATCAGCTCCAGCTGTATGCTGGGTGGCAGCCGCTCCTGATTGCGGGCCAGATCCTTGCGCGCGCTGTCCAGCTTGTTCAATCCCAGCAGTGAGTGGATCAGGCCCTTGCGTGGCCACCAGGTGTCGTATTCCGTGGTACACATGGCATAGTGCTGGGTGGCGTGGAAGTGATCCTGCTGCTGCAGCAACATGTAGCCCTTGACCCTGTCCAGCAGCGGGCCCAGCTCCTTGTGCTTCTGTTGCTGGTAGAGCAGGTCTTCACACAGGGCGCAGCCGATATGCCACTCCCTCAGCTTCATCGGGGCGGGCAGGGGGCGGGTCAGCCCGGTCAGCAGCACCAGATCGCGCAGGCAGAGCGTCAGCTGCTCTGCGGTGAACGGCATGGGCAGGTGCAGCGGGAAGTAGAGATCCGAGGGGGGATACTGGAGCAGATCATGATCCTCATCCAGCAACAACAGCACGCAGCCCGGTTCGAGCAAGCCCAGATAGTGCGCCTCCTGCAGCAGGCGGATCCCTTCGCGAGCCTGATGGCGATACTGGCGGCAGATGACGGCATCGAACGACTGCTGACGCAGCAGGGTGGGCAGGGTGGTGAGCTCTTTGCAGTGGATCAGTTGGGATGGCGCAATACCGTGCTCATTCAACCCCTTGGAGAGGGCCGAGCTGAGCATGGCATCGTCTTCGATCAACAGGATCTGCATCCTTGGCGCTCCTTTGCGGGATCACAGTACGAGGAAGTATGGCACGCAACCGGATTCAAAAAGAGCTAATGTTATCGCCCAGCCACGAGCCCGGGTCAATCCCTCCTCCGGTCAAGATAGTGGAGGATTGATGAGAAAGACCACAACCCCCCCATAGGCGGGGGTCTGCGCCAATCTCGTTTCCCAGGCGGGATCCCACTCTCCCCCCTGGGCCAGTCCCAGCTTGAACGGCAGGGTCAGCCGGTGCAGTGCCTGCAGATAGCGGGCGTAGCCGGGTTCCGTCCTGCGACCCCGATAAGTCTGTACCACCATCTCGTCGATCACCCCGGCCAGCGCGTTCAGCTCCCCTATGTCGCCGGTACGGGTCCAGTCCAGCAGGCCAGTGATGCTGATGGCGTAGCGGGCGGGCAGCTGGCGTCGCAGCTGGCGCAGGAACTGGCCATAATCGTCCAGCCGGTGGGTACGGGCATCGAAATCTATCTGGATGCCGCGTACCTCATTGCCCTTTCGCTGCCAGGCTGCCAGCTGGTTTTCGAGGTTCTGCAGCAGTCTGGCATCCCAGTCGAGCCGCTCCACCCGATAGGCGAGCCACAGCTCGCCGACGGGCAGCTTGCTCGGCGCTATGCCCTGCCCCTGAAAACGCAGGGGCAGGGCCGAGTCCAGGGGGCCTATCTCGCCCTGATGCAGATAGAGCCGCTCGGCCTGTTGCAGCACGGGCTGGGGTCTGACCCCGGCCCACAGCCAGAACTGCCGATATTGGCTCGCTTCGACGGCCGCCCCGGCATCCGTGCCGAGCAGGGCCAGCATCACCAGTAATATTTGAGCTGCTTTGCCCACTGGCTGGTCCCGTGTTGCTGCTTGAGGGTATTGAACCAGGCCTTGCGCTGGTTGACGGACACCTGCTGACTGCCACAGCCGTTGCTGCCGCTCGGGGCGTAGCAGTTGATGGCGCGATAGAGGGCGTAGGCCTTCTCTTCCCTGGCGGCCTTGGGATTGGCAATGACCCTCTGATACCAGTCGAGGCGACTGCTCCGCTTGCCGGCAAACAGATCCGGACTGCCCGCCAGGGTATCGGCCCCGGGGCGTGACAGCAGGGGATCCCAGTCCAGCCCCTGCGCCAGGAAGAACTCGCCCAGGCAGTTGAGCGCCTTGGGCGACCTGGGATTGTCGGCCAGGGTGGTGACCACCGAGGTCAGTGCCGGGCACTGGTAATCCTGGCTGCCTTGCCAGTCGAACGGCGCCGTGGCGGGGCTGCCCGCCAGATCCTGCAGGAAGCCCCGGTAGTCGCCATGGGTCAGCTGTTTGTAGCTCAGGGCATGGCTGGCGCGCTGGCGCAGGGTGTCGGAGGCCTGTTCATCCTGGGCCATGCGGCGCAGCAGAGGTGCCGGTGCCACATATTCCAGCAGCGGAATGCGGTAGTGATCGCTCCTGATGGGGCTCTCCTTGGCGAAGATCTGCTCCAGCTGACCGGCCCGTTCCAGCGTCATGGCCAGGGCCAGCTGCAACAGCTGATCCTGCAAGGGGGTTGGCTGGTTGGCGAGCAGGGCGCGCCACTGTTGTTCGGCGGCGGGCCACGCTTGCCGGGCTGCCAGCGCCATCCCCTTCAACACCTGCTGACTGAAGGCCAGGTTATCCAGAGGGCCTGCGCCGAGCGCGGGGGCGGCCGCCACCACGGCGTCATAGTCCTTGGCGAGGTAGTAACGCTCCGCCTGCTGCAGATAGGCGAGCCAGGCCGGGTTGCTGGCAAACTGGGAGGTCTGCTGCGTCAGCTCGGCGGCTTGCAGCGGCTGCCACTCATCCCAGCTGTCATGGATCCGCAGCCGGCGCAGATCCTGCACCAGGGTCAGCATGGGCATGACCGCCGAGCCGGTGAAGCCGGGCTGCATCAGTAGCTTGAGATCGATCTCGTTGACCAGATCCGGCGCGCTCTGCCGTTGGCTCGCCTGCAGATAGTGACTCGCCAGCAGCTCCTTGTCTCCCTTGAACCAGGCCAGCCGACGCAGCAGCCCGGTGGCGGAATCCAGATAGCGCCCCTTTGGGTAGCGGGCGCGGTAGTCGCTGATGAGCTGCTCGCTGCGCTGCACGGCGGCCTTGTCAATCTGGTTGCGATCCAGAGTGCCCCAGTCGTCGAAGGCGCTTTGCTGGGACAGGTTGAGGGCGACCCGGATCCGCATGTAATCGGCCGTCTCCTTCAGCCAGGGCTGGTCCTGCCCGGCGAGGGCGGCAAACAGGGCGTCGGCCTGCGCAAACTCCCCCTGATAGAAGTGCCGGCTGGCGGTCAGGTAGTTGGCGAAACCCTGGGCGGCGGGCGACAGCGGCGCTGGCTTGCTTTGGTCTTGAGCCGTGCCCTGATCCGCATCCTGCGGCTGACCGCACTGACCCAGCATGGCCAGCCGCTGACTTGCCAGCTGGCTGCGATCGCTGGCGGTGAGTGCCGGCGTCTGCGCCAGTGCCTGCAGGAAGGCTTCGGCCGAGACGGGATTGTTGCTGATGCAGCGCCCCTCGCTCCAGCCGGCGGCACGCTCCAGAGCTGCCTGGGTGGTGCTCTCCTCGATGCCGAGACCGGCGGCCAGTGCCAGCAGGGGATCCGGCCCGGCGGGCCCAGTGTCGCCGACGGCCGGGCTTATCAGCGCATCGACTGTGAAGGGCAGGGGCAGGGCCCCGTCGGGCAGTGAGAAGGCCTGCTCATCGGCCAGCAGCAGGGCCAGATTGGTGCGGGTGTCGTTATCTGGGGAGAGAAACGGCAGCCCGTTCAGATGGCACTGGGCGGCGGTCAGTTGCAGGGTGAGCGGCGTTTCGCAGCCATCCGGGCCGCAGGCCAGCACGGGCAGGCTGCACAGCGCCAGCCACAGGGGGGTCAGTTTCATGGGCGAGATCTCCGGCCAGGGGCAGGGGGAACGGGATGGGGGCAAGCTACAAGATGTGGCCAGCCCTTTCAACTGACCATAGGGGCTGGTACCTGGCTTACTGCAGACCCGGGCCTTTGGCGGAGAAGGGGCAGTCGTTCTGGCGGATCAGGCGGAAACCCTGGCCGTCGCGGCCCTGCCAGCTGAGGGCAAGCTGGCCGAGGCGACCCAGGTGACGCAGCTCGAATTCGTAACGCAGGCAGGGGTTGTCGATGGGCAGGGTCGTCATGCCATCCGGCAGCCGGTAGTGGTAATTGAGCAGCGGCCCATCCTGCAGCTGGCGCTGCACCGGCTGCAGGCCCCTTGCGTCTGGGCTGGGGTGGCCAGCATGCGGCGCAGGCTGAGCGGCGCGTCTATCGCCTTCTGGTAATGGAGGCCGTTCATGGCCGCCAGCTCCTCCTCCAGCCGCTGCAGCTCCCCTTCCAGCCCGGTCAGTGCCACGCCCAGCTGTTGATGGCTGGGTGAGGCGCAGCCCCCCAGCAGCAGGGTGACGGACAGCAGTGAGACGCGGGTCGGGTGCATGGGCTCTCCTTCGAGCGCGCGGATCTGGGCGTATTGGGTCAAACAGTGGCTGACTATAGCAGGGGATTGGGGGGCGGTGAGCCCCGCAGCAGCTGCGCCAGCCGCTCCAGCCCCTCGGCAACGCGGGCATCCGTGGCCGGTTGGCTCAGGCTCAGCCGTACCCCTTGCGGCGCGGCGAACTGGCCGGCGGCGAAGTGTTCCCCGCTCGCTACCCCGACGTCAAGGGCGTTGGCCGCCTCGGCGAACGCCTGGCTGCGCCAGGGCTCCGGCAGCGGCAGCCAGGCGTGCATGGATCCCGCCTGCCAGCGGGCTCCCGGCAGCAGGTGGCGCAGCAGCTCGCCGCGACGTGCCAGGATCTGCCGCTGCTGCTCGACCAATGGCATGATCTGGCGCTGGCTCACCAGTTTGCAGGCCAGCTCGATCAAGAGCGGGCTCACCATCCAGCTCGACAGTCGCATCGCCTGGGCGAAGGCGTTGCGCAGGGCGGGCGGCGCCAGCACGAAGCCGACCCGCAGGCCGCCGCAGGCGATCTTGGCCAGGCTGCCGAGATAGATGACCCGCTCCGGCGCCAGGTTGATCAGGGGCGCCACCGGGATACTGGGCAGCAGGCCGTTGACGTCATCCTCGATGATCAGCAGATCGTGGCGGCGGGCGATGGCGACGACGGCCTCGCGCCGCGCCTGGCTCATGATGGCGGTGGTGGGGTTTTGCAGCGTGGGGGTGAGGTAGAGCAGCTTGGCTCGCCGCGTGCGGCAGGCGGCCTCCAGCGCGGCGGGCAGCAACCCCTCCTCATCCATCGCCAGTCCCACCACCTGATTCTTCAGCTGGCGGGCATTGCCCAGCATGCCGGGGTAGCTGAGCCCTTCGCACAAAATGGTCTCTCCCACGCAACCGGTAGCCAGCAGGGAGAGCATGATGCCGTGCTGGGCGCCGTGGCTGAACAGCAGGCGCTCCTCGCTGCCGTGCACCCCCTGCTCGGCCAGCCAGTCGACGAAGAGCTGGCGCTGGCCGGGCTGGCCCGCCTCCTTGTCGTAGCCGAGCAGGGCATTGAGATCCCCGTCGGCCAGCTCCCCCAGCATGGGACGTATGATGGCGGCCCTGTCCAGCTGCACCGGCAGGTTCTGCCACAACTCGATGCGGTGCCCCTCCTCCTTGCGGATCACCCACTCGTTGGCCGGATCCATGCCCGCGCCCTTGACCCAGGTACCGTGCCCCACCTTGGCAGCCAGCAGGCCGCGTCGCTCCGCCTCCCCATAGGCGCGGGTGACTGTGCCGACCGTGACCCCCAGCCGATCCGCCAGCGCCCTGTGGGTAGGCAGCCGGGTCTGGGGCGGCAGGGTGCCATCGTGAATGGCCTGCTCTATGGCCTTCACCAGCTTGAGATAGAGGGGGCCGTCGAAGGGGGTGAGGTCTGGGGTCCAGATTGTCATGGTGACAATAAATCCATTGATCCAAATTTGTTCGCAATATAGCGTGAATTTACACCCAATAACAATCAAGAATGGCACATTGTATCGATACAATGTGTGCAGTTCAGGAGTCAATGATGACGATAGAATGGTATGCCACCCTGTTTGGTTTCGCCGTGCTCACCTGTGGCACGCCGGGCCCCAACAACCTCATGCTGACCGCCTCTGGCGCCAACTTCGGGGTGCGCCGCACCCTGCCGCACCTGATGGGCGTGGCTGTGGGTCAACCCGTGCTGCAACTTGTGCTGGCGCTGGGGCTCTATCCTCTGTTCGAGCGCTGGCCCCTGCTGCGGCTGGGGCTGCAGATCTTCGGCAGCCTCTATCTGTTGCTGCTGGCATGGCGCATCGCCGTGGCCGGTGCCCCCGGTGATCCGGCCAGACGCGCCCGTCCGCTGACCCTGCTGGAAGGGCTGGGATTCCAGTTTCTCAATCCCAAGGCCTGGATGATGGGCATCTCCGCCATCAGTCTGTTCAGCCTGACCGGGGTCAGCTACTGGCCGAGCCAGCTCGCCGTGATGACCATGTTTGTGCTGGTGGCCCTGCCGGTCTGCTTTGTCTGGGTCTTGTTCGGCCATCAGCTGAGCAACTGGATCTGCACGGATCGGGGCTGGCGGCGCCTCAACGGCTCCCTCGGTGTGCTGACGGCGCTCTGTGTAGTCATGCTCTGGTATTGAGCCGCACCGCGCTGGCGGGCAAGAAAGAGCCATTTCTGACTTGTCGCCGCGGGGCTGGCTCTGCATATTAGAAGGCTTGCCGCCGAGCCGGCGTTTGTATCACCAAGAGGTTGAGATGGATCTGAACTGGTTGTTTCCCCTGGCGGGCTTTGCCCTCATCACCTGCGGTACGCCGGGCCCCAACAACATGCTGCTCACCAGTGCCGGGGCGGCGCAGGGCTTTCGCCGCACCCTTCCCCTGCTGGTGGGGGTAGTCGGGGGGATCAATCTGATGATCCTGGCCACGGCGCTGGGACTTGGCGTCATGTTTGAAAAGGTGCCGCTGCTGCACGACGGTCTCAAGCTGATCGGCTCGGCCTACCTGCTCTGGCTGGCCTGGAAGGTGGCGACCGCCAGCGGCCCGGCCGAGGGCAACCGGCCGCTCATCCCGGCCCATCAGGGCGCCATGCTGCAACTGCTCAACCCCAAGGCCTGGATGATGGCGCTCTCCGCCATCAGCGGCTTCACCCTGGCGGGAGAGGCCTACTGGCCCTCCGCTATCTGGGTGCTCGGCATCTTCTTCGTGACCGGCCTCTATACCGGTGCCTTCTGGGTGCTGTTCGGTGCCCAGGTGCGCCGCATCATCCACACCGCCCGTGGCTGGCGTCGTTTCAATCTGGGCATGGGGATCGCCACGGCGGCCTGCGTGCTGATGATCTGGATTTAGTCCGGGCCTGACCTTGAGCCCGGGCCTTTACCGGCTGTCTTGTTGGCCCTGCGGGGCCTTTTTTATTCCATTGGCGACGTGGTGAGCGGCGCCCTCTGTTCGGTTTGTACAAGGAGGTCCCATGAAATGTATCGGTCTGCTGGGTGGCATGAGCTGGGAGTCCACCGTCAGCTACTATCAGGCGCTCAACCGGGGCGTGCGGGCGCGGCTCGGCGGCCTGCACTCGGCGCGGGTGCTGCTGAGCAGCGTCGACTTTGCCGAGATAGAGCGGTTGCAGCACGTCGGCGACTGGCCCGCCACCGCCCGCCTGCTGGCGGCAGAAGCGCGGGCCATCCAGGCCGGCGGCGCCGATTTCTTGCTGATCGGCACCAACACCATGCACAAGGTGGCGCCCGAGATTGAGGCCGCCATCGATATTCCGCTGCTCCATATCGCCGATGCTACCGCCCGTCGCCTGCAAGTTGACGGGATACAAAGGGTCGGGCTGCTCGGTACCCGCTTCACCATGGAGCAGGATTTCTACAAGGGGCGGCTGCAGGACAAGTTCGGGCTGGAGGTGCTGGTGCCCGGTGAGGCGCAGCGGGAGCGGGTGCACCGCATCATCTATGACGAGCTCTGCCTTGGCGACATTCGCGACGCATCGCGGGCCGAGTATCTGGCCATCATAGCCGGGCTGGCCGAGGCGGGCGCCCAGGCGGTGATCCTGGGCTGCACCGAGATTGCGCTGCTGGTGGGGGATGCCGAGGCCGCAGTGCCGCTCTACGACACCACCGCCATCCATGCCGAGGCGGCGGTCACCCTGGCGTTGGCCTGATGGCAAGCGGGTGAGCCAGATGGTGGAGGATGCCCGGGCCGCGGTGCCGCTCTACGACACCACCGCCATCCACGCCGAGGCGGCGGTGAGCCTTGCGCTGGCCTGAGGGCAAGCGTATGAGGCAGATGGTGGAGGATGCCCGGGCCGCGATGCCGCTCTACGACACCACCTCCATCCACGCCGAGGCGGCGGTGAGCCTGGCGCAGCCCTGCTGGAGCACAAGGACACCGGCATGATGATATTGTTCACGGTGGAAGAGTAAAAAGATGGCCCGAACGGGGCCATTTGTTCATTTCACTGGTCAGATCTCACTATCTACGCACATCACATACCCCTTGGCATAAAAGCGTGTAAAATTGCGCCCTGAATTTCCCGGCCAGCGCGCGCTGGCCGCGACTCCTTACATGCAAGGCAGACACTGTGACAGAAGTAGATAGATTCGCGGACATTCGCCCCTACCGCGATGAAGAAGTGCCGGCAGCCATAGAACGGCTGATCCGGGATGATGAATTCGTCGGCGCCATCGCCAAGTATCGTTTCGGCTCCCTGATGAGCTGGCTGGGCTGGGCCATACGCCCGCTGATCCGCCAGTTCCTGCGCTACAAGTGGTCCAAGGTGACCACCATCCATCAGGTACAGATGGGCGTGACCCGTTACATGTCCCGCATGATTGCCACTTCCACCAAGGGAGTGACCTTCTCGGGGATCGAGCATCTGAAGAAGGAGCAGGGCTACCTGTTTGTCTCCAACCACAGGGACATCGCCATGGATCCGGCGTTCGTCAACTGGGGACTGCATACCCACGGCTTCGATACGGTGCGCATCGCCATCGGTGACAACCTGCTGCGCAAACCCTGCGCCACCGAGCTGATGAAGCTCAACAAGAGCTTCATCGTCAAGCGCTCCGCCAAGGGGCCGCGGGAGATGATGAAAATGCTCGGCGAGCTGTCTGCCTACATAGGCCAGTCGGTGCACGAGGGTCACTCCATCTGGATCGCCCAGAAGGAAGGGCGCGCCAAGAATGGCGATGACAAGACGGATCCGGCCATCCTCAAGATGTTCTACGTGGACGGCAAGAAGCAGAAAATCGACTTCGTCGACTACATGCGCAGCCTCAACATAGTGCCGGTCAGCATCAGCTACGAGCTGGATCCCACCGACAAGGCCAAGGCGCGCGAGCTGTACGAGAAGTCGGTCAACGGCAGCTACGAGAAGGGCGAGTTCGAGGACATCGAGAGCATAGTCGCCGGCATCGTCGGCCAGAAGGGGCGGGTACACGTCTCCTTCGGCGCCCCCATCACCGAAGGCTTCAGCGATCCGGACGAACTGGCGGCGCTGATCGACAAGGCGATCTGGGGCAACTATCGCCTCTTCCCGGGCAACTACCTGGCCGCAGATGTGTCCGGCAAGGCCAATACCATAGAGCAGGCGGCCTTCCTGACTCGTCAGTCAGAGGTGCCACAAGAGCACAAGGCCATCTGGCGCGCCATGTATGCCAAGCCGGTGGAAAACGCCCGCAAGGCTTGAATGACACCGGTTGTGCGAAAAAAACGGGAGCAGATGCTCCCGTTTTTGCGTCTGGTCAAAGTCGGCGGCGATGGAGTAGTGAATAATATTGTTTCAGCTGGTACGATCACTGGGCGAATACGCTTGCGCCTCTTGGCAAGCTGCGGATGAGTGTGTAACAGTGGCCTCATCACGCTCGGCACGAGCAAATGCTCTACTCCTGTCTGCACGGATTGCAGACGGTGTGACACAAGGACCTGAACAGGGTCCTTTTTCATTTTGCGGCAAAGATGTCGCCTGAATACACCTAAGGATCCGCTCGCCATGATCACCGGCAGTCTGAATACCCTGCAGCGCACGCCGCTGCCCGCCCCGCTGGATAGCATCATGGCCGAGGTGGTGAAGAGCGTGGAACAGTGGCTGAATGCGCCGCTCGGCAAGCGCGAGATCGACGGCCTCACGCTGTTCTGTCTGGTGAGCGAAGAGCTGACCGAGCCGGCCGCGGATCGCCGTGGCGAGTTCCATCAGCAGTATCTGGATATCCAGCTGCTGTTGCGTGGTGAAGAGTGGATAGGGGTCGGGCCTCATGCTTATGGCAATGAGGGTGCCGATCATCCCCATCCCGATCTCTGGTTCGTCGACGACGAACAGACCAGTTATCTGGCGTTGCAGCCCGGCGACTTCGCCATCTTCTGGCCGGGAGAACTGCATCGCCCTCTCTGTACCCCCAACCAGCCGGCTCAGGTGAAGAAGCTGGTGGTCAAGGTGCACAGGGATCTGCTGGCCGGCCTGTAACCGCCGGCGCAGCCTGGCCAAGATGAGTGCACTGAATCATCAGGATCCGCATTCGACGTGTGGCCAAGATGAGTGCACGACATCATCCGGATTTGCACTTAACGTATTGAAAAATTGGGCGCACTTTCCTGCGACCATAAGCCCCCGGCAGGGGAATCCCATCCACTTCTGGATGACACGACACTGTCGGCATAAAGCCGAAGCACAGGAAGATGTAGAACATGAGCAAGTTGGTATTGATCCTTAACTGCGGTAGCTCTTCCCTGAAATTTGCCGTAATGGACGCCGAAACAGGTGAGGACATGCTGTCCGGCCTGGCCGAATGCTTCAATCTGGATGATGCACGTATCAAATGGAAACTCCACGGGGTCAAGGGCGAAGCCATGCTGGGAGCGGGCGCCGCACACCAGGCTGCCCTCGACCATATAGTGGGTCACATCCTGCCCCAGGATCCCTCTCTGGCCGAGCAGCTGGTGGCCATCGGCCATCGCATCGTGCACGGTGGCGAGCAGTTCTCCCGCTCCGTTCGCATCGATGATGGCGTGATCGCCGGCATCGAAGCCGCCATTCCGTTCGCTCCCCTGCACAACCCGGCGCACCTCATCGGCATCCGTGCCGCGCTCAAGGTCTTCCCGGCCCTGGTCGAGAAGAACGTGGCCGTGTTCGACACCGCCTTCCATCAGACCCTGCCGCAGGAAGCCTATCTCTACGCGCTGCCCTACAAGCTCTACAAAGAGAACGGCATCCGTCGTTACGGCGCTCACGGCACCTCCCACCGCTTCATCGCGGAAGAAGCCGCCAAGGCGCTGGGCAAGCCGCTGGCCGAGCTCAACATCATCAACTGCCACCTGGGCAACGGTGCCTCCGTCTGCGCCATCAAGAACGGCGAGTCCGTTGACACCTCCATGGGCCTGACCCCGCTGGAAGGGCTGGCGATGGGCACCCGTTGCGGCGACATAGACCCTGCGGTGGTCTTCTTCATGCACGACCAGCTCGGTTACAGCGTGGACGAGATCAACCACACCCTCACCCGTGAGTCCGGTCTGCTGGGCCTGACCGAGGTGAGCAGTGACTGCCGCTATGTCACCACCAACTATGCGACCGACGCCGGTGCCAAGCGTGCGCTGGATGTGTTCACCTACCGGGTGGCCAAGTATGTCGGTGCCTATGCCGCCGCCATGGAGGGTCGTCTGGACGCTCTGGTGTTCACCGGCGGTATCGGTGAAAACGCCGCCATGGTGCGCGAGATGGTGCTGGATCGTCTGGCCCTGTTCGGCTTCAAGGTAGATAAAGAAGCGAACAATGCCGCCGTGCTCGGTGGCGAGGGACCCATCACGGCCGAAGGCAGCCGCCTGGCGCTGGTGATGCCCACCAACGAAGAGCTGGTCATCGCCCGCGATGCCCTGAGCCTGGTCGGCTAACGCCACCTCGCCCTGAATCAACGCCCGGCCTGTGCCGGGCGTTGTCGTTTCCGACCCCTGGTTGAGCGGCTTGTCATTTGACATGGGGTGGCAGATACGTACCCTGACGACTGTTTCACGCATTGGAGGTAGGGATGAAGGAGATGTTTTTTCACTGGCTGACCGGCATGGGGATCGAAGTCAGCAGCCTGATGGCACTGGTGATCGCCCTGGGCTTTATCGTCCTTACTTCGCTGGTGCTGCACATGCTGTTGCACCGGGTGCTGCTGGTGCGGCTGGTTGGCATCCTCGGCAAGACCAAGCAGGTGTGGCTGCCGCCCCAGCTGCAACAGCGCCTGTTCTACCGGCTCGCCTTTGTGCTGCAGGGGGCCGTGCTGCTCGGCCAGGCCGAGATCTGGCTGCCGCGCAAATCCGAGAGCCTGCAGTGGATCGAGATGCTGGCCCAGTTCTGGATCCTGCTGTTCCTGCTGCTGGCGCTGTTCGCCCTGCTCGACTGCATGCTGTCGGTGAGCCGCTACACCCGGCTCGGACGGGATCTGCCCCTGCGCGGCATCTTCCAGGGGGTGAAGCTGGTGGGCAGCATACTGGTCGGCATCCTGATGATCTCCCTGCTGCTCGGCAAGTCACCGCTGTTCCTGTTCAGCGGCCTGGGGGCCATGACAGCCGTGCTGATGTTGGTGTTCAAGGATCCCATCCTCGGCCTGGTGGCGGGGATCCAGCTCTCAGCCAACCGCATGCTGAGCGTCGGCGACTGGCTGCAGATGGACAAGTACGGCGCCGACGGCGAGGTGACCGACATAGGTCTCACCACCGTCAAGGTGTCGAACTGGGACAAGACCATCACCACCATTCCCACCTATGCCCTCATCTCCGACTCCTTCAAGAACTGGCAGGGGATGACCGAATCCGGCGGTCGCCGCATCAAGCGCAGCGTCAGCATCGACATGACCAGCGTGCGCTTCCTGAGCGCGGAGGAGCAGTTGCAGCTCAAGCAGGCCCAGCTGCTGGCGCCCTATCTCAGCCGCAAGGAGCAGGAGCTGAGCGTTTACAACCAGCAGCTCAGCGATGCCTTGAGCTGCCCCATCAACGGGCGTCACCTCACCAATCTGGGTACTCTGCGCGCCTATCTGGACGCCTACCTGCGGGCCCATCCCGGCATTCGCAAGGACATGACGCTGATGGTGCGCCAGCTGGCGCCGACTACTGACGGTTTGCCGCTGGAGATTTACTGCTTCACAGCGACCACCGCCTGGGCTGATTACGAAGGGATCCAGGCCGATATTTTCGACCATATCTTTGCCATCATTGAGCAATTTCATCTGCGGTTGCACCAATCTCCCACAGGTTACGATATGCGCACCTGGCAACGGGGATCCGTCAGCAACGGCTAAAACCGCCCGGCGGCGCACGGGGGCATAAAATCCTGCGTCGCCGCCCCATTTGCTTGTTGAATTTTGGCCAAGAGAGGAGAAAAATGGCGGCCTTCTCTCCGCCCCCGGACCGCCCAGCCGATCCCGGGTCAGCCCAGAGTCTTGAACCACGTCATCCATTACAGGAAAGTTATGAAGCTCCTTCACAATACTGCGGCCGCTCTGTGCTGCAGCCTCGTCTTGGCCGCCGCGCCAGTGCTTGCTGTTGAATATGCCCTGCCTGCGGCCAACAGCCGTCTGGTGGGTGAAAATCTGGAATACGTGGTGCCGGCAGAGGAAAATGGCCAGCCGCTGGAAGCCGCTGCCGCCAAATTCCAGCTGGGTCTGACCAACATGCTCGAGGCCAACCCCAAGGCGGATCCCCTGCTGCTGCAGGCTGGCGAGAAGCTCATAGTGCCGCATCAGCTGATCCTGCCGGATGCCCCGCGCGAGGGGCTAGTGCTGAACGTGGCCGAGATGCGCCTCTACTACTACCCGAAAGGCAAGAAGGTGGTGGAAGTGCTGCCCATCGGCATCGGCCAGCTCGGCACCGACACCCCGGAAAACTGGGTGACCAGCGTGCAGCGCAAGAAGGCGGGCCCGACCTGGACCCCGACCGCCAAGATGCATGCCGAGTATGCCGCCCGTGGCGAGAGCCTGCCGGCAGTCTGGCCCGCCGGCCCGGACAACCCCATGGGGCTGTTTGCGCTCTACATCGGCAAGATGTACGCCATCCACGGCACCAATGCCCAGTTCGGCATAGGTCTGCGGGTGAGCCACGGTTGCGTGCGCCTGCGCAACGAAGACATCGAATACCTGTTCAAGAAGATACCGGTCGGCACCCGAGTGCAGTTCGTGAACCAGCCGATTAAAGCCTCGGTCGAGCCGGATGGTCGCCGTTATCTGGAAGTGCATCAGCCGCTGTCCCGCAGCCAGGAGGAGTTCAACTCCAGCCTGCCGGCGCCGCTGCCGATGACCCCGGCCGTGACCCGTTTCATCGCCCATGCCGACAGCGATTCCCAGCTGGTCAAGCAGGCGCTGGAACAGCGCAGCGGCATGCCGATCGCGATCAATCGCTGATCCCGGCGCCAATCGTCTCTAGCCCCGGCCACTGGCCGGGGCTTTTTTTTACCGCCATGCCGGGCCGGGTCAGGGGGGAGGGCGCCCCGATAAGCGGTTGCTGCGTCAGGATAAAATCCGGCTGATTGCTCCTTGAGTGGTTCGTTAGTTAAAGATGAAACGTTTATATTGTGTTTTTTATTTGTTAAAAGTGGTTGAGGTCATGGGATCTGCTGATTAAGCTAGGGCGGTTTTTTAAGGAAGAGCCCGTCGTCAGAACGGGTACACACGTCACATAACGGAGTTTTGAATGACAGCCAGTACACCCATGCTTATCACCTTTCTGGTGTATATCCTCGGGATGGTGCTGATCGGCTTTATCGCCTATCGCGCCACCCGCAACTTTGATGACTACATACTCGGCGGCCGCCGCATGGGGAGCTGGGTCACCGCCCTCTCCGCCGGGGCCTCCGACATGAGCGGCTGGCTCTTGATGGGCCTGCCGGGCGCTGTCTTCATTGGCGGCATCTCCGAGAGCTGGATCGCCATCGGCCTCACCCTGGGGGCCTATCTCAACTGGCGCTGGGTCGCCGGTCGGCTGCGGGTTCACACCGAGAAGAACCGCAACGCCCTGACCCTGCCGGACTACTTCACCTACCGCTTCGAGGACAAGAGCCGGGTGCTGCGCATCCTCTCCGCCCTGGTGATCCTGCTGTTCTTCACCATCTACTGCGCCTCCGGCGTGGTGGCCGGTGCCCGCCTGTTCGAGAGCACCTTCGGCATGAGCTATGACACCGCCCTCTGGGTCGGTGCCGCGGCCACCATCACCTACACCTTCTTCGGTGGCTTCCTCGCGGTGAGCTGGACCGATACGGTGCAGGCCACCCTGATGATCTTCGCCCTGATCCTGACGCCGGTGTTCGTCATCATAGCGGTGGGCGGCATAGACACCGCCATGGTGCAGGTGGCGGCGCAGAACGCCAGCAACCTCGACATGTTCAAGAACCTGGACTTCATCGCCATCATCTCGCTGATGGCCTGGGGCCTGGGCTACTTCGGCCAGCCCCACATACTGGCGCGCTTCATGGCGGCGGACTCCCACCACTCCATGGCCAATGCCCGCCGCATCAGCATGACCTGGATGGTGCTGTGCCTCGGCGGCGCCGTGGCCATCGGCTTCTTCGGCCTGGCCTATTTCTCCACCTTCACCGAGCAGGCTGCCGGCGTCACCGGCAACCCGGAGCGGGTCTTCATCGAGCTCTCCAAGATACTGTTCAACCCCTGGATTGCCGGCGTGCTGCTCTCCGCCATACTGGCGGCCGTGATGAGTACCCTGAGCTGCCAGCTGCTGGTCTGCTCCAGCGCCATCACGGAAGATCTCTACAAGCCCTTCCTGCGCAAGAACGCCTCCCAGAAAGAGCTGGTGTGGGTCGGTCGCATGATGGTGCTGGTGATTGCGCTCATCGCCATCGCCGTTGCCATGAACCCGGAGAACCGGGTGCTGGGGCTGGTGAGCTACGCCTGGGCAGGCTTTGGTGCCGCCTTCGGCCCCGTGGTGCTGCTCTCAGTGCTCTGGTCGCGCATGACCCGCAACGGCGCCCTGGCGGGCATGCTGGTCGGTGCCCTGACCGTCATCGTTTGGAAGCAGGTTGGCTGGCTGGGGCTCTATGAAATCATCCCGGGCTTCCTCTTCTCCGGTCTGGCGATCCTGGTGTTCAGCCTGCTGGACAAGGCCCCCTCCAAGGCCATGCTGGATCGCTTCGACGAAGCCGAGCGCGAGTTCCAGACTCCGCCGGATGCGCTGGGCGAGCCGGTCGCCGTCAACTGAGTCGGCCACCCTGGATAACAAAAAGCCCCGCGATGCGGGGCTTTTTAATAGAGTATTGGAAAGGGCGGGGCCCAGACCTCTGTAAACGAAAATAGACCTAGCCGAGAGCTTGGATTGAATTGGTCATGATAATAAGACTATTGCCGGTATCTGTTACAGCAAGACACCGCCTTAAGGCCGGTGTCAGGTGATTAGTTGATCTGTAGATGCCAGAAATTAAAAATCACTACTTGATGTATTTCGATGCTTTAACTTGGCATCGATTTTATCAGAAAGACCTTGAAAATCGTCCAGTTCAAAAGGGGCGTAAATACGCTTGAGGCTGTTGGTTCGAATGACCATGCAATCGACGATAAGCACTTTTCCCATGCTGACCCCCACCATCTCGGTATATGGTATGGATACTTTTCGGAAAAATCGGTTTCTACCTACTACATCCTCAGATCTCAATTCGACGGAAAACAATCTGGACGCTTGAGCCATTACGAACAATACAACAAAGGATGCTAGCAGGATTTTTAAATATTGGTAAGAGAGCCAAGAGCCAAACTCCATGTCGAGTTGGGTCTTGTATGTACTTAGGGCAACAAATCCGGCAAAAATTAATGTGATAAATATAAAGAGCCGCTTGCTCATGGAGAGTAATGGTTGTTTCCAATTTAATGAATATTTCATTGTTTATTCCAGCTGGATGAAAATAACGTCCACTTAATCAGTGAATGGCAGAGGAACTCCGCCTTGTCAGGAAATTTTGCTATCGAGATCGTGGGTTCTCCGGATTTTTTTGGGGGGCCGATTTATTCGCGATTGTCCGAATACACTTCGCTATTCGAACCTACGAGCTGAGTAGTGTCTAGCTGGATAAGGTGGGTGTCCCAGTATTTATTTTTAAAGTTAAAGATTCCTTAAGAGGAATATAATTGATTTTATGTCTTCCCATAAGTTACTTTCTTTATTTTTAACATATGAGGAACCTGCATCAATGCCATTTCTTAGCTCCATGTATAGAGTAGCGTCCATTCCGGAACAAGACTGGGTGCTATTCTTTTTCTTTCTTATACCTGTAACTTTTTCTTGAATGAGGTCTATTTCATATAAATAATCAACGCAAAATGATGAACTATCAACAAAGGATACGTGAGTATCATCCCATTCTAGTATTTTAAAGGAATCAAGAAATACATGGAGCATATCGCCACCCATTACGATGGCTGTAGCACCTGAGCAACTCTTTGTTTCCCCATGGCATTCTATTGTGGAAAACTGTAAGGGAAATGCCTGTTCTTGACCTTTGATGAACCAAGTGCCCTCGACCTGAATGTGTCCACTCTCTGCTTTATTATAATGAATGTATAGATTATTTGGTGGAAGAGTCACAGGTGAGGCATGGAGTAGGATTAATGTTATAGTAATTAATTTGTAGATTAATGCTGCCATAAAAAAGAAAGTGCATCCTACAATCACCTTGGTTTTCATTTGTTATTATTCCTGTTGTATTTGACATCAATGAATAGGTTGTAATACATCGTCATTCAATAATGCGGTATTTGGGACACCCACATTATTGATGGCAGAGATTTCCAACTGAGTGGTGTCTAGTTGGAAAAGTTGGGTGCCCCAATATTTTTTTCCATTGATACTCCGTACTTTATATAATTAACGCCGCCAGCACACGCGGCTTTGTAGTGAAGGCGAAGCCGGAAAAGCCGTCACCGTGCCTGGCCTTGTTATGCAAGCTACAGCGCATTGATCTGTTTTTGCAGTGAGGATGTGAACTCTCTGATATCCTCTATTGCCTGATAAAGATCTTGAGCATTTAAATTAATTGGCTTGTTATCTTTGCTGTAGCCATTTCTGTGTACAATAGCATGCCGTAAAATGGTGATTTTAGATACCTTGTAAATATCGAGCTGTAATTTTACACCAAGAACCTGTTCATAAACTTTCTTCACTTTAGGAATGTTATGAAACAAAATTTCTGTAGCGTGCTTTCAAGCTAAGTTGCAAATGCTTAAATCTGTTTCAGCCAGTTCAGCCAGTTCAGCCAGTTCAGCAAGCGAATATTTCGTTTTACTTACTTCTTCTACATTTCTGATTGCATTATGCAAAAAGTCTTCTCACTCGGTAATCAGAGCTTTTAAAATGTCACCCAGAAATGATTCCAAAAGGGTCACTGCGTAGGCATGCGACATTTTAACAACGATATTTTAGTGCAACATGAAAGCCATTTTAGTTGCATGGCTGAAATTTCTTTCAGCCATTGTTTTAAACGCATTTAACTCACCTAAAAAAAACCTATGAATATTGGGCGAACTATTTTCTTTCAACCATTTTAGTTCGGCTTCCCATTCGGTCTTCTCTAATAAATGGTCTTGATAACTCGAATATTCACTTGCCAAGTGCTGCCACTTATCCGAGTCTTCATCAAGCTGATCATCACTTAACCTTTCGCGAATCCATTTTTCTGCTCGCTCGTTTGAATATCAAACAAGAATTCTTTAATTGAGCTAAAATTTTACTCCTCTGATGACATGCTGCATAACACTAAGCTCAGCAGTGAATTGTATGTGGTGGTTTTTGGCATAAAATGAGCGCAGCGAATGCCAAAAAATGCCACATACAATTCATCGGCTGCCGCGCCTTGTTAGAAGCATTACGCTGTAAGAACCTGAATTTCGTGCGAGAATTCTAATGCATTCAAATCTGTAGTTTTATAGTTCTCACCTGTTGTACCTTGACAGATAGGTAATGCACCAAATTCCTTTACATGTACCCTCAAAAACCGACGTTCTATATCTTCTCTATTTTCATTTTCGTCGAGGATGAACACCCTTAAGCGGATACACTGGCCATTCCAATAATAACGGGACAACGAATAGATTGTTCCAGAATCACCACCAGTCTTGGCAGTTGTACTAATATGCTGTGCAAATCGCTTACCAGTAGGCTCTGATGGCCGAAAAGCCTCTCCAATATAAATTACATTACCTGATTTTTCAGGATATTCGATCGATCTACCAACCAATGTATATATATACACAACACTAACATTTTTCGCCAGATTTGGATCTCTCTGAAGATCAAGCAAGTACTGCCTATCAGTGTCAGTACCAATCTGAATTAGCTGGTCTTTATATTTATTCATTAAATATCTCGCAATCAACCTACAGACTTCTAACGCCCTGTTAAGGGGTGAGCAGCGCAATACCAAAACCGCCGCATACCACCTTAATCACTAAACTCAACGCATAGTAAAAATGCCACGCGTTGCGAATCCCTCTTGAACAGTTTGTTATGCTTTTTTAGCTTGTGAAATGTAAGCCAAAATTAATGAGTCTAAAATTTTCTCTTGGCTGAAAAGTGATTTAGGATATTTAGACTTAAATTTCAATATTGAATTATCTAATGAACCATTCAGTAAAACTGACTTTTGCTCTTTTTTTAGAGTGTTAATAATTTCATCAGATTTAATGATTTTATCAGCAATATCATTACCAGAAATAGTAGGCAGACGATAAAAATCTCTGACCATAGAGTCGAATATAGGAAACGAACTATCAATCATGTGTATGAGCTTTGTGATGAATGAAAACTGAAAGCTTTCTTTCGAGTGATTAGCATCAACGGTTAAGTTGCTAAGGCTCTGACACACATTTAGGAAATCAATTTCAGTATCGTTTTTATGTTCCTCTAAGTATTTAAAGTAACTATCATTGAATTTTGAATCTGGCGATATATACCTCATAACCCAATAACTTCTATATTTTTTCTGATAATTCAAATCTACAGAGACATCACATAAATGAAGATTCTTTTTCAACCAATCGTATGTTGAGACATGCTGTGGATTCAAGTTAATTATTATGTTATCGATATTACTGTTAATTTTCGTATACAAAATAAACCTCAAATAGTGAATAGAATGGAAGCATAACAGTGATTAGATGGAAGGCGGTACTAACGCGTTAGTAGTGCCTTCCATCTAACTCCGCTCCGCCCTGATATAGGGCATCAACAATTATATTTTAAATCAATCTATTACCTACTGGTCTCTGCAACTGAACGTGTTCGCTTGACCTCCTCTTTTTGCTCCAGCATTACGACTGTGTATAACAACAGTGATGAGGCAAGCGCTGGCAAGGCTACCGCCCCTGAATTTCAGCCTCCAGTCTGCTGCGTTTCACCAACGGGATGGGGTTGGCATGGCTCATGGGAGACTCCGACGAGGTGTGTGTTGCCATTTGGCTATAGTAACGCCCCTTGGATGGGGGAAAAGGGGGCTGTGAGTTATTTCTGAGCAAGATCAATAAATTAATAGATATGGCGAGAGCAGAGGGGGCGGGCAGGAGAAGGCGGCGTGGATGCCGCCGCCCCCAAGTGATCGGCTTCTGGATTAGCGCTGCGTGCAGGTGAGAGTTGGCTGGCCGACACGCTCCAGCCTGGCTTCGCCCCCCTTGGTAAACAGGGTGAGGTTTTGCCCTTCATAACGGGCGCCGCTGGCGCTGGGGGCTTCATAGGCGAGCACCTGTTGCTGGCTATCCCCTTCGCTCAGGTTGATCACGGCGGCGGGCAGCTTGGCATCGTTGTAGAAGTAGGTGGAGAGGGTGACCTTGTTGCCGCACTGGTAATCGACTGGCGTCGGCACCGTCAGCTGGCCACCTTTCACCTGTAATTCGGTGATGCGCATCTGGTAGCTGGCGTCGATGCACTGACGCGGATCCCTGTCTTTCCAGCATTCGTTGCGACCCTTGATCCAGCCGCGCTGCATCGCCTTCTCCGTCTTCGCCTGTTCGGCGGAGAAATTGGCGATCGCCTTGGGGTAGAGCGCCGCGAGTTCGTTATCCAGCGCCGCCAGCCCGGCATTCTCGCAGATAAGTTGTTCGGCGGCGCCGTGGGCCTTGGCACAGTCGAAGGAAGGGGTAGCGGCACAGGCCAGCAGAGGGGCAAAGATAAGGGGGCCAAGCAGCAGCTTGTTCATCGGAAAGACTCCAGTAAAAAGAGTGGGATACCCGGCTACTAGAGCACAATGTTGCAGGGCCGCCGAGCGCTTTTTCACACTTGGCGGCCCCGGTTGGCAGAGCTGATCCGGTGCAGGCCCGGACTTATGCCAGCGCCAGTTGCTGGCGGGCGCGCCACAGACGCTCGTGGAAGAAGAAGACGACTGTGTTGATGGCGGGCTCTATCGTCGCCATCACGCCGCCGGTGAGCAGCTCGCCGCTCAGCAGGTAGGCGACCCCGAAGGCCACGGAGAAGTGCACCAGGGCGAAGCTGCTGGTCTTGGCCTGCAGGCTGTGGCTGGGCTTGAACTTGTGCCAGCCGAGATCATGGAAGTAGAAGGCGACCGTGTTGACGGCGGGCTCTATCAGGGCGATCAGGCTGGCGGTGAGCAGCTCACCGGTCAGCAGGTAAGCCAGGGTAAAGGCCACGATGAAGTGCAGGGCGGCAAAGCTGATGGTCTTTTTCATGATGGTGGCTCCCTCTGGTGATGACAGCAGTATCCGCCAGAATGACATCAAATGAAAATCATTCTCATCTAATGGTTGGATAGGGAGAACCTATCAAGGGGGATGGATCTGCCACCATGATGGGGCCTTGCCCAAGGCCGTCACACCGCTAGACTGGGCTTTTTCCATGAAAAAGGAGATTTCATGACGATCAACTCTACCCTGTTTGGGCAGTTCATCTTGCTGCTGATGATCATCGTCGGCGTCCTTGCTTGGCGACTGGCCCGTCGCAAGAGTCGGCATCCCGTGCTCATCACCTTCCTGTGCGTGCTGCTTTGCCTGGCACCGCCCTTTGCCATATTGGCCTTGCTGATATTGGCGCTGAAACAGGATCTGCCCGCCCGCGCATAAGGGCTGTACCGGTTGTCGCACAAACACAGGCCGCCGCACCAATAGAAAAAGCCCCATGATGGGGCTTTTTGTTTTTAAGCTCGGTTGCAGCGTGGGCGCGGGATTAATCCTCGGCCTTGTTCAGCCACTCGACCTTGTAGTGGGCACCGGCGCCCTGGGCCAGTTTGGCGCACAAGGGTTTCAAGAAGGCTTCGATCTGCTCGGCCAGCATCCAGGGGGGGCTCACTATCAGCATGCCTGAGCCGTTCATGCCCCAATCGGCGGTCTGACCGGCCACTTCCAGCTCGGCCACCAGGACGTTGCCGAAGTTCTCCCGCTTGATCGCCTTGAGCATGTCGCGAGACTTGTCCGCCTCCTGACCCAGGATGGGATACCAGAGCGCATAGATGCCGGTCGCCCAGCGCTTCTGCGCCTTTTTCAGGGTATCGACCACGGCGAAGTAATCTTCCTTCAGCTCATAGGGCGGGTCTATCAGTACCAGTCCACGACGCGGGGTCGGCGGCAGCAGGGCTACCAGCCCCTCGAAACCGTCACGGTGGTGGACGGCGACACGAGGGTCGTAGCCCATGTTGGCGCGCAGGTCTTCCACCTCGTTGTTGTGCAGCTCCATCAGCGCCAGCTTGTCCTGCTCGCGGGCGAGGCGGCGTGACAGCTCGGGGGAGCCGGGGTAGTAGTGCAGCTCGCCACCGTTTCCTTCTTGACCGGGGTTCATCTCTTCGATGACGCCGAGATAGGGGGCCATGGCAGACCACTGGGCCCGTTCATCCCACAGCCGGCCTATGCCGTCGGCGTATTCCGCCTTCTTCTGGGACCAGTCGCCGCGCAAGTCGTAGAGACCGCCGCCGGCATGGGTGTCCAGCACTATGAAGGGTTTCTCCTTCTTCTTGAGGGACTCGATGATCAGGGCCTGAACGGCGTGTTTCAGCACGTCGGCGTGGTTGCCGGCGTGAAAGGCGTGGCGATAGCTCAGCATATTAGATCTCTGAGGGGGCCCTGCTGAGCCCCCAGTAACGATAGATAGTTCAACAAATTGTGGCTCTTGCCCCGAAACAGGGTGAGGCTGCGCAGCGTCTGCAGCAGGACGCCCTGCTGCAGCCGTTCCAGCTCCAGCTCGTGGGCCAGCATGGCCTGATACTCTTCCTCATCCAGCCGCGACTTGGCGCTCTGGCGCAGGGTACGCCAGGGGGTCAGTACCGCTTCGGTCTGCACCAGCGCAGGTTGCAGATCGGTCAGGTCGACCTGGATGTCGGTCTGATCCAGCCGGTGCAGCAAGAGCGCCAGATTGACGTTGCCGCCCTGCGCCTGCACGGTCAGCCAGTCCTGGCTGCGCTCGCCATAGACCTTGCCGCTCCAGTGCCAGAAGCCCAGCGGCGTCGGCAGTTCGTGCACGGCGACCCGCTCGGCCGCCATCAGCTGTTCGTCACGCAAAGAAGGCCTGCTCCATGGTTTCCAGCTCCTCTGAGAGGCTCATCCACTCCAGCTCCACCCCTTCCAGCTCCTCCTTGATGGGGCCCTGGGACTTGAGCAGTTCGGAGAGCTTGTTCTTGGCACTCTCTTCGTAGATGGCGGGATCGGCCAGCTGTTCTTCCACCGCGGCCAGCCGGGTCTGCAGTTTTTCCATGCTGGCTTCGAGCTTCTCCAGCTTCTGGCGCAGGGGCCGGGTCGCTTGCCGGAACTCCGCCTCGCGCCGCTTCTGATCCTTGCGCGCCAGCGCCGAGTTGGCGGAGATGATGCCGTCGCTTGGCTTGGCGTTGGCCTCTTTCTCCTGCTCGCCGAGCCACTTGTGGTAGTCGTCCAGATCGCCGTCGAAGGCTTCGACCCGGCCTCCGTGCACCAGATAGAAGTCATCCGTGGTGGTGCGCAGCAGGTGCCGGTCGTGGGAGACCACCACCATGGCGCCCTCGAAGCCTTGCAGCGCCATGGTCAGGGCGTGGCGCATCTCCAGATCCAGGTGGTTGGTCGGTTCATCCAGCAGCAGCAGGTTCGGCTTTTGCCAGGTGACGAGGGCCAGCACCAGCCGCGCCTTCTCGCCGCCGGAGAAGGGGGCCACCTTGTCGAGCGCCTTGTCACCGTGGAAGCCGAAGCTGCCCAGATAGTTGCGCAGCTCCTGCTCGGACTTGTCCGGCGCGAGGCGGGCCAGGTGATCGAGCGGGGTATCGTCGAGGCGCAGTGTCTCCAGCTGATGCTGGGCGAAGTAGCCTATGCTGACCCCGGCGCTCACCTCCAGCTTGCCAGACAGGGGGGGATTGGAGCCCGACAGCATCTTGATGAAGGTGGACTTGCCGGCGCCGTTGCGACCGAGCAGACCGATGCGCGAACCCGGCACCAGGTTCATCTTGATCTTCTCCAGGATCACCTTGTCACCGTAACCGGCGCTGAGGTTCTCCATGGCGATGAGCGGGGTCGGCAGGGCCGACGGCTCGCGAAACTCGAAGCTGAACTCGGAGTCGGCGTGGGCGGGCAGGAGTTTCTCCATCCGCTCCATGGCTTTGAGGCGACTCTGGGCCTGGCGGGCCTTGGAGGCCTTGTAGCGGAAGCGGTCCACATAGGCCTGCATGTGGGATACCTCCCGCTGCTGCTTCTCGTACATGGACTGTTGCTGGGCCAGCTGTTCGGCGCGCTGCAGTTCGAAGTCGGAGTAGCCGCCTGTGTATTCGTTCAGCTTGCCGTTCTCGATGTGGATGATGCGGCTGATGACCGAATCGAGGAAGTCGCGGTCGTGAGAAATCAGCACCAGCGTGCCCTGATAGCCCTTGAGCCACTTCTCCAGCCAGATGACGGCATCGAGATCCAGGTGGTTGGTCGGTTCATCGAGCAGCAGCAGATCGGAGCGGCACAGCAGCGCCTGGGCCAGGTTGAGGCGCATGCGCCAGCCACCGGAGAAACTCCTGACGGGTGACGCGAGCTGATCGTCGCTGAAACCCAGACCGTGCAGCAGCTCGGCGGCGCGGGCCCGAATGCTGTAGGCGCCTATGGTGTCGAGCTTGCCGTGCAGCTCGGCCACCAGGATGCCGTTGTCATCCAGCTCAGCCTGGGCCAGCTGGGCCTCCAGCGAGCGGAACTCCTTGTCGCCGTCGATCACGTACTCCAGCGCGGAGCAGTCAAGGGCCGGCGTCTCCTGGGCGACGCCGGCGATCTGCCAGCCGGCGGGCAGGCTGAAGCTGCCGCTGTCGATGGCCAGCTCGCCCCGTACCAGTGCAAAAAAGGTGGACTTGCCACAGCCGTTTTTACCCACCAGGCCCACCTTGTGGCCCGGGTGTATGGTGGCGGAGGCGTTGTCCAGCAGCTTGCGGCCGCCGCGGATCAGTTCGATTTGACTGGCAACTATCATGGATGGGGTCTGCTTGCTCAAATGGAGGAGAAAAACTGGCGCGGATCTTACGTGAAATGGCGCAGATTTGCACTTGAGGTGGGGGGCTCCCACTGGCTGGGGGGGCAAAAACATGCCATAACAGAGAAATCAGCCAGGGTTGGGGAGGTTAGCATGCTTATCAGGGACATAATGACGACCCGGGTCGCCACAGTTTCCATGGATGACAGACTCACTGTCATCAAGGATATCTTCGAGCAGGCTCACTTTCGTCACCTGCTGGTGCTGGAGGAGGAGGAGCTGGTGGGGGTCATCTCGGACCGGGATCTGTTCCGCGCCATCAGCCCTTACCTCGACTCCGAGGCCGAGATGAGCCGAGATACCGAGACCCTCAATCGGCGCGCCCACCAGATCATGAGTCGCCACCCCGTCACCATAGCTCCCCAGCTGCCAGTGCGCGACGGCGTCAAGATGATGCTGGAGAAGAATGTCTCCTGCCTGCCGGTGCTGGAAAATGGCGCCCTGGTCGGCATCATCAGCTGGAAGGATCTGCTGCGCACCGCCCTCGACAGCGACGCCTTCTAGGCACGCCGGCGCAGGTCGGCAAGGCAATGAAAAAGGGCTCCGTGGAGCCCTTTTTATCGGATGTGCGTGGTGATACTCGTGCGCCTCAGGGCAAGGGTTCCACCAGCAGGATGTGGGAGTCCGCCCCCACCACCTTGACCCGACTGCCCGCGGTGAGCGGCACTGGGCTGCGCACAGTCCAGACGGTGTCATCCAGATGCACCCGGCTTGTTCCCTGCACCACATCATCCAGCAGGGTCAACTCACGGCCCAGATAGCTCTGCATCCGCTCATTGATGGGGGCCGCGGCATCCTGACCCGAGCTGTCCTGCCGGTGCTGCCAGCGCCACCAGGCCCAGGTGGTGAGCAGGGATTGCACCGCAAACAGCAGCAACTGCGCCTGCCAGCCGAAGGGCCACAGCAGCAGGATCAGGCCGACTTCCAGCGCGGCTATGCCGGTCCAGAGCAGGAAACCCACCGAGCTCATCACTTCTATGGCCAGCAGCACGAAGCCGAGCCCCAGCCAGTGCCAGTGGGTCAGCCCCTCGAACAGGGCTGTCATGACTTGCTACTCTTGCCGTCCTTGTTGAACAGCTCGGCCATGCCGGCGACCGAGCCAATCAGGCTGCCGGCTTCCAGCGGCATCATGATGATCTTGCTGTTGGGGCCTTCACCTATGCGGGCCAGCGCTTCGGTGTATTTCTGGGCCACGAAGTAGTTGATGGCCTGCATATCCCCTTCCGCTATAGCTTTTGAGACCATATGGGTCGCCTTGGCTTCCGCCTCGGCGGCCCGCTCCCGCGCTTCGGCGGCGAGGAAGGCGGCCTGACGCTCACCCTCGGCCTTGAGGATCTGGGACTGCTTCTCGCCTTCGGCTTTCAGTATCTTGGACTGGCGCACCCCTTCGGCTTCCAGCACCTCGGCCCGTTTCTGGCGCTCTGCCTTCATCTGGGCGTTCATGGCTTCCACCAGCGCCAGCGGCGGGCGTACATCCTTGATCTCGATCCGGGTCACCTTGATGCCCCAGGGGGCGGTGGCGGCATCCATGGTGCGCAGCAGCTTCTCGTTGATGGTGTCGCGCTGGGAGAGCATCTCGTCCAGCTCCATGGCGCCGAGCACGGTCCGCATATTGGTCATGGTGAGATTGCGGATGGCGCTGGGGAGATCGTTGACCTCATAGGCCCCCTTGCGGGCATCGACCACCTGCACGAAGCTGATGGCGTCTATGGTGACGTTGGCGTTGTCGCGGGAGATCACCTCCTGCGCCGGGATATCCAGCACCTGCTCCATCATGATGATCTTGTGGCCGACCCTGTCCACGTAGGGGATCAGCAGGTTGAGACCGGGGGAGAGGGTGCGGGTGTAGCGGCCGAAGCGCTCCACTGTCCAGTTGTAGCCCTGCGGCACTATCTTGATCCCGGCACTCAGGGTGATGATCACCAAGAACACGAAGATCCCCAGCACAATCAATGACTCATTCATTATTAAGCTCCTTATGAAACACTTTCACTAGCCTATGGCCTGGCGCCGAGCACCACAAGGATGTTCGTTCGCCTTTGTCATCATACGGCTTTGCTAATTACTAAAACGCATTAAAAAGCATTTTTTATTATTTTGAGGGATAAGCAGCCCTGCCTATAGTCGCCCCATATTAGTCGTGTTCCAAGGGATGGGCCGAAATGGATTATTTACCTATGTTTGCCAGGTTGGAAGGCCGCCCCGTGTTGCTGGTAGGTGGGGGCGAGGTGGCCCTGCGCAAGGCGCGCCTGCTGCTGGCCGCAGGAGCAAGGCTGACCCTGGTTTCTCCCGAGATTGAACCCGCATTCGCCGAATTTGCCGGCCGTTTTACCCATCTGGTCGAACGTTTCAGCCCGGCTCATCTGACCGGCCAGATCCTGGTGGTGGCCGCTACCGACGATCTCGAGGTCAACGCCCTCGTCTATCAGAGCGCCAACCAGCTCGGTCTGTTCGTCAATGTGGTGGATGACCCCAAGCGCTCCAGCTTCATCTTTCCCTCCATCATAGATCGCTCTCCCCTGATGGTCGCCGTCTCCAGCGGTGGCAAGGCCCCGGTGCTGGTGCGCCTGTTGCGCGAGCGGCTCGAGAGCCTGCTGCCCCGCCATCTCGGCGGTCTGGCCGAACTCTCCGGCCGGGTGCGTGACAAGGCCAAGCGGGTGCTCTCATCTATTTCCGATCGCCGCCGCTTCTGGGAGCGCGCCTTTGCCTCCAATACCCTGGCCGGCCTCATCGAAAAGCAGGACTGGCAGAGCGCCGAGACTTGGCTGAACGAAGGGCTCGACAAGGCCCAGACCGAGGTGGGCGAGGTGGTTCTGGTGGGGGCGGGGCCCGGCGATCCTGGCCTCTTGACCCTCAAGGCGCTGCAACAGATTCAGCAGGCGGAAGTGGTGCTCTATGACCAGCTGGTCTCCCCGGAGATCCTGGAGCTGGTGCGCCGCGATGCGACTCTGGTGTCGGTCGGCAAGAAGGCCGGTGCCCACAGCGTGCCCCAGGAGGAGACCAATCGTCTGCTGGTGGAGCATGCCCGCGCAGGCAACCGTGTGGTGCGGCTCAAGGGGGGCGATCCCTTCATGTTCGGCCGTGGCGGTGAGGAGCTGGAGGTGCTGGCGGCAGAGGGGATCCCCTTCTCCGTGGTGCCCGGCATCACGGCCGCCGCCGGTGCCACCGCCTATGCCGGCATTCCGCTCACCCACCGCGACCATGCCCAGAGCGCCGTCTTTATTACTGGCCACTGCCAGCAGGAGGGCAAGGAGCCCGACTGGCAGCAGCTCGCCACCACCAACCAGACCCTGGTCGTCTACATGGGGCTGATGCGCTCCGAGCACATTCAGCAGCAGCTGGTGAGCCATGGCCGCAACAGTCAAACCCCCATCGCCATCATAGAGCGGGGCACCACGGCCCGTCAGCGCGTGCTGACCGGCACCCTGGCTGACCTGGCCGTGCTGGCCGAGCAGGCAGTGAGCCCGTCGCTCATCGTCATCGGCGAGGTGGTTGCCCTGCGCGACCGGTTGGCCTGGTTTGGTGAAAAGCGTGGCGATGAGGCGGGTAGCTCCGGCGACCTGAATGGCAGTGATCTCAAGCTGGTGCATCTGGCGTGAGCCTGCAGAGCAAAGAACCGATTTGACGGTGCTGCGACAGCGGCACCGACCTGAACCCGAATCGCGCCCTGACCCGGCGCGTTAGCCAGACCAGAGGACCCGACATGGACCGTGAAAGACTGACACATCTGCAGCAGCTGGAGGCCGAGAGCATCCACATCATCCGCGAGGTGGCTGCCGAATTTGAAAACCCGGTGATGATGTACTCCATCGGCAAGGATTCCTCCGTCATGTTGCACCTGGCCCGCAAGGCCTTCTATCCGGGCAAGATCCCCTTCCCCTTGCTGCACGTCGACACCGACTGGAAGTTCAAGGAGATGATCAAATTCCGCGACGAGACCGCCAAAAAGTACGGGCTGGATCTCATCGTCCACAAGAACCCGGATGGCCTCGCCATGGGGATCAACCCCTTCGTGCACGGCAGCGGCAAGCACACCGACATCATGAAGACCGAAGGGCTCAAGCAGGCGCTCAACCAGCACGGCTTCGATGCCGCCTTCGGCGGTGCCCGCCGCGACGAGGAGAAGTCCCGCGCCAAGGAACGGGTCTACTCCTTCCGCGACAAGTCCCACCGCTGGGATCCGAAAAACCAGCGCCCCGAGCTGTGGCGCGTCTACAACAGCCAGGTCAACAAGGGGGAGAGCATTCGGGTGTTCCCGCTCTCCAACTGGACCGAGCTCGACATCTGGCAATACATCTATCTCGAGAACATCGACATAGTGCCGCTCTACTTTGCCGCCGTGCGTCCGGTCGTTGAGCGCAACGGCATCAAGATCATGGTGGATGACGAGCGCATGCCCATAGGCCCTGAAGATGAAGTGAAGCAGGAGCTGGTGCGCTTCCGCACCCTGGGTTGCTACCCGTTGACCGGGGCCATCGAATCCGATGCCACCACGCTGCCGGAGATCATCGAAGAGATGCTGCTCACCACCTCGAGCGAGCGGCAAGGGCGGCTGATTGACCATGATCAGGCTGGCTCCATGGAGCAGAAGAAGCGTCAGGGATATTTCTAAGGAATCGCAAATGAACAACCACATTCAGACCGCCATCAGCGAACAGGGCATTGAAGCCTACCTGCACGCCCAGCAACACAAGAGCCTGCTGCGCTTTCTCACCTGCGGCAGCGTGGACGACGGCAAGAGCACCCTCATAGGGCGCCTGCTGCACGATTCCCAGCAGATCTATGAAGATCAGCTCAAGGCGCTGGAGTCCGACAGCCAGAAGCTTGGCACCACGGGCGAAAAACTCGATCTGGCGCTGCTGGTGGACGGCCTGCAGGCCGAGCGTGAACAGGGCATCACCATAGACGTGGCCTACCGCTATTTTTCCACCGCCAAGCGCAAATTCATCATCTCGGATACCCCGGGCCACGAGCAGTACACCCGCAACATGGCCACCGGCGCCTCTACCTGCGATCTGGCCATCATATTGATCGATGCCCGCAAGGGGGTGCTGGATCAGACCCGTCGCCACAGCTTTATCGCCAGCCTGCTCGGCATCAAGCAGTTCGTGGTCGCGGTCAACAAGATGGATCTGGTGGAGTTCAGCCAGGAGGTGTTCGAGCGCATCAGTGCCGATTATCGCGAGTTCGCCAGGAAGCTCAGCGTCGACACCATACAGATAGTGCCTGTCTCGGCGCTGGACGGTGACAACGTGGTCAACCCGAGCGACAAGCTGGCCTGGTATCAGGGCGAAACCCTGCTCTCCCTGCTGGAAAATGCCGAGGTGGAGCGCGAGCTGGAGCGTCATCCGGTACGCCTGCCGGTGCAGTATGTGAACCGCCCCAACCTGGATTTTCGCGGCTTTGCGGGCACGCTCGCGGCCGGCATCCTGCGGGTCGGCGACAAGCTGGCGGTGCTGCCGTCCGGCAAAGAGAGCACAGTGACCCGCATCGTCACCTTCGACGGGGATCTGGAGTACGCCCTGCCGGGTCAGGCCATCACTGTCACCTTTGCCGATGAAATCGACATCAGTCGCGGCGATCTGCTGGTGGATGCCGCAAGGCAACCCCAGGTGACCCAAAATGTGCTGGCCCATATCGTCTGGATGGGGGAGGAGTCCCTGCAGCCGGGCCGGGTCTATGACATCAAGCTGGCCACCAAGAAGACCCGTGGTCAGGTGGAGGCCATCCGTCATCGCATCGAGATCAACAAGCTGGACGAGCTGGCGGCGAATGAGCTCAAGCTCAACGAGATAGGCCTGTGCGAGCTGAGCCTGACCGATCCGGTGGCGTTCGACCCATACCGGGAGATCCGCGACACCGGCAGCTTTATCCTGATCGACCGGTTGAGCAACGTCACCGTCGGGGCCGGCATGATAGTGGAAGGGCTGGCGGCCAAGGCGGTGGCAGGGCAATACAGCGAGTTTGAAATTGAGCTCAACGCCCTGGTGCGCAAGCACTTCCCGCACTGGCAGGCGCTGGCCATTGGCAACGACAGCGGCAAGCAATAGCGCCTGGTACCCTCTCCCGCCGATTAAAAAGAGAGGGAGAAGGGGGCAAATATTCCCTCTCCCTCTGGGAGAGGGGGTGAGGCGCCTGATCGCGCCGACGAAAAGAAGGAGTCTGGATGAATAACGTTGTGTGGTATGACCATGCCGTGAACAAGGCAAGCCGGGCCGAATTAAAGGGGCAAAAGCCGCTGGTCATCTGGTTCACCGGGCTATCGGGGGCGGGCAAGTCTACCCTGGCGGGGGCGCTGGAGCAGGCGCTGGCGGCTGAAGGCAAGCACACCTATCTGCTGGATGGGGACAACGTGCGCCACGGCCTGTGCGGGGATCTCGGCTTCGATGACGCGGCCCGCCAGGAAAACATCCGCCGGGTCGGTGAAGTGGCAAAACTCATGGTGGATGCGGGCCTTATCGTGCTCACCGCCTTTATCTCGCCGTTCCGTGCCGAACGGGATCTGGTGCGCAATCTTCTGGGCGCCGATGAGTTCGTCGAGGTGTTCGTCGATGCGCCGCTCGCCGTCTGTGAAGAGCGCGACCCCAAAGGGCTCTACAAGAAGGCACGGGCAGGGGAAATTCGCAACTTTACCGGTATCGACTCCGCCTACGAGGCCCCCGAGCAGCCGGAAATCCATCTGCTTAACGCCGGCAAGCCGGTGGCAGTGCTGGTGGATGAGCTGCTGACCGCCCTGCGGCAGGGGAACTACCTGTAGTGGTTGAGTTGCGCCGTCTTACATGAGTTGCAACGTCTGGAGCCGGATTGTTATCCCGACAACCGGGTAATCACCCGGGCAGCAAGCCGTAAGCAGCAAATAAAGTGCAGGCATGGGGCGCAAGGGCACAGGCCATCTTGGCCCTCCTCGCCTGAAAGTCATTGGATCGGAAGAACCTATAACAAGCGCCGGCGGCCGTTAAGTTGGCCACCACGGGCGCTTATGGGCAGGCGGCCGCCACTATAAGCAAAACTTGAGTCATTATCGGAAAACCCATAAATCCAGCTTATAATGGCACCGACGAGCCTTGAGCTGTTCCAAGGCTGCCGATAGCAACCCCGCAAGGGGATCTTCCGATCTTTGCTTATGTTGTGGTGTGGTTATTCGCAATTGTCCGAATACGCTGCGCTATTCGAACCTACGGGCTGATCTACTTTGTTCCAACGAACTCTACTTGAACACCTAACGCTTCAAGTAGAGGTACCAGCTTCGCTGATGTCCTGTTGTATTGACTTGTTAGGTGCTTCCTTTGCCAACTTATCAATGAAGACAGCTAAATCTATAGCGGTCATTGCATATCGTTCTGCTTCATCTTTACTTAAATCGAAGTCACCAGCATGAACAGCTTGATTTCTCAAATTCATTAGACGGCGATAATCCTCGTAAAGAGACCAAGGATAACCATTGTCATGAACAATGCCTCTAAATATTTTAGACATTTGAACATTTCTTGGGTCGTAGTTATAAGCATGCATTAGACTAACTGTCACGCTTTCAACTTCTCTCCATGCTTCTGAAACACAGGCTCTCGGTGATACATCAGCAAGCTGTAGAATTCTCTCTAATGTGTAATTGTATGAATCTCGAACTGAAGACGAATCTTTGTTTATAACTTTGTTCGTTTCTTTGGTTGTCTCTTCGACGATACTTAGCTCTTGATCAAAGGAAGCTTCGATATCCTTATATTTAAACTTACTCATTCTCGTAAGTATTTTAGAGAATTCACCCTTAAATATAAGCGCAAGAATAAGCACGGTGGCCGGCCAGATCGAAACATCCAATAATTTAATCCAACTTTCCATCAAATCTCCTAATCAAGATTCCTCCCTGATGTACACCTAACGTGTCTATTAACCAGTGCGCATCTGCGTGTCCGGATTGAATGCCTTGTTAGGCAAACTCTCATTACCTTTTCGCCTGATTTTCACAGGCTCATCAGCAGGGTTTCCCTGTAAGGAAGGTGGACCTCCCAAGAGCTGATTAGGCGCTTGATAGATTTTGAAACATACGACCACAACACTTTCTCACTTGATACAGCAGCCTTTTGGACCATATGAATATCCTCCTTCTTGATTTCAGACAGTAGAGCAATTACTTCAGCAATCAGAAAGCTCAGCAGAAAGCCCGCTGGCTCCCAGAACATGTGTACATAGCCCGCCATCATCAGTCTCAGGAGGCCACCTCTGAGAGACGCACATAGTGCGTTTCGGCTTCTTTGCTCATTATACCTAGACCACTCTTTACAGCCTAACGCCTCATTAAGAGGCAAAAAACAATTGATTTAAATAAGCGGCGAAGGAGCAAAAATCAACTATTCTTGTCCTTTTAAATGACTTGTTAGATGTCTGATTTTGACTCTACCAACATTTCATTCATAATTTTTTTGAACACTTTTTCTGTTAAACCATAAGTGTCAGCTATTTTATAAAAAATAGAAGAGACCTCTTCATCGATAGATTTAAAATATTCAGCTGCTTGTTCAAGTTCCGAAATAATTTTGTTACGCCCAGCTTCATTCATAAAGTCCATTGCACGTTCAAAGAAATAAGAGTGAGCAAGCCAATTACGTTTTTTTAACGCTTCTCTTAGTTTTATCTTAAGTTCTTCGCAAGGGATGCCAATCTTTTGGAGACGCCCTAGAAGTTGCCCCATTGTTCTTTGGCTCTCACCGTCAAAGAATTTGTCAAAGTCTTCCTCCCATTTTTCTGTAGTTGAAAAATTAGGTACTGCTTTAGGAAAGTGATCTAAAAATACAATTAAGTGGATCATTGCCTGTTCAAGACATTGAGCGGAATAAATAGTTAACCCAAAATATGCGTAAACTTCCCTGCAATGCTCAGACTGCTTATCCATAAGACCTCTAACGCTTACAGCAGGGGCGCGACGCTAGGAGCATCCCTTGCCTGCACTTGTTAAGGCATTTACGAATAAACGCCACCAATATTTGGGTTTTGACCCAATGCATACTTCATATGAATAGAGACGATCTCGAATTAAGCATGAGCCATCTAGGATGGGCATAAATGGAACATTAAGTCGTTTTACCGCATCCCACTGGTGAGCATATTCGGTTTTGCAGTTTGGGCACTTAGGGTTAGCACCCGGAACAAACCGTCCACCGCACGGGCAGTTTGGAAGGGTCGCCGCGATTTCCTCCAAAAGCTGCTCATTAGCCTCATTCTCGTACAGCAACGCATGGTCTTCCTCTCTGTGGATGACGTTTGAGCAAATATCGCAAAAGAAGTGTGGGCAGCTATCACTCATGCCACTGGATTGCCAAGCAGGCGCTTCCTTTCCACACTTGGGATTAGGGCATCTCATCTTGCCCACTCAAGGAGCATTCGATTCATAATGTACTATTTTCATTGTGCCTTAACGTGGAACCGGAGCGCGGAGGGAACCAACAAGCGCAGCTTTTTGGCTGTCCCGCTCGACAGCAGGGTTAGATATCACTTCTTAAATTTTTTGTTGAGATAGATAGTGAGTTCATCTCTCTGAATGGGGGCAGCCCCGGGATAGCCATCAATTGCATTGGCTACCGTTTGCCGATTTTTGTCGCTCACTTCAAAACCATTGCTTTGTAGATAGTGATCTACGTAATGATGAAGTTCGTAATATTCGGTAGGAGATACATAAATGCGATCAATCTTTCCGCGCTGCTTTTTATTGTCTTGGTCTTGCCAACTCATGGTGAGTCTCCTTTGTAAAAATCTAACAGTGATTAGATGGACTGCGGTATTAATTCGATGATCGAGCCTTCCGTATAACTCCGTACCACTCTTATAAATGAAACGGAAAAATTCATCTTAAATCATGATATTACCAGCCGTTCCCTGGTATCTGAACGTATTCGCGTGATTTCATCTTTTTGCTCTGTCACTTGCGCTGCGCCAAAACACAGCCAATAAAATCAGGACAGTCACTCATCTTGAGTGATGCCTAGCATGCCGCCGCTTGCCTGCCGAACTCATCGGGCAAGGCTACCGCCCCTGAATTCCAGCCTCCAGCTTGCTGCTCTTTCCCTGCGGTGTTGCTCTGGTCTGGTACATGGCCGACTCCGACGAGAGGTGATCCTGATGGTCATGTTACCGAACGGAGCTGGTTAGGGAAGGGGGAGTGGGCGGTTTCTCGAGCAAGATCAATAAATTGAGCTGCCATGGGATTGTGGTCGGGCGGTGGAGGTATCTCAACGCCCTTACTTTCTCAACGCTCACCGCGCATTTGGGCGGTGGAATGAACCCCAGGGTCGTCAGGTGCTGCGTAGCCGACACGATAAGTACAGCAAGGGTAGGTCGGTGGTGGCGCGAGCAGATTAGCGACTCTCCATCTTGCCTAGGCGCTGGTCCAAGGGGAGGGCAATCCGGTCAGGCCCGTTCTTCCCACAATGTTGATGGGCCCGCTGTCGGTGACGACAGGGGCCCATCTTGTTGTTAGCGCACGGCAGGCATCAGCGGGCGAGTACAACCCGGCCCTTGCCGAGTTGCTCGCTGAGTTGACGGGGGGCGGGCTGTTGCTGGAACTGGCGCACCAGCCGATCCAGCTCGCTCAGTTGCCGCACCAGCTGAATGATGCCGTGCACGGCATGCTGGCTGCCCTGGCTTGAGTCATCGGCCAGGGTCTTGATGCTGAGCACGTTGCGATTGATGTCGGCCGTGACCTGGGACTGCTCCTGCACCGCCTGGGCTATCTGGCTGCTGCCGGAGGCGACCTGCTGCAGCATGCTGTTGATCTGCTGCAATATGGTGCCGGTGGCTGAGGCCTTCTGCTGGCAGCTGGCCGAGAGTTGCCCTCCTTTCTCCATCGCCTGCTCCGCATTGCCCGCACTGGCTTGCAACAGGCTGATCATTTTCTGGATCTCGCCGGTGGAGGACTGGGTCTTGATGGCAAGCGAGCGGATCTCGTCTGCCACCACAGAGAAGCCACGGCCCGCCTCGCCGGCCCGGGCCGCCTCTATGGCCGCGTTGAGGGCCAGCAGATTGGTCTGGTTGGCGATGCTGTTGATCACATCGAGAATGCCGTCTATATCCCGGCACTGCCCCGCCAGGGTGTGGATCACCGTCTTGGAGGTGGTGATCTCGTCGTGCATCCCCTCGACCGCGCCTATGGTATCCAGCACGCTGCGGTTGCCCTCCTTGAACAACTCGGAAGTCTCGTCCAGCAGGCCGGAGGCGGCGGTGGAGCTGTGAGAGACCTCCCTGATCGACTCTGACATCTGGGTGATGGCGGTGGCGACCAGGTTGGTCTCGGCCTGCTGCTGTTGCAGGTTGTTGGTGATGGACTCGGCGTTGTGCAGATCCCCTTCTGCGGCCCGCAAGATCTGGGCGCAGGTCTGCTGGGTGCGGGCCAGCACGGCATTGAACTCGGCCCGGTTCATCAACATGGCGAGCTCGATGGCGGCCAGATTGTCGACCTTGTTGGTGTAGAGCAGTTGCATCAGCGGGTTGTCGAAGCGGCTGCGGGCCATCTTGTCGAGCTTGCCCAGCCGACGGGCCAGGGCATGGGTGATCATGGCTGCCAGCAGCAGCGGTACGGTCGCCAGTGCCAACGGCCAGCCCGCAGCCTGCTCGTATCCCAGCGTGACCATGGCCGCCAGACTCAGCAGCAGGCAGAGCGTGACTGCCTGCGTGTGGGAGAAGGTTGGCAGCCTGAGGGCCAGGGGAGCCTTGTCATTGCGCAGGTCGGTATAGATGCGCTCGGCCCGCTGCTTGATCTCCTCGCTGGGGGCCGTGCGCACGGACTGGTATTCCACCACCTTGCCGCTGGCATCCTTGATGGGGGTGACGAAGGCGCTGACCCAGTAGTGATCGCCATTCTTGCAGCGGTTCTTCACCGGCCCCATCCAGCTCTTGCCGTCCTTGATGTGATGCCAGAGATCGGCGAAGGCCTGCTTGGGCATGTCCGGATGGCGCACCAGGTTGTGATGCTCACCTTGCAGCTCGTCCAGGCTGAACCCCGCTATGTTGCAGAACTCCTCGTTGGCATAGGTGATGCGGCTTTCCAGGTCAGTGGTGGAAATAAGACTCTGGTGCTCCGGGTAGAGACGCTCACGCTGGGTAACGGGTTGGTTGACTCTCATTGTGTGGTCCTGCACGCGGTGATGGGAAAGATGCATGGGCAGTGCAAGTTATGCACCATGGCGCCATGGGTGATGATGATTTTGTTAGTAGCGTGTTTATCCGACCAAAATGGTCAGATTTTGCGGCAAATCCGGATCAGGAGGGGGTGGGCAAGGAGATCGATTCGCATTTCGAGAATCGATTTGGCAATGAGTGGGGAGGCATTTCGCAATATGGTGCGGCTGGCGTGCCACAAGGGAGAAGAGAAAGGGGGCCAACAGGGGCCCCTGGATTCAGACGGCGGCAGTCGGCGGCACTCTCTCCAGCTCGGACTCGGGGGGCTGCATCATGCTCTCTATCTGCAGCCCCTGCACCAGCACGGTTTTCAGATCCTGCAGGTACTCCTCCAGCGGCGGCTCCTGCAACAGCTGGGCTAGCTCGTTGCCCACCGGGGTCAGCCGGTAGTAGAGCAGGGTGATATTGGTCTGCTTGCGATGCAGGCGCCAGCGTTGGTCGCCGAATGCCAGTTCGACCCCGTCGGCGGGCAGCGGGCCGGATTCCAGCTCTCCCTTGTGCAGCAGGCCGAGCTCGAACAGCTGCAACAGGGCATTGTAGGGCAATCGGTATTTGCCCAGACCAAGCCGGGTCACCTTGGCGCGGCTGAGCAGGCTGGCGCCCTTGTGCAGCCCCAGCAGCAGACGCTGCTCATCGCTGCCCGAATAGTGGCAGGCGAGGGCGCAGATCCGCTGGAACAGCTGGGCCTCGCGCTGGGTCATCTCCTTGAGGGTGGTGAGGGCGCGGATGGAGAAACGGCCTGGGGTGGCGATCTCGATGGCGAAGATGCGGCCCCACAGCTGCTGCATGGGGACCATGCTGATGTCTTCCGCCAGTTGCAGGAAGCGGGTCAGCCAGTCGCTGTCCATCTCGCCGCCGGCGGCCGTCTCCTCGCAGTGGCGGGAGGCCATCACCATGATGGCTTCCAGATTGCGCTGGCGAGCGGCCTGATCCGCCAGATGGCGAAAGGTGGCGCGCTGTTCGAAGGTGCTGTCGCTGTTGCGGGTGAGCATGCCATCTATGCCGCGGCTGCGGGCCAGGCGCAGGGTTTGCTCCTGGCTGCTCAGGATGGAACTCTCTTTCTTGGGCGGGGGCAGGTCAGCCATGCTGGCTCCGTGATCGCAAGGTCTAGCCTTGAATGTTACTCCAACCGGGATGGCGGGCAATCCCTCAAGCAGGGGCTGGTCCCGGTTTCGGCCGGCAAGGGGATAAAAAAGTGGCCTTCGTTCGAAGGCCACTGTTGCTGGATGCTGAGCTCGGCCCGGGGAGGCCGGCGCATCATGATGTCTGACTTATTCCTCTTCGTAGACGCTGACCTCGATCGCTTCCATGGAGTAGGAGGCGGTGGCCATCTCGTGGCTGGAGCTCATCAGACGCGCATCATGATGTCTGACTTATTCCTCTTCGTAGACGCTGACCTCGACCGCTTCCATGGAGTAGGAGGCGGTGGCCATCTCGTGGCTTGAGCTGATGGTGCGCATCTTGCCCTTCACCCAGATGGCATCCCAGAGATCATCCACGGGGGCGCCCTTGGGGTAGCTCACATAGACCACCTGGTTGGTGGGCGGCGGCGGCACATGGATGCAGGCGCCGAAGTAGGGCACCAGCAGGAAGGCGGTGATCTTCTTGGCATCCCCCTCCAGCGGCACCACGAACCCCGGGATCCGCACGTCTTGGTTGTCCAGCTTCTGGTTGACCCCGCCCACCGGCTGCGGCACTGAGGAGAAATCGCCATCGTGGCTCACCTGGGGCGGTGGCAACAGCCGCTCCCCTTGCGGGATCAGCACGTCCCAGTCGATGGTCTTGTAATCGGCGGCCAGGGCCGGCAGCGCCAGCAGGCTGGCCAGCAGCACCACAATTTTCCACTTCATCATCTGTCCTTCTCTCTTTTTATGCGGGCGAGTCGCTAGACGCGAATGCTCATGCCATCGCTCAGGCTGTAGCGGTAGGCCCTGGCCGCGGGCAGCAGGCCTATCACCATGCCCGCCAGCCACACCAGCCCCAGCAACTGCCATTCGTAGGCGCTCGGCAGTCCCAGGCTCAATTGCAGGCCATAGTGGCTGAGCAGCCAGGGGGTGGCAAGCCCCTGTCCCAGATAGAGCACCGCCACCCCGAGGGCTATGCCTGCGGTGGTGAGGGCCATCGCCTCCAGCGCCAGCAACAGGAACAGGTGGGCGGGGCCTGCCCCCAGGGAGCGCAGGATGGCCAGCTCGCGGCGCCGCTCGTTGAGCCCCGCCAGCAAGGTGGTCAGCATGCCGATGAGGCCCGCCACCACCACGAAGCCGGCGATCACAGAGAGCGCGGTTTCCGCCACGCTCATCAGGCTCCACAGCTCCTGCAGGGCAGCCCCCGGCAGGATCGCCATCAGCGGCTCGCCCCGATAGGTGTTGACGCTGCGCTGCAGCTGGAACGCCAATATTCGATTGCTGAGACCCACCATAAAGGCGGTGATGGTTTTGGGGGTCAGATCCTGCGCCAGCGCCTGTTCGGCGGTCACGTTCTTGCTGTGCCTGCCCGTGTCCCAGCCCAGGTGGATCGCCTCTATCCCGGCCAGCGGTACGTGGATGGTGCGATCGATGGGGGTGCCGGTCGGTGCCAGTATCCCCACCACCTTGAACGGCAGGTTGTCGTGCTGGCTGAAGGAGGTGTTGCCCGCGCCGTGGGCGATGACGATGGACTGATCCAGCTTGTAGCCGAGCTTCTCGGCCACCTGGGCGCCGAGCACGGCCTCGAACGGCGTGTCGAACGGCCGCCCCTCCCGCAGTTGCAGCGCCTGCTGCTGGCCGTACTTCAGGTGGGTGAAGTAGTCGCCATTGGTGCCGAGCACCCGAAAGCCCTTGTGAGAATCACCGAGGGAGAGGGGGATGGTCCAGGCGACGCCAGGTTTGCTCTTGATGGCCTGATAGGCCTCCCAGCCCACGTTGTTGGTGGGGTTGCCGATGCGAAATACCGAGTAGAGCAGCAGGTTCACCTGGCCGGAGCGGGCGCCGACGATAAGGTCCGTGCCCGAGACGGTATTGGAGAAACTCTCGCGGGCCTGGGTCCGCACCCGCTCCACCCCGAGCAGCAGGGTGACGCTGATGGCCACCGCCAAGAGGGTCAGCCCTACGGTGAGGCGACGAGCCCAGAGACTTTGCAGGGCGAGCTTCAGCATACCGGCCTCCGGTGTTGTGGCTGGGATGCACCCTCTGGTGCGGGTCTGGTCGGGTAGATGGCACAGCTATTGGGATTCAGCATATGGCCCTCCGGTTGAGCAGTTGCAGATTCTCCACTCGCGGGAAGAGAGGCTCGAGATAGGGATCGTGACTGACGAAGATGAGGGTCGACCCCTGCTTGTCACACTCCTCGAACAACAGCTTGATGAAGGCGGCCCGGTTGTCGGTATCCAGGGCCGAGGTGGGTTCGTCGGCGATCACCAGCGGTGGCGAGCCTATCAGCGCCCGTGCGGCGGCCACCCGCTGCTGCTGGCCTATGCTGAGGGCGTGGACGGGTCTGTGCAGCGCCTCGGCCGGCAGTTGCAGCTCCGCCAGCAGGCGGCGAGCCTCCTGCTCGGGACTTCCCTGCAGACGAGCCCGTTTCTCGGGTGAGAAGGTGAGGGCGGCGGTGACGTTGTCCAGCACGGATAAAAATGGCAGCAGATTGAACTGCTGGAAGATATAACCCAGATTGGCCGCCCGGAAGTGGTCACGGGCACGGCCCGAGAGCCGGGCCAATGGCTGGCCCAGCACGTCCAGGGTGCCGTGGTTGGCGGTCTGGATCCCGGCAAGCAAGCCAAGCAGGGTCGACTTGCCGGAGCCCGATGGCCCCTTGATGAACACCCGCTCCCCCTCGCCGATGGCGAGGGCTGGCAGATCGAGTACAGGCTGGTGATCCGGCCAGGCGAAGGCCAGATCGCGGATCTCAACCACGGCTTTTTTCATGGTGTTACCAGCTCAGCTTGTTGGCGGATGGGGTCAGCTCGGCCGCAGTCTGGCCGGTGGGCAGTATGCCCTGCACGCTCAGCTTTTCCAGGCTCGGATAGACGCTGAACAGGGTGGCTTCCAGTCCGGTCAGCTTGGTCGGAGCCTCACAGGTGTAGGTATACATGGCGCCCACATCGGCGTGACCCGCATCATCATGGTGGTGGTCATCATGACTGCTGCCAGCCTTTTCATGGTCATGGTCATGGTCATGGTCGTGATCATGATCTTCCTTGGCCGCATTGAGTTCCTGCTGGGTCAGCTTGCAGCCGGCCGCCGGGTCGAAGCGAAACAGGGCATCGGGTTGCTTGAGCTGAGCCATGGCCTTGGCGTATTGCGCCTTCTCCTCGTCGCTCTTGGCGGCGTGCTCGAAGCCCACCAGATCGGCGGCGGGAGCCTGCAGCTCGAGCATCAACTGGTTGCCATCGAGCACCAGGTTGAGGTGGCCGTGGCCATGCTCGTGGGCACCGTGGCCGTGACTCTCATGCTCGTCGTGATTTGCTTGCACGCCAAATGCGGCTGCCGCCAGTAACAGTGTGACTGCTTTCATCGTTAATCCTTTTGAAACAATTGATAAGAGAAATGTTCAGTGGGAGAAGCAATGAAAGTGAGGCGGGGCACGAATACGGCACTGGCCTGAAGGGGTGGAATCGATGGCGGGCAAGGCGGTATCAGCTAGCTTGCCGATGACCACATGCGGGACTGGGATGGGCAAGTTGGGCGTCAGTGCCAGCTTGCCATCGAGATGGAGGGCGCAGAGGACACAAGTGTGGCTATGACCGGGCAGGTCGGCTTCCAGCGGGTGTTGTGTCAGCGCCGGTTGCAACCACAACCAGCCCAGTAGCAACAACCAGATTTTCAGCTTGAAACGACCCATAGACCCTTATGAAAGGGGCGCCATCAGCGCCCCTTCTCTCTGATTCAGAGATGGGACTGGATGAGCCCCATCACGGTAGCAATGTTGTTGGCATCGAGCTGGCCATCTTTGGCAAACAGCACCTTGCCCTCTTTATCCAGCAGTATGATGGCCGAGCTTTCCGGCGCGAGATCCCAAGCATTGCGGGCCATGCCCTTGGCATCCAGTACCATGGCGGACCAGGGGAACTCTTTCTTGCTGTCTTCGGCACTGCTCTTCACAAAGCCGGAGGTGCCCCAGATGGCGTCATTGCTGTTGATGATGGTGACCGTCTGGTACTTGTCGTGGGGCAGCTTGGCTGCCTTGATCGCCTCGATCATGGGGGCATTCAGCTCCTTAGCACTGGAGCGACCCGCGATGTGCTGGATCAAAAAGACTTTGCCAGTCAGTACCTTGCTTTGCCAGGGTTGGTAGCTGACCGCTTTCTCTTGCAGTACCAGCTCACCCTTGTCGCTGATGTTGACCAGCGGTACCTGGGCAGACTCCTTGATGTTGTGAGCCAGGGCCAGTGTTGGCAGCAGCGCCAGAGTAAGTACGAGATGTTTCATCCTGATGACACTCCTTTTGTTATGTTATAACGATTTTTCACTTGAGGGAATGGGGCAGAACTCATCCTAAACTGATCGGATCTGTTTAAAAAGTGTTAAATAAGCTCGCGAATGAGCCGAGCGGGCTGCCCGCCAGCGCAGACAGCGGCTGGCAAAGGCGGCTAGGATGGCACGCAGTCGATAAAAATCAATTAGTTATCAACTGGTTTGAGGAGTGTGCTTCGGTTGAGCCGGTTGGGGTTCAACCGGCATGGCGGGCGTGGCTCAATACAAGGGTTCGCTGATCAGCGGGATCTTGGCCATGGTCATCTGCTGGGCCAGCAGGGGCGAGCCGGTCAGCAAGACGTGGCGCTGATTGCCGATCATCAGGGTATCGCCCTTCAGGCCGCTGTCGGCCGTGATGGCCAGCCAGGCTGGCGAGACGCTGCCGATGCTGATGTTGGGGTATATGATGCTGAGCATGTATTGCGGCGCCAGCTCGGCCAAGAGGCTTGCCATCAGCAGAGCCTTCTCGTCGCTGTCGGCCTTGTTGTCCTGCAAGGCCTGCAGGGGCGGGGCGAAGTGATCCATCTGCTCGGGAGGCGTGGGGATGGCGCTCAGCCACTCCTGCAGCAGGCCGACGCTGGTGGCCAGATCCTTGGCGGAAAACTGCTTCGCCAGCGGCCTGAGGTCGCCCTTGAACTGGTAGAACAGCTGGGAGTAGTTGGGGCGCACACAGGGCAGCTTGCGATTGGCCGGATGAACGCAGGGCACCACCCGCATCTGGTAGAAGGCATCTTCCTGATATTGCTGGTAGGCCTGCCAGAACAGGGTCGACTCCATGCTGTCGTCGTGCAGGGTGAAGGCCTGCTCCAGATTGCGAAACTTGGTGGCGGTTTCGGGACTGGTCTGGTTGATCAGGTTGATGCTGTTGTAAAGGCGCGGGCTTATGTAGGAGTAGAGTGTTTCCAGCGGATAGTTGAGAGAGGCGTCGAGCTGGGTCATCTGGTGGCGACTGGCGGACATGATGCGCTCGTCCGCATTTAGCTGCAGGTGCTTCTGCTGGCCGTCGGCAGACTGCCACTGCCAGCTCAGGTTGACTTCGTTGGCGCCGACCGTGGATGCGAACACTAGACTCAACAACAGACCTTGTGCCAGTTTCATGATGTGCATCCTGCTCGGGGTGATAATAAACAACTAGGTGAGCCGGCCGGATTTGGATGAGCTTAGTTTTGATGATCTGGGTAACAGTCTGATAAGACTTTAAATTTAATTCTGGAAATAAGTCATACAGGAAACCGTCATGAAGCGAATTCCACTGCTGTTGTTGCTGTTGGCCGCCTTGCCTGCGGCGGCGGGCCAGGTGATCGTCAACAAGGGGATGTCCAGCGCGGATACCTTTGCCCTGCGGGACAAGCTGGCGCGGGAGCATGAATGGCAGGAGTGGCTGCGTTTCCAGCAGGCCATCAAGTGGCTGGAGGTGTTGCCGGTCAACTGCGAGCTGATGAGTGAGCAGGGCGGGGGTTATCGCTGCGGTGGCGACTATTACCGGCCCTATCGGCAGGATGGCCGTGACATCTATATTCAGGGGGATCCCAGTGGTGTGACGCCGGGTCAGCGCCCGCAACAGCCAATAGAAAAGGCGCCCTGAGGCGCCTTTTTTGCGAGGGTACGCTTACTTGGCAGCGTAACGCTCGGCAGAGGTAACGATCTCGGCTTCGGCAGCAGCCTTGTCGCCCCAACCTTCCACCTTGACCCATTTGCCCGCTTCCAGCTCTTTGTAGCGCTCGAAGAAGTGCTGGATCTGGGCGCGCAACAGCTCGGGCAGATCGTTCACATCCTTGATGTGGTCGTACTGCTTGGTCAGCTTGGAGTGCGGCACGGCCACGATCTTGGCATCTTCGCCAGATTCGTCGGTCATTTTCAGCACGCCGACCGGGCGGCAGCGAATGACGGAGCCGGCCAGCAGCGGGTAGGGAGTCGGAACCAGAACGTCGACCGGATCACCATCCAGAGACAGGGTGGCGTTCACGTAACCGTAGTTGCACGGGTAGAACATAGGGGTCGACATGAAGCGATCAACGAAGATGGCACCGCTGTCCTTGTCGACTTCGTATTTGATCGGGTCGGCATTCTGCGGGATTTCGATGATGACGTAGATGTCGTCGGGCAGGCTCTTGCCAGCCGGTACCAGGTTCAGGCTCATGACGTTTCCTTCAGTGTTGGAGTCAAGTTTGCAGGCCGATATTATAGCGATGTCGCGTCAAATGACCATATTTCAAGGGCACTGTGACCGCCTTGGCTGATGCCGTGCTGCCCGGGTCGGTCAAATGGCGGCCCGCTTGTCTGGGTCGATTGACGTCTCGTCACGCCCGCGGCTTGCGACCAAACCTCAACAGACCCTAGAATGCGCACTCCCTTTACTGGAAAAGGCAGCGGTATGCACATTCACATCCTTGGGATCTGCGGCACCTTCATGGGTGGTCTGGCGGTGTTGGCAAAACAGCTTGGTTATCGAGTCACAGGCTCGGATGCCAACGTCTATCCCCCCATGAGTACCCAGCTCGAGCAACAGGGCATAGAGCTGACCGAGGGCTATGACCCGTCCCAGCTCGATCCTGCGCCGGATCTGGTGGTGGTCGGCAATGCCATGAGTCGTGGCAATCCCTGCGTGGAGTATGTGCTGGACCGCAATCTGCCCTATATCTCAGGTCCCCAGTGGCTGCTGGAGCATGTGCTGCAGGATCGCTGGGTGCTGGCCGTGGCAGGCACCCATGGCAAGACCACCACCGCCAGCATGCTGGCCTGGGTGCTCGAATACGCCAAGTTGGAGCCGGGTTTCCTCATTGGTGGCGTGCCGGGCAACTTCCCGGTTTCCGCCCGTCTCGGCTCTGCCCCCTTCTTCGTCATCGAAGCGGACGAGTATGACTGCGCCTTCTTCGACAAGCGTTCCAAGTTCGTCCACTACCATCCGCGTACCCTGGTGATGAACAACCTGGAGTTCGACCACGCGGACATATTCCCTGATCTGGCCGCCATCCAGCGCCAGTTCCACCACCTGATGCGTACAGTGCCGAGCAACGGCCGGGTGCTGTTCCCGCAAACCGATGACAACCTCACCGCAGTGCGCAAGATGGGCTGCTGGAGCGAGGTGGAGCTGGTGGGTCAGGACGATGCCAAGTGGAAGGCGGTCAAGCTGGCCGACGACGGTTCCGCCTTCGAGGTGTGGCTGGATGGGCAGAAGCAGGGCGAGGTGCACTGGGAGTGCATCGGCGAGCACAACGTCAACAACGGCCTGATGGCCATCGCCGCCGCCCGTCACGCCGGTGTCATGGTGGAGCACGGCATAGCCGCCCTCTGCCAGTTCAAGTCCCCCAAGCGGCGGATGGAGCTCAAGGGGGAAGTGGCAGGCATCAGCATCTATGACGACTTTGCCCACCACCCCACCGCCATCGAGACCACCCTCGGCGGTCTGCGCGCCAAGGTGGGCAAGGCCCGTATCCTGGCGGTGCTGGAGCCGCGCTCCAACACCATGAAGCTGGGGGTGCACAAGGAAGAGCTGGCCGGCTGCTTCGACGGTGCCGACGAGGTGTTCTTCTTCCAGCCGCCCAATATCGGCTGGGATCTCGGCGAGGTGACGGCTCACATGAGCCGACCGGCCAAGGTGTTCAACGATCTGGAGACCCTGATCAACCGGCTGGTGGCCGAGTGTCGCGATGGCGATCATATTCTGATCATGAGCAACGGCGGCTTCGGCGGCATTCATGACAAGTTGATCGCCCGCCTCAAGGATTATCACGGTCAACTATGACGCCCTTGATGAGTCCGCTTTGGTTTTCAGGTTCACAGAGGCCCGCATGAATAAACACGTCACCCTGGCGCTGACCGGCGCCTCCGGCGCCCCTTACGCCCTGCGCCTGCTTGAGTGTCTGGTGCAGGCGGACTATCGGGTCTATCTGCTGGCCTCCTCCGCCGCCCGCGTGGTGCTCAAGACAGAGCAGCAGCAGGAGTGGCCGGGCTCACCCAAAGAGCTCTCCGCCCATCTCTGTCGCCAGTACGGCGCCAAAGAGGGTCAGATAGTGGCCTGCGGCAAGGAGGAGTGGTTCTCGCCGGTGGCCTCGGGGTCGGCGGCGCCGAAACAGATGGTGGTTTGCCCCTGCTCCATGGGAACCGTGTCGGCCATCGCCAACGGCGCCTCCGACAACCTGCTGGAGCGGGCGGCGGATGTGGTGATCAAGGAGCGCGGCCAGCTGATCCTGGTGCCCCGCGAGAGCCCCTTCTCCGCCATCCATCTGGAGAACATGCTGAAACTGGCGCGACTTGGGGTGACCATAATGCCGGCCGCGCCCGGTTTCTATCATGAGCCTAAAAGCATCGAGGATCTGGTGGACTTCATGGTGGCGCGGATCCTGGATCACCTCGGAGTCGAGCACGCGCTGACCAGCCGCTGGGGTTACGCCAATTCCTGACCTGTGGTGCATCACCCTGCTGGCGGTCTCTCGCGACAGAGGCTGAGCCGGCCGCAAACGGACAAACAAAAGCGGCGCCGACCTGAACAGTCCGGCGCCGCTTGTCATTCACGAGGCGGGTTATGCGGCCTGGATGGGGGCCGTCACGTACTTGAACAGAAAATCGGTCACATCTTCCCGGGACGGGCGTTGTGGCTGATTGATCATCTGCATCATGACGTAACCAAAACCGGTCAGGGAGCGGGCCAGGTCCTGGGCGGACAGCACACTCCGGATCTCACCGGCATCCATGGCGCGTTGCAAATGGGGCGCGATGCGCTCCAATGCCTTGTCCAGCAGCTTGGCATAACGGGGCCAGACCTCTTCCCGCACCGACGAACTCCACTCCAGCCAGATGCTGGCGTGGTCGGGTTGATCGTAGGCGGCATCGACAAACAGCTTCACGTGACGGCGAATGCTGTCGTTGATCGGACCCTGGCCGGTATAGGCCTGTTCCAGCATCTGGTGAACGAAACGTTCGATCTCGGCCAACACTTCATCCACCAGCTCTTCGCGGGTGTTGAAATAGTTGAACACGGTAGCTACCGAGACTTTGGCCTGTTCTGCTATCTCGGCGTGACCCGCACGGCCTATGCCGCGACGGGAAAACACCTCGATGGCACATTCCATCAATTGATTGCGACGAGCTTCCGGAGAAAGCCGGGTTCGACGTCTTATTTCTGCGCGTGGTTCCATAGTTTTTTCATCTAATAGTTATTGATTATGGTGTTTATAGTATTGTCACCGATAATGCCCGAGGGCCTGCTAACTCTATCAATTAAAATAAGCCGATAAAAGCATCACGTATGCCTGACGCCTCTCGGCTTGGATGGTAGAATCCTCGGTTTTGACGTTAATGAACGGCCAAATCCCCTTTGGCCATGAGGGAGTAAGTGATGAAACACACCGTCGAGGTGATGATCTCCGAGGCCGACGTGGCCGCCCGGATCGCCAAATTGGGTGAAGAGATCACCGCCCGTTATCAGGGTTCTGACGAAGTGGTCATGATTGGCCTGCTGCGTGGCTCCTGCGTCTTCCTGGCCGACCTGTGCCGCCAGACCCCGCTGCCCGTCACCCTGGATTTTATGACCGCTTCCAGCTATGGCTCCGGCATGCGCAGTACCCGTGACGTTCGCATCCTCAAAGATCTGGATGACGACATCAAGGGCAAGGACGTGCTGATCGTCGAGGACATCATCGACACCGGCTACACCCTCAACAAGGTGCGTGAAATCCTGTCACTGCGCGAGCCTAAATCCCTCGCCATCTGCACCCTGCTGGACAAACCGTCCCGCCGCGAGGTGCAGGTGCCGGTGGACTGGATCGGTTTCTCCATTCCGGACGAATTCGTGGTGGGCTGTGGTATCGACTACGCCCAGAAGTACCGCAACCTGCCGTTCATCGGCAAGGTAGTACCGCAAGAGTAAGCAAGGTCCAGGAATATCACGGGCGAGGTGGCCGAGCGCCATTTTTTGTCTGCAAGGCGGCCCCGGCCGCCTTTTCTGTATCGAGATGGGATCTGCCATCACAGGGGTTGCAATGAACGCACTGGAAATCAGCGGCCTGAAAAAGACCTATCAGGGGGGCGTCGAAGCCCTTAAAGGCATAGATCTGACCGTCAAGCAGGGGGATTTCTTCGCCCTGCTCGGCCCCAACGGGGCAGGCAAGTCCACCACCATCGGCATCATCAGCTCGCTGGTGAACAAGAGCGCCGGCAAGGTGAAGGTGTTCGGCTACGACATAGACAACCAGCTGGAGCAGGCCAAGGCCCAGCTCGGTCTGGTGCCTCAGGAGTTCAACTTCAGCCAGTTCGAGAAGGTGAGCCAGATCGTCATCCATCAGGCCGGTTTCTACGGCGTGCCCAGAGCCGAAGCCAAGATCCGCGCCGAGAAGTACCTGCGCCAGCTCGATCTGTGGGACAAGCGCGACATGCCGGCCCGCACCCTCTCCGGTGGCATGAAGCGCCGGCTGATGATAGCCCGCGCCCTGATGCACGAGCCCAGACTGCTGATCCTGGACGAACCGACCGCCGGGGTGGATATCGAGATCCGCCGCTCCATGTGGACCTTCCTCAAGGAGCTCAACGAGCAGGGGGTCACCATCATACTCACCACTCACTATCTGGAAGAGGCCGAGATGCTGTGCCGCAACATAGGCATCATCGACAAGGGTCGGCTGATTGAAAACACCAGCATGAAGAAGCTGCTCGGCAAGCTGAGCCGCGAGACCTTCATGCTGGATCTGGCACCCGGCTCCGCCGTGCCGAACGTGCCCGAGTTCAACGGCCGCATGCAGGACGAGCGCACCCTGGAGGTGGATCTGGACAAGAGCCAGTCCCTCAACAGCCTGTTCGAGCAGCTGTCGGGCCAGCAGGTGCAGGTACTGAGCATGCGCAACAAGGCCAATCGACTGGAAGAGCTGTTCGTCAGCCTGGTCGAGGAGGGGAGAAAAGCATGAATCTGACCACTTATTACATCGCCTTCAAGAGCATTCTGGCCAAGGAAGTGAGCCGCTTCACCCGGATCTGGATCCAGACCCTGGTGCCGCCCGCCATTACCATGAGCCTCTATTTTGTCATCTTCGGCAACCTCATAGGTTCGCGCATCGGTGACATGGGGGGCTTCAGCTACATGGAGTTCATCGTGCCCGGCCTCATCATGATGTCGGTGATCACAAACTCCTACTCCAACGTCGCCTCCTCCTTCTTCAGCGCCAAGTTCCAGCGCAACGTGGAGGAGCTGCTGGTGGCGCCTGTGCCCAACTACGTCATCATCGCCGGTTACGTGGGCGGCGGCGTGGCCCGCGGCCTCTGCGTCGGCCTCATCGTCACCCTGGTGTCGCTGTTCTTCGTGCCGCTGCAGATCCACCACCTGTTCAGCGTCTGCTTCACCGTGCTGCTGACCGCCATCCTCTTCTCGCTGGGGGGCCTCATCAACGCCGTGTTTGCCAAGACCTTCGACGACATCAGCATCATTCCCACCTTCGTGCTGACGCCACTCACCTACCTGGGCGGGGTCTTCTACTCCATCAGCCTGCTGCCCCCCTTCTGGCAGGGGGTCTCCCAGGTGAACCCCATCATCTACATGGTGAACGCGTTCCGTTACGGCTTCCTCGGCATCTCGGACGTGCCGCTCGGCACCGCCTACCTCATCATCATTGGCTTCATCGTGGCCCTCTACGGACTGGCCTGGTGGCTCATCTCCCGCGGCACCGGGCTGCGGCACTGAGTCCTACTCAAAACGGGGCGTCCATACGGGCGCCCCGTTTATTTCTGCGTTGCCTTGCAAAAAATGAAAACAGTGGCGTGAGCCGCCGTCGAACTCATTGCGACTCAGTCGGGAAGGGTTAGAATCTAGCTCTCTCTATAAAGAGGTAGCCCATGTCCGCGTATTTGCGCATGCTGGCCAACCTGGCCCTTGGGGGATTCTTCGTGGCCTCGGCGGCTTTCAAGCTGGCATCCCCGGCGTTGTTCGTCGAGCAGATCGGTGCCTTCGGCCTGGTCTGGTCGTCGCTGATCCCGGCGGTTGCCTGGGGGCTGATCGCGCTTGAGCTCTGCGCGGGACTGGCGGTGATCGCCAACCGGCGCTGGGGGCTCTGGCTGGTGATGGCGCTGCTGGCCCTGTTTATTCCCGTGTTGGGCTATGGCGTCGCCATCGGGCTCGACATCGCTTGTGGCTGTCTGGGCCGTGCCGATCTCGGCTCGCTGCCGGAAGCCATAGTGCGGGATCTGCTGCTACTGACGCTCGCGGGCGCCCTGCTGCGACGCTCCCGCCCCGTTTCAATCGTTAGCAAGGAGTAGTGACATGATGAGATTGCGATCCCATACCCTGGTTGCCTCGCTGATCGCCGCCAGCTTTGCCCTGAGTGGCTGCGGTGACAATCAGTTCGAGCAGGAGACCAAGCTGGAGCAGGCGGCGGTGCGGCTTGCCCAGGAGACCCAGCAGGGGGGCTATCAGCTGTTGACCGTAGCCGAGCTGAAGACCCGGATGGACAAGGGGGAGGAGCTGGTGATCATCGACACCATGCCCTATGAGGACGCCTTCAAGAAGGAGCACATCCCGGGGGCCAAGAACTTCGTCTTCGTGAAAGAGGCCAAGTCCGGCGACAACTGGAGCCAGATCGTTGAGGGGAGCGGCACGCCTGAACAGTTCCAGGCGCTGCTGGGGGACGACAAGACCCGCCCCGTGGTGATCTACTGCGGCTTCGTCAAGTGCGGCCGCAGCCACAACGCCGCCGCCTGGGCCGTGACTCAGGGCTATCAGCAGGTCTATCGGGTTCCGGGCGGCATCTTCGCCTGGAAAGGCGCCGGTTACCCCGTCACCGCCGAGTAAACGCGCCCTGCCAACAGGGGCAACACCGCTGAAACGAAGAAGCCCGCAACTGCGGGCTTCTCTCATATGGCGTGGTGTGCAGGGTTAGCTGGCGGCCTGCGGCTGTTCCAGCGTCTGCACCGTCTCCACTTTGGCCAGCTGCTGTTTGCCCAGCAAGCGCTTGGTGATCATAGCCGCCATGATGGAGCCATTGACGTTGAGGGCGGTACGGCCCATGTCCACCAGCGGCTCTATGGCGATCATCACCCCCACCAGCGCGATGGGGAAGTTGAGGGTGGAGAGCACGATCAGCGCGGCGAAGGTGCCGCCACCGCCGACGCCCGCCACCCCGATGGAGCCGAGCGCAATCACCGGCAGCAGGGTCAGCAGGAACAGGGGATCAAACGGATTGATGCCGAGCATGGGGGCAATCATAGCCACCATCATGGCCGGATAGATGCCGGCACAGCCATTCTGACCCAGATTGGCACCAAACGATGCGGCAAAGTTGGCTATGCTGCTGGGCACGCCAAGGCGCTGCTGGGTCTCGATGCTGAGGGGGATGGAGGCGGCGCTGCTGCGGGAGATAAAGGCGAAGGTGAGCAGGCCCCACACTTCCCGCAGATAGTGCAGCGGGTTCTGGCCGATCAGCAGCAGGATCACCATGTGTACCGCAAACATCGCCAGAATGGCGACGTAGCAGACCAGAATAAAGCCGAGCAGATTGAGGATCTCGCTCAGGGGATAGTGGGCCACCACCCGGGCGATGAGCGCCATCACGCCATAAGGGGTGAGCGCAATCACCACTCGCACCATCTTCATCACCCACAACTGCAGGGTATCTATGGCCACGGCGGCACGGGCACCGGCCTGCGGGTGCTCCGCCTTCATCTGCAGCAGGGCAACCCCGGCCAGCACGGTGAAGATCACTACCCCGATCACCGAGAGGGCGCGGCTACCCGCCATGTCGGCGGCAAAGTTGGTGGGGACCAGCGAGAGCAGCAGGGCGGGCAGGGTCTGGGCGCTGTCGATGGTGCTCATGCTCTGTTGCAGGGCGGCGCTGTCGCTGCCGTGGCTCAGCAACCCCTCGGCGGTGAGGCCGCTCAGGTGGGTGATGGTCATCCCCACCACACCGGCAATCATCACCAGGGTCAGCATGGCGCCAATCAGCAGGGCGCTGATCTTGCCGAGAGACTGGGCCTGTTCCAGCTTGTTGATGGCGGAGAGAATGGAGGTGAACACCAGCGGCATCATCACCACCTTGAGCAGGCTGACATAGCCGCCACCGACGATATTGACCCACTCAAGGGTCTGCTGGACACCGGCTTCATCGGCGCCCCAGCCCAGTTGCAGACCGAGGCCAAACAGCCCCCCCAGCACCAGACCGGCGAGCACCTTGCGCGACAGCGGCACCCCGGCGGGCAGCCGGGTCAGGGCGAAACAGAGCAGACAGAAGAGCAAGGAAGCAAACAAGGTAAACATAAATAAACACCTGTAGCGGCCGTCAGGGCCGATTGTGGACAGAGAGAGCAGAGGGTGCGAGCAGGGTCGCAAGGAAAAACGCCGGATCGCGGGCGTGAAAAAGCAGCGGACGCCCGAAGGGGCGTCCGCTGGCAATCAGGGGAATTACTTCTTTACGGGGGCGTCGTACTGCTCGGGTTCGTCGCTATAGACACAGACGTTCCACTTGGCGGCCAGCCCCTCATCGGCCAGGCAGTAACGTTCGAAGAAGGTTTTGATTTCCGCGCGCTGGCAGTGGGCCTCGAAGCTGGCCATATCTTGCCAGATCTCGTTGAAGACGATGGGGAAGCTCTCCCCTTCGGCAAACGGACTGGCGATGTGGCGGGTCACCCGATACTGCAGACAGCCATCTTCGCGCAGGGTATTGGGCTCGAGGGCCTGCAGCACCTGAAACAGGGCCTGCAGCACCTGAAACAGGGCCTGCTCCTGACCGGGCTTGGGCAGGAACTGGGCGATGCAATAAACCTTCTTGGACATGAGACTCTCCTGGTTGTGGCTGATTCAGGCTTGCTGAAGCGTGACCACGCGGTTGTCGATGAGGCGGGCCTTGCCGAGATAGGCCGCCATCAGGATCACCAGTTGCTGGCTTTGCTCGGTGGCGGATTCCAGGGTCACGGCATCGACGATGTCGATGGCATCGGTGCGAAAACCGGCGTTGTCGAGGCGCTGGCTGGCCTGCGCCACCAGGGAGGGCAGGTGGTGATCCCCCGCTTCAATCTCTCCGGCGATCCAGTTCATGGTGCGTGCCAGCTCGGGGGCCAGCGCCCGCTCGGCAGCGGTCAGATAGCCGTTGCGCGACGACAGTGCCAGCCCGTCCTCGGCCCGCACCGTGGGCACGCCGACGATCTCGATGGGCATGGCCATGTCGGCCACCATCTTGCGAATGAGTGCCAGCTGCTGGTAATCCTTCTGGCCGAAGCAGGCCACGTCAGGCTGCACCAGGTTGAACAGCTTGGTGACGACGGTGCTGACACCGCGGAAGTGCCCAGGACGCAGCGCCCCTTCCAGCAGGCCGGAGAGACCCGGCACCTCGACGAAGGTCTGGCTGGCCAACCCCTGCGGATACATGATCTCCGGGGTCGGGGTGAACACCAGATCCACGCCGGCGCTCTCCAGCGCGGCGCAATCCTGCTCCAGGGTGCGCGGATAGTTGACGAGATCCTCCGCCTTGTCGAACTGCATGGGGTTGACGAAGATGCTGACCACCACCTTCTCGGCGTGGCTGTGCGCCTCTTTCACCAGGGTCAGGTGTCCCTGATGCAGGTTGCCCATGGTGGGCACGAATGCGATGGCACGCCCTTCACGGCGCCATTGGCCGATCTGTTCACGCAGAGCGGCAGGATTGTTAACGACCAACATCGGCAGTTCACCTTCGGAAATATCAAACAGAGGAAACGGGTTGCATCGGCGGGAAAGGGATGGCGAAACGGGGGCCTGTGCCCCCGCTCTCATCCATACCGCCGGATCAGTTGAAGCAGTGTTCGGGGCCGGGGAAGGTGCCCTCGCTCACCTGCTGCACATAGAGCCGGATGGCGGCATGCATGTCGCCGGTTTCGGCCAGGAAGTTCTTGGTGAACTTGGGCACGTAACCCGAGGTGATGCCGAAGGCATCGTGCATCACCAGGATCTGGCCATCGGTGGCGGGACCGGCACCTATGCCGATCACCGGGATGCGCAACGCCTTGGTGATGCGCTCGGCCAGGGCGACCGGCACGCACTCGAGCACCAGCATCTGGATGCCGGCTTCCTGCAGGCAGAGCGCCTGGCGGTAGATCTCCTGGGCCTGGAACTCGTCGCGCCCCTGCACCTTGAAGCCGCCAAACACATGGACGGATTGCGGGGTGAGGCCGAGGTGGCCACAGACAGGCACGCCATTGCGAGTCAGGTGGCGAATGCTGTCACACAGCCAGTCGCCCCCTTCCATCTTCACCATGCGGGCACCGGCGGCCATCAGCCGGGCGGCGTTCTGGTAGGTCTGATCCGGGGTGGCATAGCTCATGAACGGCATGTCGGTCACCACCAGCGCATTGGTGGTGCCGCGCACCACACAACGGGTGTGATAGACCATCTCATCCATGCTGACTGCCAGCGTGTCCTGGCCCCCTTGCAACACCATGCCCAGCGAATCGCCGATGAGCAGCACATGGGCGCCCTCGTCGTCGAACAGCTTGGCGAAGCTGGCATCATAGGCGGTGATGGCGGTGATGCGTTGCCCTTCCTGCTTCATCTTCAGCAGGCTGGCGGTGGTGATCTTGCTCATAACGTTGCTCCTACTCGCCGCGTGTGTCCGTGAGGATCACAAGGGCGTCGATGGCTCTGCTCATCAGGGTTCCCCAAGTGCTGCCACGGGGGCAATGATGGCTAGATCATTGTGCGTGCAGCGGGCAACCAGTTGTGCGAGCGGGGTGCCGCAGGGCAGCACCAGAGCGGGCGCAATCTCGGCAAGGGGCAGCAGCACGAACTCCCGCTCCTTCATGCCGTAATGGGGAACGACGAGGCGCTCATGCCTGATGATCCGATCGCCATAGAGCAGCAGATCGAGATCCAGGGTTCTGGGGCCCCAACGTTCATCCTTGCGCACACGTCCCTGTTCCAGCTCGATTTTTTGCAGTTGATCCAGCAAGGCCAGAGGGCCGAGCCGGGTGTTCAGCCGTACCACGGCATTGACGTAGTCCGGCTGATCCGCAGGGCCCATGGGGCGACTGCTGTAAAACGAGGAGGCTTGTTGCAACTCGGACTCCGGCAGCGCCGCCAGTGCGGCCACGGCGCGGCGGGCCTGGCCGAGCGGGTCAGCCAGATTGGAGCCGATGGCAACGAAGACCTCGGTCATTACTCGGCCGCTTTCGGCTTGCGACGACGGGGGCGACGACGGTTGCGGCTGTTGCTGTTACCGCTGCGCTTTTCGTCGGTCGCAGGTGCGCGTTCACCGCCCCGGGTCGCTTCCCGTTGCAGTTGCGGGCGCACGTCCGGATTGGACTCCACGTAGCGTTCCCACCAGCTGGCGAGCTCGCCGAGGCCGCGCTCGACCCGGTTGCGCAGCAACAGGAAGTCGTAGGCGGCGCGGAATTTCGGGTGCTCCATGGCCCGCTCGGGGTGACGACCCTGACGGCGGGTCAGTCGCTGTTGCAGCGCCCAGATGTCGCGCACATCCGTGGTGAACCGGCGCGGTACGGCGATGATCCGCACCTGGTTGTCCAGCACCTCGTTGATGGCCAGCATGAAGGCGTCGTGCCAGGGCAGGCCGCTCTCGTTTTCCAGCACGCGGGCGCGGGCTTCGACACAGCCCCACAGCAGGGTGGCGTAGAGGAAGGCCGGGGTGACCCGCTTGTCTGCCCGCACCCGGGTGTCGGTATCGAGCAGCGCCAGTTCGATGAACTGCTCGAACGGCGAGGTGCCGTGGGGCGTGAACAGGGCGGCCACCTGCGGGAACAGCGGCTGGAACAGCCCGTATTCGCGCATCAGCTTGTAGGTCGCCAGGCCATCGCCAGCCAGGAACAGCTTGAGGGTCTCCTCAAACAGGCGGGCGGCGGGGATGTCCTGCAGCAGGGATGCCAGCTCCTTGATGGGGGCGGCACTGCGCGGGCTTATGGTCATGTCCAGCTTGGCGGCGAAACGCACGGCGCGCAGCATGCGCACCGGATCCTCGCGATAGCGGGTCTCGGGGTCGCCTATCAGCTCCAGCTTGCGCTGGGCGAGGTCCTCGATGCCGCCCTCGAAATCGTGCAGGGTGAAATCCCTGGCACTGTAATAGAGGGCGTTGACGGTGAAATCGCGACGCTCGGCATCCTCTTCTATGGTGCCGTAGACGTTGTCGCGCAGCAGCATGCCTTCATCAGACTGGGCCGACACATGCTTGCTGGTATTGACCTGATGGTGGTGACCCCTGAAGGTGGCCACTTCGATCACGTCACGACCAAAGACGATGTGGGCCAGGCGGAAGCGGCGGCCGATCAGGCGGCAGTTGCTGAACAGCGCCTTGATCTGCTCCGGCGTCGCGTTGGTAGCGATGTCGAAATCCTTTGGCGTCTTCCCGAGCAGCAGATCCCGGACACCCCCGCCGACCAGGTAGGCATCATAGCCACCCTTGTTCAGGCGATAGAGCACCTTGAGCGCATTCTCGCTGATCTCTTTGCGCGAGATGGGGTGCTGGTCACGGCTTAAGGTACGGCGTTGCCCGGTTACGTGGGCCGGGATGGGAGACTCCACCGACTGCTCGCCGTCTTCCTTGCCGAGCACCTTGCGGCAAAAGTTTGCGATCTGGGAAAAAATGGTACACCTCTTCATGACTTCAAATTGACGGGAGGCCAAAAAATAGCGGCCTATCATAGCTCAGGCCTGACCAAATGAAAAACGATGTGGTTCATTCAAAAAGTTCAGGCTTGGCTAACCAAAAAACTGTGTTGTCCATGTCAGCGCGCTCAGGCCTGACCCAATGCAAAGCCCTGTGTTCCCTGTTCCAGGCTGATCTTCTCTCTGGCTGGAACCCGGTCGAGCCGCCAGTGGGCAATGCCCCAGCCGATGATCTCGTCAATACGGCTCGCCATCAGCTCGGGGGGCGGGCACTGGCCGAGAAAGTGCAGCGCCTGCCACAGGGCCGGCCTGACCTCGTCCAGCGCCAGTGCCGGCGCATGGTTCTGCTTGGACAGCTTGTGGCCATCCGCCAGCACAGCCAGTGGCAGGTGCACCCAGGCGGGTATGCTGGCCCCCAGCGTCTGGTAGAGGGCAACCTGGCGCACCGTGGGCTCCAGCAGATCGGCACCGCGCACTATCTCTGTGATGCCGCTGTCCATGTCGTCCACCACCACCGCCAGGTTATAGGCGTAGAGGCCATCCCGGCGGCGTATGATGAAGTCCTCTTCGGCCAGCGCCGCAGGAACCGCAATGCGGCCCTGCAACCCATCCTCGAAATGGTAGACCGGATGGTGCTGGCGCAGCCGGGCGGCGCATCCCTCGGCCCCGAGACCAAGATCGCGACAGTGGCCGAGGTACAAGCCGCCGCCCGCCATGATCTCGCGCCGGGTACAGCGGCACCAGTAGAGATCGCCAGCCTGATAGAGCTGCCCGATGATCTCGTCATAACGACCATGACGCCGGCTCTGGTACATCACTTCCCCATCCCACTCCAGGCCATGGGCCGCCAATGTCTGCAGTATGAGCGGGGCGGCACCGGCCATCTCCCGCGGCGGATCTATGTCTTCGATCCGCACCAGCCAGCGTCCCTGTTGCGCCCTGGCCTGCAAGAAACTGCCGAGCGCCGCAATCAGGGAGCCAAAATGGAGCGGGCCTGACGGGGAGGGGGCAAAGCGACCTGTATAGGGGCGAGTCTGGGGTGACGGGACTGTATTCACGAGCATGGCAATCAGGGCAAGCGATTCATTGAGGCTGCATTCTGGGACGCCCAGACCAAAAGCTCAATAAAAAAGGGAGCTCGCAAGCTCCCTTTTTTCAGTTATGCCAGTGGTCGGTATCAACCGGCCATCTGTTTTTCCTTGATTTCAGCGAGTGTCTTGCAGTCGACACAGAGGTCGGCTGTCGGACGGGCTTCCAGACGACGGATACCGATCTCGATACCGCAATGCTCGCAGTAACCGAAGTCATCGTCTTCAAGCAGCACCAAGGTCTTCTCGATCTTCTTGATCAGCTTGCGTTCACGGTCGCGGGTACGCAATTCGAGAGCGAACTCTTCTTCTTGCGCGGCGCGATCCACGGGATCCGGAAAGTTGGCTGCCTCATCCTTCATGTGGTCAACGGTGCGGTCAACTTCCTGCATCAGTTGGTTGCGCCAGGCTCCCAGGATCTTGCGAAAATGTGCCTTTTGTTGGTCATTCATGTACTCCTCACCCGGTTTTTCCTGGTAAGGCGCCACACCCGCAATGGCCAGGGGGCCCAGAGATTTCCTGTTTTCGCCTGTTGGCATGCCCTGTCTCCTAATTCAGCACGCTACCCGTGCCATCCATAAATTGAGGGCGACATCTATAGCAGAAGGGTAACGCGTAGGCAAACAAGCCGTACCAATTATGTTACCCATCCCAACATTTATTCGCTGCCCTCGGGTAGCAGGTGACAAGATTCAAACGGGATAAAATCTTGGGCCACCATGCTCTGCACCCCAACATGGGGTCGATAGCATAAAATTTCAACCCCTGCCGCAATTGCTTGCTCAATAAGCAGACTATAGTGCGGATCTATGTGTGCTGCAGGGCGCATTCTCACTATTCCGGAGTGCAAAACCATAAATAGCAGCACGGCTCTGTGCCCTGCCGCCTTCATGGCCATCAATTCACGCAAATGCTTGGCGCCACGACTGGTGACCGCATCGGGAAAGTAGCCCATGCCGACTTGCTCCCGCTCGTCGAGCAGGGTCACCGATTTCACCTCGATATAACAGGCCGGCCGGTGGTCATCCTCCAGCAGCAGATCGATGCGACTGTTCTCTTCGCCGTATTTCACCTCGGTGCGCAGCCTGGCATAGCCGCGCAACGGGGCGAGGGCATCCTGCTCGATCAGCTCCCGGGCCAGCTGGTTGGCGCGGGCCGTGTTGACACAGATGAAGTGACCGGCCGGGCTCTCGGCGATCTCCCAGCTGTGGGGCAGCTTGCGCTTGGGGTTGTCTGAGGTGGAGTACCAGACCCGGGTGCCCGGTTCGGCACAGCCGGTCATGGCGCCGGTATTGGCGCAGTGGATGGTAATCACCTCGCCGTTGTCGAGCTGCACGTCGGTCAGGAAGCGCTTGTAACGGGAGATCAGCAGCCCGGATTGCAGGGGGGGATCGAAGATCATGGTATGGCTCTCTTAATCGATGAGTCTGGGCATGGCCGCCAGTCAGGATGCCATTTTCTCTCTGGCCCGCAGCGGCCAGCAGGCGAGGGGCTCGTAGCGCACCCCGTCCGGGGTGGAGAGGGATTGATAGAGGCAGAAGCGGTCGGCCTGCAGCACGAAATCGGGGGCGGGCAAGGCAGCCGGCGGTTCGCTCGCCTTGCGCGACAGGGTGACGTGGGGGCGATAGCCCTGCTCGCCGTTGCCAAGCCCCAGCTTCTCGCCGTGGCGACGCAGCGCCCTGGCCAGCACGGTGAGCTCGTTCGGCCAGTCACCCGGGCCGACCCAGGCGGCCTTGGCGCGGCCGAACCAGCCGGTTTCATTGAGCGCTATGGTGAGCGGCGGGCAGTGCTGGCGCTCGACGGCGGCCATCAGGCGGGTGGTGGTGAGCTGATCCGCTTCGCCGAGAAAGGCCAGGGTCAGGTGGAGATTGGCGGCGGGCACCGGTTGACCCGGCCAGGGGCGCTGGTCACGCCAGTCGATCAGCTCGGTGGCGAGCCGGTGCAGGGGCAGGGCAAAGAAGAGTTTGGCCATTTCTGGGGAGTGTGCCTTTTTACGCTCATGACATGGCCCCCATTCTATGGCAGCCGTGGTGGCCATGTCTCGCCGCAGCGTATCTCGGCGACATGGCCGTGAATGCTATGGCAGCCGTGGTGGTCATGTCTCGCCGCAGCGTATCTCGGTGCCATGGCCGTGAATGCCAGGGCAGCCGTGGTGGTTATGTCTCGCTGGCGACATCTGCTCACGGTGGTGGCGGATGCTATGGCAGAATGGGCGCCGTTTTTAAGGTCATCACAGAAGGTGCTCGTCGCTTTGTCCCAACTCCCCATAGTGTCCGTGTTGCCGGCGCTGTTTGCCGCCATCGACAGCCATGCCAGCGTGATCCTGCAGGCGCCGCCCGGCGCGGGCAAGTCGACCCTGCTGCCGCTGGAACTGGTCCGCCAGAACCGGCTGCCAGGTCGCATCATCATGCTGGAGCCTCGTCGTCTGGCGGCGCGCAACATAGCCGGCTTTCTGGCCCGTCAGCTGGGGGAGCAAGTGGGCGAGCGCATCGGCCTGCGGGTAAGGGGCGAGAGTCGCACCAGTGCCCGGACCCGACTCGAGATCGTCACCGAGGGGGTGCTGACCCGGATGCTGCAGCAGGATCCCGAGCTGGCGGGCGTGTCGCTCGTCATCTTCGATGAGTTTCACGAGCGCAGCCTGCACGCCGATACCGCTCTGGCCTTTGCCATCGAGAGCCAGCAGGGGCTGCGGGACGATCTCAAGCTGCTCATCATGTCCGCCACCCTGGATGGCATGGCGCTGGAGGCCCTGTTGCCGGACGCCCCGGTGATCCGTTCCGAGGGGCGCGGTTTTCCCATCGACTATCACTATCGCCCCATCAATCGCCAGCAGTGGCTGGAGCCACAAGTCGGCGCCGTCGTGCTGGAGGCGCTGGCCAGCTGTGCCGGCAGCGCCCTGGTATTCCTGCCGGGGCAGGGGGAGATAGAACGGCTTGCCCAGTGGCTGGAGGGACGGTTGCCGGATGACGTGCGCCTCGCTCCGCTCTATGGGCGCCTCGACATGGCGGCGCAGCAGGCCGCCATCGAGCCGGCACCTGCGGGCCGCCGTAAGCTGGTGCTCACCACCAATGTGGCGGAGACCTCCCTCACCATAGAGGGCATACACATGGTCATCGACAGCGGGCTGGAGCGGCGCGCCAGCTTTGATCTGAAAAGCGGCGTCACCCGTCTGGAGACCCGCCAGATCGCCAGGGCTTCCGCCACCCAGCGGGCGGGCCGCGCCGGCCGGCTCGGCCCCGGCGTCTGCTACCGGCTCTGGAGCGGCGAGGTGCAGGAGCGTCTCGCCGAGCAGAGCCCGCCGGACATACTGACCCAGGAGCTGACCGGCCTGCTGCTGGACGCCGCCCAGTGGGGCGCCAGGGTGGAGAGCTTGCCACTGCTGGACATGCCCCCCGCCGCCGCCGTGGCCAGCGCCCAGCGGCTGCTGGTCAGCCTGGGCGCCATGGCGCCCGAAGGTGAGCAACAACTTACTCCCGCCGGCCGTGCCATGGCGGCCTTCGGCACTCATCCCCGGCTGGCGCGCATGCTGCTGCGGGCCCGCGCGTTGGAGGCCGAGGGTCTGACAGGGATTGTCGCCGATGCTGCTTTCCTGGTGGCGCTGCTGGAAGAAGATCTGCGAGGATCTGAACGTCTCTCAGTGCTGTTTCACCGCCGGCTTGGCGCCCTGCGGCAGGGGGCGGCCCGCTGGTTCGAGCGCCTCGGTGTCAGGTCTGGCGCGTCACAACGTCAGGCACAGGGGCAGTGGCTGGGACTGCTGTGCGCCCTCGCCTGGCCGGATCGGATCGGCAAGCTGCGCAGCGGCAGCCGCTATCAACTCAGTGGTGGGGTGAGCTGCGATCTGGTAGAAGGTCACCCATGTCAGGGACAAGGGGCCCTGATCGCCATCGAGATGGGGCAGAACGATCGTGGCAGCCGCATCTTCATCGCCGAGCCGGTGGAGCTGGACGAGCTGGCGCGCCAGCTGCCGGAGCTGGTGAGCGAGCGCCAGTGGTTCGACTGGGACGAACGGGAGGAGCGGGTGCGGGCCGAGCGCCAGCAGGTGATCGGCGAGCTGGTGCTGAGCCAGCGGCCGTTGACCGAGCTCTCCGATGAGCAGAAGGGGCGCTGTCTGCTGCAGGGGATCCGCCGCAAGGGGTTGCATGTGCTGCCCTGGGATGAGCAGAGCGAAGGGCTGCTGGCCCGTCTGCGCTGCGCCCGTGACTGGTTGCCGGATGACGGCTGGCCCGCCATGGACGACGAAAGCCTGCTGGAGCGGCTGGAAGAGTGGTTGTTGCCTGCCCTGAGCGGCATGACCCGGCTGGAGCAGCTGAAGCGGCTCAACCTCAACGACATCCTGCGTCAATCCCTGCCCTGGCCGCTGCCCAAACGGCTGGACGAGGCGCTGCCGAGCCACTTCACGGCGCCGACCGGCAGCCGGGTGCGCATTCGCTATCAGCCGGGTCAGGCGCCTGTGATCCCGGTGCGTATTCAGGAGATGTTCGGGCAAGGCACCACCCCCTGCGTGGCCGACGGCCGGGTGGCGCTGGTGGTGGAGCTGCTCTCCCCGGCCCAGCGGCCGCTGCAGATTACCGCCGATCTCGCCGCCTTCTGGGCCGGTTCCTACGAGCTGGTAAAAAAAGAGATGAAGGGGCGTTATCCCCGTCACTACTGGCCGGATAACCCGCTGGAGGCGATGCCGACCAAGGTGACCAAGAAGAAGATGGGCATCTAGCTGTGATCGGCGCAGCCTGAGTGAACCTGTGGATCACAGCCGTTCGACTGGGCGCTGCGCGGTTAATCGGCCTGCGGCGCTCGCCAAGACCAATGAGATAATGACTACGCCCGCGATGGCGACATAACGAATAGCAAAGAGGATTCATGGCAACGCAACGACGCAAGCGCGCACCCAAGAAGGTGGCGCCCAAACGCACCATCTGGCGCAAGCTGTTCTGGCTTGGCTTCAAGCTCTCCCTGGTGGTGGCCGCCTTCATGGTGGTGTTTGGCATCTACCTGGATACCAAGGTGCGCGAGCGCTTCGATGGCGAGAAGTGGCAACTGCCGGTGATGGTCTACAGCCGTCCGCTGGAGCTCTACCCCAGCCAGCGTCTCTCCCAGACCCAGATGCTGCGTGAGCTCAACATGCTGAGCTACAAGCAGGTGCGCCAGCCTCACACGCCGGGCGAGTATGCGATCAACGGCAACCGCATCGAGCTTATTCGCCGCCCGTTCGCCTTCCACGATGGCGCCGACGGTGCCCGCGGCCTGCGCCTCACCTTCAACGGTGCGCGGCTGGAGGGGATCCAGTCGCTGGAGAACCAGCGCCAGCTCGGCTACGCCCAGATGGACCCTGTGCTGCTCGACCGCCTCAACACCGAGGATCGGGAGGATCGCCTGCTGGTGCGCATCGCCGAGGTGCCCGACAGCCTGCTGGTGACCCTGCTCACCACCGAAGATCGCGACTTCTATCAGCACGGCGGCGTCTCGCCGGTAGCCATATTGCGCGCCATGGCGGCCAACGTGCTGGCCGGTCGCACCGTGCAGGGGGGCAGTACCCTCACTCAGCAGCTGGCCAAGAATTTCTTCCTGACCCGCGAGCGCAGTCTGTGGCGCAAGGCTCAGGAAGCCTACATGGCGGTGCTGATCGACTATCGCTACAGCAAGGACGAGATCCTGGAGGCCTACCTCAACGAGGTCTATCTGGGGCAGAACTTCTCGCAAGGGGTGTACGGTTTCGGGCTCGCCTCCTATTTCTACTTCGGCATTCCGGTCAACGAGCTGGACATAGATCAGGTGGCGTTGCTGGTGGGGCTGGTGAAGGGACCTTCCTATTACGATCCCTGGCGCTTCCCGGAGCGGGCCAAGACCCGGCGTGATCTGGTGCTCAAGCTACTGATGGATCACGGCAGCCTGCAACCGGCCGAGTACGAACTCGCCAGCAAGCAGCCGCTCGGCATCATCACCCGTGGCCAGATGAGCTATGGTCGCACCCCGGCCTTCATGGGCCTGCTCAAGCGCGAGATCCAGAGCCGTTTCGGCGCCGATCTGCTCAAGCAGTCCGGCCTCAAGATCTTCACCAGCCTGGATCCCATCGCCCAGCACGCCGCCGAGCAGGCGGTGGCATCGGGTCTGACGCTGATCGAGAAGCAGCGCGGCAAGAAGAAGCTGGAGGCGGCCATGGTGGTCTCCGACTGGCACAAGGGCGAAGTGGTTGCGCTGGTGGGGGGACGGGATCCCCGCTACGCCGGCTTCAACCGGGCGCTGGATGCCCGTCGCCAGATAGGCTCCCTGGTCAAGCCTGCCGTCTACCTGACCGGCCTCTCCAACGGCCTGACCCTGGCGACCCCGCTGAAAGATCAGCCGATCCGCATCCGTGGCAAGGATGGCCAGATCTGGACGCCGCAGAACTACGATCGCAAGTTCCGCCAGAGCGTGCCGCTGATGGATGCGCTGGCCAGCTCCCTCAACGTGCCGACCGTCAATCTGGGTCTGCAGGTGGGGCTGGACAAGGTGGTGGATACCCTGCACAAGCTGGGGGTCGAGCAGGAGATCCAGCCCTATCCGTCGCTGGTGTTGGGGGCCGTAGCCCTGTCGCCCATGGAGGTGAACCAGATGTATCTGCCCATCGCCAACCAGGGGCTGACCCAGCCGCTGTCGGCGATCCGCGCCGTGGTCAACAGCGATGGCAGCACTCTCTATCAGCATGATCAGACCGCCAAGCGGGTCACCGACGAGCAGGCCAGCTGGCTGACCCTGTTCGCCATGACCAAGACGGTGAGCCAGGGCACGGCCCGTGCGCTGAATGCCAAGTTCCCCGGCGCCACCATGGCGGCCAAGACGGGCACCACCAACGAGCTGCGCGACTCCTGGTTTGCCGGGCTGGACAACAACGAGCTGGTCAGCATCTGGGTGGGCCGTGACGACAACACATCCGCCGGGCTGACCGGGGCCAGCGGCGCCTTGCAGCTCTTTAGCGGCTACATGAGCCAGCGCGGCGTCAACAGCCTGGCGCTGAAGATGCCGCAAGGGGTGAGCTGGGCCAACTTCTCCCGCGCCAGTGGATCCCGCGTGGTCAGCGACTGCCCGGGCAGCCTGCAGGTGCCGGCCAAACTGGCCGGACTGGCCGAGCCCATGAGCTGTGGCAGCCCCTCACCGCGCAGCGCGCTGGATGACTGGTTCGGCGGCTTCTTCAACTGATAGACGAAACGGGCAGCCCTGGCTGCCCGTTTGACTGGAGTGCATATGACTTTCCCGTTGTTTGACGCCATCCATCATGTGGCCATCATCGCCAGCGACTATGACCGCTCGCGCCACTTCTATCACCAGGTGCTGGGGCTGCCCATCCTGGCCGAGACCCTGCGGGCCGAGCGCCAATCCTGGAAGCTGGATCTGGGCCTGCCCGATGGCAGCCAGCTGGAGCTGTTCAGCTTCCCGACGCCGCCCGCGCGTCCCTCGAGGCCGGAGGCCTGTGGTCTGCGCCACCTGGCCTTTCGGGTCAGCGAGCTCGACCGCGTCATCCGGCATCTGCAGATCCATCAGATCGAGGTGGAGCCGGTGCGGGTGGATGAACTGACCGGCAAGCGCTTCACCTTCTTCGCCGACCCCGATGGTCTGCCGCTGGAGCTGTACGAAACGGCCCGTTAGCCCGCTTGGTTGCCCGTAACCATTCGTAAAAAAGCCGCCCGGTGAACCGGGCGGCTTTTTTATTGTGTGAGCAAAAGGGAGTTAAGCCGTGGTCAGCAGCGCCACCGCGACGGCCATCACCACCATGCCGACCCAGCCGATGGGCTTGAGGCGCTCGCCAAACAGCAGCAGACCCCCGAGCGCGGTACCGAGAATGCCGATGGCACCCCAGGTGGCATAGGCGACCGCCAGGTCGATCTTGCCGGTGCTCACGGCTTCCGAGAGCAGGGTAAAGGCGCACAGCACCAGCAGGATGCCGAGGAAGCCCCAGCCCTTGTAGCGGAAACCCACCGAGCGGTTGATCGCCATGTTGGCGCCTATATCCAGCAGGGCCGCACCGAGCACGATAATCAACGGGTGCATGTGGCCTCCTTTATCTTGCTCAGGCTGGCCGTGCCACGTGGGCGGGCAACCGGCTCATCGTGGGTTTCACCCATTGTCACCATAACAATACCCACTATTGCCAGCACCAGACCTATCAGCTCCTGAGTACCTATGTCGTAACCCAGAAACAGGATGGAGACCAGGGTGATCAGGCCGATCCCCAAGCCTTCCCACAGTGCAAACGCAATACCAATGGAGATTGTTTTGGCGGCTTTGGCCAGCAGCAGATATGAGAAAGAGATGAGGATCCACATCGGCAGATAGTTGAGCCATCCGGCCTCGTTCTCCGGGATCAGGGCCATGCTGGAGGTGCCTGCCACCTCGGTCAGGATGGCGCCCGTCAAAAACATGCGAGCTAAGAGCATGCGACTGAATAACATAAAATTTCCTTCTGTGGCTGCGACGAGGGAGATGATAGCCGCAGTGAGACCGGGTGCAGCAATCGCTGAGCGTCGACTATTCAGACGCTGAAGGTTTGCCTTGCCGAGGAGGGGCGAGGTAATGTGAATATAGGATCCTCCGTCATCGGCCCCGGTCATGAAGCTTTATCAGATACAACTCTTTGTCGAGTCCGCCAGCAGCGGCTCCATCGCCAACACGGCGCGCCGGCTTGGCAAGAGCCGCAGTGCGGTCAGCACGGCGATCGCGGCACTGGAAGTTGAGCTTGGCGTCGAACTTTTTGAACGAGGGGCCAACCAGAGCCGATTGACCGAGATCGGCGAGCTGGTGCTGGATGACTGCAAGCGGCTGCTGCAGGCGGCCAACAGCCTCAAGCTCAAGTGCGAGCACTATGCCTCCGGTGCCGAGGTGGCGCTGCGGGTGGCGCGGGATGATGCCATCCCCGAGCTGGTCTGGCGCGACCTGCTGGGCGCGCTGCGCCGCCAGTTTCCAGGCACCAGTATCTCGCTGGTGCTGGCCTCGCCCCCCGAGCTGCCCGCCCTGGTGGAGGAGGGGTTTGTCGATGCCGCCTTCGGCCTCATCACAGAGGAGCAGGAGCGCAGCGGTCTCAACATAGATGTGCTCAATCCGATCCGCACCCTGATGGTGGTGGCGCCGAGCCACCCGCTGGCCAGCCTGAAGCGGGTATTGCAGCAGGACTTGACCGGCCATACCCAGGTTACCCTCTCCTACGTGGATGAATTTTCGGTCAAGAGCCTGCTCCCCATCGGCGGCCAGCACATAGGCCTCTCCAGCTTCGAGTTGATGCGGGATGCTGTGCTGGACGGGCTGGGCTGGGCCGTGCTCCCTTCCCCCTTGATCCAGAGTCAGCTGCGGCAGGGGGAACTGCTGACCCTGAAACACAAATTCAGCCTGCAATGGCGCGATTATGGCGTCTATCTGTCGGAAAACGCCTATCATGGCAAGGTGCTGGCGTGGTTGAAGAAGGCGATCCAGGCCTATCTGGAGCCTTTCGAGTAAGCAGGCAAACCGGGCGTTCCAGGGCCGTTGACGAGGGGCTGAACGCAGCGGCTTCTTGTGATCCATCGCTGCCTGATGGTACATACTGTCAATACACTCATGCAGCGCCTGGAGGCGTGAACGATATGAGCAGTGCCCAAGACAAGGATGAGATCTGGCTGGATGACGACATCATCGAGCTGGACGATGATGAGGTCGTGGTGACCAAGGCGATCAACCCCTGGCAGGTACTGATCGTGGACGATGAACCGGATATTCATCATGCAACCCGGCTGGCACTTTCCAACATTCAATACAAATCCCGCCCCCTCGAACTCCTCAATGCCTACAGTGGTGCCGAAGCGGCCCGTATGCTGCTGGCCAACCCGCGCATCGCCCTGATCCTGCTGGATGTGGTGATGGAGACGGAAGATGCGGGGCTGCGGCTGGTACACCAGATCCGCAACGAGATGCACAACAGCCTGGTGCGGATAGTGCTGCGCACCGGCCAGCCCGGCCAGGCCCCGGAGCAGCGGGTGATCCTCGATTACGACATCAACGACTACAAGACCAAGACGGAACTGACGGTGCAGAAGCTCTACACCACAGTGATCGCCTCGCTGCGCTCCTACGAGACCCTCTGCGCCATCGACAAGAGCCGGCAGGGGCTAGGCAAGATACTGGAGGGGGCGGGGGATCTCTATCACCTTCATTCGCTTCGGGAATTTGCCTCCGGCGTGCTCAAGCAAATCAGCGCCATTCTGGATGTGGGCACGGAGGGGGCCATCTGCGTCGAACGCCGGCCGGGCACCCAGGAGCTGGAGATCCTGGCCGCCACAGGTGACTATGAATCCCTGCTCGACGAGGTGCCATTGAGCGCCTTTCCGGCGCTGCACGACTCTGTGATGAGCGCGCTCGCCAACCGCCGCAACCGCTTCGAACACCCGCAGGATGCGCTCTATATCGCCGCCCAGAACGGCCGTGAATTTGTGCTCAATTTTACGCCGACCCAGCCGCTCGATCCCCTCGAATGCGATCTGCTGGATGTGTTCTGTCAGCGGATTTCGGCTGCATACGACAACCTTTATCTCTACAACCAGCTGTTGCGCGCCCAGGAGGCGACCGTGGTGGCGCTGGCCGCGCTGGCGGAGTTTCGCGACTCGGACACAGGTGAGCACGTGCTGCGGGTGCAGAAGCTGTCCGATGCCATAGTGGCCGAGATGCAGCAGGCGGGGGCCTACCCCGATGAGCTGACCCCCGGCTTTGTCGACATGATCGGCATGGCCAGCATACTGCACGACGTCGGCAAGGTCGGTACCCCTGACCATATACTGCACAAGCCGGGACGGTTCGAGCCGGATGAGCGGCTCATCATGGAGCAGCATGCAGGCATAGGCGCCAACATCCTCTACAAGGCGGGCGAGATGGTCGAAGGCACCAGCTATCTGTCGCTGGGGGCCGAGATCGCCCGTGGGCATCACGAGCATTTCGATGGCAAGGGCTACCCGGAGCAGCTGGCAGGGGAGGCGATCCCTCTGTCGGCCCGCATAGTGGCTGTGGTCGATGTGTTCGATGCCCTGCTCAGCCGGCGCCCCTACAAGGAGCCCTGGTCGCTGGCGCAGACCATGGAATACATACAGTCCCGCTCGGGCAGCCAGTTCGATCCCCAGGTGGTACAGGCGCTCGATCGGCTGGTGGCACAGTCACGGCTGCCTTATGAGGTATGAACGCGTCAGTCTGAGCGTAAAAAGGGGCCATCAGGCCCCTTTTACTTTTGTCTCTGTCGCGATGTTTATGCGTTACAGCTAGCGCAGGGCATGGCGTGTTCTCGGTTGTCGCTTTCGAAATGGCAGCAGAAGCAGGCACAGCAGCAGATCCCCCAGCAAGGCGGCGATGAAGCCTATCGACATGCCACAGATGATGGCCGATTGCTTGAGCGGCACCAGGTAGCTGTAGTTTTGCAGTGTGTCTTGCCAGAGCTGGGCATCGGCGCGCAGCAGCAGGTGCGTCAGCTGCTGATACCAGGGGCGATCCTTGAAGGCACTCTCCTGCAACAGCGCCTGCTGCTGGCTCACCAGATGCTGCAGGCTGGCGGCATCCTGTGCAAACACGGGGTCGGGATTGGTGCGATAGTGGTTGACCAGCGCGGTCAGATCGCCGTTGAAGTGTTGATCCGCCGTGCCCTGAAACGGCACCAGGCTCAGGTTGGCCTGTTGCAGACGCGCATCCAGCCGCTGGTAGTAGAGGTCGATAAGACCCGGTATCTGAACGCCCGCCAGCAAACCCAGGGCAAACAGCATAATGCGAAGGTAGCTGCGCATATTCCTCATCATCTCGCTAAATAAGAGCCCTCATACTAGCCGCAAGCCGGGTTCAGGCCAAGATGGCGCACCAAACCCCCTCTGGCTGGTTGTGACAGGGCCGAGCTGAGGTCATTGCGGCGGCTTGTCTTGTTTACCCCCGCTTACATTTATGTGATTCACGTCACGATTTTTATGTTCTAAAATACTGCGCTTTTTTGGGGAGAGGAGCGTCTGCATGAACAAGTTTGTGCCGTATTATCTGGTGGGGGGCCTGATCGCCATCAGCTGGAGTGTCCTGCCTGCCCATGGTCTTTGGGATCAGTGGGATCTCGCCGTCTTCCATCTGGTCAACGGCTGGCTGGACCAGTCTCGGCTGTGGGCCGATGTGGTGGCCGTGACCAACAATCGCCTGTTCGATCTGGCGGTGCTGGCCTGCATGGGGCTGATCCTCGCGACTGGCTTCTTCCGCTCCCATGAGCTCGGTCGCCGCCGCCTGGTGGCCATGGGGATCGTCATGCTGTTGGGGGCCTTGGCTATCAACCAGTTCGGCCATCTGCTGCCGGTCAGCCGGCCCAGTCCGACCCTGACGGTGCCAGATGCGCTGCGTGTCACCCAGCTCAGCGCGATCCCGACCAAGGACTCCTCCAGCGACAGCTTTCCCGGCGACCATGCCCTGTTTCTGATGATCTTCGCCGGCTTCGCCCTGCGCTATCTGCCGCGCCGGGCCAAAGTGACGGCCCTCTTGATGGTGCCGCTGTTTTCGGCGCCCCGCATCCTCTCCGGCGCCCACTGGCTGACGGACGTCTATGTGGGGGCCTTGTCACTGACCCTGCTCTGCCTGCCACTCTTGTTGCTGACGGGATTGTCGGATTCGCTGATCCGCTGGCTCGCGCCCCGTTTGCCGTGGCTGCACGAGACGGATTGCGGACAACGGGCCGGTCAGCAATAAAAAAAGAAGGTCGGTGCATGCCGGCCTTCTTTTTGGCTACTTCCCATCGGTGACTGTGGTCGTCGCGAAATGACCATGACTACCACCGATGGCCCCAGGCCTGCTGGCCCTCATAGACAAGTATTAGCAGAGCCGTTCGAGCGCGCCTGCCAGGACTTTCTCCAGATAATCGTTTGCATGGGGTGAATGGTTGATCCCGACCAAGATTTTTTATTTTGACTGCCTTAGAATCGCCGCCCGTTGCTGGAGAACTCTGTATGTTAATTAATCTTTTGCGCCTGATATTCATCATCTGTGCCCTGGCTTTCATCTTCATGCTGGTTCAGGCCTGGTGGCAAAAACGGCGACAGGGATCGCTGGAACCCACCCCGTTCTGGCCCGTGGCTGCCATCGGGTTTGTTGCCAATTTTCTCGATACCCTGGGCGTCGGCAGCTTCGCGGTGAAGACGGCCTGTTACAAGCAGTTCAAGCTGATCGATGATCGCCTGTTGCCCGGCACCCTCAATGGTCAGTGCGTGTTGCCGACCGTGACCCAGTCCCTCATCTTCATCGGTGTGGTCAAGGTGGATCCGCTCACCCTCATCAGCATGATGGTGGCGGCGGCTGTGGGGGCGGCCTGGGGTGCACGCCATGTGGCGTCGTTTGATCGACAGACCATACGGCTGGTGATGGCGGTCTCCCTGTTGGTGGTGGCCGGGCTCATCTTCGCGGGTCTGCTGGGGCTGTTCCCCCTCGGTGGCGATGCCATGGGGCTGACCGGCTACAAGCTGGGCATTGCCCTGCTCGGCAACTTCATCTTCGGGGTCTTGATGAACGTCGGCATAGGCCTGTTTGCCCCCTGCATGACGCTGGTCTACCTGCTCGGCATGAATCCGCTGGCGGCCTTCCCCATCATGATGGGCTCCACCGCCGTGCTCAGCGTCTTTTCGGCGGGCACCTTCATCCGCAAGGGAGCCTTCGATGCCAAGGCGGTGCTGGCGGTGGCCATCTTCGGCCCCATTGGCGTGGTGCTGGCCGCCATGCTGGTCAAATCCATGGACATGGAGATGCTGAAGTGGCTGGTGGCCTTCATCGTCATCTATACCTCCTGGACCATGTACGCCTCCTGGCGGGCGGGGCGGCGCCAGTCCCAACCCCGGCTGGCGGGCGTCGCTGGCTAGCCTGCACGGCGCCGTTTTTCGGCGCTGTGCTTGCCGCACCTTGCTGGTTCAGGCGGTGGTGATGCTGACGTGGCCGCTGGCCTTCATCGTCCTCCATATCTCCTGGACCAGATGCGTCTCCTGGCGGGCGTTGCGGCGTCAGCCTCAACCCCGGCTGGTGGGCGTCGCAGGCTAGACTGCACCAGTGCCGCCTCCGCCTTGGCCCCCAGAAACACATACAGCCCCAGTGCCAGCAGCAGTCCCACGGCACACCCCATCACCCCGACCGCAGGCCAGAGCAGCTCGCTCTGACCGAGGGATCCCTTGAACAGCAGCAAGAGTCCCTCGATGGAGACAGCGATCAGGATGGCGGCGATGAAGCGGGTGATGGTGCGGCGAACGGCGCTGTGGCGGAAGATGTCCTTATGCAGCAGCACCTCCTCCTCCAGAATCGTCTTGCCCAGATCGAACACCGCCAGCGCCAGGGTCAGGAATATGATGGCGCTGAAGGCTCCGAGCCGGTTCTGCTGCGTCCCGCACAGCAGCAGGTAGAGCTGCTCCAGTCCATGCCAGATCAGGGTGGCGACTATGAGGAACAGCGCCATGCTGAGCACCACGTACACCGCCTTGAACCAGGGCATGGCCCGGCGGCGTTCTCTGTCCCCCATCAGCCAGGCGATCAGCTGATTGAGGCAGAGCGTCAGCTCCCGGCCATGACCCTGCACCACCAGGCGCAGCTGTGCTTGCGGCGCTGGCACGGGGGGCAGGATCCTCGCAGGCTCATGGCTCTGGCCTATGGTCAGTATGAAGGGATAACCCCTGAGCGAGTCGAGGGGGGCGGTGAGCAGCCCCAGCAACAAAGGGGTCAGTTCGGTTTCGTACTCCTGATAGCGCCGCAGCACATCGATGGGGCTCATCTCTGCCATACACACCTCGGTCAAGTGGGCTCCTGCTGATGGTGTGCAAATAGTGGGCCCGCTTTATGACAAAGATGGCAGGAGTTGTTGCACCAGAGAGTGGCAAACAGGCGGAGGCCGCTGTGGAATTGCACCAGAACCGTGACAGGGCCTGGGGTGGGCCAGGCATGGGGCAATGAAAAAGGGCCCGTGAAGGGCCCTCTCATCAAACCGGGTCGGGATTAACCCGCCAGCTTGGCAAAGCTGCGCTCGGCGGCGGCCAGGGTATGTTCAATCTCCTTGTCACCGTGTGCCAGCGACAGGAAGCCTGCCTCGTAGGCGCTTGGCGCCAGATAGACACCTTCTTCCAGCATCAGATGGTAGAAGCGCTTGAAACGCTCCATGTCGCAACGGGTCACCTGCTCGTAGCGGGTGATCTCGGCCTCGTCGGTGAAGAAGAAGCCGAACATGCCGCCCACGTAGTTGATGGCAAGCGGGATGCCGTGCTTGGCGGCGGCGGCTTTGAGCCCTTCGGCCACCCGGGCTGTCTTGGCGTTCAGCTGGTCATACAGACCCGGTTCCAGCAGCAGATCCAGCATGGCGAGGCCGGCGGCCATGGCCACGGGGTTGCCGGAGAGGGTGCCTGCCTGATAAACCGGCCCGGTCGGGGCTATGTACTGCATCACCTTCTTCTTGCCGCCGAAGGCGCCGACCGGCATGCCGGCCCCTATGATCTTGCCGAGGGTGGTGAGGTCAGGGTCGATATTGTAGTAACCCTGGGCGCCGCGCAGGGAGACGCGGAAGCCGGTCATCACCTCGTCCAGGATCAGCAGGGCGCCGGCCTCGTCACAGATGGTGCGCAGCCCTTCCAGGAAGCCGGGCACCGGCGGGATGCAGTTCATGTTGCCGGCCACCGGCTCGACTATGATGCAGGCGATCTCGCTGCCGTACTGGCTGAAGACTTCCCGCACCGAATCCAGATCGTTGAACACGCAGGTCAGGGTGTGCTTGGCGAAATCAGCCGGCACGCCCGGGCTGTTGGGCTGACCCAGCGTCAGGGCGCCTGAGCCTGCCTTGACCAGCAGGGAGTCGGCGTGGCCGTGGTAGCAGCCTTCGAATTTGACGATCTTGTCGCGACCTGTATAGCCACGGGCCAGACGGATGGCGCTCATGGTCGCCTCCGTGCCGGAGTTGACCATACGCACCTGCTCCATGGAGGGCACTATCTGGCGCACCTTCTCGGCCATCAGCACTTCGATCTCGGTCGGCGCGCCGTAGCTCAGCCCCTTCTCCACCGCCTTGATGACGGCGACCTTGATGGCCGGGTGATTGTGCCCCAGTAGCATGGGGCCCCAGGAGCCGATGTAATCCACATAGGCCTGACCATCCACGTCATAGAGGTAGGCACCATCGGCGTGATCGATGAAGCGGGGTGTACCGCCGACCCCATTGAAGGCGCGGACCGGTGAGTTGACGCCACCCGGAATGGTCTGGCGGGCCTGTTCAAACAGCTGATCTGATTTTGACATGGATCATCCTTAATGGGATTTTGGTCGTCACACAGGCGCAGGCGGCCGATTGCGGCTCGGCAGTGAGGGGGCGGTGGAGTATGCTTTGCGCTCTCGTCATCCGGGCCCCAAGCCTGCCCCATGCTAAATGAAACGGGCCGACTATAGCAGAAAGGCCCTGTGCTGGGCAGCCGGGCGGTATGCCGGATGATCCCCGCGTCTGCCTGCAGACGAATGTGGTTTTTCCAAATGGTGCAATACGTTGGTGCAACAAGAACTCTCCTCCTCCGACCCGCTCGCCTCTCCCCCAGGCTCCGTCTTGCGACGCCCTGCCTTGCTGCGGCTTGTTCAGCAAGACAAGATGCCGCTGCTGGTACTCTTGCTGGCAGCCCTGGTCGGCACTCTGGCCGGGTTGGTGTGCGGCCTGTTCGAATCTGGCGTGCACTGGCTGGCCGGGCTGCGGCTCGCCTTGCTGGCCGATCGCCCCTGGTGGCAGCTCGGTCTGCTCGGGTTTGGCTTTAGCGCCCTGCTGGGCTTTGTCGGCTACTTCCTCACCCACACCTTTGCCCCTGAAGCGGGCGGTTCAGGCATTCCCGAGATCGAGGGAGCCATGGATGATCTGCGACCGGTGCGCTGGTGGCGGGTGTTGCCGGTCAAGTTTTTTGGCGGTATCTACACCCTGAGCTCCGGTATGGTGCTGGGACGGGAGGGGCCCTCGGTGCAGATCGGGGGCAACCTGGGCAAGATGGTGGCGGATATCTTCCGGTTGCCGAAGGAGCACGGCCATGCCCTGCTGGCTGCCGGGGCTGCGGGTGGGTTGGCCGCCGCCTTCAATGCGCCGCTGGCGGGGATCCTGTTCGTGATGGAGGAGATGCGCCCCCAGTTTCGCTACTCCTTTCTGGCCATCAAGGCGGTGGGGATCTCCGCCATCATGGCAACCCTGATGCTGCAGAACATGAAGGGTCAGGCGCCTGTCATCAGCCTGCCGCACTATGATGCTCCGGCGCTGAAGGCACTCTGGCTGTTCCTCTTCATGGGGGCCACCTTCGGGGTGCTGGGCTTCGTCTTCAACAAGCTGGTGCTGGCCTGTCAGGATGCTTATCTGGCGCTGCACCGGAACAAACGCCACCGGTTTGTCGCCATCGGCATGCTGGTGGCGGGCACCTTCGGCGTACTGTCACTGTTTGCCCCCTCGGTAACCGGCGGTGGGACAGAGCTCATCCCCCATCTGATGGGCGGTGAGTATGCGATGGCGACCCTGTTTCTCATCTTCTCCATCCGGCTGGTGGCTACCCTGGTCTGTTTTTGCTCCGGTGCGCCCGGTGGCGTGTTTGCTCCCACCCTGGCGCTCGGCACCCTGTTTGGGGTGGTATTCGGTCATCTGTTTCATGCCGCATTTCCCGAGCTTGGCATAGAGCCGGGCGCCTTTGCCATCGCCGGCATGGGGGCGCTGTTTGCCGCTACGGTACGGGCCCCCATCACGGGCATCGTGCTGGTCACCGAGATGACCGACAACTACCAGCTGATCCTGCCTATGATGATCACCACGGTCGGGGCAACCCTGGTGGCTCAATGGTTGGGTGGGCGCCCCATCTATTCGCAGATCCTGGAGCGAACTTTACGGCTTGCGGCGCGTCAAAAGCGGGGAGACAGCGGTGCCATGGCCAGTTAACTCCTTGTATGTCAGAGCGAATCCGGTCGAGTCGCGTATAGTGAAGGGAGCATGGCCGCTGTATGGCGCAGTAACAAAAGAGGCCTTATGTCCCAGATAGTGAAGTTGTTGGCTGTGCTGCTGATGGGCGCGCTGATCGGGTATTTCGTCGGCAATCGACAGGAACTGGCCCAGAGCAGCCTGTTGACGGTGCAGCAAGAGACCCTGGAGCGGCAGGGCAAGGCGATTGGCCAGCTCAAGAGTGACCTCGGCATCAAGGAGACGCTGCTGGCCACCCAGAGAGCCGCGTTCGAACAACTGCAGCAGACGCTCAAGGATCAGGAAGCCCAGGTGCAGGAACAAAAGCGGCAGCTGGCCTTCTTCGAGCGCATCATGCGACCGACGGGTGAGCAGGTGGGGGTGGTGATCGACAACCTCACCCTGCAGGAGACCAGCATTCCCGGTCGCTATCACTATCGGCTGGCCTTGACCCAGCCAGCCAAGAAGCGCGAACTGTTTCGTGGTCAGGTGCAGATAAAGGTAGAAGGGAGCCTGGGTGACAAGCCCAGAATCCTCGGCAGCCGTGAGCTCGGTATGAAAGTGGGCGAGGGGCGTTACGCCTTGCGCTACTTTCAGCTGCTGGAAGGCAACTGGCAGTTGCCGGAAGGCTTTGTACCGGACCGGGTGCGTGTCACTATTGGCAAAGAGGGTCGGCAACCAGCCCAGGAGTTGCTGGCGGAATGGGGGGAGGTGATCAAACCATTGGTGGTTGCTCCGCCTGCGCCGGCACCTGCGGTGCAGTAAGAAGCTTGGTGAATACTTGAACTAAATGGTCGGGTATTGGATAATTTCGCGGTTTCCATGTTTGTGGATTTAACGGTTGTGAGGTCAGTAATGAGTGCAGTAGCAGAAGCCCCGTTGCCAATCCAGATGACGGATGCGGCAGCCAACAAGGTGAAGAACCTGATCACCGAAGAAGAAAATCCCGAGCTCAAGCTGCGGGTCTACATCACGGGCGGTGGCTGCTCCGGTTTCCAGTACGGTTTCACCTTCGATGAGAAGATCAATGAAGGGGACACAGTGGTTGAGAAGAGTGGGGTCACCATGGTGATCGATCCCATGAGCCTGCAATACCTGGTGGGCGGCAGTGTGGACTACACCGAAGGTCTGGAAGGCTCCCGCTTTACCGTGACCAACCCCAATGCCACCACAACCTGTGGCTGCGGTTCCAGTTTCTCCATCTGATGTGCCGTAACGGCACGATAGAAAAGGGCCCAGCAGGGCCCTTTTCTATTTATCCCTTTCTTTATCCCTATCTGTCTTCCTATATAAAGCGTCACATCCTTATAAAGGCATCGTCAGGTACAGCGGGGTTTTTGGCCGGTAAAAGAGGGAGGTCACCCTTCCTGAAGCACATGAGTGGATGCTTATTGCACGATCTGGTTGTTGATTAAACACTTGAACGTCTTCCTCAATAAAACACAGTGTTTTTACTTGCCAGAAAGATTCAGCTCCCTATAATGCGCCCCTACCAGCACGGCGGAACACGCCAACCTGATGAGCCAGCTTCCTTGTGAAGCCGGCGCCGAAAGAAAAGCGAAAACAATCGCTTGACTTTCGAAGTGAGGAGCGTAATATGCGCCTCCTCAACGCGACAAGCGTGACGCTCTTTAACAATTTGAATCAAGCAATCTGTGTGGGCACTCACAGCATCGAACATCAAACAATTTTGTTGATTTTCAATGTCTGGTGAAGTGACCAAAACGACTTGTTAGCAATAAC
>NZ_CAWQWZ010000009.1:0-83840 GCF_963899305.1 Aeromonas sp. MR19
CCAGACAGCGGAGCGGTAGTTCAGTCGGTTAGAATACCGGCCTGTCACGCCGGGGGTCGCGGGTTCGAGTCCCGTCCGCTCCGCCAGTAAATTGAAAGGCCTTCCCCATCGGGAAGGCCTTTTTGCTTTCTAATACCTCAAGTTCATCTGCTCAACTGCCCCCATTTCCTCTTTGCCGTATCAATTCAACTTCATTCAAGGGCTCTTGCCGCCCCTTTCTTATCCGCCTCAGTAGAACACGCAGAGCCAGACTGTGGTCATGTCGGGGTGAGTCCACTCCACCCTGTGTTTCTGACGGGCGGGAATATTGATGTGATCGCCCGGGCCCAGCTGTACCGATTGTTGCTCCTGGGTCTGCGGATCGATGAACAGCAGGCTGGCCTCTCCCTGCACGACCAGGACCCACTCATGTTCATCCTGATCGTACCATTCTCCCGGTGCCGTCTGATGGCCGTGGGAGAGAATGCGCTCGATCCGCAGGTGGTTGGTGCTGACCAGATCCTGAAAGAGTTCGGTAGGCAGTGGCGAGGGAATATCGTTCAGCAGATTGCGCGTGTGCATGGGTCATCTCCCGTCTGGCAGTGCGAATGGTTCTCTGCAGTATAGAGGCCTGCCTCGTGGACGAAGGTGGGAACAGCAGCAAGCTGGCATGCAGATTTGTGCCCGAACGAGAACGATTACTGCCATTTTGATGAAAAAGTCAGGGAATTCGCTGCAATTTCGACAAATTCTTGCTATTTTGCGCGCCACAAAAGCAAACGATTTCCTTCACACTTTCAGGATGAGTTATGGCAAAGCAAGATATGGCCGCCCAATCAGGGAACGGCGGCTTTTTGGACTCTTATTTTTCCATTTCTGCGCGCGGCAGTAGTGTGCGCCAGGAGCTGTTGGCCGGGCTGACCACCTTCCTGGCCATGGTCTACAGCATCATAGTGGTGCCGAACATGCTGGGCGCGGCCGGCTTCGAGCAGGGCCCCGTCTTCGTGGCGACCTGCTTGATCGCCGCTTTCGGTTCCCTGCTGATGGGACTCTGGGCCAAGCTGCCCATGGCCATTGGTTGCGCCATCTCCCTCACCGCCTTCACCGCCTTCAGCCTTGTGCTGGGTCAGGGGCTGAGCATTCCCGTCGCTCTCGGCGCCATCTTCCTGATGGGGGTGCTGTTTACCCTCATCAGTATCACAGGCGTGCGTCAGTGGATCCTGGACAACCTGCCCTCCGGCATCGCCCACGGCACCGGCATAGGTATAGGTCTGTTCCTGCTGCTGATCGCCACCAACGGCGTCGGCATGGTGATCAAGAACGAAGGGGCGGGTCTGCCGGTGCAGCTGGGTGAGGTGACCTCCTTCCCCGTCATCATGACGGTGCTGGGTCTGGCCGCCATCTTCGGCCTGGAGCGTCGCAAGGTGCCGGGCGGCATCCTGATGGTGATCATCGCCATCTCCATCCTCGGTCTCATCTTCGATCCGAACGTGGCCTGGCATGGCTTCTTCGCCATGCCGAGCCTGACCGGCGAGAAGGGTTCGCTGGTAGGCAGCATGGATCTGCTGGGCGCCCTCAACCCAGTGGTCATTCCGACCGTACTGGCACTGGTGATGACAGCCGTGTTCGACGCCACCGGTACAATCCGTGCCGTAGCCGGTCAGGCGGGTCTCATCAATGAGCGTGGTCACATCATCAGCGGCGGCAAGGCCCTGACTGCCGACTCCGTCAGCAGCATGGTGGCTGGCGTCGTGGGTGGGGCTCCGGCCGCCGTCTACATTGAATCTGCCGCAGGCACCGCAGCCGGTGGCAAGACGGGTCTGACCGCAGCCCTAGTCGGCCTGCTGTTCCTGCTGATGATCTTCCTCTCGCCGCTCAGCTATCTGGTGCCGGCTTACGCCACAGCACCGGCGCTGATGTACGTCGGTCTGCTGATGCTGGGCAACGTCACCAAGCTGGACTTCAGCGACTCTGTCGATGCGTTGGCTGGCATGCTGTGCGCCGTCTTCATCGTGCTCACCTGCAACATAGTGACCGGCATCATGCTGGGCTTCGTGGCGCTGGTCGTGGGTCGCCTGTTTGCTGCCGAGTGGAAGAAACTCAACGTCGGTACCGTCATCATTGCCGTGGCACTGGTGGTCTTCTATGCCGGTGGCTGGGCCATCTAAGGCTGCCGGTTAGCGTGAAGGGCTCCTGCGGGGGCCCTTTTTCATGGTTGTGAGGCCGCTTGCAGTTTCCCTCCCGTTTGCCTCTCGCTGTTTCAGATTGAAACGCCAACGACCTTTCTCCTGTTTCAAATCCGAACCGAACCGGCCGTCATTTTTATCCCGATTTATCCCGTTAGACTGGCTTCATCAACCATTTGCCCACCCGTGCGGTGGCAAGCCAAGGAGTGAGCCATGAAGAAACTGATCAATGCCGTCGATGCCGTGGTCCGTGAACAACTGATGGGGATGGCAGCCGCCCACCCCGAGCTCAAGGTACGTATCGAACCCCACTACATAACCCGCGCCGACTCTCCCGTGATGGGCAAGGTGGCGCTGGTCTCCGGTGGTGGCAGCGGCCACGAGCCGATGCACGGTGGTCTGGTGGGCAAGGGGATGCTGGATGGTGCCTGCCCCGGCGAAATCTTTACTTCCCCGACCCCGGATCAGATGTACGAGTGCGGTCAGGCGGTCGATGGTGGCGCTGGCGTGCTGTTCCTGGTGAAGAACTACACGGGTGACGTGCTCAACTTCGAAACCGCGGTCGAGCTGCTGCACGGTGACGGGGTCAAGGTCGGCTTCTCGCTGATCGATGACGACGTGGCGGTGAAAGACAGCCTCTACACCGCCGGCCGTCGCGGCGTCGCCACGACTGTGCTGTGCGAGAAGCTGGTCGGCGCCGCAGCCGAAGCCGGCTATGACCTGGCCCGTTGCGAGGCGCTTGCCCGTCGCATCAACAATCAGAGCCGCACCATAGGCGTCGCCATGCACGCCTGTACCGTGCCTGCCGCCGGCAAGCCCTCCTTCACCCTGGCGGACAACGAGATGGAGTTTGGGGTGGGCATCCACGGTGAACCCGGCATAGCGCGCCGCCCCTTCACCGACCTCGATACCCTGGTGGGCGACATGTTCAGCGAGCTGGCGGACAACACCCCCTATGGCCGCACTCTGCGCCACTGGGACAGAGCCTCTGGCAGCTGGCAGGAAGAGCACACCTTCATCAAGCCGCTCAACCGGGGCGATCGTGTCATAGCCCTGGTCAACAGCCTGGGGGGCACCCCGATTTCAGAGCTGTATGGCGTCTATGGTCGCCTCGCGGCCCTGTGCGAAGAGGCGGGCATCCATCTGGTGCGCAACCTGATAGGCCCCTACTGCACCGCCCTCGACATGACCGGCATCTCCATCACCTTGCTCAAGGTGGATGACGAGCTGATGACCCTGTGGGATGCCCCCGTTCACACCCCCGCCCTGCGTCGCGGTTGCTAAGGAGCCCTCATTCTCATGCTAAGCAAACATCAAATCGTCAACTGGCTGCTGGATTGCGAACACATCTTCACCGAGCAGCGTGACTACCTCACGGCATTGGATACCGACATCGGCGATGGCGACCACGGCCTCAACATGCAGCGCGGCTTTACCAAGGTGGCGGAGAAGCTGCCCGCGGTGGCAGACAAGGATATAGGCCAAGTGCTCAAGACCACCGGCATGACCCTGCTCTCCTCGGTCGGCGGCGCCAGCGGCCCGCTCTACGGCACCTTCTTCATTCGGGCGGCGGCCAGCACGGACGCCTGCCAGAGCCTGACCCTGAGCCAGCTTGGCAAGATGCTGGCGGATGGTGTCGAGGGAATCGTCTCTCGCGGCCGCGCCGAGCCGGGCGACAAGACAATGTGCGACGCCTGGTGGCCTGCGCTGGCCGCCCTGCAACAGGCGCAGCAGCAGGAGTTGCCGCTGGCCGAGGCGCTGGACAAGGCTGTGGCTGCCGCGGCGGCCGGCACCGAAGCCACCATACAGATGCAGGCCCGCAAGGGGCGCGCCAGCTATCTGGGCGAGCGCAGCATAGGCCATCAGGATGCCGGAGCCACCTCGACCCTGCTGCTGCTGACCGCCCTGCGTGACAGAGCGAGGTTGTGACATGATAGGTATCGTAGTTGTCTCTCACAGCGCCATGCTGGCGGCCGGATTGAAAGCGCTGGCCGACCAGCTGGGCAGCCCGGCACGGCTGTTGCTGGCGGCCGGGGTCGATGATCCCGACCACCCCATAGGCACAGATGCCATCGCCGTGATGAGTGCGATCGAAGAAGCAGACGACGGCAGCGGCGTGCTGGTGCTGATGGATTTGGGCAGCGCCCTCTTGAGCGCCGAGACCGCCCTCGAGCTGTTGCCCCCAGATCTGAGCGCCCGGGTGCGGCTCTGTCCCGCCCCGCTGGTCGAGGGCACCCTGGCCGCCGTGGTGGCGGCAGGTTCAGGTATGAGCCTCGACGAGGTGGCCACAGAGGCGCTCGGCGCCCTGGGGCCCAAGCAGGCCATGCTGCCTGGCAGCGCTGCGCAGGTCGCCACTGAGACGGCACCGGCAGCCGACGAGGGCTGGCTGCGCTGCGAGGTGGTGGTCGACAACCCCCACGGCCTGCATGTGCGCCCCGCCGCCCGTCTGGTGGCTGCACTCAAGCCCTTTGCCGCCGAACTCAAGCTGCAAAAGGGGGATAAAGAGGCCAACCCCCGCAGCCTGACCCGGCTCACCATGCTCAACGTGCGCCAGGGAGACAGGCTCACCCTGCTGGCACAGGGAGAAGATGCCGAGGCCGCCCTGACCAGCTTCCAGCAACTGGCAGACGAGCGTTTCGGCGACTGATCGCCAACCCGTTTCAAGGCGCAGCGCTGGCCTTGTGTGCCAGTGCTGCGCCACTCAAGACGAAGGGCTCCCCGACATAGCCGCCCCTTCGCCCCGATTCTTAAGAGATAAAGAGAGAGGGATAGAATATGGACCGCATCATCATCAGCCCCAGCAAATACGTGCAAGGCAACGGGGCCCTCGCCAACATAGGCAACTACGTCAAGGCGCTCGGCGCCAAACCGCTCATCCTGGCCGATGCCTTCGTCACCAAGCTGGTTGGTGACACGGTTGCCACCAGCTTCCACGGCGTGGGCATCAAGCCCGAGTTCGACTGCTTCAACGGCGAGTGTTCACGCCCCGAGATCGACCGCCTGCTGGCCCGCTGCAACCAGACGCCGTTCGACGTCATCATCGGCATAGGTGGCGGCAAGACGCTCGATACCGCCAAGTCGGTCGCCTTCTACCAGAAGGTGCCTGTGGTCATAGTGCCGACCATAGCCTCCACCGATGCGCCAACCAGTGCGCTGGCGGTCATCTACACCCCGGAAGGACAGTTCAGCGAATACCTGATGATCCCGACCAACCCCAACATGGTCATCATGGATACCGGCGTCGTCTCCCGCGCCCCGGTACGGCTCTTGGTCTCCGGCATGGGGGATGCGCTCTCCACCTATTTCGAGGCGCGTGCCAACAAGGTTTCCGGTTGCAAGACCATGGCCGGTGGTGCCTCTACCCTGGCGGCCCAGGCCATCGCCGAGCTCTGTTACAAGACACTGCTGGCCGATGGCTACAAGGCCAAGCTGGCGGTGGAGCAGGGGCTCTGCACCAAGGCGGTGGAGAACATCATAGAGGCCAACACCTATCTGAGCGGCATCGGCTTCGAGAGCAGCGGTCTGGCCGCCGCCCACGCCATCCACAACGGCCTGACCCAGCTGGCCGAGTGTCACCACCTCTATCACGGTGAGAAAGTCGCATTCGGTACCCTGGTGCAGCTGGTGCTGGAGAATGCGCCCATGGCGGAGATCGAAACCGTGCTGGCTTTCTGCCGCTCGATCGGCCTGCCGACCAACCTGCATATGATGGGGGTCAAGGAGCTGGACATGGCGCGCCTGCTGGAGGTGGCCAAGGCTTCCACCGCCGAAGGGGAGACCATCCACAACATGCCGTTCAAGGTCACCGCCGAGGATGTGCTGGCGGCCATAGTCACCGCCCACCAGCTGGGGCTGTAACCTCGCCACTGCTGACCTTGACATATAAAACGGCCCCGCATCTGCGGGGCCTTGTTGTTTTATGCCTGACCGGTTTCATCGGGTAACAACAGGATCCCAGTCGTCAGGAGCCGTGATAGTCCGCGGGATCGATACCGATAAGCTTGAGCCGCCGCCAGAGGGTGGTGCGGCTGATGCCCAGATGCTGGGCCATCTGGCTCACCTGCCCCTTGCAGGCGTGGGCGCAGCGCAAAATGGCCTGGCGCTCCAGCTCGGCCAGGGTGAGCAGCGGCTGCCCCACCACCTCGTCTTCCACCAGCCGATAACCGTGCCGAATGGCGGCGGGCAGCGCCTCCGGCGGGATCTGCTCACGACTCGAGTGGAGCAGGGCATATTCAACCGCGCTGCGCAGCTCCCCCAGATTGCCGGGCCAGGAGTAGGCGAGCAGGCAGTCGAGGGCCGCCGGACTGAACTGGCGTACTGGCTCGCGCCCCTGCGCCCCTAGCTGCTGGCTGATGAGGGCCGGCAAGTCGGCGCCGCGCTCCCGCAGTCCCGGCAACCAGAGCTCGCACGCCTGCAGGGCGTAGAGCAGCTGGCGCCCAAATTGCCCCTCCTGCACCCTCTGCTCCAGCGCCGCGCTGCTGGTCGCTATGATCCGCACCTTGAGCGGCAGTATGCGGGCCGAGTCGAAGCGCTGGATGCGGCCTGTCTTGAGCAGTTGCAGCAAAGCCGCCTGCATCGGAGCGGAGAGACACTCCACCTGCTCCAGCACGAGCGTGCCGCCATGGGCCAGCTCAAACTTGCCGGCCCGTTCCTGCCCCGCCTCGTCGGAACCCATCAGCTCCAGCGCCATCCGCTCGCTCGGCAGCGCCTGACAGTTGAGGGTGATGAGCGGCCCGGCGGCCTGCTCGCTGCCGAAGTGAATCGCCTCCGCCAGTTGGGCCTTGCCCACCTCTTCCTCCCCGCGCAGCAGCATGGGGCCCTGGCTCCGTGCCGCCTGGCGGGCGTAGCGCAGCAGCTTGCGCATGGCGCTCGATTCGCCCACCAGGGCGGAGAGTTCGGGCACCGCCTGGCGCAGCTGGTTGATGGCCCTGAGCCTGTCCAGCGGGTGCAGCAGGGCGATAAAGCTGACCCCGTCCGGCCCGGGCAGCGGCTTGAGGCTTATCAGCGCATTGATAAACTCCCCGGTCTGCACCCCGATCCGCTCCAGCGTCACCTCCACATGGCTCAGTGGCGTCTGCCCCTTGATGGCGAGCTGCAACCGCTGTGGCAACAGCAGGTGCTGCTCCAGCGGCTGACCGAGGCAGAGCGCGGGATCGAGCCGCAGCCGACTGGCCGCCAGCCCGTTGAGGTAGCGCAGCCTGCCCTGGGGATCCCAGGCCAGCACGCCGTCATCCATGCCGTCGAGCAGGGCGTAGAGTTCGCTCAGATGGTGCTGGGACTCCTGCATCAGAGTCTCCATCTGTAGCAGATGGGCCAGTTCGCGACCGGCGCTGACTGTGAGCGCCAGATCCCCGGCACTCGCCTCTTCCACCTTGCAGATCAGCGCCATGATGGCGACCTGACGGCCATTGCTGTTGTAGACAGGGCTGGCGCAGCAGTGCCAGGGGTGCAGGGTGCGGTTGAAGTGCTGGGGGCCGCTGACGCAGAGTGGCATCCCCTCCAGCGCCGCCAGGTTGATGGCATTGGTGCCGATGCGCCCCTCGCTGAAGAAGGCGCCGAGCCCGAAGCCCAGCGCCTCCAGTTCTGCCAGCGTTTCGCGATGGCCGGTGCGGGCCAGCAGGCAGCCGCTCTCGTCGGTGAGCAGCAGGACGCAGGGGCGCCCCTCCATGAACTCGTAGAGATCCTCCAGCGCCATCTCGCCTGTGGTGAGCAGATCCCGTTTGCGCTGGCGCAGGCTCTGCAGGGTTTGCCCCTTGGCGCTGTGGGGCGGGTGCCAAAGGGTCGGGCTGGTCTGGTGGGCGCAGCGCAGCCAGGAGGCCTGCAGATAATCGGGCCAGGGCTGGAGCGGCTGGAGGTCAGATGGCGTGGTCACAGCTATGTCCGGCAAAAGGAGAAGCCGTCATTTAACCACGCTCCCCCCGCAGATTCAGTGACCTGCCTCAGAGGGTGGCAATGCCATGCCGTCTAGGTCGGTCGCGGCGCGGGCAAACTGTTGCTCCAGCCAGCAGCAGAAGGCGCGGCACTGAGGGCTGCTCTCGCTCTCCTGATGGACCAGCCAGCTCCACTGTGGCCCCTTGACCGTGCGGGAGGAGAGCGGCAGCAGCAAGCCCTGTTGTCGTGCGGGAGCCGACAGCAGCGCGCTCGCCAGCGCCACGCCGAGCCCGGCGCCGGCCGCGTCCAGCAGCAGGCCGGGATCGGAGAAGTTGAGCCCCCGGGTCTGCAACTGCAGATCCTCCCCGCCTTTGAGCGTCCAGTGGTGCCAATCCATCTCCCGCTCTCCATGGAGACTGGTGCGCTCCGCAGGGGGTTGGGCCAGCACGGCCGGAGTGGCGAGGGGGAGCAGAGCGTCCTCCAGCAGTACCCTATGGTGGCACTCGGCCTGGGGGGCGAGATCCCAGCGCAGGGCGATATCTATGGTCTGCTCGGTCATGACGGGTACCTCGTCGCTGGTAAACAGCCAGAGATCGATATCGGGATGCAGGCGGTGAAAGTCGGCCAGCCGGGGCAGCAGCCAGTGGCGGGCTATGGCTGTGCTGGTATTGAGCACCAGCTGGTTCGGTTTGCGGTACTGCTCCAGCCGCTGGATCCCCACCGCCAGTTGCAACAGCACGCTCTGGGTTGTCTCCAGCAGGTCCTGCCCCGCATCGGTGAGGGCGACCGAGCGCCCCTGCCGATGAAACAGCGGCTGGCCGAGCAGCTCCTCCAGCGAGCGGATCTGCTGGCTGATGGCCGACTGGGTGAGGTGCAGTTCCTGTGCCGCCTGATGAAAGCTGCCGAGTCTGGCCGCCGCCTCGAAGCCCCGCAGCACATTGAGTGGAGGCCAGTGTTTGAACATCATTGATTAGCTCCGCTTATCACTTATACCGAAAATCGATCGTTTGTCCGCCATCATCGCGGCGGCTAGTCTATTACTCAGCGTTATCTGATTAACAGCGCTTGTCATTCATATCCTATTTTTGTCATCAATCCGGAGTCGTTCCGCCTCCGAAGGAGCCATCCCATGTCATCCCGACGCCATGTATTGAAACAGCTGGCCGCCATCGGCGCCCTGGCCGGACTGGGCAGCCTGCCACGGGCACAGGCTGCCAATGTGGCTACCCCTACTGGCTCCCAGGCCACTGCCGTTGGCCGTTACCAGATGCCGGACGAGGCCGCGCCTCAGACTCGGGTCTGGGTTGCCTTTGGCGCGAGCGCCGATATCTGGGGCCGCAATTGCAAGGAGGTGCAAGCCACCATAGGCCGGCTGGTGCAGGCCATGGTGCCTTATACCCAGGTGAACGTGCTCTGCCGCAAAGTCGAAGAGGCGCTGGCCCGCAAACTCTGTGGCGAGCAGAACACCCGCTTTATCGTCGCCGAGCTGGACGACATCTGGCTGCGGGATACCGGCGGCGTCTTCGTCCAGAGCAGCGAGGGAGAGCTGGGGCTGGTGGATTTCAACTTTAACGGCTGGGGCGACAAGCAGGAACACGAACAGGATGCGAGCGTGGCCGAGCTGATCAGCAAGCAGGCGGATGTCCACTATCTGCAGAGCAAGCTGACCGGCGAGGGGGGCGGCATAGAGGTGGATGGCAATGGCACCGCCATCCTGACCGAGAGCTGCTGGCTCAACAGCAACCGCAACCCGGGGGTGAGCAAGGCGCAACTGGAGGCGGAGCTGAAAGCCAATCTGGGACTGCGTAAAATCATCTGGTTGCCGGGCATCAAGGGCCGTGACATCACGGATGCCCACGTCGACTTCTACGCCCGCTTCGTGCGTCCCGGCGTGGTAGTGGTCAATCTGGACAACGACCCGGAGTCCCACGACTACGAGGTGACCCGCCGGCATCTGGCCATCCTCAAGCAGGCCACAGATGCGGACGGCAACAAGCTGGAGCTGCATGTGCTGCCGCCACCGCTCGACGTGCGGGACAACCGCTTCAGCCGCAGCCGCGACTTTGCCGCCGGTTATATCAACTATCTGCCGATCAACGGCGCCGTGCTCGCCCCCGAGTTTGGCGACAAGGCGGCCGATAGTTACTGCCGTGAGCTGTTGGCCCGCCTCTACCCCGGCCGCAAAATCGTGCAGATCAATATTGATCCTGTGGCCGCCGGTGGCGGTGGCATTCACTGCATCACCCTCCACCAACCTGCCTGACCCTCCCCTACCGACCGATAACCCGGTGCGTTGCGACGCCCCGGGTTATTTCTTCCAGCTCCCCTATTCCATTCCCCCTGACTCGCCGCCAGACACTTGGCCAGCTACGCCAGATAAGACGTTGCCCCGCTCACACTCCTGACCTGTTCACAACACCAAGGTCGGGTGGCGCTTTCCATTGCCGCTCTAGAAGTGTACTTTTGCCCGATGGCCAAAAATAGAGCCAAAGGAAGACGTCTGGCGAATGCGTTCAGCACCAGAGATTGGTCGGCAATGTTGTGATTTAAAATGAATTTTTCGTGGCGGCGATCAGGGCAAACCGGAGTTATATGGAAGGCTCTATTAACGGATTAGTACCACTTTCCATCGAATCACTGTTAGGCAACACACGGAGGTAGTTCGTATGTGGGTAAGAGATCAATACTCTGGTCCAGGCGGCGGTCGCTACACAGGCCCCGGTGGTGGTTTGTACACTGGGCCTGGTGGCGGCATGTACACAGGCCCCGGAGGGGGGCTATACACAGGGCCAGGCGGCGGCATGTACACAGGTCCCGGAGGGGGGCTATACACAGGTCCGGGCGGCGGCCTGTACTCAGGCCCCGGAGGCGGGCTTTATACGGGGCCTGGCGGTGGTCTCTACACTGGACCTGGTGGCGGGCTTTATACCGGTCCTGGTGGTGGAGGTTATACGGGGCCAAGCAACGAACCGTACATGAGTAACATCCCACCGTGGCATGTTTTCGTGCAAGAACTTGAACGCAGAGGCATGCATCAACTTGCAAATAAAATTCGGTCTGTGTTGCGCATTTGAAGTGGTATCGCCCAACAATATGCTCAAATCGTTCGCTTCGCTCACTGGGACGGGCTAAAGCCCGCCCCTTAGCCAAACGTTATGAAATCAGGACACCCACCTTGCTGAACAAAATTCCGTATAGCCAGCCCGTGGATTTCAATTAGCCGTGAGGCGTAATCGAACTTACATGGGACGGTAATATATGGTGCATGCCGGTTGGCGCTGCTCAGTCAATCTGACACGATCGCCATAAATCACGATCGTCAAAAACAAAAGAGCCGCCCATCGGGCGGCTCTTTGCATCAGCTATTTATGGCTGAACCTTCACTCAGCCTTGGGCGTTGCGGCGACGGCAGCCCCCTCTGGCTGGTGGTCACCCTCCTTGATCCAGGCATCCAGCAGGGTGTAGCCCACCGCCAGCACCACGGGGCCGATAAACAGACCTATGATACCCATCGCCAGCAGGCCGCCGATAACCCCCACCAGAATGAGAATGAGCGGCAGGTCGGCGCCGCGCTTGATCAGGAAGGGGCGCAGGAAGTTGTCCATGGTGCCCGCCAGCAGTGACCACACCAGCAGGAAGGTGCCCCAGGTGGTGTCGCCGCTCCAGTAGAGATAACCAACGCAGGCCAGCAACACGGGGAAGGGGCCGATCTGGGCGACGATCAGCAGGAACATCACCACCACCAGGATCATGGTGTAGGGGATGCCGGCAATCAGCAGGCCGACCCCGGCCACCGAAGATTGCACCAGGGCGGTGACCACCACCCCCATGGCCACGGCACGGATCGCCTGGGAGGCCAGCACCGTGGCATTGTCACCGCGCTCCCCCGCCAGGCGGTGGGCGAAGCGGCGGATGCCGTCGGCTGCTTTCTCACCCGAGTGGTAGAGCAGGCCGCAGATGGCAACGGTCAGCAGGAAATGGACGAACAGCAAGCCCAGATTGCCGGCCTGGGAGGCGAGCCAGCGGGCGGTCTGGCCAAAATAGGGGGCCAGCTTGGTAAACAGCACCTGACCACCGCTCGCCAGGATCTGCTGCCAGAAGTCGTAGAGCTTGCCGCCCACCAACGGTATCTGTTGCAGCCAGAGCAACTCGGGCGGCGGCGAATGGCTGATGGTGGTGCCGAGCTCGATCAGCATGGGGGCCTTCTCCGCCACGTTGGCCAGCGCCATGAATAGCGGGATGACGAAGATCAGCAGCAGTATGCTGGTCATCACCAGCGCCGCCAGGGCGCGCTTGCCCCACAGCAGGCGCTGGGCCATCCGCATCAGCGGCCAGGTGGCTATGGTGATCATGGTGGCCCACACCAGTGCGGGCAGGAAGGGGCGCAGCACCATGAAGCACGAGATGATGAGGATGCTGAGAAACAGCACCCCTAGGGTTATCTTGGCCAAGTCCACTTTTTTCATATTCATAGCAATCCCTTGTCGGGGCCGGAGCCCTTGGGTAGCGGGTCAGAGTTCATGAGTGAGAGTATCCACCAGAGGCCGGCGCTCAACCAGAGCCCCAGGCAACCATAGAGTAGCCACTGGCCGAGCAGGATGAGCCAGGAGCTGGTCAGCCAGAATGGCAACGCCCACAGCAGCGCCCCGAGGGGCAGGCCGCCGAGCAGGGTGATCGCCAGGGTGTACCAGGGTTTTTGCCGCTCTCGCGGCAATGGCAGCCGCATGCCGAGGGTCAGACCCAGACTGAACATGGCCAGGCCTGCCAGCGCCGAGGATTGGCTCCACCAGGCGGCCAGTGTGCAGATGAGGCTGAGCCCGCCCCAGATCCATGGCCGGGCAGCCATGCCGGACAAACCGGAATGGATCGTCAGCATCAGGGCGCCCAGCAGCAATCCCGCCGCCACATCCGACAGGAAGTGGACGCCGAGCCAGACCCGGGCCAGCCCGGTCAGGGCCGCCAGCAGCAGTGCCAGCGAGGCGCCGCGCCAGGGGTTGGCGGGCCAGCACCATCTGAGCAGCAGGCCCCAGAACAGCAGCGCCGAGGCGGCGTGACCGCTCGGCATGCCAAAGCCCTGGGCACTTACGTGCGCCAGCGCGGGATCGAGATGGAAGGGTCTGGGCCAGCCTATGCCCTCTTTGGCTAGCTGAACCAGCAGGGTGAGGGTCAGCATGGCCAGCAACAGCTGACGCAGACGGGGCCAGCCCAGCAGCGGCAGCAGCAAGGGTAGCAGGGCAAGCTGAAAGGCGGCTGAACCAAACAGATTGCTGGCATCAAGCCAGGGTGCACTGGCCCCGATCCAGCGCTGCAAGCGCTGGATCAGCGGGACTTCCGCCCGGTGCAGAGCATTGCCTTCACCGCTGAAATCCGGCAGCCACAGCACCGGGCTGTCGGGGATGTCGGCCAGCTGGGGGGCCAGCCAGTCGAGCTGCGCCGGAAAGCGGCGCTGCCCGTCAGGCAGCCGGGATGGGGCTATCAGCCTGGCGTTGAGGATCTCGCCACCCAGGTTGGGGGCCCGCAGCAGGGAGACGAAGCCCGAGCCTGTCTGCGCCCGGATGGGTTCCAGCGTCTGGCAGGCAAACAGCACGGCGCGCTGCCATGGTCCCAGCTCGGCGATGATCCGGCCGCGCAGACCTGTCTCTTCAAACAGCTCGCGCAGTGCCGCCTGCTGGGGCGTCTCGCCTGCATCTATGTAGCCGCCGGTCAGGCTGTAGCGGGAGGAGACCCTGTCCTGTACCAGCAACAGCTGTTGTTGATGTTTGACCACGCAGACGGCGGCCGTGGGGGTGGCCGAGACAGGCAGTGTCAGCAGCAGGGCGCAGAGCAGTAAAAAACAGGAACGGAACATGGTGCCTGAGCGTTGGGGGACTATGGGCGCAAGGGTCACAGAAATCAGATAGTTGGGCAATGGTTTCCTGCCTGGGGCCCACCGGATGGCGGGTTTGGCTCTGGTCCTGCCTGCGCACAAGGATTGCCCTGTGGTGAGGCAGTCCCTAGTATTGGCAGCTATGTTATTTTCATGCAGCAAACCTTGGGACCTTCCATGAAACAGTTTGGTTTTTTTCTGGGCATCGCCATCGGCGTCATTCTGATACTGTTCGGCAGCATAGTCATCTTCCAGGCCCTGCCCGCCGCCCTGGACGTGCTGGAGATGCCGAGCCGTATCCCGTTCGTGCGCGAGGTCTACACCTGGCTGATGACCAGTGCCAACGGCCTCACCGGCCAGCTGGAGCAGAATTTCCTGGAGGCGTTCCAGACGGTACTCAAACTGATACTGCTCATCACCTTCATGTGGGTCTGCGTCAAGCTGGTCAACATGGGCGTGCTGATCATCCGTGCCGGGGTGGACCTCATCCGCACCGCCATCGAGCACAGCGAAGGTGCCCAGACCAAGAAGTCCGAGCACGACAGCCACTTCCAGTAAGCAGGCGACACCATGAAACAGGCCACCTTCGGGTGGCCTGTTTGCATCTTGTGTTCACTCGATCGTGGGCAGGTGATCCGCCGGCGGTGACTGCACCACATCCTGATAGCGGGCGATAAGCCGCTTGAAGGCCTCCCCCTGTCTGACCTTGTCGAGCGCCTGTTGCAGGCGGGCGACCTGCTGTTTGTCGGCGGCGGGGTTGAAGGCAAAGCAGTTGTCCTGCTCCGCCAGGGTGGCGACCGTGACGAAGGTGTCCGATGGAAAGCCTAATTGCCTGGCCTGATGGAACAGCATCACCTCGTTGCCGGCCACCAGATCAGTACGGGCCATGATGAGCTGGCGCACCACCTGATCCATCCGCTCCACCGCCATCAGGTTGGCGGGGCTGATGCCCCGGTTGAGCAGCAGTTGTTCCCCCACATCCGCCTGCATGACGCCGATCTGCAGCCTGGCGAGATCGGCCTTGCTGGCCACCCTGGGGGCATCCCGCTTGCGGCCCACCAGCGACACCCGGGAGTGGCTGATGGGGCAGACCCAGAGGAAGTGGGGATCCCGCGCCTGGGTGCGGGCCGTGGTGAACAGCACGGCATCCGGCTGCTGGGTCAGCAGATACCAGGCCTTGGCCCAGGGCATGAAGTGGATGGGCTGTTCCGGTTCCCCCATCTCCTGCCACATCAGCCGCAGCAGCTCGACCGCCAGGCCGGTGCTGTTGCCCTGCTCATCCTGGCCGTTGAACGGCATGTTCTGCTCGGAGTAATAGGTGAACGCCGAAGCGGGCAGTGCTGTGCCCAGACAGCAGCAGATCATCAGGCTGAGCAGACGCGACATGGCAGCACTCCTTGCAACAAATCGTCCTTCCAGTTTAGGGGGCTATGTCGAGAAGTTCATGATTTCACGCATCCGGTAGAGTGGATGGCGAGCAGCTGTGGCGGGGAGCTAGGGGGAAGGAAAACAGCCAGGCCATCTTGCGATGGCCTGGGGAGGGACTTACTTGAGCAGGGCTTCCATCTCGGCTTCGGCAGCTGCGCGCGCGGCCTCGGCCTTGGCGGCCGCATCCGCCGCCGTCGTTGCGGTCGCACTGGCGCTGCTGACTGCCTGCTTGGCGGGGCCGGTCACGGTCTTGCTGGCCTGCTGCTGTACTGTGGCAGTGGCGTTGCTGACCGCCTGTTTGGTCGGTTCGACCACGGCCTTGGTGGCCTGTTGCTGTACGGTGGTAGTGGCGCTGCTGACCGCCTGCTTGGCGGGCTCGGTCACGGCCTTGCTGGCCTGCTGCTGTACCGTGGCGCTGGCGCTGCTGACGGCCTGCTTGGCGGGCTTGGTCACGGTCTTGGCGGCCTGTTGCTGTGCCGTTGTGCTGGCATTGCTGACGGCTTGCTTGGCGGGCTCGGTCACGGTTTTGGCGGCCTGCTGCTGTGCCGTGGTGCTGGCGCTGCTGACGGCCTGCTTGGCGGGCTCGGTCACGGCCTTGGTGGCCTGTTGCTGGGCCGAGGTGGTGGCGCTGTTTACTACCTGCTTGGTGGTGTCAGCCATGGTCTTGCTGGCGCCTTGCTGCAGGGAACCCAGCACGCTGCCGAATACCGAGCTGGTCGTGGCGGCGCCGGTCAGGCTCTTGGTCGCCGAGCCGGTCAGACTGTTGGTGGCGCCGGAGAGTGCTGTGGCCGTCGGGTTGCCCTGCGCCTGCCAGTTTTGCATCTCGCTTGGCCAGGTCGGTGCGCCTGCGGCCAGGTTCTCGCCAAATACCTGGGGTGTACCATCGCCCTTGAGCAGCATGACAGACATCTGGTTGGTCTGTGAGTTCCACACCATGCCGGCCTGCTTGGCAACGTCCGGCACGGGGGCGTAGCGGGAGACCACATAGAACAGCGGACCCTCCTGCTGCAGCTCGTTGGCTGTCTTGAGCAACTGCATGGTGCTGTCGTAATTGGGGCCCAGAATGCCGGTCATTCGATCCTTGATCATGGGCTGTTCGAACAGGTTGGCTTCGTTGGGGTCGAAACCGACCAGCGGCTTGAGCAGGGCCCACATCAGTTGACTGGTAGGGCTCATCAGCAAGAGGGGGGCGACGCAGGCGGACAACATCAGGCTCAGGCAGGCCGCCTGGAGCAACGGCATGATACGCATTGGGATAATATCCAAATAACGATTTGATTAATAAGGTTATATTCGTCGAGAACCGACAAATCCACCGGGGTTTTCCTGCGCCGTTTTTGACGGGTGTGAGCAGGCGCTGGCAGGCTATCATATTGGCTTGGGAATGCCAGTCGGCGTATGGCTTATTAATCAAGTTTGCGCCGTTTCCGGTCGCTTTCATTCCGTACTGAGCAAGGAGTGACACCATGAATGCAAGCAAGTGTGGGGTGGGTTGCCTGCTGCTGGTTTGGCTGGGCAGTGCGACTGCTGTCGCCGGGCCAGCCGACGTGACACGGGTGCAGGCGGGAACCGAGCTGGTGCTGCCGCTGGGGTCGTTGCCGGAGCGAGTCTGCTGGTATCAGGATCAGAAATATTCGCTGGGTGCCCGCATTCAACAGGGCGACAGCTGGCTGGAGTGCGGCCCGCAAAACGCGCTGGAGAGCAACGGGCCACTGGCCTGGCGCGAGCCGGAAAGGGCGTCGCATGCGGCCGGCAAGGCGGCGAATAGCAGCACCATCAGCGTGGGTCAGTGAGGCTTTTCTTGATCCAGCTAAAGACATGGACGTGACCTCTATCGCATAATGCGGCTCTTTTCCTCTCTTGGCTGGAACCTAAGAAATGGCTCGTCGCTCTTCCAATGCACAACGTCGTCGCAGTAGCTGGTGGTACAAACGCTTGTTGGCAAGGGAGCGGGAAGAGCGCGAAGCGCGTTCCGTCCGGGATTGATACCGCAGTGAAAACGGAGCCCAGGGCTCCGTTTTTTATTCATCACCGCTGGCGGGTAACGGTGCCGCTCTTCCAATGCACAGCTTGGTTGCCGTAACGGGCGGTACAAACGCTTGTTGGCAAGGGAGCGGAAGAGCGCGAGGGCGCCGCGTCCGGGATTGATACCGCAGTGAAAACGGAGCCCTGGGCTCCGTTTTTTATTCATCACCGCAGGCGGGTAACGGTGCCGCTCTTCCAATGCACAGCTTGGTTGCCGCAGCGGGCGGTACAAACGCTTGTTGGCAAGGGAGCTGGAAGAGCGCGAGGGCGCTGCGTCCGGGATTGATACCGCAGTGAAAACGGAGCCTCGGGCTCCGTTTTTTATTCATCACCGCAGGCGGGTAACGGTGCCGTTTTTCCAATGCACAGCTTGGTTGCCGCAGCGGGCGGTACAAACGCTTGTTGGCAAGGGAGCGGGAAGAGCGCGAGGGCGCTGCGTCCAGGATTGATACCGCAGTGAAAAACGGGGCCTCGGGCTCCGTTTTTTATTTATCATGCACCGTCATTACGAGAATGGGGGCCAGCAGGCCCCCGTTTTGCTTTTGCAGATGTTGGCTGCCTGCGGCTTAGCGTTGCAGGGCGGCCAGTGCCAGTTCGACCCGTTTGGCGTACTCGGGGTCGGCCTGCTCGAAGTGCCTGAGCTGGGCCGCGACTATGGCGTCATCCTCCACGTGGATCAGGGAGCGCGCCAGGTTGGCGGCGAGGCGCGAGCGCTGCCCCTCGTCCATGATCCGGAACAGGTTGCCCGGCTGGCTGTAGTAATCGCTGTCGTAGTCGCGAAAATCGTAGTGCAGGGCGGCTCCTTCCAGACTCAGCGCCGGCTCGTGCTGCTCGCTCGGTTGCTGGGTACCGAAACGGTTCGGCTGGTAGTTGGGGCTGGCGCCGCCGTTGCTGTCGGCCCGCATGGCACCGTCGCGGTGGGCACCGTGGTGGAACGGGCAGCGCGGGGCGTTGACCGGCAGCAGGCCGTGGTTGACGCCGAGGCGGTAGCGCTGGGTGTCACCGTAGGAGAAGAGCCGCCCCTGCAGCATGCGGTCAGGCGAGAAGCCGATGCCGGGCACCACGTTGGCCGGGGTGAAGGCGGCCTGCTCCACGTGGGCGAAGTAGTTGTCCGGGTTCTGGTTCAGCTCCAGCACCCCCAGCGGGATCAGCGGGTAGTCGCTGTGCGGCCACACCTTGGTGAGGTCGAACGGGTGGATCTGGTAGGTCTGGGCCTCGGCCTCCGGCATCACCTGCACATAGACCTTCCAGCGCGGGAAGTCGCCCTGCTCGATGGCGTTGAACAGATCCGCCTGGCTGGTCTCTCTGTCCTGACCGACGGCATTGGCCGCCTCTTCATCTGTGTAGAAGCTGTGGCCCTGCTCTGTCTTGAAGTGGAACTTGACCCAGAAGCGTTCGTTGGCGTCGTTGATGAAGCTGAAGGTATGGCTGCCGTAGCCGTTCATCTCCCGCAGGCTCTTGGGGATGCCGCGGTCGCTGAAGAGGATGGTGACCTGGTGCAGGGATTCCGGATGACGGGACCAGAAATCCCAGGCGGCGGTGGCGCTGCGCAGGTTGGTGCGCGGATCCCGCTTCTGGGTGTGGATGAAGTCGGGGAATTTCAGCGGATCGCGAATGAAGAACACCGGGGTGTTGTTGCCCACCAGATCCCAGTTGCCCTGCTCTGTGTAGAACTTGAGGGCGAAGCCGCGCACGTCGCGCTCGGCGTCGGCGGCGCCCTTCTCACCGGCCACGGTGGAGAAGCGCAGGAACACAGGGGTCTGCTTGCCGACGGCATTGAACAGGTTGGCCTTGCTGAACTGGCTGATGTCATGGGTCACGGTAAAGGTGCCGTAAGCGCCCGAGCCCTTAGCGTGAACCACCCGCTCCGGGATCCGTTCCCGATCGAAGTGAGCCAACTTTTCCATCAACCAGATGTCTTGCATCAGCACGGGGCCACGGGGGCCGGCGGTGAGGCTGTTGTTGTTGTCGACAACGGGGGCGCCATTGGCACTGTGCAGGGTCTTGTCGTTCATGGTGCTTCTCCTTGTTGGTGAGCCTTGAGTCTATAACAAGGAAAAACCCCGGAACCAATGGGCCTTCCCTCGCCCTTTGATAGGCATCACGAATGGGTGGGGCTGGGGGGATGACCGGACCCTTCTGATGCTGCATGATGAGGTTTTCGAGAAGGAGCCTCAGATGCAGATCACCATTCGTCACGCCGAACCGGCCGATGCTCCCGCCTTGCGGGATCTCTATGCCATGCCCAACGCCCAGGCGGGCACCCTGCAACTGCCGTATCCGACCCTGAGCGTCTGGCAGAAGCGGTTGGAGAACGGCAGCGTGGTGGCGCTGGTGGCCGAGGTCGACGGCCTGCTGGTGGGCCAGCTCTCGCTGCATATCGAGCCCAATCCCAGGCGCAAACACGTGGCCTGCATCGGCATGGGGGTGCGGGATGACTGGGCCGGCAAGGGCATAGGCTCGGCCCTGTTGGGGGCCGCGCTGGAGATGGCCGACAACTGGCTCAACCTGCAACGTGTCGAGCTCACCGTCTACACCGACAATCCGGGGGCGCAGGCGCTCTATCGCAAGTTCGGCTTCGTCGAGGAGGGGCTGGCCCGCGGCTTCGCTTTTCGGCAGGGTGAATACGTGGATGCCCTCTACATGGCGAGGATCCGGCCATGATCGACTACCGCCGCCGTCTCGTCCCTGTGCTGCGGGCGCTGGAGCGAGATCCCGATCTCTCCATCGAGGCGCTGGCGGATCGGGCCTGCCTCTCCCTCTACCATTTTCACCGGGTGTTCACCGCAGTGGCGGGCGAGGCGCCGGGGGAGATGTGTCGGCGGCTGCGCATGCAGCGGGCAGCCTGGCAGCTCTGCTACACGGACGCCAGCGTCACCGCCATCGCGCTGGGGGCGGGCCTTGCCAGTTCACAGGCGTTCGCCAAGGCGTTTCGCCGCCATTACGGTTGCACCCCTGGCGAGTTTCGCCGCGACAAGCGCAAGAATGGACACCTGGAGAGCAAGGATGGACACGCATGGGAAGGTTCGTCCCCTTATGCTGAAGGCCACTCATCAGCAAGGAGCAACACCATGAAAACTGTCGAGATGGACGCCCGTACCCTGGCCTATATCCGGGTCACAGGCCCCTATGGCGAGGGGTATGATGCCGTCTGCGGCCGCCTGTACCAGTGGGCGGCCACCCGCGGACTCGATCAGGGGGAGTGGATCTTCATCTACCACGACAACCCTGAGGTGACGCCACCGGCCCAGTGCCGCACCGATATCGGCGTCACTGTGCCTGCCCAGACCCGGGGCGAGGGGGAGGTGGAAACCCAGCTCATTCCCGCCGGGCGTTATGCCCAGTCCCGCTACCTCATCACGGATCGCAGCCTGTACGGGCCGCGCTGGCAGGAGCATGTGGGCGACATAGTCGCGGCCGGGCTGGAATTTGGCAGCGGCCCCTGTTTCGAGCTCTACCACAGCGTGAGCAACGATCCCCTGCGCGACGATGTCAGCTTCTGCTCCAGCGTGCGTTAGGCATCAATCAATGACAAGAAAACGAGGCGCCCACGGGCGCCTCGTTTTCTTGTGAGATGGGTGACACCGTCTCGGCACAGCCGCACCCGTGAGAGCAAGATGTCTGCCCGCATCAAGGCTGGCTCGGCACCTTGTACCGACGCGACTTCCACCACCAGCGCAGGCGGATCTGCGGGATCAGGCATATGGGCCAGCATGAGACTACAGGCCGAATCTGGCCCGCTCGGTTAGGGTTGGCTGGGCACCTTGTCCCGGCGCGATTTCCACCACCAGCGCAGGCGGATCTGGGAGATCAACATGCCTGCCAGCATCAGGGCACAGCCCACCATGGCGCGTTCATCCAGGGTCTCGCCGAGCAGCAGCACACCGCCGATGGCGGCGAAGACAGTCTCCAGACTGAGGATGATGGCGGCGTGGGCCGGATGGGCGCCGCGCTGCCCCACCACCTGCAGCGTGTAGCCGATACCGACCGAGACCAGACCGGCATAGAGCAGCGCCTGCCAGCCCGCCACGGCGCCGCTCATGGTCGGCGTCTCCATGGTGAAGGCAACCCCCAGGCTGAGCAGGCCGCACACCAGGAACTGGACGCCGGCCAGGCGGATCGGCGCGACCCGGCTCGAGTAGTGATCCAGCACCAGCAGATGAATGGCCCAGAACAGGGCGCCGATCACCTGCAACAGGTCGCCGTAGCCTATGGTGAACTCCTCGGTCACGCTCAGGTAATAGAGCCCGGCCATGGCGATGAGGGCGCCGATCCAGGTGTTGGCCCCGGTCTTGTGGCGCAGGGCCAGGCCGATGACGGGTACCAGTATGATGTAGAGGCCTGTGATGAAGCCCGCCTTGGCGGCCGTGGTATAGAGCAACCCCACCTGCTGCAGGGAGGCGGCGCTGAACAGCACGACACCGGCGAGCAGGCCCCCGGTCAGCAGCAGGCGGCGATCACCGGACTGACCGGTGGGCTGGCGTGACTTGAGCCACCATAGCAGCGGCAGCAGGGAGGCGGCACCGAGCAGAAAGCGCAGGCCGTTGAAGGTATAAGGCCCCATGTGATCCATCCCCAGCCGCTGGGCGACGAAGCCCAGCCCCCAGATGGCGGCGGCCATCAGTAACATCATGTTCGAACGCATACGAATTCATCCCTGAAAAGGTGGCGGGCAGGCACCCGTCCGCAAAGCTCCAGCCACCAAGATAACCGTGCTCGGGGGGATTTGTCTTTAACGCTCGCGAGTTTGGTCCGCAGGAGGGGCCGCGAGGGGAAAAGGGTGGCAGCCGCAGAATGGCCGTGCAGGGGCCGGATTGATCCGTATGGCTGCTGAATAAGCGTCGCCTTCAGCTGTTGGCGAGCTTGGCCAGCAAGGGGATCAAGGGGAGCAGCAAGTGCCTTGCTGCCCAGGCTCAGGATCAGCCGTTATTGCGGTTTCATGGCGGCTGCCTTCAGCTGTTGGCGAGTCTGGCCTGCAGGGGGATCAGGGTGAGCAGCAAGAGCCTTGCTACCCAGGCTCAGGATCAGCCGTTATTGCGGTTTCATGGCGGCTGCCTTTAGCTGTTGGCGAGTCTGGCCAGCAGGGGAATGAGGGCGAGCAGCAAGAGGTTGCCGCGCAGGATCCAGATCACCCAGAACTGCTGCTGGATGGAGACCATGGGGGCCCGACCCTGGCGAAGGGAGCGGCGCCAGCGATAGAAGAGGCGGCTGGGGTAGCCAAAGCTGATGGCCATCACGAAGAACAGCAGCAGCTTGGTGCGATAGCCGGGGTTGGCGAGCAGCACGGCGGGCTGTTCGGGGTGGGCGAGCACCTGCAACACCCCCGTGATGAAGATGAGCAGCAGGGCCAGCGCCGCCAGGCCGTCGGCCAGCAGCAGCTTGCGCACCTGTTCGATGGACATGCCGCGCCGGAACAGAAAATACTCTGAGGTGATGGCCCCGGTCAGGGTGATCACGGCGCAATAGTGCAGCGCCATCAGCAGATCCGGGTTCAACATCCGTGTCGACTACCTCTTGTTGAGCACATAACCAGCTTCCTTTTGGACGCCATCCCGTGGTGCTGATATTCTGACACTACATCATGTCTGACGGTAGCAGGAGTCCGGGTTGGATAAGCGTGTTGTCTCCAAGAAAACCTGGTCCCTGGTTGCCCGGATGCGGCTGGGGCTGCTGCTGCTGTTCATTCCCGTGCTGATGCTGGGCGGCATCTACTATCTGCACATGGAACGCAGCCTGCAAAACGAGTTGCAGCAGCGTCTGCTCGCCACCAATCACCAGTTGCGTCACGTCTTCATCGAGCCCTATCTCCAGGAGATGGAACGGCAGTTTACGCTTATCTACGACCAAGTGAAGGTGGAAGATATCAGCGGCCCCCGCCTGTACAATACCGAGACCTATCTGAAGGAGTGGCGGCTCTACAAGGGGGTGATGGCCGACCTCATCTACATCTATGTCGGCACGGCCGAGCGCCAGATGCTGATTTACCCCAAGTGGGAGGCGGATGCCAATTTCGATCCCAGGGTACGCCCCTGGTATCAGCTGGCCAGCCAGCATCTGGGCAAGATAGTCTGGACCGAGCCCTACTACGACTACACCAATGGCAACCTGGTGATCGCCCTGGCGCGGGCCCTGACCGATGCCAGCGGCAAGGTGCGGGGGGTGTTTGCGGTCGATGCCATCCTGGCGCCCTTCTCGGCCCAGCTGAACCGCCAGGCCGACAACGGGTACCAGATGATAGTCAACCAGTCCGGCAAGGTGCTGGTGCACCCGGATCCCGCCCAGTTGCTCAAGCCCATGACCCATCCCCAGTGGCTCTCCCGCTTCAAGCAGGGGGATGGCATCTTCCTGGACAAGGCCTCCCAGCTGTTCGTGGCCTACAGCAAGTTGCCTGAACGCAACTGGGTGCTCATCAGCGTGCAACCGGCGGCCAGCGTCCAGGCCGCGATCGACAGGGTCTCCCTCAATGTGCTGCTGATGGTGGCGCTGGCCTGCGTGCTCTATTTCGTGCTGGCACTGGTGTGGTCCCGCTATTTCCGCCGCATGCTCGACGAGATCTCCTCCATGATCCGGGCCAGCCGGACCCAACCCGATGACGTGCCACAGGGCGGGATGAGGGAGCTCAAGGACGTCTACGCCGAGCTGGCCGAGGTGGGCAAGGATTATCACGAGGCGCGCCAGCAGGCCCATCTGGACAAGCTGACCGGCCTCTACAATCGCCGCTTCTTCGACGAACGCCTGACCCGGCTGTTGCTCGAACACCAGCCCTTCTGCCTGGCCATGGTCGATCTCGATGACTTCAAGCGGGTCAACGACAACTATGGCCACCAGACCGGGGACGTGGTGCTCAAGCGGGTGTCCAAGCTGGCCATGCGGCTGCTGGGGGATCATGGCTGGGTCTGCCGTTACGGCGGGGAGGAGCTGGTGGTGCTGATGGTCAACCCGGACACCCACTTCTGCCTGATGCTGCTGGAGCAGTTTCGCAAGGGGGTGGAGTCACTGGACTGGCGCGAGCCTGGCCTCAGACTCACCTTGAGTGGCGGGCTGGTGGCCAGCCATGGGGTGACGCACGGCCAGACGCTGCTGGAGGTGGCCGATGCCGAGGTCTATCGTGCCAAGCGCGATGGCAAGAACCGCATCTACCTGGGCAAGCCGCAGGAACTGGTGGCCGGAGAGGGGAGCTTGCCAAAAGGCAGCCTGTTGAGCAACGAAGAGGCCTGAGGGCCTCTTCTTCATTCAGCCGATCAGCCGACCAACTGCCAGTCCAGGGTGGGCCAGGCCTGCTCGACGGCGACCTGACGCAGGCCGGGAGCCGGATTGACCGCATGGGGATGGGTCACGGCCCGCAGCAGTGGCAGGTCGTTGTGGGAGTCGCTGTAACCGTGGCTCTCCTGCCAGAGGTTGTCGTTCCCGGTGAAGAGCTGGTTGATGCGGGCCACCTTGCCTTCCCGAAAGCTGAGAGTGCCGCGAGTCTGGCCGGTCAGCATGCCCTCTTCCTCATCCAGCAGTATGGCGACGCAGTGATCCATCCCCAGCATCTGCGCCATGGGGGCCACCAGATGCTCGCCGGAAGCGGAGATCAGCACCAGCTCGTCACCGCGCTCCCTATGCCACTCGATGCGTGCCAACCCTTCCGGATAGATGCGCGCCCGCAGCACCTGCTCGGCGAAGTGCTGGCACTGCTGGCCGAGCCACTGGCGCGACTTGCCCGCCAGCGGCCGCAGGGTGAAGGCCATGTACTGATGCATGTCCATCTTGCCCTGATGGTAGAGGGACATCATGGCCTGCTCCTCGGCAATCATGTCCGCCGGGGCCAGCTCCTGGGCCACCATGTACTCCAGCCAGAGGCTGGCGGAATCCCCGGCAATCAGGGTCTCGTCCAGATCAAACAGTGCCAGTGCCATGACGGCTCCTTGGGTTGGTGGCCGGCATCTTGATGCCGGCCGAAAACAGAATGGGATACATGGCCTTATGCTACCTCACACAGCTGATCCCGGGCCACCGCCAGAGTGACACTTGTGCCTGCCGGCAGCAGATCCCGGGCCGAGCGGTTGAGGCAGTCCACCGTCAAGAGTCCCGCCTCGCACGCCACCTGATAGCGGATGACGTTGCCGAGCAGCTGCTGCTGGCGAACTATGCCGGGCAGGCTGGGCTCGCTACTGGTCGCCCCTGCGGGCAGCAGTGTGATGGACTCCGGCCTCAGCGCCAGCTTGCCCTGAAAACGGGGGCCGAACAGGGACTTGCCCTGCTCTGCGTTCAGCAGGTTGTAGTTGCCGATAAAGCTCGCCACAAACTCGCTGGCGGGGCGGGTGTAGATCTGCTCAGGCGTGCCGCTCTGGACTATGGATCCCTTGTTCATCAGGAAGATCCGGTCCGACATGGTCAGCGCTTCTTCCTGATCATGGGTGACGAAGATGGTGGTAAGCTCGAGGCGCTGCTGGATCTCGCGGATCTGCAAGCGCAGGCTGCGGCGGATGCGGGCATCGAGGGCCGAGAGCGGCTCGTCCAGCAACAGGATCCTTGGCCGCACCACCAGGGCGCGGGCCAGCGCGACCCGCTGGCGCTGGCCACCGGAGAGCTCGCTCGGATAGCGGCGCTCTAAGCCATCCAGCTCCACCAGACTCAAGGCCTCCTGCACGCTGGCCGCCAGCTCCCGTCCCGGCTGGGGTTTCATCTTGAGGCCGAAGGCCACGTTGTCCCACACCGTCATGTTGGGGAACAGGGCATAGCTCTGGAACACCATGCCGATGCCCCGTTTCTGGGGTGCCTGCCAGGTGATCTCTTCACCGGCCACCCGCACCTGACCGCCATCGACCGGGGTGAGCCCGGCCAGCGCCCGCAACAGGGTGGATTTGCCGCAGCCTGAGGGGCCGAGCAGGGTCACCAGCTCCCCCTTGCGGATGCCGAACTCTATCCCCTCGAACACCTTGGTCTCGCCGTAGGATTTGTGCAGTTGGGTTACTTCTAGATGGAACATGGTTGGTCACCGATGAAAGCGAATAATGGGCCAGCCCAGGCTGGGGGCGGTATGGAGTCGGTCGGTGTGGTGCGGGTTGTCCGGTGGATCATGGCGCGTCACCGATGGAATCTGTTTGCCGCCCAGGTGAGCAGCAGGGTCAGCAGGAAGTAGCTCATCACCAGCGCGCTGGTGAAGTGGCCCGAGGTGGCGCGCATGTTGTAGAGGTAGACCTGCAGTGTCTCGTAACGGGTGCCCACCAGCATGTTGGCGAACACGAACTCCCCGAGCAGGAAGGAGAGCGACAGAAACAGCGCCGCCAGCAGCCCCTTGCGCAGGCAGGGGATCACCACCAGCGCGAAGGCACGGGCACTGCTGGCCCCCAGCAGGTGGGCGGCATCCATCAGATCTTTCAGCGGTACACCCTGCAGGCTGTTGGCCAGCGCCCGGTACATGAAGGGCAGCACGACTGTGAACCAGGTGCCGATCAGGATCCAGGGCGTGCCGACTATGGGCAGCGGACCGTCGGCGTAGATCTGCAGCAGCCCCACCGAGGAGACCACGGGCGGCACCGCGAAGGGGAGCAGGATCAGCAGGTTCATCCAGGGATCCAGCCTGGGGAAGTAGTAGGCCACCACCAGCACGGTCGGCACCAGCACCAGGGTTCCGAGCAGCAGGGTGGCGAAGCAGACCAATAGGCTTCGGCCAAACGCCGCCAGAAAGCGCGGGTCGCCCCACAGCTTGAGATACCAGTCGAGAGTGAAGCCGTCTGGCAGCAGGGTCGCCCCCCAGCGGGTGGAGATCGAATAGAGAAAGGTGGCCAGCAGCGGCAGCAGCAGGGTGGCGACCAGCGCCCCCAGCACCCATCTGGGCCAGCGCGGCGTCAGGTCATGCATCTTGTCGTCTCCCGCCATGATGTGGGCCAACTGCACCCAGCTTGTTCGATCCAGAACACGGTGTCAGGTCATGCATGGGATTGCCCCTTGTTCACATAGCTCTTCTTCAGCAGCCACTGGTTGGCGGCCGTCACCACTCCCAGCAGCACCATCAGGATCACCGCCAGCGCCGCCGCCAGATTGGGCTCGAGGAAGATGTCGCCTGAGACCAGGCTGGCCACCCTGATGGTCACCAGGTTGAAGTTGCCCGTGGTGAGGGCGTAGGCGGAGGCATAGGCCCCCACCGCGTTGGCAAACAGGATGATGAGAGTGCCGAGCAGGGCGGGAGTGAGCACAGGCAGCGCCACGTGCCACACGTATTGTCTCTTGCTGGCGCCCAGCAGGGCGGCGGCCTGGGGCCAGTCATCCTGCAGCGCATCGAACGCCGGATAGAGCAGCAGCAAGGCGAGCGGGATCTGGAAGTAGGTGTAGATCAGAATAAGGCCCGACCCCGAGTAGAGGTTGAAGCCGTCGATCCAGCCCCAGGATTTGAGCAGCAGTGTGACGGCGCCGTTGATGCCGAGAATGATGATAAAGGCGAACGCCAGGGGCACGCCGCTGAAGTTGCCGGTCATGGTGACAAAGGCCAGCAGCAGCCGCTTCACCCGCTCGCCGTTGTGGCGCAGCGCAGCGGCGCCCAGGGTACCGATGACGAGCCCCGCCAGGCTGGCTATGCCGGCGATACGCAGGGAGTTGGTGAAGGATTGCAGGTAGAAGGGGGAGCCCAAAATTTCCCGGTAATGGTCGATGCCCCAGCCATCCGGGGTCTGGAAGCTGCCCACCAGCACCCACACCATGGGGGCGAGCTGGAACAACATCATCAGCAGGATAAAGGGGAGCAGCACCAGGGCGGGCAGCCAGTGGCGGCGGGCTCCGTGCAGGATCTTCACGGGTTGATCCGCCGCGATCCTCGTGGTGGCAGGCATCATCAGTGCACCTCGCGCATAAAGGCCGCCTTGAGCAGCTGTGGTGCGGCTGGCTTGTCGTGGGGAATGCCCAGCAAGTCGGCCATCAGGGCGCAGAGCTGGGTCTGGGCGATCGTCGCGCCCTCCGGCCACTGGGCCACAAAGGCATCGCCAAACAGCCAGAGCGGCACGCTGCGCTCTTCTGGCAAGGTGCCGCCGTGGCTGAGATCCTCGTTCATGCCGTGATCCGAGGTGACCACCAGCTGATACCCTTCTGCCAGCCACTGGGGCAGCAGATCGGCCAACAGGCTGTCCATGCGGCGCGCCTGGTTGCGGTACTGGCGAGAATCCAGGCCAAACTTGTGGCCCGCATCGTCCACCCCCATGGGATGGATCAGCAGGAAGTCGGGGTCGTACTGGGTGCGCAGCCATTCGCCGTCCAGCAGCAGGTGGCTGTCGGGGTAGTTGTCATCCCAGTAGAAGCAGCCGTGCTGGATCGGCAACTTCTCGTCATGGGTGTAACGATCCCGCAGCGCCAGCCAGGGGCTGCGGTTATAGAGTTCGCTCACCCAGTGATAGGCCGCGGCGGCGGTGCTTTTGCCCGCGGCCCGGGCGAGATGGAAGATGGATTCATGCTGGCTCAGGCGACTCACCCCGTTGTGGGTGATGCCGCTGGTTACTGGCGGTACGCCGGTCAGGATGCACTCGTAGAGGGGCCGGGAGAGAGAGGGCAGGGCGCAGCTCAGGGTCGTATACAGGCCGCGCTCTGCCTCCACCATGCCTGTGAGGTAGCCCATGGTGTGGGCTACCTCGGCAGACAGGCCATCCACAAGTACCACTATCACCTTGTGTTGCACAGGCTGTCCTTACTGCATGTTGATCATGACGGTTTCCTGCCACTGGCGCGGCAGGGCCTTGGAGCTCTGCTCCCAGGCGGCATGATCCTGCACCGGCTTGGCATTGGCATATTGCTCGGCGGGCAGCAGCTTGGCTTTCACATCGTCCGGCAGCACCACGTTGCTGCGGATGGGGCGGGCGTAGCCACGGGCCAGGTTGATCTGACCGGCATCGGAGAGTATGTATTCCCGCGCCAGCTTGGCGGCGTTGGGGTTCTTGGCCCACTTGTTGATGATGGTGGTGTAGCCGGCGATGACGGAGCCGTCGCTCGGGATCACCACATCAAACTTCTTGGGGTCTATCTTGTCGCGGTAGTTCAGCGCGTTGAAGTCCCACAGCACGCCCACTTCCACCTCGCCCTTCTCGATATTGGCGATGGAGGGGTCGTTCAGCGACAGGCGACCCTGCTTGGCCAGCTGGCCGAACAATTCCAAGGCGGGCTTGAGATTCTTCTCGCTGCCGCCGGTGGCATAGGCCGCCGCCAGCACGCCGTTGTTGGCCTGGGAGGCCACGCCCACGTCACCCAGAGTCACCTTGTAGTCGCCGCCCAGCAGGGATTGCCAGCTGGTGGGGGCGGCCTTGACCAGATCCTTGTTGATCAGGAAGGCGATGGTGCCGGTATAGGCCAGCATCCAGTGGCCGTCCGCGTCCTTGGCCCAGTTCGGAATATCGGCCCAGGTGGAGGGCTTGTAGGGCTGGGTGACCCCCTGCTTGACCGCGACCGGGCCGAAGGCACCGCCCACGTCGCCGATGTCGGCGGTGGCGTTGGCCTTCTCGGCGGCGAACTTGGCGATCTCCTGGGCCGAGCTCATGTCGGTATCCTGATGCTTGATGCCGTAGATGTTGCCCAGCTGCTGCCAGGTGTCCTTCCAGTTGGCCCAGCTGTCGGGCATGCCTATGCTGCTGAGCTGGCCTTCACCGCGGGCGGCTTTCTCAAGATCCGCGATGTTCTCGGCGGCAAACAGTGGCTGACTGATGGCCACCAGGGCCAGTGCACTTGCGATCACGCTTTTCATCATCCCATCCCTCTGGACTAGGTCAGTTAAGGTTCGAGAGGGATGCTAGAGGGGAAATATGACGGTGGCGGGGCGCTTTGATGGCAGTTTGATGACAATCGCCCTGTCACGGCACTGTCATCCACAGCGGTTACAACTCAGGACCGACAGCCGCTGGTCTACTCCAGGCGGACGCAAACCGGAATGACCGACAGGGATGTGACAGTGACAGAGCGATTGAGCGAACAGGGTGTGGCCGCTGGCCGCAGCCCCTCCAAGTGCGAACAGATTTGCCAGACCCTGCGCCGCTATATCGGCAGCGGCCAGCTGGGGGCTGGGCAACAGTTGCCCGCCGAACGGGCCTTGAGCGAGCGTTTCGCCACCACCCGCATCACCATCAAGGAGGCGCTCTCCAGCCTGGAGGCGGACGGCCTCATCTACCGGGCCGAGCGGCGCGGCTGGTTCGTGGCGCCGCCCCGGCTCACCTACGACCCTGCCATCCACACCCATTTTCACCAGTGGATCGGCGAGCAGCAGCGCATTGCCGAGACCCGGGTGCTGGCCCACGGCAGTGCGCTTGCCAGCAGCGAGCTGTGCCGCTGGATGGGGCTGGATCCCTTCACCCCGCTCTACGAGATCCGCCGCCAGCGATTGATCGACGGTCGACCCGTGCTCCACGTCAGCCACCACCTGCTGGCCAGCCGTTTCCCCGATATCGCCAGCGCGCCGCTGGCCAGCTCACTCACCGAGCTCTATCAGCAGCACTATGGCATAGGCCAGGGCGGTGCCAGCCTGGAGATCACCCCCTCGGCGGCGCGGGGCGCCATCGCCCGCGCCCTCAATCTGGCGGAAGGGAGCGCAGTGCTGCGGCTGGTGCGGGTCAACTATGACGAGCGAGGGGGGCTGGTGGATTGCGATATCGAGCACTGGCGGCCGGATGCCATACGAATTCATCTCGACACCCGGGCGCTGTCGCCTGCATTCAGCCCCTCAAAATGTCCCCATATGGCGGAGTCACAATGAATCAGCGCGCACTGGCAGGCACAATGGCGACAGGTATCTGTCGGGATATGCGCGTGCTGCAGCCGATGGCAGCAAGACGATCTGAATTGCCGCTATCGAGCTGACCAAAGCAGACGGATCCCGCAGGATCCGCCGGGATCAGTTGTCGATATTGGGGATCAGGTCGTCGAAGCTCTGGTAACCGCAGTCCGCCAGCTGCAGCGACATAGTGTAGGTCTTGCTGCCCTCGCGCTGGCCGATGGCGGGGCGGTTGAGCTTGAGCTCCTGGTGCCAGTACTCCTTCATCCGCTCGATCAGCGCCATGGCCTCGCTCTCACCCAGATGGAGCTGGCACAGCGCCATGTAGTTGTTGGACTTGTGCATGTTCTCCACCAGATAGTCCCCCAGCACTGACATGGCCTGGCGCGCCTGCTGGCGGGCGAAGCGGCTGTGCTGCTCGAAGCTGATGCGCTCGCTGATGAGGAAGTGGTAGCTGTTGTCTATGCCGAGCTGCAAGATGCCGAGCTTCTCCAGCTTGCGCAGGTAGAGGTAGCAGGAGGCATCGGTCAGGCCGTACTCCCGCTTGAGATCGATGAGGGTCTTGTCGCGCCAGAAGATGTTGGCGAGAAAGGCGTAGAGGCCCGGCTCCTTGTGGAATGCCTCGTCCTGCTCCTGGGTGAAGACGGCGCGGCGGCTCTGGGCATCCTGGGTGCGGTCCAGCAGCTCCTCGAACGAGAGCCCCACCAGGTGGCAGATCTCCAGCAGGGTATCGAACGGCAGGGAGGGTTTGTTCATCATCCGCTTGATGGTGGCGATGGAGACCCCCATGGCTTCTGCCAGGGTCTGATAGCGGATCCCCTTGTCGGTCAGGGTCTTCTTCAGGGTGTCGAGAATATTGTTGGCCAGGGTCTGGCTGTAGGTCATGCAACTATTCCTTTATCTGCATCTTTATGTTGTGTCAGAAACTGGGTTCTTTTTTAGTTATGGGCTCAGATACTGACACTTAAAAAAACCAGAGGAAATAAACCCGTCGTAATCGGTTGAAATGGCCAGACCAGTCAAGTGTGAAGGTTGCAGATAGTGATACTCTGCGGTGCATATCCTTCAACCATTCAACATTTTGCTGGTGGCGCATAAAACATCGCGCATAATTCAAAACGAATCGGATTCAAGACCTTCCTGGTTGAGAAATCGATTGTTTGCTTCCAATTTAAGGGTTTTTTAAACCGCAAGGTTTTTATTCTTTCCTGGCATTGAGCGGAACTCGCAAGAGGTCCGCTTTTTTCTTTTCCCCGAATTTGCGCCCGCCGTCAAGCGAAGGCGATCGCCGCCTCCATCCGTCATGGCTAAGGCTCCCCGGCCTCACTCCCCCTTGCAGGGAAACAGCTTGGGGATCTCCCGCACCAGCCAGCTCTTGGCCTTGCCCATGGTATCGCGCCGCCAGGCCAGTACGACCTGGATCTGGTGACGATACTCGGGGCTGATCACCTTGAGGCGGCCCGCCTTGATGTCCTCTTCTATCCAGCTCAGCGGCATGGTGCCGACGCCTATCCCCGCCAGCAGGGCATCACGTTTCTCCGCCATGGTACTGACGGTGAGACGTGGCTGCTTGTCGAGCAGGCGATAGGTGAGCACCGGCTTGCGCAGCGCAGAGTCCGCCACTGCGATGGCGCGGTAGCGGCGCAGCGTCTCGTCCGCCAGGGGCTCGGGCTCCTGATGCAGCGGGTGATCCGGGTGGGCGACGTAGAGCATCACCTCCTCCTGCAGCGCCTGATGCTTGATGCCGGTCAGCATGATGTCGGGGTTGAGGGAGGAGATGAGCAGGTCGGCCCGGCCATCTTCCAGACACTCCCAACTGCCCGCCAGCACCTCGGCGCGAAACCTGAGCCGGGTATCCGTCAGCTCGGCCAGCCTTTCGACCAGGGGATAGAGCGCCTGCAGCGGCACCAGGGCATCGACGGCTATGGTGATGTCTGTCTCCCAGCCACGGGCCAGCGCCCGGGTCTCGCCCACCAGATGCTCGGCGGCCTCCAGCAGCACCCGGCCCCGCTCCAGCAGCATGCGGCCGGCCGGGGTGAACTTGGTTCTGTGGCCGCTGCGGTCGAACAGCATGGCGTCCAGCTCGTCTTCCAGCTTCTGCACCGTGTAGCTCAGCGCCGAGGGGACCTTGCCCAGCTCGTCGGCGGCCGCCGCGAAGCTGCCACGGCGATCGATGGCGTCCAGCACCCGTATGGCTTCCAGGGTCAGCGCCCGTTCCTTGTTCGATTCCTTGGCCATTTCATACCTTCAATTTTTTTGAACATGTTTGCCAGTTTATCTCGCTAACAACTTAGGCCAAGTGTCTTTAATATTCAATCAACGCTTAGGCAGGAAGGCCAAGCGGCCAAATAAACAGTAGTTCCGGGCTGAGGCATCACAAAGAGTGATGTCTGATGTCGGTAAAAGAACAACACACTATTTGAATAACCTCTTGCATGGATGCATTGATTCTGGCCGAACCGGCCTTGGCAATGACATAAAAACCAAGAGAGTGAATGAACATGAAAAACGTAATCAAGATGCTGGCCGTTGCAGGCCTGATGACAGCCGGCTTTGCTCAGGCTTCCGTTCCCGCTGACCTCAACGCCGCGCCGGGTGTGCTGTTTGTGAACTGGCACGCGAGTGCCGCGGTGGAAGGCAAGGGCAATCCCATGCTGGAAGTGCGTGACGAGTCTGGCGACCTGGTTGCCTCAGTGCATGCCAACCTGATGGGTAGCCAGCAGGTACAGATCCCGAGCCGCACCCAGGGCAACCTGACCGTGAGCCTGGGTGATCAGAGCAGCGACTACCGCATTCCGTTCGGCATCGGTAGCGGCAAGCAGCGTTAATCAACCGTATCGGTACGTGAGGAGCACACCATGATGAAATTGAGAGCCGCAGAAGCGCGCGGCAAGGCCAACTTCGGCTGGCTGGATGCGCGCCACAGCTTTTCCTTCGGGCACTACTACGACCCGGACTGGATGGGGCATTCGGTGCTGCGGGTCATCAATCAGGATCTGGTGGCACCGGGTGGCGGATTCGCCACTCACCCTCACGCCAACATGGAGATCCTGACCTGCGTGCTGCAAGGTACCATAGAGCACAAGGACAGCCTCGGCCACGCCGAGCAGATCCCGGCAGGGGATTTCCAGCTGATGAGCGCAGGGTCCGGCATCCGGCACAGCGAGTACAACCCCTCGCAGACCGAGCCGCTCTCCCTGCTGCAAATCTGGATCGAGCCGAACGAACACGGCACGACCCCCGGCTATCAGCAGAAGAAGATTGAAGCCAACCCGGGATTGACGCTGGTGGCGTCACCGGATGGCGAAGCGGGATCCTTCAGGATCCGCCAGCAGGCCCGCGTCTGGCGGTTGCAGCTTGAACCCGGTGAGAGCCTCGCCTGGGCGCTGGCCGGCCGACACGGCTACCTGCAGATGATTTCAGGGGAGCTGACCGCCAACGGTCTGGCTGCCCGACCCGGCGACGGGGTACTCAGTCGTGATGAACCCAAATGGGATCTGGTGGCAATGAGTGCCAGCCAAGCCCTGTTATTTGACCTACCCTGAAGCAGTCAGCGGTGATTTGACATACAACGAGGAGTTTGAAATGGACAAGATGAAAGATGTGGCACTGCTGGTGGGTCGCGTACTGCTGGCACTGATGTTTGTGATTGCAGGCTGGGGCAAGATCGGCGGCTATGCCGGTACCCAGGGTTACATGGAAGCCATGGGCGTGCCCGGATTCATTCTGCCGCTGGTGATACTGCTGGAGCTGGGTGGTGGCCTTGCCATCATGCTGGGTCTGTTCAGCCGCAGCATCTCTGTGCTGATGGCCGGTTTCACCCTGATGGCCGCCTTTATTTTCCACTATCAGCCTGCGGATCAGATGCAGATGCTGATGTTCATGAAGAACGTCTCCGTGGCCGGTGGTTTCCTGGCCCTGGCGGCGGCCGGTACAGGGGCCTTCAGTCTGGATGCCCGCCTCGGCAAGAACTGGTAATACCCGGATAGTGAGAGTTTTCCAACGCCTTTTGGCCGGTGCAGCAGCACCGGCTTTTTTATGCCCGCCATTGACCCTTTCCCGCCCCGCATGATGGCGACGTGATCTGCGGCAACAAGCGCCTTTTGCATCTTACCCCCCGATCCCCGACAATCCCATTTCGTGTGAAGTGACGGGAATGACTCACCTTTTCTCGCACCCACCCCTCATTTGAATTGGCGGGAGTCGTCCATGTTTACCCTCTACCACTCCAATCAGCTGGATCTGCTCAAGGAGCTGCTGGTGAGCCGCATCCGGCAGGCTCCTCTCTCTCACCCCTTCGATCGGGAGCAGATCCTGGTGCAGAGTCCGGGCATGGCCCAGTGGCTCAAGCTGGAGCTGGCCAAGGCCTTCGGCATCGCCGCCAATATCGACTTCCCGCTGCCCGCCAGTTTCATCTGGGATATGTTCACCCGGGTGCTGGCGGACGTGCCGCGCCAGAGCCCCTACAACAAGGGCGCCATGAGCTGGCAGCTGATGACCATTTTGCCCGCCCTGCTGGGCAGGCCCGCCTTCGCACCGCTCGCCGCCTATCTGGGCGGGGATGAGCACGATCCTGCAGGGGATCCAGAACAGGTGCGGCTGTGGCAGCTCTGCCAGAAGGTGGCGGATCTGTTCGACCAGTATCTGGTTTACCGGCCGGACTGGATCGCCCGCTGGGAACAGGGGGAGGGACTTGTCGGAACAGGGAGTCAAGAGCTGGCCGGGGTGAGCGGTCAGGACTGGCAGCCCGAGCTGTGGCGCGAGCTGGTGGCCCGCACGCTGGCGCTCTCCCCGAGCGGCTACCACAGAGCCAACCTCTACGAGGAGTTTATCCACGAGCTGGCGCGCACCTTGGATCTGCCGGGCAAGCTGCCGCAGCGGGTGTTTGTGTTCGGCATCTCGGCGCTGCCGCCGCGCTATGTGGAGGCGCTGCAGGCCCTCGGCAGCCGACCCGAGGTGGAGGTGCACCTGTTCGTCACCACCCCTTGCCGCTACTACTGGGGCGATCTGCTCGATCGCAAAACCCTGGCGCGCCTCGAAAACAAGCTCAAGCCAGGTACGGATATCGAGACCCTGCAGGGCCCCGCCAACCCGCTGCTCGCCTCCATGGGCAAGCTGGGGCGCGACTACCTGCACCAGCTGATGGAATTGGAGGTGCCGCAAATCGAGGCCTTCGTCGATATCGACGAGCTGGATGCCAAAGGCAATGTCAGCCTGCTGCGCGCCATCCAGAAGGATGTGCTGGAGCTGGCCGAACGGGGGGGGGGGCAGTTCGATCTCGACGCCAGCCACCACAAGAGCCCGATCGATCCGGCGGATGGATCCTTGCAGATCCACGCCTGTCACGGCCCTATGCGGGAACTCGAGGTGCTGCACGACCGCCTGTTGGCGCTGTTCGAGCAGGACCCGTCCCTCAACCCGAAAGACGTAGTGGTGATGATGCCGGACGTGAACAGCTACGGCCCCTACATTCAGGCGGTGTTCGGCGCGCGCGGCCAGATCCCCTTCGCGGTGTCGGATCGGGCGGCGAGTCAGGAGAGCCCGCTGCTGCAAAGCTTCCTCGCCCTGCTCAAGCTGCCCAACGCCCGCTTCGGGGCGGGCGAGCTGCTGGCCATTCTCGAGGTGCCCGCCGTGCTGCGCCGCTTCGAGCTGGATGACGACGAGTTCAACCAGCTGAGGGTCTGGGTGCAGGAGACCGGCATCCGCTGGGGGCTGGACGACGGCTACCCCGCCCGTTTCGATCTGCCGCCCATGTCCGGCAACAGCTGGCTGTTCGGCCTGCGCCGCATGCTGCTCGGCTTTGCCATGGGGGATGGCGAGCCGGTGGCGGGTATCTTGCCCTGTGCCGACAGTATGGGGGGGCAGCAGGGGCCCTTGGCCAGCATATTGCCCTATGCAGAGATCGAGGGGCAGCAGGGGCTGGCGCTTGGCAAGCTCGCCTGGTTTGTCGACTCGCTGGCCGAATTCCTGCCCCGGCTGCAACAGGCGCAGCCGCTGGCACAGTGGAATGCCTGCCTGCTGGCGCTGCTGGAGCGCTTCTATCTGGCCGGTGAGGAGGAAGAGCGTCAGCTGCAGCTCATTCGCAGTCAGCTGGCCGACTGGCAGACCCAGCTCGGTGAGGCTCGCTTCGATCAGCCCATCTCGGCCTCCCTGCTGCAGGATTACCTCGGCAGCGTGCTGGGGGAGTCCCGCTCTAGCCAGCGCTTCCTCGCCGGTCAGGTCAACTTCTGCACCCTGATGCCGATGCGCTCCATCCCCTTCAAACAGGTCTGCCTGCTCGGCATGAACGACGGCGTCTATCCGCGCACTTTGGCCCCCATGGGGTTCGATCTGATGGCGGTGGCTTCGCGGCGCGGGGATCGCTCCCGCCGGGATGACGACCGCTACCTCTTCCTCGAGGCGCTGCTCAGCGCCCAGCAGGGGCTCTATATCAGCTATCAGGGCTTCAGCGCCCAGGACAACAGCGACAAGGTGCCATCTGTCTTGCTGGCCGAGCTGATCGACTATGTGCGTCAGGGTTTCGTGCTGGCGGGGGATGAGAGCCTCGACGACGAGACCTCCGGCAAGCGACTGCTCAAGCACCTGATGGTGCCGCACCCGCTCACCCCCTACAGCCGCAACTACTTCCATCCTGAGGCGGGTTCACGGCTGTTCACCTATGCTGCCGACTGGCTGCCCGCCCTCAATCCGGTGCGCGGCGCCGCCAACTTCCAGAGCGGCGAGCTGCCGCTGCCTCCCGAATGGGGCAAGGAGCAGGGGCTGGAGCTGGCCGAGTTGCTGCGCTTCTATCGTCAACCCACCAAGTATTTCCTCAACCGCCGCCTCAAGGTGTGGTTCGAGTTGAACGAAGCCAACATAGAGGACAGCGAGCCGTTCGAGCTGGACGGTCTGCAACATTATCAGCTTAAAGACCTGCTGCTCGGTGCTCACTTGGCTGAGGGTGATAGTGCGGTGCGCCGCGAGCGGTTGCAGCTCACCGGCCTGCTGCCGCAAGGCTGGTTCGGCAGCCTGCTGCTGGACGATCTGGATGCCGAGATGGGCAAGCTGGCGGAGCGTCTGCGCCCCTGGGTCAGTGAAAAACAGGCGGTGGAGATCGATATCTCGCTGGCACAGGGCCAGTTGCAGGGGTGGATCGACACTCAGAAGGGACGCTTGCTGGTGGTGAAACCCGGCAGCTTCAACGGCAAGGATCTGCTGCTTGGCTGGATCCAGCACCTCTGCCTCTGCCTGAGCAGTGCCCCCGGCGACACCCTGCTGTTCGATGCCAAGCAGAGCCTGCGACTGCCCAAGCTCTCGGCCGACGAGGCGCGCCCCAGACTGGCGGCCCTGGTGGCGCTCTGGGCCCAGGGGATGAAGCGGCCGCTGCCGTTTTTCCCCAACACCGCCTGGGATTGGCTCAAGGCGATGGAGAAGGATCCGGACAAACCGGAGGCGGCCGACAAGGCGGCCCTCACCCGCTTCAACGGCGGCTACATGGTCAATGGCGAAGGGGAGGACGTTTACGTCGCCCGCTGCTTCCCCGAACTGGATGAGGCCGTGCTGGCCCAGTTGCAGGCGCTGGCCCGCGAACACCTGACCCCGCTGCACCAGGCCCTGGAGGAGTTGCAATAATGGCCAACCCGCTCAATACGCTGCGTTTTCCCCTCCACGGTGAACGACTGATCGAGGCCTCCGCCGGCACCGGCAAGACCTACACCATAGCCGGTCTCTACCTGCGCCTGCTGCTGGGCCACGGCCCGATTATTGAACAAGACAGTGGCGAAGAGGGGGCCGATGCCGGTCAGTCCAGCGCTCACGAGCGGCCGCTGTCGGTGACCGAAATCCTGGTGGTGACCTTTACCGAAGCGGCCACCGCCGAGCTGCGGGGACGGATCCGCGCCCGCATCCACGAGGCGCGGCTCGCCTTTATGCGGGGTGAGAGCAAGGATGACTTGCTGGCCCAGCTGCTGATCGAGGTGGAAGATCACGAGCTGGCGGCCCGCCGCCTGCTGGCCGCCGAGCGGCAGATGGACGAGGCGGCTGTCTTCACCATCCACGGCTTCTGCCAGCGGATGCTCAAGCAGAACGCCTTCGAGTCGGGCGCCCTCTTTGAAACCGAATTTCTCACCGACGACAGCCAGCTCAGGCTGCAGGCGGTGAGCGACTACTGGCGCGCCGAGTTCTATCCGGTGGACAAGACCCTGGCCGGCTCGGTGCGCGCGCTCTGGCCTAGCCCCGCCGCCCTGCTGCGGGAGATGAGCAGCTGGCTCGACAACAGCGAGCTGGAGATCCACCCGGCCTTGGGGGATGAGACCCTCGCCGCCCGCCATCAGGCGGCCATGGCCCGTATCGATGCGGTGAAAGATGCCTGGCTGGCGCAGATGGACGAGATCCGCCGCCAGACCGAGGGGCAGATGAAGCTCTATACCGGCAAGAATTACGAAGGCTGGCTCGCCAAGATAAGCGACTGGGCGCAGGACGAGGGGAGCGGCTACGCGCTGCCCAAGGATCTCGAGCGCTTCGGCCAGGAGACACTGGAAGCCAAGTTGAACAAGGGGAAGGCGCCACCGACCCTGCCGCTGTTCAGCCAGATCGACGAGCTGCTGGCGAGCCGCCCCGGTATTCGGGATCTGATCCTGCAACGGGCCGCCAAAGTGGTGCGTAGCCGGATGCAGGCCAGCAAGCGGCAGGCCCATCAGCTCTCGTTCGATGACCTGCTCAAAGACCTCGACGGGGCGCTCGGCTCCAGCTTGGGCGAGCGGCTGTGCGAGCGCATTCGCGCCACCTACCGGGTGGCTATGATCGATGAATTCCAGGATACAGACCCCCAGCAGTACCGTATCTTCCACCGTCTTTATGGTGGTCATAGCGACACGGCGCTCTTGATGATCGGTGACCCCAAGCAGGCCATCTACGGCTTTCGCGGCGCCGACATCTTTACCTACATTCAGGCGCGGCGAAATGTGAGCGCCCACTACACCCTGGGGCGCAACTGGCGCTCCAGCAGTGCGCTGGTGGGGGCGGTCAACGGCCTGTTCGAGCGGGCAAAAGATCCCTTTATCTACGAGGCGGATATCCCCTTCCTGCCGGTAGAGGCGCAGGGCAAGAGCAAGGCGCTGCTGCTGGGTAGCGCCACCGCCCCCGTGCTCCACTGCTGGCAGCTGACCGGCCAGCCCACCTTCAATCGGGGGGATTACCAGAGCAAGATGGCCCGCGCCACGGCCGCCGAGATCCACCGCCTGCTGACCCAGGCCCGCGAGGGCAAGGCGCAGATAGGCGACAAGGCGGTTAAGGCGGGGGATATCGCCGTGCTGGTGCGCACCGGCGCCGAGGGCAAGCTGGTGCAGCAGGAGCTGGCGCGGCTTGCCATCGCGTCCGTCTACCTGTCGAACCGCGAGAGCGTGCTGGAGCAGGTGGAGGCGCGGGAGATACTGTTGATCCTGCACGCCTGCCAGAACCCGAGCGAAGAGCGCAGCCTGCGGGCAGCGCTCGCCACTGGCCTGTTTGATCTGGATGCCAGGGCGCTCGATGGGCTGGCCAGCGACGAGCGGGCCTGGGAGAGCGCGGTGCAGGAGTTTATGGAGTACCGCAAGATCTGGCACCGCCGCGGTGTGCTGGCCATGTTGCGGGCCCTGCTGCACAGGCGCAATCTCGCCTCCTCTCTGCTGGCGAGCCCCTACGGCGAGCGGCGGTTGACCAACTTCCTCCATCTCGGTGAGCTGCTGCAACAGGTGAGCAGCGAGCTGGATGGGGAATACGCCCTGCTGCGCTGGCTGGGGGAGGCGGTGAGCCGCCCCAACGGGCAGGATGCTGAGCAGGTACTGCGGCTCGAATCCGAGCGCAAGCTGGTGCAGATAGTCACCATCCACAAATCCAAGGGGCTGGAGTACCCGCTGGTATTCCTGCCCTTCATCTGCAGCCACAGAACTGCCGAGACCCCGCTCTATCACGAGGCGGACGAGGCAGGCAATCGCACCATACTCGACTTGACCGGCGCCGAGGGATCCTTGGCGGAAGCTGACAAGGAGCGCCTCGCCGAAGATCTGCGGCTGCTCTATGTGGCGCTGACCCGGGGCGTCTACGCCACCTGGCTGGGGCTGGCCCCGGTGCGCTCTGGCAACGGCAAGTCGGAGAAGACGGACCTGCACCACACCGCCATCGGCTATCTGCTGCAAAAGGGCGAAGAGGGGGATGCCGAAACCTTGGCGACCGCCCTCACCGAGCTGTCGCAGGCGCTGCCCGGGGTGGTGGTCTGTGAGCCCTCGCTCACCCGTCCGGCCCCGCTGCCGCCTGAAGAGGAGCCGTTGGGCGAGCCGCAGGTGCGCCGCTTTACCGGTTCCCTCGAGCGGGATTGGTGGATCAGCTCCTACTCCGGGCTGGCGGCGCAAGGAAATGGTCACAGCAAGGGGGTACTGGCCAATCCCGGCTTCGATGACGAGGTAGTGACCGAGACGGCGAGCGCTGCCTTGCTGGCCGAATCGGGGGAGGTGGCAGCGCCCCAGCCCTCCATCTTCACCTTCCCGAAAGGGGCGCGCCCCGGCACCCTGCTGCACAGCCTGTTCGAGACCATCGACTTCCAGAGCGCGGGCGGCGAGTCGCTGGCGCACCATATCGCCAGCCTGCTGGCGCAGGATGGTTTCGACGAAAGCTGGGCCGAGGTGCTGCAACAGCAGGTGGAGGCTGTGCTCGATACCCCGCTGGATACCGGCTTTGGTGATCCGGTGCGGCTGCGGGACTTGAGCGCGAATCGCAAGCAGGTGGAGCTGGAGTTCTTCCTGCCCATGGGGCGGGTGACGGCACCTGCGCTGACCGCGCTCTGCCAGCAGCACGACCCGTTGTCGCGGGGCAACAAGCCGCTGAGCTTTGCCACCGTGCAGGGGATGCTCAAGGGCTTTATCGATCTGGTGTTCGAGTGGCAGGGGCGCTGGTATCTGCTCGACTACAAATCGAACCACCTCGGCATGAGCCCGGCCGATTACAGCCGTCCGGCGCTGGAGCGGGCCATGTGTGATCACCGCTACGACCTGCAATACCAGCTCTACTCGCTGGCGCTGCACCGGCTGCTCGCCCTGCGCCTGCCGGGCTACGATTTCGAGCAGCATTTTGGCGGTGTCTTCTATCTGTTCCTGCGCGGCATGCCGCAGGGGGGCATTTTCCACACCCGCCCGAGCCGTGAACTGGTACTGGGGCTGGATCGGCTGTTTAGCGAAGACAGTGAGCCGCCAGCAGCGGGATCCCACGCATTGAACGAGGTAGAGGCATGAGCGACACCATGATCAGCACGGCGACCAGCGCCATCATGATCGAACGGTTGAAAGCACTGGCACTGACGGGGCGCATCCGCCAGCTGGATCTGCAATTTGCCAAGCTGGTGGCCGATCTTGGCGGCAGCCCCGAGCTGGTGCTGGGGGCGGCACTCACCTGCTTCGAGCTGGGGCGCGGCCATGTCTGTTTGCCGCTTGAGATGTTGGCAGCAGGATCCTTGCGGCCGTTCGGGCTGGATCCCCAGCAGAGCCGGGATCTGCTGCTGGATCTGGCGGATCCGGCCCGCTGGCCCGCCCTGTTTGCAGAGAGTCCCTTGGTTGGTACGGAACAGGATGAGGGGCTCGCCCCGCGCTGGCCGCTGCGGCTCTGGCACGGGCGCCTCTACCTCACCCGTTACCACGACTTTGAGCTGGGGGTGGCCCGCCATCTGCGCACTTTGAGTGAACGCGCCGAATGGCCGGAGATCGCCCCGGCCCTGTCGCGGCTGTTTGCCCGCGACTACGGGCTGGTGTTCGCGGCCCTGCTCAAAGCCCGCCTCGCCCTTGACTTCTCGCCCCGCCACTTTATCGAGAAGTATCTCGATCTGGTGTTCCCGCACGAGGTGGATTGGCCCGCCATAGAGGCGCTGCTGGCGGTTGCCCAGGCTGCCAGCGACTTGAGCAAGCTGGATGCGCTGGTGCCCGAGGCGCTCTGCTGCAACGGCCAGAAGCTGGCGGCGGCCACGGCGGCGGCACGCCCCTTCGCGGTGATCTCCGGCGGCCCCGGCACCGGCAAGACCACCACGGTTGCCAAACTGCTCGCCATTCTGGTGGAGACAGGCCTGCAAGCAGGCAAGGCGCCGGCGATCCGGCTGGTGGCCCCCACCGGCAAGGCGGCGGCGCGTCTCACCGAGAGTATCGGTTCTGCCCTGCAGGCGCTCGACTTGCCCCCCGAGTGGGTCGAAGCCATCCCCACCGAAGCGGGTACCCTGCACCGGCTGCTCGGGGTGATCCCGGGGCGCAGCCAGTTCCGCCATCACGCGGGCAACCCGCTGCACCTGGATCTGCTGGTGGTGGATGAGGCCTCCATGGTCGATTTGCCCATGATGGCGCGCCTGCTCGATGCGTTGCCCAGCCACGCCCGCCTGATCCTGCTCGGCGACAAGGATCAGCTCGCCTCGGTGGAGGCGGGGGCCGTGCTCGGCGATATCTGCAGCTTTATCGAACAGGGCATCAGCCCGGCGCAGGCGGATTGGCTCTCCCGCCAGACCGGCTACCGTTTGCAGGGCACGCCCGCTGGGGCACCCGTGCGCGACAGCCTCTGTTTGCTTTCCAAGAGCTGGCGCTTCGATCAGCATTCGGGCATAGGCCAGCTGGCGCGCGCCTGCAACAGCGGCGATGCCACTGCGGTGGAATCGGTCTGGGGCATGGGCTTTAGGGATATCAGCCTGCACCCCTGGGCGGGGGAGGCCTACGACGCCCTGATTGCCCAGGGGGTGGCCGGTTACGGCCGCTATCTGAAGGCGGCCCGCGCGGGGGAAGATCCCGCCGCCGTGTTCAAGGCGTTCAACAGCTTCCAGATCCTCTGCGCCCTGCGCGACGGTCCGTTCGGGGTGCTGGGGCTTAACGAGCGGCTGGAACTGGCCTTGTCACGGGCCGGGTTGATCGCCCGCGATGGGGACTGGTATGTGGGGCGCCCCGTGATGGTGGTGCGCAACGACCACGGGGTCGGCCTCTACAACGGTGATATGGGGCTCTGCCTGCCCGATGAAAGCGGGCGGCTCAAGGTATGGTTTGAGCAGCCGGATGGCACCCTGCGCGCGCTTTTGCCGAGCCGCCTGCCGCCCCACGAGACCGTCTACGCCATGACGATCCACAAATCCCAGGGCTCGGAGTTTGCCCACACCGTGCTGGTGCTGCCGGACAGCCCCAGCCCGCTTTTGACCCGCGAGCTGGTCTATACCGGCATCACCCGCGCCAAGGCACGGCTCGATCTCTACGGTGATCGCGCCCTGCTGGCACAGGCGGTGCGGAAAAAGACCGAGCGATATTCCGGATTGGCGGAGAGGTTGGGGGAGTGATTGGTGACATTGTTCAGGCTTTATCACCACCAGCATGACAATAATTGAAGGAGTTATATTTTGATTAGTGAAGAAAGAATGGCTGAGGTCATGAGAATACTTGAAATATCTGGTGATCTCAGAAAAGCCAGTGTGAATGATGAAGAATTGATTTTTGCCGCTATCAACAATTTATTAATGCACTCTCCAGGAAGTCTAGCCTACTCTATCGAGCATCTATCTGAGCTCAGAGATTTTATTGATGAAAATATAGAGCAGAGAGTTAATGAGGAAGTTGGCAGGCTGCCTGATACCGATAAAATCAAAGAGTATCTAAATAAAAATAGTGCTTTGGTTAGAGACGTTTCTGTTGGGCGGATGGCTAAAAATAGTATATCTGAATTAATTGAGTTTATTAATAAGTCTGAGCTAGACAGTGATGCCGAAACTTTTGCTGATTTATTGACTGAGGCAATGTCTGACATCAATGACTTCTATATATCTACTAGAATTGTGCCAATGGTACAAAGAGGGATATATGCTACAAGTATTAGTGAGTTAATTGAATCTATGGACCGTGATTTCGTAGATAAAAGAGATAACGAATCTTTCTGGCAAAGAAAGTTCGATTTTAATAAGAAACTTTTAGAGCATCTTCTTGGTGGTAGTATTAGTCTCTGTTACAGAGAGTTTGGTGTCGGTAGTACAGACATTTCAGGGAAAGGTCATCGACGGACTGATTTTGCATTACTTCATTCTTTAAGTAGAAACATTAGTTTGGTTGAAATAAAAACTCCAGGCACAGAACTTTTATCTAAGAGAAAATATAGAGGAACTTTTGGGCTTTCTAATGATCTATCAGGTACTATTTCTCAAGTTTTAATACAGAAATCTGAGTTGATGAAGAATTTTTATAGTAAAAAATGTAATTCTGAAGTTGACTTTGAGGTTTTTGCTCCACGTTGCTATATCATATGCGGTTTGTTATCGGATCTAAATAATGAGAAAGATAAGTTGAGGGCATTTGAAATACAAAGGGATGCAGTATCTTCTCATGTAAAAATAATCACTTTCGATGAATTATATCGTAATTTTTTAGATTTTAATCGTTCTAATTAGGATGATTCCAACTCGTATGTTGGGCTTCGCAGGCTCAGCACCAACCTACTGGTTGTGTTGGTTGTGTTGGTTGTGGCTGAGCGTAGCGAAGTTCAACGTTTACCGTGAAATAACTTATTTTTATGAACATGTGAAACAACCTTCTCCTCATTTTTATAAATTAGCAGGGGAAGGGAACAATACGTTACGGCTGTCAGATTACACTATCGCCAATAGAATGCCACGCTGAGCCAGCGTGAAACGGTAAATGATCCAAGAATAAAGCCCCCACATCGGAGGCCTGTTTTTATATCACTCATAAATTAGCAGAACATTTATTTTCTCAAAAATGGCAGCAATACTGTCATCAGCTGTTCCGGGCATTCTTCCGTTACAAAGTGACCGCACTCGCTGAGCATAGCGCCCTGCAAATTCACCGATCTTCCCTGCATCGTCTGCTGTGGTGCATCACGGGTGGCATGATCTGCACCGATTGCCAGAACCGGCATCATCAATTTTTTCTCAGCCCGCTGTTTATTCTGCTGGATGGTTTGCGGAATCGCCCGGTAATACGCAAATCCAGCACGCAGTCCTCCTGGTGAAGAATAAGCATCGATATAGGTTTGTGCCGCGATGCGATCACGACGATAAGACCAGTGGTCAAAGATAAAATTCAGATATTCCCGTTCTTTGCCGGCCGTCAGCATTTCCGGCAAATCCTGCACCTGATTAAACATAAAGTGCCAGAGGAAAATATTCTCCTGTGGATCGACAAAGATGGACGGTGCCGGCGCCAACCCCGGAATGACTGCCTCGGTTAATGCGATTTTTTTAATGTCTGCGGGATAGTCACTTGCCAGCGCATAACCAATCCACATGCCAATGTCGTGACCGACAACCGAATATTTCTTATGGCCCAGCTGATTCATCATCATGTGCAATGTGGTTGCCACCGCCCCGGTATCATAACCCGTGGTCGGCCGTGCGGAATAACCGGTTCCCGGCGGATCAACCGCTATTGCCATATAGCCTTCGGCAGCGAGTCTGGTCATAACATGACGCCATGCATACCAAGTCTGCGGCCAGCCCGGGATCAGTAATACAGGTTCCCCCTTTCCCATCGTCACGTAATGAATCTTCTGCCCTGCAACGTCGACATACTGATGCTGAAAATCTGCCTCATTAACCTGCGTTGTTGCCGAGGTTTCTGCCGCGCTTTGTGCATTTTCCGCGACGGCAGTGCCATGCAATGGGAACAGCATGACGGCTGCCAGCAATGCCCTGATGAATGATGTGTTCATACCTTTTCCGTCTGAATTATTGATAAAAAAATACCCGCAGCAGGCCATAGACAGAGCCCGTGTCAGCTGCGATAGCGCCTATTGTTTGTCGATCAACAGTGAATAGATTAAGAGGGCTTACAAATCTTTGTCAATCAACAAAAAATAATTCTTTGTTAGTCGACAATGAACTGGTAGCCTCTATCCGAGATGACTTATGCGGAGAGTGTGTTATGGCCGGAAGACCAAGAGAGTTCGATCGTGAAGAGGCATTGCGCAAGGCAAAGGAGGTGTTCTGGCAGCGTGGCTATGAAGGGATATCCCTGTCTGACCTGGTTGCTTCACTGGGGATTGCTTCTGCCCGTATTTATGCCGCCTTCGGCTCAAAGGAAAATCTTTTCCGTGAGGCGATAGCGCTTTATCTGGCCGAAGAAGGTGCTTTTTCAGACGCCGCCCTGTCACAGCCGGATACCCGCCTGGCTATCAGGCAGCTGCTTGTAAACGCGGTTGAAAACTACACCCGAGACGATCGGCCGCACGGCTGTATGGTGGTGTTGTCGCTGACCAACTATGGCCGTGACAACGAAGAGGTCATGGCATGGCTGGCCGGTTACCGCCGGGAGCGGATTGACGGCATCATACAGCGCATCCGGCAAGGCGTTCAGTCCGGTGATCTGCCGGAAAACACAGATATACAGGCGCTCGGGGATTATGTAGCGACCCTGTTTCACGGGATCTCCGTCCAGGCTCGGGATGGCGTCAGCCGGGCGCGTCTGATGGCAATGACAGATATCGCCATGCACACGTTCGATACCATGACGACCCCGCCGGACGCGCACTAAATCCGTTATTTATTTCAGGAGAGTTTCTGATGTCATATTCAGTGCCTTCAGCCTCGCCAATGCGCGACGAGTGGATATGTGCCTGGCTTTCCACCTCTCAGCCTGCATCGGGAGACGCTTTTCCGTTTCCATCGGATATACCGGTAATTGATGGGGATCAGACACTCAGGCAGACACTGCGCATCAGCCTGGGCGGCCAAAAGCTGCGGCTGATCTTTTCCAATCGCTATGGCGCACAGCCGCTGGTAATAGGCGAGAGCTATATTTCCGTGTCTGATCTGTGCGGTGCACTGCCTGTCACCTTTAATGGGCAAACCGGCGCGATAATTCCTGCGGGGGGCACTCTGTGCAGTGATGAAATTCCACAGGATATTCCATCACTATCGGTGATCAATCTACGGACATATCTGCCGGAACAGATTCCGGTCAATACCTTCCACTGGGATGCCCGTCATTTTTCGTTGTTTGAACCGGGTAATCAGGCCATCAGGGAAGAAGCCGGCGATGGTCAGAAAGTCAGTTCCCGTCTTCTGGTTGAAAGTGTCCAGGTTCAGCCGGAATCTGCGTGCCGCACTCTGGTCGTCATCGGTGACTCTATGGTGGATGGTAACGGCGTGGAGATGGACACCTATGGCCGTTGGACCGATTTGTTGGCAGAGCGCTTTATTGCCGAGAATATTGCCGTGGTGAATGCCGGGCAGTCGGGTTCCCGGCTACTGAAAGACGGCGTCGGCATCGCTACCTTGTCGCGTTTTGAGCGTGATGTGGTGCAGCAGCCCGGTGTCACTGCCTGTATCGTGCAGGTCGGACTGAATGATATCGGGTTGGCGGGTACGGCACTGGATCCGGAAAATCCGGTGCCGCCGGCAACCGTGCTGATCAACGCCTATCGGCAATTACTGCAGATGGCGCGGGAACAGGGTATCCGCATGACAGGCGTAACCCTGGTACCGCTGCGGGGAACCGGTGAATATGGTATTGAGCACTTTTATCAGCCTGAGAAGGAGGTTGTCCGGCAGGAAGTGAATCACTGGATGCGAACAAGCGGGGAGTTTGATGCTGTTATTGACAGCGACCTGCTGGTACGGGATCCGAAATGCATTCAACAGCTCAGCGTGCAATATGATTCCGGGGATCACCTTCATCTCAATCATGAAGGGCATCTGCGGGTCGCACAGTCAGTTCCGCTGGCCGTTATTCGGGCTTATTGACTGTTTATTTCCCGGTGATATCAAAAGCCCCGCTATTTAGCGGGGCGTTACAATTCAAAAATAATCCGTTATATCCATCTACACAGGCTGTGTCATTTTTCAATCAAGATTTAGGCCAACCGGAAATAGCGCCAAGGATCTATCCAAGCAGTTGCCTGTAATTAGGTCGCACATACATGGAGCGCTTTGCTGAACCTGTATCTGCAAATGCAGGAGGTGATGAATATCCACACTGCGGATGAGCCGAAAGAGCTAACCCGGATCGCCAGTCTGTTCTTTGGCCAACTTGTGTCGATCCCTATGGACTAGATAGTCAACTCCAGCCGGTTGCCTTCGGGATCCAGAAAGGTGCTCTCGTAATAGCCGTCGCCGGTCCAGCGGGGGCCGTCCAGGTGTTTGACCTCGGCGCCCTTGAGCAGTTTGAGGCGGGCGGTCATCTTGTCCACCTCCTCCTCGCTGCCGAGGGAGAAGGCGAGGTGGGCCAGCCCCTGCAGCGGGTGCGGCAGACTGAGATCTGCCGGAAACAGTATGGGGGTGTGCATCAGCTCCAGACTGGCGCCCCCTTCGAAGCGCACGAAGTAGGACGAAAACTGTTTGGCCGGGTTGTGGTAGCGCTCATTGGCCTGCCCGCCAAACAGAGAGCAGTAGAATGCCTTGAGCGCCTCCAGATCCTGCGCCCAGATGGCGACGTGATGTATGTGCATGGCTGGTCTCCTGTGACTTGATACCGACCATGCTATGCTGGGCCTTGAATGTTCGACATGGCTGAGCCCGTCCTGATGATGTCTGAAACTGCCAATCCTGAAGTCATTGAAGTCTCCCCCGACTGCCGTGAACAGATCTGCTGTGACAGCCTGTTGCCCGCGCTCGCACAAGAGCAGGTATGGCTGGCTGGCCATTCCCACCTGCGCAGCCACTACCGGATCGAGCGCCGCCTGGCGGGCGTGCACTGTTTTCTGCTGACCCTGGGGGGCGAGGGGGAGGTGCTGATCGGCGATCGTCTCGAACGACTCAAGATTGGGGAGTGGGCCCTGATCCCGGCGGGGGAACCGCTCTGCTATCAATTGCCTGAGCCGCAGCTGCCGGACAGATGGTCGTCAACGCCGTGCTGCGACTGGGATCTGGTGTGGCTGCTGCTGCACAAGGACTCCCCCTGGGATGCCTTCGCCAGCCACCCCAGGCTGGGTTGTACCTCCCAGCAGGCCAGCTTGCTGCACACCCTGGAGAACCTCTATGCGGAGCAGGAGCGCCACCAGGACCCGCTGCTCAGCGCCCTGCTGGTAGAACAGCTCGGCTTTTATCTGCGCCGCCTGCTGCAAAAGGGGGAGGGGCAGAGTCGCGGCGAGCGGCTGGCGCTGCGTCTCGAGCTGATGCTGAAAGAGTCGCTGGCCGAGTGCTGGGACATAGGGCGGATGGCCGACGCCCTGCACCTCTCGCAGCGCCAGCTCTATCGCCTTTGCCAGCAGCACTTCGCGCTGGCTCCCATGGCCTTGCTGCAACGGCTGCGGTTGCAGCGGGCGGCTCTGCTGCTGGCCAGTCGCGGCGAGCCGGTGAAGCAGCTGGCCCAGTTGTGCGGCTTCAAGAACGAGTACCACTTCTCCACCGCCTTCAAACGCCAGCATGGCCTGGCTCCCAGCCATTATCGCAGCCTGCATCATCCCGGATTTAAAACCGGACAAGGGTGAGATCCTGAGCCACACTGGTTGCTACTGTTGTTGTTCATACGAACCCGATAGCGGCCGATAACCCTGTTAACCAGAGGTGGATCGTGCGCCGGCAGGCGGATATTGGGTTGCGCTTCATGGTTGTCGTCTCTTCGTTGTCGTTTTCCACTAATCAGGTTTGAATCCCCCGCCTCGGCGGGGTTAGAGGGCAAGGATGGTCTCTATGCTGCAAGACAGTGACACGATCAGGATTTCGGACGTCAGCGAAGCCGTGGTGCACGGCATTCTGGAGGTGGTGAGCGACGGGATCTGGGACTGGAACGCCAACACGGGTTTCGTCTATCGCAATCCCGGCTGGTATCAGATGCTGGGCTACGAGCCCCACTCCCTTGGCAACACCGTCTTCACCTGGGAGAGCGTGATCCACCCGGATGACATTGATCGAGTGATGGCCTGCTTCGATGCCTATCTGAGCGGCACGGCCGCCGACTATCGGGTCGAGTATCGTTGCCGTAGCCGGGAGGGCCTCTTCATCTGGATTGAGGATTGTGGTCGCGTCATAGCCCGCAATCCGGATGGCTCTGTGGCCCGCATGATAGGCGCCCATCGCAATATCCATGCCCAGAAGCTGTTGTATGAACAGCTGGAATCGCGCAACCAGTCGCTGGAGCAGCAGATCGCCGAACGTACCGCCGAGTTGGTGCGGCTCAACGGGGTGTTGCTGCAGAAGGCGGAGGAGAACCGCCAGCTGGCGGAGACGGATGCCCTGACCGGGGCCGCCAGCCGATATCGGCTGGAGCGGGTCATCAAGCAGGAGTGCGAGCGCTCCAGGCGTTTCCATCAGTCCTTCTCCGTCATCGCCATGGATGTGGATGACTTCAAGCAGATCAATGACAACCATGGCCACAGTGCCGGGGATCAGACCCTGATCAACATAGTGGCGCTGGTGCGGACTCACATTCGCGAAATTGACCTCATAGCGCGCTGGGGCGGCGACGAGTTCATGGTGGTGCTGCCCAATACAGGTCTGGCCGATGGCAGGCTGGTTGCCGACAAGCTGCGAGAGCTGATCGTGCTGTCGCGGGTCTGCGAACAGCTCGACATCACCATGAGTTTCGGGCTGGCCGAATACCTGCTGGACGAGCCCATGAGCCAGCTGATGGTGCGGGTGGATAGGGCGCTCTATCAGGCCAAGCTGGCGGGCAAGAACCAGATCTGCGAATAGTCGGATCCAGGGGGCCATAGTGTTGCCCCCGGCCTGCCAGCCGTCGGATTTTTCTCTTTTCCCCCCCGAATGCGTATTGACCGATCGATTGCCTTGACTCCGCCTGAGGGCACTGGTCTGATGCGCGCTCTTTAATCCCCCACGAGACATGAATCGATGAAAAAGCGCATCCTGATTGCCCTGACTGCACTACCCCTGTTCGCCCACGCCGGCCTGATGGATTCCCTGACCGATACAGTGACCAGCAGCGTCACCAGCAGTGCCAAAGAGATGGCCGGTACCGCCATGGACAGCGCCTCCAACGAAGCGATCAAGAAGGCACTGGACATCAAGGAAGGCGGCTCCAACAAGCAGGCCATCAAGGACAAGCTGGGCGCCCCGGCCAGCACCAAGACCGAAGCCGGTCTGGAAGTGTGGACCTATGACCTGAGCGCCCTGAACAAGGTATCTCCCATGCTGGCAGAGACCTCCAAGACCCTGTTCAAGGATGCCGAAGCTGCTCAGAAGAGCGTCGTCATCAAGTTCGAAGGCGAAACCGTCAAGACCCTGAACCTGGCCGACAAAGCCAAGGCCTGAGTCTGAACGACGTGCATGAAAAAGGGGCCCTCGGGCCCCTTTTTGCTGGCTGGCGTTCCTCATCACACCTTGAAGCGGTGCACCAGGGCCAGCAGCTGGCGATTGGAGCTGAGCAGTGACTCTGCGCTCTGCTCCGTGTTGCGGCCATTCTCCACCAGCAGGTTGAGCATGTCGCGAATGCTCACCATGTTGCGGTTGATCTCCTCGGTTACCCGGCTCTGCTCCTCGGCGGCGGTGGCGATCTGGCTGCTGAGATCGTGGATCTGCACCACAGAATCGGCCATGTTGTCGAGCCCTCCCGTCACCTGGCCCGTGGTATCTGCCGCCGCCTGACAGCTGTGCTTGGTCTGCTCCATGGCGATCACGGCTTCGGCCACCCCCTGAGTGAGGCGCGACAGCATGCTGCCCACCTCGGCCGTGCTGTTCTGGGTGCGGGCCGCCAGGGCGCGCACCTCGTCCGCCACCACGGCGAAGCCACGACCCTGCTCACCGGCTCGCGCCGCCTCGATGGCGGCATTGAGCGCCAGCAGGTTGGTCTGGGCGGCTATGCCACCTATCACCCCGAGCACGCTGCCGATCTGCTTGGCATCTTCCTGCATCTCCAGCACCTTGGCGGCGGCGAGATCCACTTCGTCGATCAGCGCCACCACGCTGGCGGAGGCCGATCCCACCACCTTGCGGGAGTTGGCGGCCTGGCCGTTGGCGGTCTCGGTGAAGCTCGCCGAGTCGCTGGCATGTTGTGCCACGCTGTCGGCGGTGGAGCTGAGCTCGGTGAGGGCCGTGACCACCTGATCCGTCTCGGCGGCGTGCTCGCTCAGGATCCGCCGCGCCTGACCCGTCTGTTGATCGAGCTGTGCCAGCTCGCGGGTGATGAGGTCGGTGGCGTCTGTCACCTGCACCATCATCTGCTGCAGATAGGCGATGAAGCGGTTCACCGACAGGGCGATATGATCCAGCTCGTCGTGGCCCTTCACCTGGATGCGGGCGGTCAGGTCTGCATCGCCGGCAGAGAGGGCGTCGATATTCTGCTTGAGGGTCTGCAGCCGGCTGCCGAGCTGGGTGATGGCCAGCACCATCAGCACGAACAGCAGTCCCACCAGGGGCAGCTGGATCGCGGCCAAGGTGGTGAGCACGTCCTGGCTGTCCTGGGTCAGAGTACTGGTCGGCAGGGCCGTGGCGAGCAACCAGGGGGTGCCCTCTATGGTTTGCAGCAGCAGGGTCTGCTCTTCTCCCTGATCCTGGAAGCTGGTGCGCAGCAGCCCCTTGCCCTGGCTCTGGCCGAGCAGGCTGGCGATGGCGCCGGCGAAGGGGTAATCGGTGTGGGCGGAGAGGTTGCCGAGCACAACGTCACCGCTCAGGCGGGCATTTCGGCTCAGGATCTTGCCGTCAGCCTCGACGATCATCACCTGACCGCCGATCTCCTGCTCCTTCCTGGCCACCAGATCGTTGAAGAAGCCCAGGGTCACATCTATGGTCGATACCCCGAACAGGGCGCCATTGCGGTAGATCCCCATGGCGCAGTTGGTTCTCGGCTGCTGACTGGCACCATCCTTGTAGGCGGCGGCCCAGACGCACATGCCCTGGGGCGCCTGCTGGCCAGCCTTGTGCCACGGCTGTTCGAAGTAGTTGGGGGCCTCGGCCGAGTTCCAGTAGGTATTGGGGATCAGCTTGTTGGCCGCATCTCTGTGGTAGAAGGTGCTGAACTTGGCGCGGCCCGCTTCCCGCTGATCCGGCAGTGGCCAGATGCCGCCGCCAAACACCATGGCATTGCCGTATTGATCGATAAGCGCCGGCAGCAGGGCATCGATCTGCTCGCTCGGCAGTTGGGACACCAGTTGCGTGATGCTGCGGGACTGGCTCTGCACCCCGTTGAGCTGATCGCGGATGTCGGTCGCTATCTCGCTGACCCGCAGCGCCACATTCTGCTCACCGGCCTTCTGCAGCGCCGGCTTGATCCAGATCTGGATGCCGATCACCGTCAGGGCACACACCAGCGCCATGAATCCCACGAAGACGGCTGTATATCGTCCCTTGATTGTTCCCAGACTCCACCCCATAACGACTCCTGTCTATTGTTGGCACTGTCTTGCATGGCCTTGTTATTTGAGTCGCCATTATTAGCTATTTCGAACATAAAACGTTTGTTATCGCTCACAGAACCCGGAGCAGAGGCGAAGGGAAATGAGGGGGGGGGGCCGGGGGATCGCAGAGGGCGAGCGGCCGAGCGGGAGGGGGAAACGAAAAAGGGTGGCCTAGGCCACCCTGTTGCAGGTCGAGATGCGTTTACTGGTGCGCTTCGGCGAACTGCTTCATCGCCTCGGCGTGCTTGGTCATGCCGTCGGCACGCAGCGTCAGGTTCTTCACAAACTCGGCCTTCTTGGCCGGGTCTTCGATCTTGTCGTAGCGCTGTTGCAGGTTGGTCTGGATCTGCTCCGGGGTCATGTTCTGCATGCGGGCCATCTTGTCATGGCGGCTACCGTGGTGCTTGCCGCCCATCATGCCGCTGCCGTCCATGGGGCAGTCGGTCATCATGCCGGCCTGGGTGGTGGCGACGGCTTCGCTGGCGGCATAGGCGCCGAGCGGCAGGCCAAGGATCAGGGTGGCGGTCAGCAGGGTTTTGGTCAGGGTTTTCATGGTCTATCTCCTCGCGGATTGAGTTCGGGTTCGGCTTGCTCGCCTTGACCCTAAGTAAACACCAGACTGGTGTCTGAACTTTGCCAGTTGAAGCCTATTTTGTAGCAGAGTGTGACACTGTGAGGCTGTGCTGTGGGTTAACGAAAACCGGGTCTGTCACAGTGTTCGAGGATAGGCCTGTCACCCTGAAAAGCCAGCGCCAATCCGCCTGGCAAAATATGCGCCAGCCAGGGGCCAGAATAGCGTTCTCCGGGGCGGAAAATGAAATACCCCGCCGGACAGCGTCTCTGGCGGGGTATTTCATGTCACCGGTCAGGCAACATGGTTATCGTGAGAAAACCACAGGGTGAATGGCTCGGCTCAGCGCTGGCGGCCGCTGCCAACGCTGTAAGGCATGCGATAGCTGTCGCTCTCACCGTCCAGGCTGAGGGTGAGATTGCCCTGGGCTCTCATCGGCAGTCGTACCTGCTGCATCCCTTTCAACTCGGCGGGCACCCGCTTGAGCACGTCGCCGGAGGCGTTGCGGATCATCAGGGTCGGGTTGGCGTTGCTGCTGCTGGCGTCATCGTGCCAGTTGACGAACAGCAGGCCGGGGGCGGCGCTGACGTCGGCCGGAATGGCTGCTTGTGCCATGCCGATCTGGGCCAGTCCGGCCAGTGCGAACAGGGTCAGGGTCTTTTTCATCATCATTGTCTCCTTGGTATGGCTCGCCGAAGGATGCCGGCGTTGTGTGTCATGGTGCCAGGCGCCGCCCTAACAATCGGGCGCTGCCTGTCATCATGGGGAAGGGAAGTGTGTCTCGCCGGGCGGGCAGAGGCCGGCCTCATCGTCATCCAGGGGGGAAGCTTGCGTCAGGTTGCTGGCCTGTGCGGGCTGATGCGGCTTGGCCGCCATTCTGGCAAGGGCCTCGCTGGCGGCATAAGCCAGCATGAAGGGCGTGGTAAGGGTGAGCATGGCCTGTCTCCTGCAATGAGCAAATATGGACGAGTTGGTGTGCCCCAAGTAAACCCTCGCCTTGTGTCTCAACTTTGCCGAGTGACCGCTTTTTTGTAGCAGAGTGTGGCATCTTGCTGATCTGGCACACTTTGACACAAACCGTCCGACAGATTTTCGTATACTCGTGCCAGCTCTAACAGGAGAGGCCTCATGAACCAAAGCAGCACCCACATTCTGGTCGTCGACGATCACGGCGAGATCCGCGATCTGCTGAAACGCTTTTTGGAGCAGCATGGCCTGCGGGTCAGCTGTGCCCGGGATGGCAAGGAGATGAAGCGGTTGCTGGAGGAGCGGGAGTTCGATCTGCTGGTGCTGGATCTGATGATGCCGGGAGAGGATGGCCTGACCCTGTGCCGTGAGCTGAGGGCCAAATCCAGCCTGCCCATCATAATGCTCACCGCCATGGGGGAGGAGACGGACCGCATCATAGGGCTGGAGATGGGCGCCGATGACTATCTCGCCAAGCCGTTCAATCCGCGCGAGCTGCTGGCCCGCATCAAGGCGGTGATGCGCCGCACCCAGGTCGAGCCGCAACCCGCCCCCGAGACCCTGACCCGGGATTTGCGTTTCGATCGCTGGCTGCTCGACATCAACCGCCGCGAACTGGTGGATGAGGAAGGGGTGGGGCTGAGCCTCTCCACCGCCGAATTCGACCTGCTGCGGGTGTTTCTGGAGCGCCCCCAGCGGGTGCTGAGCCGGGATCAACTGCTGGATCTGGCCCGGGGCCGCGAGGCGGTGGCGTTCGACCGGGCCATAGATACCCTGGTGAGCCGGTTGCGGCGCAAGCTGGAGCGGGATCCCAAGAATCCCGAGCTCATCAAGACCATCTGGGGCGGCGGTTATCTGTTCGCCGCCGACGTGACCCAGGTGTGACGCCGTGGTCATGATCAAGCGACTCTGTTCCCGACTGTGGCCCAAGGGGCTGACCGGCCAGATCATACTGGTGGCGCTGGCCGGGCTGGTGCTGATCCAGCTGCTCAGCATCCAGATCTACCGCTCGGATCGGGAGGAGGCGCTGGGCTATGTCAACAGCCGCAACGCCATGCAACGCATCGTCTCTGTGGCGCGGTTGCTGGCCCTCTCCCCGCCTTCGCTCTATGACGAGATCCTCAAGGCGAGCCGCAGCGAAACCCTGCTGCTGCGCCTCGCCGACGAGCCGCTGCAACCGGACAACCGCAGCCCCCGCTTCGAGCAGCAGGTGCGTTCCCGGCTCGGCTATCCGCCATCGCTGATGGTGGAGATCAGCGCCGAGCTGAAGCAGGACGCCCAGCGCAGCCGCGCCTGGCAGCACCACACCCGCATGATGAAGGACCGCAAGGGGATGCCGCCGCCGCAGGACATGCGGCTCTATGGATCCATCCAGTTGCCGCGCGGTGGCTGGTTGCAGTTCAGCTCCCTGGTGGACAAGGAGTCGGCGAGCTGGTCCTGGCAGACCACCTTCAACCTGATGCTGGTGGCGAGTCTGGTGATAGGCCTGATGATCTGGCTGTTCCGGCGGGCCACCCAGCCGCTCAAGCAGCTGGCCGCCAATGCGGATCGGCTGGGGCGAGGCGAAGACATAGAGCCGCTGCGGGAGGTGGGGCCGACCGAGATCCGCGAGTCGATCCAGGCGTTCAACCGCATGCACACCCGCCTCGATCGCTTCGTGCAGGACAGAACCCGGATGCTCGCGGCCATCTCCCACGACCTGCGCACCCCCATCACCAGTTTGCGGCTGCGCACCGAGTTTCTGGACGAGGGGGAGGACAAGGAGCGGATCCAGCAGACCCTGCAACAGATGGAGCAGATGTTGGCGGCCACCCTGAGCTTCGCCCGGGAGGAGGGGCAGCAGGAGGCGACCCGGGAGCTGGATCTGGTCAGCCTGCTGGAGAGCCTGTGCGATGACTATGCCGACACCGGCCAGCCGGTTACCTGCATGGTCGAGGGCAAGCAGGTCTATGCCTGCCGCGCCAACACCCTGCGGCGGGTGCTGCAAAACCTCATCGGCAACGCCATCAAGTACGCCGGCAGTGCCGAGGTATCGCTGGAGCGTACCGACAGCGAGCTGCTGATCCGGGTCTGTGACGAGGGGCCCGGCATAGATCCGGCGCGGCTGGAGGATGTGTTCAAGCCGTTCGTGCGGCTCGATGAGGCCCGCAACACCGAATCCGGCAGCGTGGGGCTGGGGCTCTCCATCGCCCGCACCCTGGTGCACCAGCACGGTGGCGAGCTGACCCTGCACAACCGCGCGCAGGGCGGGCTGGAGGCCAGGATCAGCCTGCCGCTGTGAGCATAGTGACATCTGTCTGGGGAGGGCGCCGACGAGGCGCCCTCCTCATGTTTATCTTGCTGTTATCTGACTGAAATCACGCCAATTTCATACTCGGTCATGCTTGTTCTTCTATGCTGAAGGTGGCGATAATCAATGGCCGCATAGACGGCCAATAGCAAGGTTGGTGCAGGAATGGCGGTCTCTTCTGGTTCTGGATGGCGGGTGCGCAGCGGATGCTGCCTCCTGCTCTATCTGCTGTGGCTGCCCGCCTGGGCAACGCCAGCCCCCAAACCCTTGATCGTGACCAACTCCAAGGCCTGGCAGCCCTTCTCCTACATCAATGAGGAGGGGCAGCCGGATGGCCTGCTGATCGATCTCTGGCGCGAGTATGGCCGTGTCACCGGTCGCCCGATCCAGTTCAAGCTGGTGGACTGGCAGACCTCGCTGGACCTGGTGCGTACCGGTGAGGCCGATGTCCATGGCGGCCTGCTCTGGTCGCCGGAGCGCAATCCGCTCTATGACTATGGCCAGGGGCTCTCCCGTCTCGATGCCCAGCTGTTCTTTGCCAACTCCCTGCGCGGCTCGGATGTGAACTACTACCTGCTGCACGAGAGTGTGGGTGTGGTGGCGGGAGGGTATGAGGAGTACTACGCCCGCAAGCACTTCCCCACCACCCACCTGCAAACCTTCAGCGACAACGATGCCATGCTGCGCGCCGCCTTCAGCGGCGAACTGGACGCCTTCATCGCCGATCTGCAGGTGGCGAACTTCTATATCTACACCTCGGCGGATCCCAGCCGCTTCATCCCGGTACGCCACCTCTACAGCGACGAGATACGCTTTGCGGTCGCCAAGGGCAATCAGGCCCTGTTGCAGGAGCTGGAGCTGGGGTTTTCCCGCCTGGGTGTGGCGGATCGGGAGCGGATCATCCGCAAGTGGATGCATATCGAGACAGTCTATCCACTCCACCTCTGGCCCTGGTTGCTGGCGCTGGGGGGCATGGTGTTGCTGGTCTACATAGTGCAATTGCGACGGGCGGTGGCGGGCCGTACCGCCGAGCTGATCCAGGCCAATGCGCGGCTTGAGCGCCTCGCCGGCACAGATTCCATGACGGGGATCTTGAACCGGCGCGCCTTTCTGCCCGAGTTTGAGCAGCGGCTGGCCAGCGGACAGGCCTCGGCTCTGCTGTTGTTCGACATAGATCGCTTCAAGGGGATCAACGATCACTTCGGTCACGGGGTCGGTGACGAGGTGCTCTCGGCGCTGGTCGAACGGGTGCGGCTGGTGTTGCCGGACGGGGCGCTGTTTGCCCGTATCGGGGGGGAGGAGTTCTGCATCAGCCTGCCGATGGCGGATATGGCTTCGCTGCAAGGTTGGGCCAGCCGGATAGGTCGGGAAGTGAGTCTGCACAAGTTGCAGACCAGTGCCGGTGAGCTGGGGCTCTCCATCAGTACCGGGGCAGTTTGGGTGCCGGATGGTGTCAGAGCCGATGGCCGGTGGGTGTTGTTGCAGGCGGACAGGTTGATGTATGGCGCCAAGTCGCTGGGACGCAATACCTGGCAGGCGGCCTGTTATGCCGAGGAGAAGGAGAATGCGGCAGAAGAGTAGGCCGCCGCCCCGGGGGGCGGCGGCTCATCATCAGAAGTTGTAGGTCATCCCCAGGTTGTAGCGACGACCGTCCAGCACTGTGCCGAAGCTGGTGTAATCCACCGTCTTGTCGAACAGGTTGTAGATGCCGGCGGTCACGTTCAGGTTCTTGTTGGCCTTGTAGACAAGACCTGTGTCGAAGAAGGTGTAAGAAGGCGTGCCCTCTGCCATCTTGACCCGGCTCAGGTAATCGGAGGTCTTGCTGCGGAAGTTGACCCTGGACCAGAGGCTGACCTCTTCTGTGGTCTGCCAGTCGACCGTGGTGTTGAACATGTGGCGCGGCATCTGGTTCAGTGCCTTGCCTTCCATCGGGCCGCTCTTCTGCTCGGACTGGGTGAAGGTGTAGCTGGAGGCCAGTGACCAATCTTCATTGATGGTCCAGTTGGCTGTCCCTTCCACCCCGCGCATGTTCGCCTTGTCGACGTTGATACGGTCGCTGATGAAGTCATAGGTGTGACCGTTCAGGGTGCAGGAGGGGTCGCTCTTGCTGGTGCAACGGCGGATCTCGGAGATCTTGTCCTCGAAGTCGGTGTTGAACAGGGTCAGCCCGGTGCTCAGCCCTTCCTGACCATCCCACAGCAGGGCGATTTCCTGGCTCACGCTGGTTTCCGGCTTGAGTTCCGGGCTGCCGACCAGCATGCCGTCCTGGGTGCCGCCCCCCGTGGCCTGGCCCCAGTTGGCGGCTGACATGCGCAGATCCGGTGAACGGTAGCCGGTGGAGACGCCCCCTTTCAAGGTCCAGAATTCGGCCGGATGCCAGACCCCGTACAGACGCGGGCTCCAGTGGGTGCCGTAGTTCTGATCCCTGTCCATGCGCACGCCGCCGGTCAGGGCGAAGGTGTCGGTCAGTGCCCACTCGTCTTCCACGAACATGGCCCAGCTCCAGCGGGTCAGCTGATTGGCGCGGTTGGCCACATTGAGCTGGTTGCCCTGATCCTGCAGATCCTCGTAGCGGTACTGGCCACCCACGCTCAGGTAGTGATCCCCCAGCTCAAACTGGGTATGGGTATCGGCTATGGTGTTGATCAGCTTCATCTGGCGGCCGGGGTTGGTGTTCTCTTCCCGCTGCAGATAGCTGGTGGAGGAACCAAAGTCATAGCGGCCGTCGTGGGTGATGGCGTAGTTGGTGCGCTCGTAAGTGCTCAGGCTGGGTTTGGACTTGGCCGACAGGGATTCACCCGGTGTGCGATCACGATCCTGCAGGCCGCGGCTGGCCTCGAAGTCGAAACGGTTGTGCTCGTCCGGGGTCAGGCTGAACACGGCTGTACCGCTGCGCATCTCCTGCTCGGCGAACCCGTTCTGGAACTGATCCTCACCGCGATGGGATAGCTGGCCGTTCAGGCGCATCCCCAGCAGTCCATCCACCAGGGCACCGGCGGTATAGGCGTTGGTCTGGAAGATGTCGCCGGAGTCCTTGTTCTCCTGGAAGGTGGAGTCGGCATGCAGCGACCCCTGCCAGGCTGTCATGCTGGCGGTCTTGCGGGTGATGACGTTGATGACGCCACCCATGGCGTCCGAGCCGTAGCGGGAGGACATGGGGCCGCGTACCACCTCGATCCGTTCGATGGCTTGCAACGGTGGCAACCAGCCCTGCTCTATGCCAGGGCCATCGCTGTTGGGGCGAGTGCCACGGCTGTCGACCCGCTTGCCATCCACCAGCATCAGTGTGTATTTGGAGCCCATGCCACGAATGCTGATGTCACTGCTGCTGCCACCCCCGGTGATCACCACGCCCGGTACGTCTTTCAGGGCATCGGTCACGTCGCGATAGGCGCGTTTTTCCAATTGCTCGCGAGTCACCACCGAGATGGAGGCGGCGGTATCCTCGATCTTCTGCTGGAAGCCGGAGGCGGTCACGACCATGACCTCCTGTTCGGCGGCATAGGCGTGAGAGGCGAGGGCGGCGAGAATGAGCGTGGTCAGCTTGTTGCGGTGCATTTTTATCATGTTGGCCTGAACTCTTTTAGTAAGAAGATGCATTCATCCTTTGGGTGAATCTATGGGGTGGTTTCACCGCATCCCGCGTGAAACCCGGACCGGGCAGGTTCAATTGGATAATCCTCCCGTTTGTCGGCAGGCATTGTAATGATCATGGAATGATGTGTAAACGATAATTAATCTCATTAAGGTTGTGCTGTCATGCTAGCGTCAACAAGGAGATGCAGGAGGGATACCGGAAGAAAAGGGGTGGGGCAGAATGGCTAAACAGAGGGAAAAAGAGTCTGGGGGGAGGGAAAATGCTGAATTGCAGGCAACAAAAAACCCGCCTGGGCGGGTTTTTTTAATTCTTGCAGAAGGTCTTCTCAGCAGGCGTTAGCGAGCGTGAAGGCTTCCTTGCTTGAATTACAGACCAACTACGTTGGCAGCAGCCGGGCCTTTCTGGCCTTGCTCGATGGTGAACTCAACGCGCTGACCTTCGTCCAGGGTTTTGAAGCTGGTGGACTGGATAGCGGAGAAGTGTACGAACACGTCTTTGCTGCCGTCAGCCGGGGAGATGAAGCCAAAACCTTTCTCAGCGTTGAAGAACTTAACGGTACCAGTCATTTTGTTAGACATAATAATTTCCTAAAATAGTGTTTTAAGTGCCAAAATTTGGCAATCTATGATTTTTCGTCAGCAATACGTATGGGGAGCACTAAAGAAGGAGAATTATTTAATAAGAACTATCGTAGATAACTCTTATACTAATCACTGCTTTACTAAAATGACTGCCTAACATAATCAGGTCTGAACTACCGAACCATCGAGAGAGATTAAAACATGCTCTCTTCGTTAAAGCAAACTTTATCTCAATATTAATTTCTGGTTATCGAGGTGCTACCAACTTCATATTGTCACATGAGCCACGGCGTTCACTGGCGAGATTGAGCGCTGACGCCTGCTATGATTGGCGCTGAGCTTTTGGGGACTGTTTTCTGACTGGCGTAGAGGCGTCCCTGATCAAGAGCGGTATAGAAGAGTTCTTCCTTGGTTGCCGCAGGGCCTTAACGGCAAACGCCCACCCACACCGGTCTGGTGTGGGTGGGCGCTCATCAACACGGCGCTGACTCAGCGCTTGCTGCGAAACTTGTTGCTGACGGAGTCGATCCAGCTGAAGGTTTCTGGCAAGACCTGATTTCTGGCCCGCTCTTTGGCCTTCTCCCGAGCCAGTTTGGAGGCCACCTTGGCCGCCTCTGCACGATCTGCCACGATTTTAAGCCGGCCTTCCTCACGGATCCTGTTACGTTCTGCGTTGGTCAGCTGATGGTCAGCATTGGCCTGGGCTTTTTGGAGCAACAGGGTTATCTCGGCCTTTTCGGCCTCGGTGAGGTCTTTCATTTCCAACTTTTTCACGGCGCGCTCCTGGCGGCTGGGGGATGGGATACCCTAACACATTTTCGCCGACTATTTCTTACGCAATGCGCTCTATGGCCATAAAAGTGCGGGTTCCACGCTTTTTTCCGTTATTTATCTGCCAGTTCACTACAGATTTCTCGCATTTTCCGGTTTGCATCGCACGTCTCTCAACCGTGGCCGCTCGGTTCGACATGGATCAGCACTATGGCATGGGGCAGGTGGCGCATTATGCCCTGCTCTATCCGATCACAGATGGCATGGGAGTGCTCTATGCTCATCTCCTTGGGCAGGGTCAGGTGGAAATCGATGTGACGACGGCGTCCGGCCTGACGGCTACGCAGGGCGTGAAAACCCCCATGCTCGGGGCAGCACTGCTCGATCACCTGAGTAGTGATGGCCAGCTCCTCCTCGTTCATGCTGTGATCCAGCAGGGGCTGAAAGGCCTGGTTAAGCATGGTGATGGCTTCCCGGAGAATGAAGATCGCCACGCAGATGGCCACTATGGGGTCGAGCAGATAGAGGTTGTAGCCCAGCCCGTCGGCGATCCAGATACCGAGCAGGCCGACTGCGACCCCGAGAGAGGTCAGTACGTCGGCCTTGAGGTGCAGGGCATCGGCGGCCAGAGCGACAGATTCTTCTTCTTTCGCTACCCGGTAGAGATAGGTGGAGACGCCGCTGTTGACCAGTGCCGAGATCAGCATGACCAGCACGCCAAAGCCCACGCTTTCGATCGGCGTTGGTGTGATCAACTTGCCGATGGCTTCGAAGATGATCCAGCCCGCGGCCAGCAGGATCAGCAGGGCCTCTATGACGCCGGAGACGTTTTCGATCTTGTCATGGCCATAGGGGTGGCGTTGATCGGGTGGAATATCCGACCGACGTACTGCAAACAGGGCGATGAGGGCTGCAACCAGGTCCATTGCCGAGTGGATGGCTTCGGAAATAATACTGACGGAACCACTCAGGATCCCGGCAAATATCTTCATGATAATCAGTGTGATATTGGAGCAAACCGAGACCAAGGCCGCTCTGGTTTTTCTGGTCATGGGATATCCTTATTCTCGATATAATATTTTCGCAAATAGGGTTGGATAATATCAGCTTGAAAATAAAACGGCTGCGGCAGGTTGTAACGTTTTGTTTCTGGCGAGAGTGAGAATGCTTATCTAAATTATCTCTTCTCATTTAATTAATAGTTGTCTTCTGCTTTTGGTGATTTATTTCAGTTGGTAATTAAATACGTCGAAGGGGCCAGATTTTATAAGGAATATTCAGGTTTTCTGGCCGTTCATGCCCTCGCCCGTCGTGCCTCGAGATCGCCGAGACCCGGCCCAGAATGAAGCCTGACTGATGAGGGTGGATTCTTGCGCAAGATTGGGGGTATGCTGAAGTGAGTGCGATCAACAGGTCGTCACTGAAAGCGTACTGAAGTCTACGATTCGGATGGCATGCTGGAACCTGGGTTCCAACTGTCTGGGTAACATTTTTGGAGTTTGATGATGAGTAACAAAGAACATCACAACGGCAAAGATGCCAAGAAAAAGCCGCAGTTGTCACTGAAAGAGAAGCGCGAAGCCAAACGTCAGAAAGCAGATCTGAAAAACGGCAGCGCGATCAAGTAACGCTCCTCCACGCTGTAGTTCCTCCGGAGCCAGTATCAAGCCAGCCTGTCACAGGCTGGCTTTTATGTTTCTGGCTCAAGGCGTGGCGCCATAGGTCTCGAAGATCTTCTGATACCGGCCATCGGCCCGCATGGCGTTCAACTGGCGATCAAACCAGCGCTGTTGTACCGCCTGGCGAAAGGCAAAGTGATACTGGGTCGGGGCAAACAGGTCATATTGTCTGACCCGGCCGGGTGCGTAGAGCTCGGCGCCATACTTGCTGTCGGCCAGTTGCGCCAGATAGTAGTAAAACACCCGCTGTTCCAGGACCACGGCATCCACCCGTCCCAGCATCAATCTGTGAACCTGCCCCTGCTGCTTGGCGACCTCCTCATAACGGGGATTCTGATCGGCCATGCTGGCGAAGGCGCCTCCCAGCACCTGACGTGCGCGCTGGAAGGCGCTGACTCGCAGCGTTTTCATGTCATCCAGGGTGCTGATATGGGTCTTGCTGAGGGTGAATACCCGGTTGTGGAAGGCGATCACCGGCTGTGACAGGAAAACATCGCCCAGCATGCCGGGTTTGACGTTGATGATGGCATCCAGCTTGCCGGACTCCAGCATCCGGAAGGTACGTTCCAGTGGCAGATATTCAAAACTGGGCTCATAGCCGCTGTTGCGAAAGGCCTCTCTCAGCAGATCGAGCTCGATCCCGCGGCCCTCTTCCTCTATCACATAAGGGGGGATGGCGAAGCTGACGCCCACCCGCAGCGGCTCGGCTGCCGCGAGCAAGGGCGCCGCCAGGGTGGCGGTCAGGCAAACGGCGTGCAGTAGTATGCGATACAAAAACCCCATGTGTTCTCTCTGGCAAACTGGTCGCCCTGATCATAAGCCCAAGGCATCTCATGCGGGGAAAATACCCGGCAAGTCCGCGCAGGAACAGTACTGCATGGCGAGCCTGCGTCAATAACGGACAAAAAAAGGCCCTGAATGAACAGGGCCTTCTGGCAATGCGTTGCCGATCAGAACGGGATGTCGTCGTCGAAATCCATCGGCGGCTCGTTGTATACCGGCGGTGCAGACTGGGGCTGCTGTGCCGGACGACCGTATCCACCTTGCGGCGGCTGCATGTTCTGCTGCGGCGCGGCGGCAGGACGAGCCTGGTTCATTGGCTGCTGGGCGGCTTGTTGTGGCTGACCCCAGTTGCCTTGGGGCTGACCGCCCATGCTCTGACCTGCGCCACCTTGCGGACGGCCACCCAGCATCTGCATCACGCCGCTGAAGCTGTCTACCAGCACTTCGGTGGTGTAGCGCTCCTGGCCGCTCTGATCCTGCCACTTGCGGGTCTGCAGTTTCCCTTCGACATAGACCTGGGAGCCCTTCTTCAGGTACTCGCCAGCCACTTCGGCCAGCTTGCCCATGAACACCACGCGGTGCCACTCGGTACGCTCTTTCTGCTCGCCGGTCTGCTTGTCGCGCCAGGTTTCAGAGGTGGCCAGGGTGATGTTGGTCACGGCACCGCCACTCGGCATGTAGCGCACTTCCGGGTCTTGTCCCAGGTTACCGATCAGAATGACTTTATTGATGCCTCGACTGGCCATAATCTCTCTTCCACCCTTTATATACCGGCCAGGCCATATGCCCGGACCAATTCAACATATCGTTTGTTTTCTGTCAGATAGGCAGCATCGCTGGACGATACCGTCACTCAAGTGATGACTGCACCCGGTTCAGTCGGCCTGCTGGCCAAAGCCCCGCTTTCAGATTTTGCCCGCAATAGTAACAGTTGGCGCGAACGAGCGCACATCTTCCTGCCCGTTCAGCCTTCACTCTGGGCCTGGACCGAAGGATTAACTTACACGAGGCAGACCTTGGCCAGCAAGCGAGCAGGAACGGCAGGGTGTCTGTGCCCATGGCGCGATCGCTGCAGGAATGCGGGTTTGCCGCGATGTGACACCCTTTGTCAGCCGTGGCGCCAGCATTCCACCCAAATGGGGGGGTATGGCTAGTCATTTGTATTGATTGGGAAATTGGTGAGTTTCAAAGGAGGCACACTTGTGTCTAATACTTTTTTAATGCTGCGCCGATCTAGGGGCTTGGTACTCTCTGCTGCCAAAAAAAACCATGGCCTGAATGTTCAAGGACGTGCTCTTCATGACCACCCCATATCCCATCGTACTGGTTACCGAAAATAATGTGCAGGCGGTCAGTTTTCAGAGCTATCTGACCGAGCAGCTGGCGCTCCCCATATTGCTGGTGAGCATGCTGGAAACCCTGCCGCAGCAGGACGAACTCGAGCCGCATCCCTTGTTTCTGGTCGATCTGGATTACCTCAAGTCGAGCCAGCAGTCGGGTTGGCCGCGGGAGATCTCCAGCCGCTTCGGTGAGGCCAACACAGTGTTGCTCAACGCCCCGACCAGCACGGATCGGGAGTTGCTGCTGATGTGGCCCCACACCAGCGGACTCTTCTTCCGTCAGGATCCGCTGGATCGGCTGGTGCTCGGCATTCGCAAGGTGCTGCAGGGGGAGTACTGGATCCCGCGCCACCTGCTGTGCGATCTGGTCAACTACTACCGCAAGGGAGGGGAGCATCACCTGCGCAACCAGACGCTGCTGACCGTGCGTGAGCAGGAGATCATCCGTTATCTGATGACGGGGGCTTCCAATACCGAGATTGCCGACAGCCTGTTCGTGAGCGAGCACACCATCAAGTCACACCTCTACAACGTGTTCAAGAAGTTGAACGTAAAGAACCGGTTGCAGGCGGTGAGCTGGGCCAAGGAGTATCTCTGAAATCGATGGGGATGATGGATAAAACCTGTCTATTCATCCAGTAGTCTCTATGCCATACTGATTCGCTCTGGTTTGTGTATCGAGCGTGCAAAAGATGGAAAAAATCGTGATTCGGGGTGCCCGCACCCACAATCTCAAGAACATCAATCTGATCCTGCCCCGCGACAAGCTGATCGTGGTCACAGGTCTCTCCGGCTCCGGCAAGTCTTCCCTGGCGTTCGATACCCTCTATGCCGAGGGCCAGCGCCGCTATGTGGAGTCGCTCTCCGCCTATGCCCGCCAGTTCCTCTCCCTGATGGAGAAGCCGGATGTGGATCATATCGAGGGGCTCTCCCCTGCCATTTCCATCGAGCAGAAGTCCACCTCCCACAACCCGCGCTCGACCGTCGGCACCATCACAGAAATCTATGACTATCTGCGCCTGCTGTTTGCGCGGGTAGGTGAACCCCGCTGTCCGACCCACGCCATTCCGCTCGCCGCCCAGACCATCAGTCAGATGGTGGATCAGGTGCTGGCCCAGCCAGAGGGCAGCAAGCTGATGCTGCTGGCCCCTGTGGTGCGGGATCGCAAGGGGGAGCACAGCAAGCTGCTGGAAAACCTAGCGGCGCAGGGCTATATCCGTGCCCGCATCGATGGCGAGGTGTGCGATCTCTCCGACCCTCCCACCCTGGAGCTGCACAAGAAGCACACCATCGAAGTGGTGGTGGACCGCTTCAAGGTGCGCGATGATCTGGCGCTGCGCCTGGCCGAATCGTTCGAGACGGCGCTGGCCCTCTCAGGCGGCATCGTATTGGTGGTGCCCATGGATGGGGAGGAGGGGGTTGCCCCCATGACCTTCTCTGCCAACTTTGCTTGCCCCGAGTGCGGCTACTCCATGTCGGAGCTGGAACCGCGCATCTTCTCGTTCAACAACCCGGCTGGTGCCTGCCCCACCTGTGACGGCCTCGGGGTGCAGCAGTATTTCGATCCTGCCAAGGTGATAGGCGATCCGGCTATCAGCCTGGCCAACGGTGCCATCCGTGGCTGGGACAAGCGCAGCTTCTACTATTTCCAGATGCTCAAGTCCCTCTCCGATCACTATCAGTTCGATCTGGAGGCGGCGTGGGAGGATTTGCCGCTCAAGACCCAGGAGGTGATACTGCGCGGCTCGGGGCGTACCGAGGTCGAGTTCCGCTACATGAACGACCGTGGCGATGTGGTGGTGCGCAAGCACCCGTTCGAGGGGATCCTGCACAACATGGAGCGGCGCTACCGCGAGACAGAGTCCAACTCGGTGCGGGAAGAGCTCTCCAAGTACATAGCCAACAAATCCTGCGCCAGCTGCGGTGGCAGCCGGTTGCGGGAAGAGGCGCGCCACGTGTTCGTGGACAACCGCAACCTGCCCGCCATCGCGGAACAATCCATCGGTGATGCACTCGCCTTCTTTGAGGGGCTGAGCCTGACCGGCCAGCGCGCCCAGATCGCCGAGAAGATCCTGAAAGAGATCATCGAGCGGCTCGGCTTCCTGGTGAACGTGGGCCTCAACTACCTGAGCCTGTCGCGCAGTGCCGAGACCCTCTCCGGCGGGGAAGCCCAGCGTATCCGGCTGGCGAGCCAGATAGGCGCCGGCCTGGTGGGGGTCATGTATGTACTGGATGAGCCCAGCATAGGCCTGCACCAGCGCGACAACGAGCGGCTGCTCAAGACACTCACCCACCTGCGCGACCTCGGCAATACTGTGATAGTGGTGGAGCACGACGAGGATGCCATCCGTCTTGCCGACCATGTGCTCGACATAGGCCCGGGCGCCGGGGTACACGGTGGCAACATAGTGGCCCAGGGGACGCCCCAGCAGATCATCGACAATCCCGCCTCCCTGACCGGTGACTACCTCTCCGGCCGCAAGCAGATCGCCATCCCCGCCGAGCGCACGCCGCTCACCGGCAAGTGGTTGAAATTGAAGGGGGCGAGCGGCAACAACCTGCGCAGCGTCAACCTGGATCTGCCGATCGGGGTGATGACCTGCGTCACCGGCGTCTCCGGCTCCGGCAAGTCGACCCTGATCAATGACACCCTGTTCCGTATCGCGCACCGGGAGCTGAACAAGGCGACCGAGTCCACCCCGGCCCCCTATCGCAGCGTCGAGGGGCTGGAACACCTGGACAAGGTGGTGGACATAGACCAGAGCCCTATCGGCCGTACCCCGCGATCCAACCCGGCCACCTATACCGGCCTGTTCACCCCGATCCGCGAGCTGCTCTCCGGCACCCAGGAGGCGCGCTCCCGGGGCTACCAGCCGGGTCGTTTCTCCTTCAACGTCAAGGGGGGGCGCTGCGAGGCATGTCAGGGGGATGGGGTCATCAAGGTGGAGATGCACTTCCTGCCGGATGTCTATGTGCCGTGCGACGTCTGCAAGGGCAAGCGCTACAACCGCGAGACCCTGGAGGTGAAGTACAAAGGCAAGAACATCCACGAGATCCTCGACATGACGGTGGAAGATGCCAGAGCCTTCTTCGACCCTGTGCCGGCGGTGGCGCGCAAGCTGCAAACCCTGATGGATGTGGGCCTCTCCTACATCCGGCTCGGCCAGTCGGCGACTACGCTCTCCGGCGGCGAGGCGCAGCGGGTCAAGCTGGCGCGGGAGCTCTCCAAGCGCGACACGGGCCAGACCCTCTACATCCTGGATGAGCCGACCACTGGCCTGCACTTCCACGACATCCAGCAACTGCTCAAGGTGCTGCACCAGTTGCGGGATCGGGGCAACACCATAGTCATCATCGAGCACAACCTGGACGTCATCAAGACCGCCGACTGGATCGTCGATCTGGGGCCCGAGGGCGGTGCCGGCGGCGGCCGTATCCTGGTGACAGGCACGCCGGAGCAGATCAGCCGCTGTGAGGATTCTCATACGGCGCGCTTCTTGGCCCCGCTGTTGGTAAGATAATCGCGGCAGCAATGAGACAAGGGGCCCTGGGCCCCTTGTTTTTTATGGAAGTGATTCAGTTGCCGCCCCAGGAGGCGGATACTCCATACTTGGTGCAAGACAGTTTTCGCTCCCTTGTTTGCCGTCCAAAGGATATTGGCGTTCATGGCTCAACCTTCCCGCTCCATCGATCATTTGCTGGCCTACTCCATGTTTCCCGTCTGGGCCGGAGCCATCCTGATGCTGCTCATCGTGATCGCCCTGGCCCAGGTGCCGGCGGCGCAGAGAGTCGAGGAGCGGCGGATGAAGGATCACCTGCAGCGGGTGATCAAGGCGGTACAGGGTGACATCAACGCCATCAATGCCTTCACCCGGGATTGGGGCATCTGGGATGAGAGCTATCGCTTTCTGGCCCATCCCAATCAGGCCTATATTCGTTCCAATCTGCTGGTCGATACCCCGATGCGGGATTTCGAACTCAACGTATTGAGCTATATGGATTTGCAGGGGGCCGAGATCTGGACCCGCACCCTGCTGCCCGAGACGCCAGGCACGGACACGACCCTGCTTCCCTTCTTCCTGGATGACCTCAAGCTGCAGTTGCTGCGTGAATCCCGTCAGGAGGGGATGCGCAGCCTGAGCGGGGTGAGGGGATCCCAGTGGGGGCCGCTCATCTACTCGCTTCAGCCGGTGACCAACACCCTGGGAAACGCCACACCCAATGGTTATCTGCTGGTGACTCGCTGGCTGGATGCTCGCTATCTGCATGATCTGGCCGAGCGCACCGCCCTCTCTTTGACTCTCTCCCAACCGAAGCCTTCCGATAACTTCCTCTCCTTCAAGCCACTCAAGCCACAGATGAGCTATCGCCTGGTGGACCTGGGGCTGCAGCGGGTCAGGGGGGAGGGGCTGCTGCTCGACAGCAATGGCGACCCCGTGCTGACCCTGATAGTGGAAGACGATCGTGATGTGCTGCAGGGGGCGATGGAGGGGGCTATCTGGACCTTCGTCGGCATGCTGCTGATCAGCCTGGCCTGCATCTTGATGGCGCTGGCGCGGTTGCGGGCAATCGTACTGGGGCCGGTCAGCGAGCTGGTGAAGGCGCTGCAGAAATTTGGCGAGAAACAGGACATCAGCGTGCTGCCGATCATCGACAGCAGCCAGGAGATGGCCCTGCTCAGCCGCAAGTTCCGGGAGATGGCGGCCAAGATCAGTCTGCACCACAGTGCCCTGCAGGCGCACTCTTCCAAGATGGAGACTGCCGCCTATACGGATCCGCTGACCCATGCCTTCAACCGGCGCTACCTCGACGAGTGGCTGCTGAGCCGGGATAACGTCACCGCCGCCAGGATGCTGGTGATCCTGGATCTGGATCACTTCAAGCAGGTCAACGATCGTTTCGGGCACGATATCGGCGATCTGGTGTTGTGCCAGCTCGCCGAACTGCTGCGCGCCGCCCTCGGTGAGGAGGAGCCACTGATCCGGCTGGGTGGGGAGGAGTTCCTGCTGCTGCTCACGTGCGAGGAGACGACACAGGTCGCGAGTCGGGTCGAGCGTTTGCGCCGCAAGATTGCCGAGTACAGATTCGGGCGTGAGGAGGTGCCGCTCAAGATGACGGCGTCGCTGGGATATTGCAGCTATCCCCTGCACCGGGAACTGGAAGATTCGTTCTGGAATCTCAGCTTCAAACTGGCTGATATGGCGTTATACAGGGCCAAGCAGGAGGGGCGGGATCGCTGGCGGGGCTACAGTGGGGAGCTGGCCCGGGAGCTATGGGCGCTGAGCCCGGAGCAGATAGTGGCGGGAGAGTGGCTGTCGTGCCAGACATCCCATGTCGGCCAGCTGGTTTAACGGGTCAGCATTAATAGCGCCATGCCGAGAATGAATCCAAATAAAATAAACAGGAAGGATCCTATGCCCCATATGGCCGCCAGAATGGCGATGATCTTTTCCCGTCTTGTTTGTTCTTTCATAAACTTTCGCTTACAGCTGCGCTACATTGGCCGCAAAAATACGCTTGTTGCCAGGATGAAACAACCATTTCTCGCCGTTTAAATCCGCAATAAGATATATTTAAATTGTCTCTTAGTGGGTTTAAAATCAGTTATATATTATCCAATTCATTGTTATATAGGTGATTTTTCTTTGTTTTTGCGGTTTGCAGGCAGGGTTGAAAGCTGCTGTACACATCTATCTATTTATTGGTAACGTTTGAGCTAAATCAATAACTCCGCATTCACATCCCTTTATAGTTTTCAGGCTTGCAACATAGAACGAAAACTAAAAGGAAAAATGTGATGAAAAAGATCCTTCCGCTGATGATCGCAGCCGCACTTGCCTCTCCCGTCGCCATGGCCCACCAGGCCGGCGATATTCTGGTCCGCGGTGGCCTGGCATTTGTCTCCCCTCAAACGAGCAGTGACGATGTGCTGGGTACCGGTGAGCTGGAAATTGACAGCAACATGCAGCTGGGTCTGACCCTATCTTATCTGATCACCGATAACTGGGGTGTCGAGCTGCTGGCCGCCACGCCTTTCTCCCACTCCGTCTCGACCGCGGGTCTGGGCGAGGTCGCCAAGGTCAAGCATCTGCCGCCGACCCTGATGGCGCAGTACTATTTCGGTGATGCCAAGAGCAAGGTGCGCCCCTACATTGGTGCCGGTGTGAACTACACCACCTTCTTCGATGAGCAGGGCCGTGGCGCACTGGAAGGCACAGATGTCAGCGTGGACTCTTCCTGGGGTCTGGCCGGTCAGGTCGGCCTGGACATGGCGATCAATGATCGCTGGTTCGTCAACGCTTCCGCCTGGATCATGGATATCGACACCGATGTGCACACAGCCGTGGGCACCATCAAGACCTCCATCGATCCCATGGCCTTCATGTTCGGTGTCGGCTATCGCTTCTGATAGGACACAAGGTTGGCCTCCTCACGGCCTGTACAGCTAAGCACGTCTCTTTGGCCCGGCACTGTCCGGGCCCTTTTATGCCTGTGCCGGATCCCGCCAATTGTGATCCAACCCCATATAGATCAATAAAATAACATCACCCTCCCCTCTATAATTCGCCGCTTGTGCCGATAGTGTCTATGTTCACGTTACCTTCCCCCAATGAGTGAGGATGTCTCCATGGGTTTATCTATTGTGCAGCGGATCATCGCCGGATTTGTGTTGATGCTGCTGCTGTTGATCCTGCTTGGGGTGATCAGCACCCTGAAGATCAGGGGTATCAACGACGGCCTGTCGCAGGTCTCAGACCGGGCTACGCCGCTGGTGATTGCGGTGGCGGGCCTGAAAGGCGCTCTGCAAGACAGCAACCGCTGGGTGCTGGTCTACCGGACCAGTGAGGAAGCGAGCCAGCTGCCGCAACTCGCCAGCCAGTTCAAGGAGCAGCAGGCCCGATTCAGCCAGCTGAGCCAGGAGATGGACAAGTTCACCGGCGTGGCGGAGGCCAATGGTCGCTTCCAGCAGGTGGATGGCGCCACCAAACAGTTTTATGGACTGGCGGAGCAGGTGCTTTCCCAGCACAGCCAATGGGTCAACGCTCTCGATCAACGCCACAAGCTGGAGATCGCCTTCATCCGGCTGGAAGACACCTACCAATGGGCGGCCGATCTGCTGCTGCAGCAGACCGCCAGCAAGCGTTCCATGCGCAACAAGGCCGAGCTCATCACCTCGGGTATAGCGCGGGATCTGAAAAACATTCGCCGGGCCGATGCCAAGACAGATCTCAATGAGCTGGAAAAGGTGCTCAGCAAGGATATCGAGATGGCCCGCAAGCGTCTCGATCGGGTGCTGGTCCCGGATGATGTGAAGCAGCGTTTCGTCTCCAACCTGGATCGCATGCAGGAGCTGGCGCTCGGCCAGCAGGGCTTGCTTGCCACCATGCGCAATGCCCAGCAACTGGCGTCATCGCTGCAAACCTTGAATCAGCAACTCGACGCCAGCCTGGTCAACAGCCTGAGCCTGCTCGACGAGATGGGCCAGTCGGCCGGGACCATCGCCAGCCAGAGCCGGACTACGGCGGATGATGCGGTCAGCAGTGCCAGCTTCTGGATCCTGATCGTCGCCGCCATCTCGGCCGCGGCGGCGCTCATCATTGGCTACACCACGGCGCGCAGCATTCAGCGTCCGCTGCAGATGATCAACAAGGAGCTGAACTACATGGCGGCCGGGGACATGACTCGCCGCATCAACTACCGCAGCAGCTGCGAGTTTGGCACCCTCTCCCGCTCCATCGATACCCTGGCCGGCAAGACGGGGGAACTGCTCTCCCAGATCAACGCGGGCTCCCGCCATCTGGTGGATGAGGCGAGCCGCGCCGCCGAGATCAGCGAGCGCGCCATGTCCCGGGTGCAGGATCAGAAGAGCCAGACCGATCAGGTCGCCGCCGCCATCACTGAGCTGGAGGTCAGTGCCACCGAGGTGGCCCGCTCCACCGATGGCACCAAGCGGGAAGTGGATCTGGCCGATGACGAGGCCCGCAGCGGTCGCCAGAAGGTGGCCACCACGCGTCGCATCACTGAGCAGCTGGCTGGCGCCATGGAAGAGGCCGTCGGCATCACCTACAAGCTGGGCGAGTTCAGCAACAATATCGGCAGCATTCTGGACGTGATCCGCAGCATCGCCGAGCAGACCAATTTGCTGGCCCTGAATGCCGCCATCGAAGCGGCCCGGGCCGGCGATGCCGGTCGTGGTTTTGCCGTGGTGGCCGACGAGGTGCGAGCGCTCGCCAACCGCACCCAGACCTCGACCGAAGAGATCCAGGCGATGATCGAGAACCTGCAAAACTCGAGCAAGCAGGTGGTGGAAGTGATGGGTCGCAGTCAGGAGCAGACCCACAGCTGCGTCGAGCAGACCCGCGAGATGGATCTGGCATTGCAGTCCATCGCCGAGCGGATGACCTCCATCAAGTCGATGGCGGATCAGGTTGCCCATGCCGCCCAGGAGCAGATCTCGGTCAGTCAGGGTGTCGCCCGCCATATCGCCGGCATTGCCGACGTGGCCTACGAGACCGAGCGGGAGGCGAGAGAGTCGGCCAGCAGCAGTGAAGTGCTGGCGGATCTGGTCGCCAAGCAGCAGCAATTGATCGCACATTTCAAGGTCTAGGAGGGCTTATGTCTAAAAAGTGGATTGGGGCCCTGAGTCTCCTGTTGTGTGGTCAGCTGATGGCCAGCGAGCTGGTGATAGAGAGCTGGCGGATCGATGACAAGGCCCTGTGGGAACAGAAGATCATTCCTGCCTTCGAGGCGGCCCACCCGGGTATCCAGGTGAAGTTCAACGGTGTGCAGAACGTCGACTACATGCCGACCCTGTGGGCCAGCCTGAAGGATGGCAAGGCTGGGGATCTCATCACCTGTCGTCCGTTTGATGACTCCTTGGCTCTGTTCAAGGCCGGTCATCTGGCGGAGCTGACCGAGATGTCGGGGATGGAAAACTTCCCGAGTTTTGCCCAGTCGCCCTGGCAGACCGACTCCGGTGCCCAGACTTTCTGCGTGCCCATGGCCTCAGTCATTCACGGCTTTTTCTATAACAAGAAGATATTCAGTGAGTTGGACCTGACAGTGCCACAAACCCGCGATGCCTTCTTCGCCGTGCTCGACAAGGTGAAGGCGGATGGTCGTTATGTGCCGCTGGCCATGAGTGGCTCCGAAAGCTGGGTATCGTCCGAACTCGGTTTTCAGAACATAGGTCCCAACTACTGGAAGGGGGAAGACGGTCGTCTGGCGCTGATCGGAGGTCAGGAGCGGCTCGACAACCCGCAATACGTCAAGGTATTTGAGGAGCTGGCCCGCTGGCGCCCCTACTTGGGTGAGGGGGGCGAGAGCCGGGACTATGCCGCCACCAATGAGTTGTTCACCTCCGGCAAGGCCGCCTTCTATGTGGCGGGTTCCTGGGAAATCGCCCCCTTTACCGGCAAGGTCGATTTTGGCGTCATGCGTCCGCCCGTGGCGAAACAGGGGGATGGTTGCTTCTTTACCGATCATACCGACATCGGCATGGGGCTGAACCCGGCCAGCAAGAACAAGGAGGCTGCCATGGCCTTCCTGCAGTGGCTGACCACCCCCCAGTTTGCCGAGCTCTATACCAACTCGCTGCCGGGGTTCTTCTCCCTCTCCAACCACTTCTTCGATGTCACCAATCCGGCGGCGAAGGAGATGATGGAGTGGCGCGATCAGTGTGACTCCACCATACGGGTGGCGACCCAGATCCTCTCCCGTGGCACGCCAAAACTGGGCGACGAACTGGCCGAGGTGAGTCAGGCCGTGCTGCTCGGCAAGATGGAGCCCAAGGCGGCGGCCGACCGGCTGGAGCAGGGGCTGAAAGGCTGGTATCCCGCTCATCAGGGCAACAAGGCCAAGGGGCAGGATTGCCAATGCGATGTAGCTGCGCCCCCTGTATCAGCAGCCCCCGCTACCACAGAGGCTGGCACCGTTGCCGCACCATCCGCGGCGACGCCGGCTGTGACAGCGGCTCCTGCCGCACCCGTGCCATCGGTGACACCCGCCGCGCCAGAGTCTGCCGCTGCGGCCCCATTGCCGGTACCGTCGGCCGAGGTGGAACAGGCGCTCTCCAACGAGCTGGAGACGCCACAGCAATAACCGGCAACACCATAAACAACGGGAGGCATCAGCCTCCCGTTTTCATTGCTGCCCGCAGCCGGGCTATTGTGCCTCGTGGGGCCAGCGGCAGAGGCTGCCGATGCGCGCTACCGGAGCAAATCCAAGCGAGCGATAGACCCGTTGGGCGTGGTAGTGCTCGTCGGCCACTATGATGAGCTGGCTGACGCGACTCAGCCCCTGACGGGCGACCTGGCTCAGCAGCTGGCGGCACAGCCCCCGGTTGCGCCAGTCCTGATGGGTGCGCACCAGCTGAAAGCGGCCCATGGTGTCGGTGAAGAAGAGGCCGCAGCTGGCGACCAGCTGATCTTCCCGCCAGATCCCCCACCACTGCCCGAGTCCGTCCGCGATCATGGCCTCGTACAGGTGGCGGCGCGACTGCAGATAGGGCAGATAGCTCTCCACCGAGTGGCCAGGGTCGCGTTCATTGAGCTCAAACGTCAGCCACTCATCCCAGTCGGCGGACTCGAAGGGACGGGCATCCGTCGCCGGATCGCCAGCCGTTGCTTGATGCCAGCTGGAGGCATCCAGTGCCAGCACCACGCACTCCATGTATTGATAGCCTGCCGCCACGAAACCGGCGACCCGGCTGTTTTGGCCTGCGGCCAGCGGCCATTGAAAGGTGCGGTGTTGTACCCTGGGATCCTGCCCGATCAGCTTGTCGAAGCTGGCCTCGAGCCAGCCCTTGTCACGATCGCTGGGCGGGGTGGGGAGCAGCAAGTAGTTGCCAAAATAGTAGTCGGGGGCATCAGGGGTGCGCACGGCCCAGAATTGCTCATGATCTACCACGTTGCCCTGATAGCGATCGAACAGCAAGTCGGTGGCAAAGCCGGGGTGGGTATCCATGATGAGGCTCCTGCGAATGGCTCAATTGGTTATCGGCAGGGAGGGGAATAGGTTGAAAAAGGGGCCGGAGAAGCCTCCGGCCAAACAATCACACGCAGATTCAGAACGTCCAGGACGATCCGGGTTCATCATAACGCGACTCCGCGGATTTTGGGATGGGGTGCCAATCGTTACTTCAGGTTAATTGCGAAATAAACACCAACCTCTCTCCTCGATCCGTAAATCAGTGTTGACTTTGGTCCGTTTTCTCATAAAGATAGAAAGACGTTTAGACGTCCAAACATCCGTTTTGACGTAGAGGAATGGGTTGCGGGACAGGGAGAGAGCAGATGGGATTTCACAGTGCACGTCAGGTTGAGGCGCTCAACCAGAGTTTGGCCGATTTAAGCGGTGACATAGGGGTTAGTTTCGAGTTTTTTCCACCCAACAGTGAAGGGATGGAAAACACCCTCTGGCAGTCCATCGAGCGGCTGAAAGTGCTGGAACCCAAGTTCGTCTCCGTGACTTATGGCGCCAACTCCGGCACCCGGGATCGCACCCACAAGGTGATCAAGGACATCAAGGAGCGTACCGGCCTGATCGCGGCGCCGCATCTGACCTGTATCGATGCCAGCCGCGACGAGCTGCGCACCATAGCTCGCGATTACTGGAACAGCGGCATCCGCCATATCGTGGCCCTGCGCGGCGACCTGCCGCCCGGACTCGACAAGCCGGACATGTATGCCACCGATCTGGTAGCCCTGCTCAAGTCTGAAGCTGACTTCGATATTTCGGTGGCCGCCTATCCCGAGGGCCATCCCGAGGCCAGGAGTGCGCAGTCCGACCTGCTCAACCTGAAGCGCAAGATTGATGCCGGCGCCAACCGTGCCATCACCCAGTTCTTCTTCGATGTGGAGACCTATCTGCGCTTTCGGGATCGCTGTGCCGCCATCGGCATAGATGCCGAAATCGTGCCTGGGATACTGCCTGTCTCCAACTACCAGACCCTGGCCAAGTTCGCCGGTTTTACCAACGTGAAGATCCCGCGCTGGATGCATCAGCGCTTCGAGGGGCTGGACAACGATCAGATGACCCGCAACCTGGTGGGCGCCAGCATTGCCATCGATCAGGTGCGTGTGCTGAGCCAGGAGGGGGTGAAAGATTTCCACTTCTATACCCTGAACCGCTCCGAGCTGACCTACGCCATCTGCCATACCCTGGGGGTCAGACCGAAGGACCCAGCCTGACACAGGTTGCCGCAGGCACAAAAAAAGCCAATGAGTCGCTCATTGGCTTTTTTGTCATAGGGGATTATCAAGGCCGGGTTGGGGCTATCTCTTTCGGTTCGAGATCGATCACTGCATTGCCGGCGGCACCCGGATACTGGTGATAGCTCTGGTCCTGCTCCAGGGTGTAGAAGGTATCCAGATAGTCGTCGTTGTTGGTCATCCAGGAGTCGGGCAGCGCCTTGACGATACGGCCGCCGAGATCCAGGAAGGGCAGGGCCTCCGGCACGCCGCCAGCGGTAAAGGCGAGCTTGAGGGCATCGATGAACAGGCCGCTCAGCTCCTTGTAGTTGACGTTGTCGTCCTGCTCCATCATGACGATGTCGACGGCACCCCAGCGGTAGCGATCCCAGTACACCAGGATCTGGTTGGGGGTGTAGTCGGTGTTGTCATAGTCGAGGTAGGGCATGTCGACTATGTCGACCACGGGCTCATCCCTGCTGGGATTGACCCCGGCGACCACCGCATACACTTCGGCCGCACCCAGCAGCCAGGGCTCCTGATCATCCTTCAACCGAATTTTCTTCAGGATGCTGGTCTTGAGCGGTGCCGTGCTGGCGGCGGTGCGCGGGGCAGCCTGCAGATCGGCTGCGGCCAGCGCCTTGCGCAGCACCTTCAGACCGGCGTTCTTGGCCTTGACGGGGTCTGCTTCCACCACCAGGACCGGTCGCGCCGGCGCCTTGTCCACATCCAGATAGACGGGGTTGCCGGCGCTGTCGAAAGCTTCGATCGCACTCCAGCTCTTCTCATCTCCGCTCGGTACATAGGCAACCAGGGGTTCGACCCCTTGTTGCAGTGCGGCGGCCTGCTCCGGGTTGGCCAGTCGCAGTTGCATCAACTGCTTGACCTCGCCGTCCAGCCCTTGCCGGCTGATGGCGGCCTGGTTGGCATCGCTCGCCTGCCGTTTCAGCCTTGGACTGGCTTTCTGCAGCAGGTTGGGCAGCGGGCTCTGGTACTCCTGATTGCTCAGCAGTGGCAGCAGGTTTTTCTGCTGCAGCGCGAGCTGGCGTGCCAGCTCCCGATCCGAGTCGGCAGCATGGGCGGTGGTGGCGCCCAGCAGTGCCAGTAACAAAATGACAGCCTGATTCCTCATTATTATTCTCCAGTTTATGAGTCTGACAGAGGCACACATCGGGGAAGAAGAAGTGCCTCGGCACCACTTAATGGCAATTAGTTTCAGCTGTGAACCAATTTTTCTGAATTATGTGCTGTGTCTCACGGGAGGCTCCCCAGATGGTCAGGTCAGTTTCTCCGCTGGTTGACTTGATGCAGGATGACACCGACGAGCAGCCCCCAGCAGGCGGCGCCGACACCCAGCAGGCTGATCCCGGAGGCCGTGATGATGAAGGTGAGCAGGGCGGCTTCACGCGCCTCGTCTTGTTGCAATGCCGTGTGCAGGCTGCTGCCTATGGTGCCGAGCAGGGCCAACCCGGCGACGCAGGTGATCAGCGTCGCAGGAAAGGCGGTGAACAGGGCGGCCACGCTTGCCCCGAAGCAACCGGTCAGCAGATAGAAGCCGCCAGCCCAGACGGCGGCGGGCCAGCGACGGCTGGCATCGGGATCCACATCCTTGCCCATGCAGATGGCTGCCGTAATGGCCGCCAGGTTGAAGGCGTAGCCGCCGAAGGGGGCCAGCAACAGGCCGGTCAGGCCGGTCCAGGTGATCAGGGATGAGGTGGCCGGCTGATAACCGTGAGCTCGCAATATGGTAATGCCGGGCATGTTCTGGGAGGTCATGGTGACGATGAACAGTGGCAGGGCTATGCCGAACAGGGCATTAAAGGAGAAGCTCGGCCAGGTCCAGACCGGGCTGGCGAGCTGCCAGTGAAGCGTGTCGAGTTGCAGATCCCCCCGCAGGGCGCAGAGGGTTATTCCTATCACCAGCACCAGCACCATGGTGTAGCGGGGCCAGAGATGACGGCCCAGCAGGAAGGCCAGCAGCAGAATGCCAAGCAGCAAGGGATCTTGTGGCGCGACTTTGAAGAGATCCAGCCCGAATCTGAGCAAGACCCCGGCCAGCATGGCGGCGGCCAGCGGAGCCGGGATGTGCCGCATCAGGCGATCGAACCAGCCGCTGATGCCGCACAGGGTGATCAGCAGGGAAGAGATAACGAAGGCGCCTATGGCCTCGGCCAGGGTGAAATTGCCCAGGCTGGTGATGAGCAGGGCGGCACCCGGGGTCGACCAGGCGGTCAGTACGGGTATGCGGTAATAAAAGGAGAGGCCGATGCAGCTTATTCCCATACCTATACCCAGCGTCCATAGCCAGGAGGCAAGCTGGGTGGCATCGGCACCCGCCGCCGTAGCAGCCTGAATGATCAGGATGACGGAGCTGGTGTAGCCGACCATCACGGCGATGAAACCTGCCACCAGGTGGGGAAGGGCGAAGGGCATAGTGACGTCCTTGTGGAGCTGTGACGGGCTGTGCGTTATTACGTACAATGTGTGCTCTGACTATATCGCTGTGCGCTATAGCGCACAAGACGATTCATGCAAGCGCAATGAAGAGGCAGTCATGCAAGAGATGAATCAGCATCTGGCCCAACGTCTGAAGGGGTTGCGCAGCGAACTGGGCTGGAGCCTGGATGTGGCGGCACGTGAGACGGGGGTAAGCAAGGCCATGCTGGGGCAGATTGAGCGGGGAGAGTCCAGTCCCACCGTGGCGACCCTGTGGAAGATTGCCACCGGCTTTCAGGTCTCCTTCTCCAGCTTCATCGAGCCTGCCCCGGCAGCGCAGGGAGAGGTGCTCTATCGTACCGCCGACGCCATTCGCCAGCAGCCTGCGGGAGAGGGCATGCAGGTAGCTCCCTTATTTCCTTATGAGAAGCGATTTGGTTTTGAATTGTTTGAATTGACGCTGCTACCCGGGTATCAGCGCGAATCCGAACCCCATGAGCCCGGAGTGACCGAGCACGTCATCGTCATCAGTGGTCTGATGGAGGTGCTGGTGGAAGGGGAGTGGCGTTCACTGGCACAAGGGGAGGCGGTGCGCTTTGCTGCCGACCGCCCCCATGGTTATCGCAATCTGGGGATTGCCCCTGCGATCTTTCACAACCTGATCCACTATCCGGCGGCCAGGCCCCGAGAATAAGCCCGTATGATCAGCCCGGACGGCCATCTGTCCTGGGGCTGGTCAGTATGGGGGCATAAACCCAGACGAACAGCCCATAGGCGCCGACCCAGGCCAGGCCACTCAGGTTCCAGCCGGGCAGGGTATAGGCAGGCCAGAGTAGCGGGATCACAACCCGGATCACGGCTGCCGCTATGACCAGTGCGAATGCGCAGCTTATCCGGCGTCCAACTTGCAAGGCTCGGCCGCTATGGCCGAGGGAGACGCGCGCTATCATCCCCAGGATCATGGTGCCCATGCAGCCGGCGCTGAGCAGGTGGCTGGCCGTCGACAAGGTGATGGGCAGGCCGGCGGCCTGCGCTCCGAGAGCGAGCAGACCGAGCGGAATAAACAGATAGGCGAGATGCAGTGACCACAGCAGGGGATGAGCAAGGGTGGTCGGCAGGCGCCAGCGCAGTTGTCGCCACAGATGCAAACCTGCTGCCACTATATATAGAGGCACCATATAAGTGTTGGTGGTCCATTGGGTGGGGAGCAGCAGCCAGCACAGCAAGATAAGCCACAGCGATGCGAGTGCCGTGCGTTCCAGCCAAGGCAGGGGGGCGGCTTTCTCCAGGCCGGTGCCTCGGGCGGTAAAGAAGGGGATGACCCGTCCTCCCATCACGGCAATCAGGGTCGTGAACAGCAGCACTGTCGTGATCAGCAGATGTTCTATGACGATCCACTCCTCATGCCACAACCAGCTGGCGCCATTGAGCAGAGTCAGTACCACGAGCAGGGGGACAAAGAAGAGGTTGCGCCATTGGCGGGTTATTATGATGGGCTTGGCCAGGAACCAGGCGCAGAGTGGTAACCACATCAGATCCATCATCATCAGAACCGGGTTCCCTTCTCCCAGCCAGGGCAACAAGCACCTAGGTACGGCCCACAGGCCCACGACCAGTGCCAGCGGCCAGCCCCGGACACCGGGATGGGCCGTCCAGTTTTGTACGGCGGTCAGCAGAAAGCCCGCTACTATGGCCGCACCGAAACCAAACAGCATCTCGTGCGCATGCCACCAGATGGGGTTGCCGACTCCTGACAACAGGATCCAGCCATTGAGCTGTGCCAGCCAGCCCAGCATGGCCAAGGCAGAGAAGAGGGCCCCGAGCAGGAAGAAAGGCCGAAACCCCAAGCGGAACAGAGGAACTATCTGTTCTTCTTTGCGGCTATCCAGGATCTGATGCATGGCGAAACCTTAATTGACATTTGAAAGGCCAATTATAAAGTGACTTTTCAAATGTTCAATTTAAATCCAGTCAAAGCCTGAATTGATGGGGTTTTGAGCAAAAAGGCACGGGTTTGCTGCATATCTGAGCGAACGAACAATTGTGATGAAAAAGCCCTTGTCATCGCGGCGCGGCTCCCTATAATGCGCCCCTACCAGCACGGCGGAACACGCCAACCTGATGAGCCAGCTTCCTTGTGAAGCCAGCGCCGAAAGAAAAGCGAAATCAATCGCTTGACTTTCGAAGTGAGGAGCGTAATATGCGCCTCCTCAACGCGACAAGCGTGACGCTCTTTAACAATTTGAATCAAGCAATCTGTGTGGGCACTCACAGCATCGAACATCAAACAATTT
>NZ_CAWQWZ010000010.1:0-70336 GCF_963899305.1 Aeromonas sp. MR19
GACAGAAGATTTAGATAACGCACGCAGTGCGGTCTTTACCGGTTAGTGTGCTGATATGGCTCAGTTGGTAGAGCGCATCCTTGGTAAGGATGAGGTCCCCAGTTCGACTCTGGGTATCAGCACCAGTAAATATTAAAGCCTCCCAATCGGGAGGCTTTTTTGTATTCGTCTTTCTCAGTTTACCGAAATCTGTCTGGCATCGAGATAGAAGCGGGCCTGTCCCGAGGATTCTATCTGGATAGCCGCGACCAGCCGTTCGTTGCGCTTGTATTCCCACTGCTTGTCGATCGAGGTCAACGGCGGCTTGTTGATACCCAGTGTCTGCAGATATTCGTGAAACAGACCAGCGCTGCCGATCTCGGTCAATCCTGCTTTCATCCCAATTAACTCCCTTTTATTGTTGCTGTTTATCAATAGTAGCAGTCTCATATGTATTCAATATGAACGCTTTTCTATTAAATTGATCCAAGCTAAGTTGTGGATTGGAAAAGGTAATCGGTGTCAGAAAAAGGAAGAAAAACATGCTGATAAAGAATGTGCGTCTGGCTGGCAGAGAGGGGTTGTGGCAGATCCTGTGCCAGGATGGCCTGATCCGGACCATAGCTCCCATGAGCCAGCTTCTCCTGTCTACCCGGGAGCTGGATGGGGAGGAGGGTCTGGCCATGGCCCCCTTTATCGAGCCTCATATTCACCTCGATACTACCCAGACCGCCGGGGAGCCGAGCTGGAACCTCTCCGGTACCCTGTTCGAGGGGATAGAGCGCTGGGCCGAGCGCAAGGCGCTGCTGACCCATGAAGATGTGAAACAGCGCGCCATCCAGACGCTGAAGTGGCAGATCGCCAACGGCATCCAGTTTGTCCGCACCCACGTCGATGTCTCCGATCCCAACCTGGTCGCCTTGAAGGCGATGCTGGAGGTAAAGAAGGAGATGAAGGAGTGGGTCGAGCTGCAGATAGTGGCCTTTCCGCAGGAGGGGATCCTCTCCTACCCCAATGGCAAGGCGTTGCTGGAAGAGGCGATCAGGCTGGGAGCCGACGTGATCGGCGCCATTCCCCACTTCGAGTTCACCCGGGAATATGGGGTCGAAAGTCTGCACTACGTCTTCGATCTTGCCGAGAAGTATCAGGTTCTGGTGGATGTGCACTGTGACGAGATCGATGACGAGCAGTCCCGCTTCATCGAGACCCTGGCGACGCTCGCTTATGAGCGCGGCATGGGCCAGCGGGTGACCGCCAGCCATACCACCGCCATGCACTCCTACAACGGGGCCTATGCTTCCCGCCTGTTCCGGCTGCTCAAGATGGCGGACATCAACTTCGTCGCCAATCCGCTGGTGAACATCCACCTACAGGGGCGCTTCGATACCTATCCCAAGCGCCGCGGCATCACCCGGGTGAAGGAGATGCTGGAGGCGAACATCAACGTCTGCTTCGGCCACGACGACGTGTTCGATCCCTGGTATCCCATGGGCACGGCCAACATGCTGCAGGTGCTGCACATGGGGCTGCATGTGTGCCAGATCATGGGGTATGAGCAGATCAACGACGGCTTGAAGCTCATCAGCAGCCACAGCGCCCGTACTCTGAACGTGCAGGATCGCTACGGCATCGAGGTCAGCAAGCCGGCCAATCTGCTGATCCTGCCTGCCGAGAACGGGTTTGATGCGGTGCGCCGTCAGGTGCCGGTGCGTTACTCCATCCGCCATGGCCGGGTGATTGCCGAGACCCGGCCGGCCCAGACCTCGCTCCATCTGGATCGGGTCGAACCGGTCGACTTTCGCCGGTGAGGCGGTCGATCTCGATTAATTGCCCCGCTGTCCCCGCTTGCCGACATTTTGCATAATGTCTGCCTGATACTGTGGAGTCTGCCCTATGCAAACCTGGTTATATGTTGCGGCCGGTGGTGCCATCGGCGCCTGCCTGCGTTTTGGTATCGCTGAGCTGATGGCACTCTTGCTGGGACGCCACTTTCCCTATGGCACCCTGGTGGTCAATGTGGTGGGCTCTTTCATCATGGGTATCGCCTTTGCGCTCATCAGTCAGGGTCATGTGGTGGAACACCCGATGAAGCCGCTGCTGATGGTGGGGATCCTTGGGGCTCTCACCACCTTCTCCTCCTTCGCGCTGGATACTGTGGTGCTGGCCCAGCAGGGCGCCTACCTGAAGGCGGTGCTCAATATAGGCCTCAACCTTTTCCTCTGTCTGGCCATGGTGTTGCTGGGCATGCAGTTGGTTGCCAGTCGGGTTTAAGGTGTCCGCACGCCATTGGCTCTGGTAAACTGGCGACCATTCTTTGCTCTATGGGTGTTTAAGGGATGTCAGAACAGACTACGACAACGCATTTTGGCTTTAAAACCGTGGCCGCGACCGAGAAGGAAACCCTGGTCGCCGGCGTCTTTCATTCGGTGGCAGCCAAGTATGATCTGATGAACGATCTGATGTCGTTCGGCATCCACCGCCTGTGGAAGCGCTTCACCATCGACTGCTCCGGTGTGCGCAAGGGCCAGAAGGTGCTGGATCTGGCCGGTGGCACCGGTGATCTGACCGCCAAGTTCTCCCGTATCGTCGGCGAGACCGGTCAGGTGGTACTGGCGGATATCAATGACTCCATGCTCAAGGTGGGCCGCGACAAGTTGCGCAACCTGGGAGTGGCGAACAACGTCTCCTACGTACAGGCCAACGCCGAGGCGTTGCCCTTCCCGGACAACCACTTCGATGTCATTACCATCGGCTTCGGCCTGCGCAACGTCACCGACAAGGACAAGGCGCTGGCCTCCATGTTCCGGGTTCTGAAGCCGGGCGGCCGTCTGCTGGTGCTGGAGTTCTCCAAGCCCGCCAGCGAGGTGATCGCCAAGCTGTACGATCTCTACTCCTTCAAACTGCTGCCGAAAATGGGTGAAATCGTCGCGAACGACGGTGAAAGCTACAAATATCTGGCGGAATCCATCCGCATGCACCCGGATCAGCAGACCCTGAAGGGAATGATGGAGAATGTCGGTTTTGAGCAGGTCGAGTTCTACAACCTGACCCAGGGTGTGGTTGCCCTGCACCGTGGTTACAAGTTTTAAGGTCGCCTATGCCGATGGATGCCATGGTCACCGCCGTGATCGAAACCAGCCTCAACCAGTTGCTGACGCTCGACAAGCAGAGTCAGGAACGGTTGCGCAAGCTGACGGGCAAGGTGCTCAAGCTGGAGCTGCGTGAGCTCAAGCCGCTCTGGTTTGTCTTCTCTGATCGCCGGCTGGATGTGCTGGCCCGCCACGAAGGCGAGGCCGATGCCGTGCTCAGCCTGTCGCTGACGGCGCTGGGCCTGCTGAAAGACCCTTCCGCCCTGACTCGCTATATCCGTGAGGAGAAGCTGGATCTGAGCGGCGATCCCCAGCTGGTGCAGGCGTTCAGCGTCTTGCTGGGCGAGCTGGACATCGACTGGGAAGAGGAGCTGTCGCACTATACCGGCGACGTGCTGGCCCACACCCTGTTCAGTGGTGCCCGTCAGGCGCGCCGCGTGCTGGGGCGCGAGCTGTGCCGCTCCCGCAGCCAGCTGGCGGAATACCTGACCGAAGAGATCCGCCTCGCGCCCGGTCCGCTGGAAGTGGCGAGCTTCAACGACGATGTCGAGCTGCTGGCGCAACGGATGAAAGCGGTCGAGCTGCGGCTGGCCCGCTTCGAACAGCAGGTAGCCTGATGACCCCGAAGGAGTTCAAGCGCCTCTATCGCATCATCAGCATCCTGCTGGAGCAGGGCATAGATGAACTCGTGCCTGCCCGCTATCAGCCCTGGCCGGGTCGTCTGGCCCGCCGCAGCCTGTTCTGGCTCAAGAACAAGCAGCAGGGGCTGAGTCGCGGCGCCCGCATTCGCCTCGCCTTCGAGGCGCTCGGTCCCATCTTCATCAAGTTCGGCCAGATGCTGTCGACCCGACGCGATCTGCTGCCGCCGGATATCGCCGAAGAGCTGGCCCTGTTGCAGGACAGGGTGCCGCCTTTCTGCGGTCAGGCGGCGCGCCTCAAGATCGAGGAGAGTCTGGGTTGTTCCGTCGAGACCCTGTTCGATGACTTTGACGAGACGCCGCTGGCGTCGGCCTCCATCGCCCAGGTGCACACGGGTCGATTGAAGGAAAATGGCCGCGAGATCGTCATCAAGGTGATCCGCCCCGACATAGAGCCGGTCATAGAGGCCGATCTGCGCCTGATGCAGACCCTGGCCCGCCTGGTGGCCCGTTTCGTGCCCCAGAGTGCGCGCCTGCGCCCCATCGAGGTGGTGGAAGAGTATCGCAAGACCATACTCGACGAGCTGAACCTGATGCGCGAAGCCGCCAACGCCATCCAGTTGCGCCGCAACTTCACCGGCTCAGATGCCCTCTACGTGCCCGAGGTGTTCACCGAACACTGCCGTGAGCATGTGCTGGTGATGGAGCGCATCTACGGCATACCGGTTTCCGACATTCCGGCGCTGGAAGCCAACGGCACCAACATGAAGTTGCTGGCCGAGCGCGGGGTGGAGGTCTTCTTCACCCAGGTGTTCCGCGACAGCTTCTTCCACGCCGACATGCACCCCGGCAACATCTTCGTCTCCTATGAACATCCCGACAATCCGCTCTGGATCGGCATCGACTGCGGCATAGTCGGCACCCTCAACCGGGAAGACAAGCGTTACCTGGCCGAGAACTTCCTCGCCTTCTTCAACCGCGACTATCGCCGGGTGGCCGAGCTGCACGTGGAGTCCGGTTGGGTACCGCCAGACACCAAGGTGGACGAGTTCGAATTCGCCATCCGCACCGTGCTGGAGCCCATCTTCGAGAAGCCGCTGTCCGAAATTTCGTTCGGCCACGTGCTGCTCAACCTGTTCAACACCGCCCGTCGCTTCAACATGGCGGTGCAGCCGCAGCTGGTGCTGTTGCAGAAGACATTGCTCTATGTGGAGGGGTTGGGTCGTCAGCTCTATCCCCAGCTGGACCTGTGGCAGACCGCCAAGCCCTATCTGGAAAACTGGATGCACGAGCAGGTCGGGCCGAAAGCCGTGTGGAATGCCATCAAGGAGAAGGCGCCATTCTGGGCGGAGAAACTGCCTGAATTGCCTGAGCTGGTCTATGAGACCCTGCGCCAGACCCGTCACCAGCAGCGCCACTTCGATCAGATGTTTGCCGATTTCCGCCGTCACAGCCGTCGACAGGGACAGGCTCGCTACCTCTTAGGGGTTGGAGCCAGCCTGCTATTGGCGGGTGTATTCTTGCTGACCCAAAAACAATACATTGAGTGGGGACAAATCAGCCTGGCCGGCACCGGTTTATGCTGGCTGTTGGGCTGGTTCAAGGCCCGCTCTCGCCAATAACGCACTCGTGCAGTTTGGCGTCAGTTTTGAAGAAATTACGGGCTGGTATCAGCATCGTGATCGTTAATAACACACTCGCATACCTTAGCGTCAATGTTGGACTTGGAGACATATCATGGGTGGTATCAGTATTTGGCAGTTGTTGATCATCGCAGTCATAGTCGTGCTGCTGTTCGGTACCAAGAAGCTGCGCGGGATCGGCGGCGATCTGGGTGCGGCCGTCAAGGGTTTCAAGAAGGCGTTGTCTGATGAGCCGACCGATGGCAAACCCGAGCAGAAAGATGCCGAGTTTCCTCCCAAGCAGCTGAACGAAGCGGCCAACAGTGCCGAGACCGCCAAGCAGAAAGATAAAGATCAGGCCTAAGCCATGTTCGATATCGGTTTCTGGGAGCTGGTTGTCATCGGTGTCGTCGCCCTGGTGGTGCTCGGTCCCGAGCGGCTGCCCGTGGCGATCCGTACCGCCAGCCACTGGATCAGGCTGATCCGCAGCACTGCCAACTCGGTCAAGTCCGAGCTGGAGCAGGAGCTCAAGTTGCAGGATCTGCACAACGACCTGAAGAAGGCCGAACAGTTGCAGATGAACAACCTGAGCCCCGAGTTGCAGGAGTCTATCGAGCAGCTGAAAGCGGCCGCACAATCGGTGACCCGCCCTTACGAACAGCAAAACACCATCCGCCCCGCCCCGGCCGTTGCCGAGGTGCAGGAAGATACATCCGAGCAACCAGCCGTGACGGCGGCTCATGACGAGGAAACCGCCATGATCCCTGTCCAGGGTGCAGAGCTGCGTGTCGAGCAAGGGGAGGTGAAGCCATGAGTCAGGCCGAACAACCCCTGATCACCCATCTGGTCGAGCTGAGAACCCGCTTGCTGCGGTCCATCTCGGCCGTCCTGCTGGTGTTCATCGCGCTGATCTATTTTTCCAACAACATCTATGACTTCGTGGCCCAGCCGCTGCTCAGTCAGTTGCCGGCAGGCACCAGCATGATAGCGACGGATGTGGCGACCCCCTTCCTGACGCCGATCAAGCTGACCCTGGTGGTCTCCTTCTTCGTGGCGATCCCCTATCTGCTGTATCAGGCCTGGGCCTTCATCGCCCCCGGTCTGTACAAGCATGAGCGGCGTCTCATCATGCCGCTGGTCGTCTCCACTGCCGTGTTGTTCTACAGCGGCATGGCGTTTGCCTACTACGTGGTGTTCCCGCTGGTGTTCGGTTTCTTCACCAGTACCGCGCCCGCCGGGGTGACGGTGGCGACCGACATCGCCAGCTATCTGGACTTCGTGCTCACCCTGTTCTTCGCGTTCGGGGTGGCGTTCGAGATCCCGGTGGCCACCATACTGCTGTGCTGGACCGGGGTGACCACCCCCAAGAGCCTGAGGGAGAAGCGCCCTTACGTCATCGTCGGGGTGTTCGTGGTCGGCATGTTGCTGACTCCGCCCGATGTCTTCTCCCAGACCCTGCTCGCCATCCCCATGTGGGCCTTGTGGGAGATAGGTCTGTTCTTCGCCCGTTTCTACGTGAAGGAAGAGGAGCAACAGGAACAAACGGAAGAGGGGAGCTGAGGCTCCCTTCCTCTTTTCATGCCCTCGTTCGAGGCGTATGGTGATGCCCCATTGAGTAGATGGTTTTCAAATACCTGATATGTATTCCTTTTGTTCGGAACGTCTCATCCCATGATCGACATTGGTCTCAACCTCACCAGCAGCCAGTTTGCCGGTGAACAGCCAGCACTGGTGGCCCGTGCCCGCGCCGCCGGGGTCGAGGCGCTGATCCTGACCGGTACCGATCTGGTCGGCAGCCGAGAAAGTGCTGACTTGGCTGCGCTGTGGCCGGGTTACTGCTTCTCCACCGCGGGTGTGCATCCCCACGATGCCAAGAGCGTCGATGAGCAGACCCTGCCCGCATTGCGTGCGCTGGCGGCCTTGCCGCAGGTGGTGGCCATCGGCGAGTGCGGCCTTGACTACAACCGGGACTTCTCCCCCCGTCCGGTGCAGGATGCGGTATTCGACGCCCAGCTGGCGTTGGCCGCCGAGCTCGGGATGCCGGTGTTTCTGCACTGCCGCGATGCCCACGCCAGGTTCATCGAGATCCTGCGTCCCTGGCTGCCCAAGCTGCCGGGAGCCGTGCTGCACTGCTTCACCGGCTCTGACGAGGAGCTGGACGAGTGTCTGGCGCTGGGGCTGCATATAGGAGTGACCGGCTGGCTCTGTGACGAGCGCCGCGGTCAGCTGCTGCGCGAGCAGGTGGCCCGCATTCCGGCCGGTCGGCTGATGATAGAAACCGATGCCCCCTATCTGGTGCCGCGGGATCTGAAACCCAGACCCAAGCGTAACGAACCCGCTTTTTTGCCGCACATCGCCCAGGTGGTGGCGGCTTGCCGTGGTGAAGCGCCCGAGGCCTTGCTGGCCCACACCCGGGCCACCTCCGCCGCGTTCTTCCAACTTCCTCTTTTGGAGTGATTCATGGCTACAACACTTCCTGGCGCCTTTCCGGGTCGCCGCCTGCGCCGGGTGCGCAAACATGATTTCAGCCGCCGTCTGGTGCGCGAGAACGTACTGACCGCCAACGATCTCATCTATCCCGTGTTCGTGCTGGAGGGGGAGAACCGCCGTGAGGCCGTCACCTCCATGCCGGGGGTGGATCGTCTCTCCATCGATCTGTTGCTGGCGGAAGCCGAAGAGCTGGTCGCCCTCGGCGTGCCCGCCATCGCCCTGTTCCCTGTGACTCCGCTGCAGAGCAAGAGCCTGCTGGCGGAAGAGGCTTACAGCCCTGACGGTCTGGCCCAGCGGGCGACCCGCGCCCTCAAGGCCCGCTTCCCCGAGCTGGGTGTCATCACGGACGTGGCGCTCGACCCCTTTACCACCCACGGTCAGGACGGCATCATAGATGACGAAGGCTATGTGCTGAACGACATCACCACGGAAATACTGGTGAAGCAGGCGCTCTCCCACGCTGCTGCCGGGGTCGATATAGTGGCGCCGTCAGACATGATGGACGGTCGCATCGGCGCCATCCGTGCCGCGCTGGAGGAGAACGGCTTCATCAACACCCAGATCATGGCCTACTCCGCCAAGTACGCCTCCTGCTACTACGGCCCGTTCCGCGATGCGGTCGGCTCTGCCGGCAACCTGGGCAAGAGCAACAAGGCCACCTACCAGATGGATCCGGCCAACAGCAACGAAGCCCTGCACGAAGTGGCACTGGATATTCAGGAAGGGGCCGACAGCGTCATGGTCAAGCCGGGCATGCCCTATCTGGACGTGATCCGCCAGGTGAAGGATCAGTTCGGCGTGCCGACCTTTGCCTATCAGGTGAGCGGCGAGTACGCCATGCACATGGCGGCGATCCAGAACGGCTGGCTGAAGGAGAAGGAGAGCATCATGGAGTCCCTGCTCTGCTTCAAGCGGGCCGGTGCCGACGGCATCCTCACCTACTTCGCCAAGCGGGTGGCGCAGTGGCTGCAGGAAGACGCCAGACGCTGATGCCCGCCTTGCGCTTTCGCTGACAATGCCGACCCCCGGGTCGGCATTGTCGTCTCTGGCCGCCTTGTCGCTGATTTAATGAGCAAGTTTTCGCGAAAAGTGGGCAACTGGCCCGCCTCTCGGTGGCAAAGGCTTGATTAATGAGGTTTCTGCCTACATCTTAGATGGTCCAAGCAGGCTTCTGGACGGCAGGGGCTGTAGAGAATTTAGAGGTACCGCAGGATGAACAACCCTTTGCTGACAATGGACTCGCTGCCCCCTTTCAGCCAGATCCAGCCCGACCAGGTGCAAGCTGCCGTGACGCAGGCCATCGCCGATTGCAAACAGAAGATCAGCGATGTGCTGGCCCAGCGCGACCCCCATACCTGGGACAGCCTGATCGCGCCGCTGGAAGAGGTGAATGACCGCCTGGCGCGAGTCTGGTCACCGGTCAGCCATCTCAACTCGGTGCTCAACAGCGAAGCGCTGCGCGCGGCCCACGATGCCTGCCTGCCGCTGCTGTCCGAGTTCCAGACCTATGTCGGTCAGCATGAGGGCCTCTATCAGGCCTATCGCGAGCTGGCCGAGAGCGACGACTTCCCGCTGCTGAGCGGTGCCCAGCGCAAGGAGATCCAGAATACCCTGCGCGACTTCCGCCTGTCCGGTATCGGTCTGCCCGCCGAGGCGCAGCTGCGCTACGGCGAGATCCAGGCCCGTCTCTCCGAGCTGGCCTCCCGCTTCAGCAACAACGTGCTGGATGCGACTCAGGGCTGGACCAGGCTGGTGACCGACGAGGCCGACCTGACCGGCCTGCCACAGAGTGCGCAGGCCGCCGCCCGCCAGCTGGCGGAGCAGAAGGGTCAGCAGGGCTGGCTGTTCACTCTGGATATTCCCTCCTACCTGCCGGTGATGATGTATGCCGACAACCGCGCGCTGCGCGCCGAACTCTATGAGGCCTTCACCACCCGCGCCTCGGATCAGGGCCCGAACGCCGGCAAGTGGGACAACTCCGCCATCATGACCGAGCTGCTCTCCCTGCGCCGCGAACTGGCCCTGCTGCTGGGTTTTGGCAACTATGCCGAGCTGTCGCTCGCCACCAAGATGGCGGACAAGACGGAGCAGGTAGTGGGCTTCCTCTCGGATCTCGCGGCCAAATCCCTGCCACAGGGCAAGGCCGAGCTGGAGGAGATCCGCACCTTCGCCGCCGAGCAGCATGGCCAGAGCGAACTGGCGGCCTGGGATCTGCCCTATTACGCCGAGAAGCTCAAGCAGCACAAGTTCTCCATCTCCGACGAGCAACTGCGCCCCTACTTCCCCGCCAACAAGGTGGTGAAGGGCCTGTTCGAGGTGGTGAGACGGGTGTTTGGCATCAAGGTGCGCGAGCGCCTCGGCATCGACACCTGGCACCCTGATGTGCGCTTCTACGACATCTTCGATGCCGAGGACGAGCTGCGCGGCAGCTTCTACCTCGACCTCTATGCCCGCGAGCACAAGCAGGGCGGGGCCTGGATGGATGTCTGCCTGGGTCGTCGCTACCGTCAGGATGGCTCGCTGCAAAAGCCGGTGGCCTATCTGACCTGCAACTTTAACTGCCCTGTGGATGGCAAACCGGCCCTGTTCACCCACAACGAGGTGGTGACCCTGTTCCACGAGTTCGGCCACGGCATTCACCATATGCTGACCCGGATCGACGTGGCCGGTGTCGCCGGTATCAACGGCGTGGCCTGGGATGCGGTGGAGCTGCCGAGCCAGTTCCTGGAGAACTGGTGCTGGGAGTCCGAGGCGTTGGCCTTCATCTCCGGTCATCATGAAACCGGCGAGCCGCTGCCCGCGGATCTGCTGGAGAAGATGCTGACCGCCCGCAACTTCCAGGCCGCCATGCAGATGCTGCGTCAGCTGGAGTTCGCCCTGTTCGACTTCCGTCTGCACCAGGAGTTTGACCCGGCCAACCCGGATCAGATCCCGGCCCTGCTGACCGAGGTGCGCAGCCAGGTGGCCGTGATGACGCCGCCGGCGTTCAACCGCTTCCAGCACAGTTTCTCCCACATCTTCGCGGGCGGCTATGCGGCGGGCTACTACAGCTACAAGTGGGCCGAGGTGCTCTCCGCCGATGCCTTCTCCCGCTTCGAAGAGGAGGGGATCTTCAACCCGGCCACCGGCCAATCCTTCCTGAAGAATATTCTGGAGAAGGGTGGCTCCAAGGAGCCGATGGAGCTGTTCCGTGCCTTCCGTGGCCGCGAACCCAGAGTCGATGCTCTGCTACGCCACAGCGGGATTGCCGCCTGAGGCCCGGCGCCCTTTGCCGCCGTGAGCTTCAAGCAGGTACACTTTTGCGACATAGTGGGATCCTTGCGTGATTTTTGAGATAAAAAGGGACCTTTTGGTCCCTTTTCTCAAGGCTTTTTAATATCTTGCGGAGTGCATGTTTGCACTGTCCCCGCCTCTTCAGTAGAGTCGGGTTCTACCTTCCAAGGAGAGAAAGAACCTTGCCATGAGGCGAGCACTCGAGTCTGTCTATCAAATCATCTCAAGTCTGTCTCATTCGAGTGGTCAGGGATATTTCGATACCTTTGTGAGTGAAATCGCAGCAGCGGTCAGGGCCGACTTCGTCCTGATTTCAGGTAGGGATCAAGCGGGGCTGTTTTTCAAGGTGCATGCCGCCCATCCCGCATCTCTCGACACCACTAACTTCAGCTTTCCGGTCAGCGCCACCCCGGGGGAAGTCACCCTGCAAGAGGGGGAGGCCTGGTTCAGCGATCGCGTCCAGCAGCTGTTTCCCCATGCCGCCGTGCTACAGGCCTGGCATATTCAGGCCTATGCCGGTGTGGCCCTCAAGAATGCCCAGGGCGAGACCATAGGCATCTGCAGCGTGCTGTTCAAGCAGCCGCTCGCCAACATGGACAAGGTGATGGGTTTGCTGCGGCTGCTGGCACCGCTGGCGGGCCGCGAGCTGGCGCTGATGTGCCAGCAGTTGCCGGTGCAGAGCCAGCCCGAGTATCACCACTTCCTGCACACCATGATGTCTCACGCCCCCGTGGGGATCGGCAAGCTGGATCTGGATGGCAGGATCCTCTGGACCAACCCGGCCATCGAGAAGATGCTGGGTTACAGCCAGAAGGAGCTGCTGCACCGTACCGCCGCCGAGATCAACCATCCGGAAGACTGGCTGCGCAGCGTTTCCTGTTACGCTGAGCTCAAGCGCGGCGAGCGTACCGCCTTCACCCAGGAGAAGCGCTACCTGCATCGGGATGGTCAGGTGTTGTGGGGCCGGGTCACAGTCACCCTGGTGCGGGATGATCAGCTGCAGCCCGACTACCTGATGGTGGTGCTGGAGAACATCGATCCCCTCAAGCGCCATGCCGAGCAGCTCAAGCTCTCCCACCGGGTCTATGACAACCTCTCCGAAGCCATTCTGGTGTGCGATGCCGACAGCCGCATCATCTCGGTCAACCCGGCGTTCGAGCAGATCACGGGCTACAGCGAGACCGAGGTGTGCGGTCAGCGCCCCAGCCTGCTCAAGTCCGGGCTGCACGATCAGGCCTTCTACGCCGACATGTATCACGCGCTGGAGCGGGTGGGGGTGTGGCGTGGCGAGGTGTGGAACAAGCGCAAGAACGGCAAGCTCTACCCCCAGCAGCTGATGATCAGCACCCTGCGGGAAGGGGGCAGGATCAGCCAGTACATCGCCATCTTCAGCGATCTCTCCCAGACCAAGCTGGCGGAGCAGAAGATCGCCGCCCAGGCCAACTACGACAACCTCACAGGCCTGCCCAACCGCTGGCTGTTCGGTCGCTGCCTCAGCCGCTTCTGCGAGCGGGGCGAGCGCTTCGCGCTCATGGTGCTCGACCTCAACAACTTCAAGGCGGTCAACAACAGCATGGATCACCACGCCGGTGACGCCTTGCTGCGGGAGGTGTCGGATCGGCTGGTGAGCCGGGTGCGTACCGAGGATCTGGTGGCCCGCATCGGCGGCGACGAGTTCGCCTTCCTGGTGCCCGGCATAGTCAACCGCCGCCAGGCCGAGGTGTTCGCCAAGCAGGTGATAGGCGGCTTCGCCCGTCCCTTCATGCTGGCCAATCAGCACCTCTATGTGACGGCCACCATAGGCATCACCCTCTGCCCAGGGGATGGCGTCGAGAGCGACGAGCTGCTGCGCAACGCCGAACAGGCGCTGTTTGCCGCCAAGCGGCAGGGGCGCCTGCTCGGTACCTACTGCGCCTCCATGCGCGAAGAGGTACGCCAGCGTCATCAGATGCAGCAGGATCTGGCGGAGGCCATCAAGCTGGAGCAGCTGACCATGGCCTATCAGCCGATCTGGGACAACCGCAGTGGCCGGGTGGCCAAGCTGGAGGCGCTGGTGCGCTGGTATCACCCGCATTGGGGTCAGGTCTCACCGGCGGACTTCATTCCGCTGGCGGAGGAGGCGGGGCTCATCCAGGGGCTGGGGGCGCTGGTGCTCTGGCAGTCCTGCCGCGATCTGGCTCGGTTGCAGCAATCCGGCTTCCCGGATCTGCAGATGTCCATCAACCGTTCCACCCTGGAGTTCCAGACCATAGATCCGGAGGCGAGCGAGTGGCTCAAGGTGATCCACCACTTCGGGCTCGACCCCTGTGACATCGTCATCGAGATCACCGAATCCCTGCTGATGGAGACCAGTGATCAGCACAGGGTGCGGATCGATGCCCTGCGCGAGGCGGGCTGCAAGCTGGCCATCGACGACTTCGGCACCGGCTATTCGGCGCTCAATTACCTGCGCAACTTCCCGGTGGATCTGGTCAAGATTGACCGCGCCTTCGTGCGCCACATCCCGTTCAACGAACAGGACAGGCTGCTGCTCGACGGCATCATCAACATAGTGCACAACCTCGGCATGCAGGTGGTGATCGAGGGGGTGGAGACGCGTGAGCAGCTCAACTTCCTCTGCCAGAAGGGGTGTGCCTTCACCCAGGGCTTCCTGCTCAGCCGCCCGCTGGCCTATGACGACCTGATCGAATACCTGCAGCTCAACGACAAGAGCATGTTCCTGCAGATCAGCTAGCGGGCGATCACTCCGCCGGTTTCAGCTTGTCCTGCCTGCCTTTCAGTGTCCGATAGTCTTCACCGAGATAACGCAGGTAGATGCGATCCAGCACACCCTCCTCCAGCATCTGCTGCAGAGCCTTGCTGTATGCGGGCAGCAGCGCGGCCCTTTGCTCGCCAAAGCAGAGGTAGAGCGGGGTCGAGTCGATGAAGGGGGAGAGCGCGCGGATCGGCACGTCCTGCTCCTTCGACAAGATGGGGGCCGAGAAGTAATCCAGGATGATCATGTCGACCCGGCTCTTTTCGAGCAGCAACAGCAGCTGCTTGTCCGAGTGCGCCTTGATCGGTACCCAGCCGTCATAGTGTTTGATCTTGTCCGTGTAGTCATAGCCCCTCACCATGCCGACCTTCATCCCCCTGGCCATCTCCCATGAGAAGTTGTGCAGGGGGCTGTCGGTGCGCACATAGGCGGCCAGGGGATAAAAAGCGGTCGCGAGATCGGGGTGATGACAACCGGGCAGCGGGGCATTGTCGAGAATGCCGTCGGCGAGCCGGGTGCTGACATACTGCTCGCAGCGCCCCCATGGCAGTTCGATCAGGCTGAGCTTCATCCCCAGACGCCGGGCGACCTCCTGATGGATCTCGATGGAAATCCCCTCGGTCAGGCGCCCCTGCTCCGCATAGGAAAAGGGGGGCCAGTCCACCCCGCATACCTTCAGGTCTGTGCCGCTCTGGGCGGCGAGTAGCAAGGCGATGAGCAGGTGCATGGGGTTTCCTCCCTACAGCGATGGAAAGGGGCTGTGGTACACTCTCTTCACTGAACTTAGAACGCCTCCAAAGACCATGCAAATCCTCCTCGAAGACCCCGCCAAGGCCGCGCTGGCGCAAGCGCTGGCCAGCCAGCTTGACCAGACCGACTACCCCCAGTTCGCCCTGGTGTTTACGCCCGAGCGGCTGGAGCTGCGCAAGCTGGATGAGCCCAAGCTGGGGGCCGTCTACGTGGACTTCGTGGAAGGGGCTGTGGCCCATCGCCGCAAGTTTGGCGGCGGACGGGGCCAGTCCATCGCCAAGGCTGTCGGGCTCAAGGCCGGGGCGACCCCGACCGTGGTGGATGCCACCGCCGGGCTGGGGCGCGACGCCTTCGTGCTGGCCTCCCTCGGCTGCAGGGTGACGCTGATAGAGCGCAGCCCCGTGGTGGCAGCCCTGCTGCAGGATGGGCTGATGCGGGCGGCGCAGGATCCCGAGATAGGCCCCTGGGTCAGCGAGCGGATGCGGCTGCTGCAAGGGCCGGCGCTGGACAACCTGCTGGCGTTGACCGAGCGGCCCGAGGTGGTCTATCTCGACCCCATGTTCCCCCACAAGCAGAAGTCGGCGCTGGTGAAGAAGGAGATGCGGGTGTTCCAGTCGCTGGTGGGGCCGGATCTCGATGCGGATGCCCTGTTGCCGGCGGCCCTCAAGATGGCGGACAAGCGGGTGGTGGTGAAGCGGCCCGACTACGCGGGCTGGCTCAATGAGCACAAACCCAGCATGGCCATCGAGACCAAGAGCAACCGCTTCGATGTCTACGTGATGGCGGCGCTGGCGGCGAGTTGACTGCCGGCCTGAGTCGCGGGATGAAAAAAGGAGGGCTAACAAGGTGTTGGCCCTCCTTTTTTAGGTTTGGCGTTCAGGTGGCGGAGGTGAAGCTGATCAGCTTCTCTTCCCCCTGCCAGACCAGTCTCAGGCTAGCCAGCTCGGCCAGGCTGAGCCGCTCGCCACTCTCCAGCAGCAGATACTCGACGCCCTCGCTGGCTGTTATGGTGCGGATCTTGTCCACCCATTGCCGTCCCGCCCTGGTGGTGAGCGTGACGGATAACTGCCAGCTGGCGGCGATCTCCAGCCAGTCGTAGAGGTCACAGCTGATGGGCTGGTAATCTGCCATTGCGCGCCTTGCCTCTCGCTACTGGAAGTTGATGCTGGTGGCGGGGGCCACTACCGCCTGACCCTTCAGCACCTGCTCCAGTTGCAGCGGATCGCCTGCCAGCTCGGGATCATCCTCGTTGCCATTGCAGACCAGGGCCAGATCGTAATTGCCGAGGTCAACAAAGCCCAGCTCGTAGCCAAAACCACCCGCGGTCAAGGGCAGCACGGGGGCGCTGGCGTAGAAGCCGTTGTCGCTGTCGGCCATGTCGGGGTAGTTGTCATCGTTTCTCGGCTGATAGAGATAGACGAAGGCCTTGTCGGTCAGCTGACCGCCGCAGGCACCGCTCGCCACAGTGCCCTTGACGGTCGCGACCTGGGTATTGTTCACCAGCCGCACCCCTCTGGGCTTGAGCTTGTAGTACTGCTCGTGGCCCGGCAGCACCATGGCGTGGCGCAGATCGAACTCAGTGGTGAAGGCGCTGAGGCCATTGGCGGCTATGGTGAAGGCGTCCAGTTTGAGCTCGCTGCTGGGCACCTCCAGCGGTTTGATCACCCCATCATCCTGTTTGACGTAGGAGTAGGGGGTGCCACCCAGAAACTGGTTGCTGACCTCCCGTCCATCCAGTACCCGCAACCGCATCTGGCTGTAGTCACCAGGTACTACGCTCTGGCTGGCCAGCAGGGGACGGCTGGCGGAGCCCTGGTATTGCAGCAGATCTATGTAGGTGAACAGGGGATGTCCCGCGCTGTCGAGGGGAATTGTCTCCCCCGTCGGCGTGCAACCGTCGTCCTGGGCCGAGGTCAGGAAGCTGGCGGTTGTCCAGCCCAGCTCGGTGCCTGTCACTGGGTGAATACTGATGCTGGAGACGGCGATGCAGACCTTGCTGACCGCATCCACGGGGGCATCGGAGAAGGCCAGCGACAGCTGGGCATTCTGCTGGCTGTTGTTGTCACCGCCGCCACCACCACAGGCAGTCAGCAGGGCGGTCAGGCCTATCAGAGTCAAAGGTTTCATGGCGTCCATTCCTGTTTGAGAGACGATCCTACTCTAGCCGAGATGGAGAAACTGGGTGGAATGCAAGACGATCAGGAGGGGCGTGATCGGGCTGAAAAGCCAATGAAATCAAAGACAAGTCTTGAATGAAGCCATGTGTGGCTGCGAAAGGGATTGTCGGAACAGGTGACGCGGGGTGAAAAGGGGGAGCTGATTGGGCGCGGGCCCAATCAGGCTTCCAGCAAGCGGGTGGGCCAGCCCAGCTTCTGCTGGCGTTCCACTTCGAGTCGCAATTCGCTGGCGCGCAGGTAGTGCTCATCCAGCCAGCCCTTGGGCAGGGTCAGGGTCAGCGCCTCTTCATCGGCCTGCAGGGTGAAGCTGGGGACTGTGCCTTGGGTGCGACGCATGCAGAGGATCAGCGAGATGCGCAGAATACGGGCCAGCCGGATCGCCTGACGACCGGTGACTGCGCCCTGTTTCTCCAGGGTTTCCAGCTTTAATTCGTCCCGCTGGTTGAACAGCAGGGCCGACAACAGCTTCTTTTGCGCAGGGGTGAAGCCCGGCATGTCGATGTTGTCGATGATGTAGGCGGCGTGTTGCGGCGCCTTCTTGTACTCGATGCAGAGGCCAATCTCGTGCAGCAGAGCCGCATAACGCAGGATGGGGCGACCGTAACGTTTCGAGAGGCGCCAGCTCGGCTGCAGCTGGGTGAAGGCCTCGATGGCGGTGTCGCGCACCCGCTCGGCATGCTCCTTGTCCAGCTGATAACGGCTGATCAGGCTGTCGGCGGTGCGATCCCGGGCATCACAGTCGTGATTGTTGCCGAGCAGACCGTAGATCAGCCCTTCCCGCAAGGCGCCGCCCGCCAGGGTCATGCTCTCGATGCCGAGAGTCTCGAAGATGGCGATCAGAATGGCGAGGCCGGAGGGGAACACTGTCAGCCGCTCGGCCGCCAACCCTTCCAGCTGCAGCCGGTCCAGCCTGCCACAGGCGATGGCCTGACCCATCAGCTCCTGCAGTTTCGGCAGTGTGACCCGCTCGCTCTTCCCTTGCGCCAGCATGATCTCCTGCAGCGCCTGCACCGTGCCGGAAGCGCCGACGCAGGTGCGCCAGCCCAGGGTGCGGTAATCTTCCGCCACCTTCTCCAGTACCGCTTTGGCGGCCGCGATGGCCTGCCCGAAGCGGGCTTCACTCAGCTCGCCATCACCGAAGTGGTTGTTGAGCCAGGTGACGCAGCCCATGTGCAGGCTGTTGAGCAGTTTTGCTTCGCTGTGCTCGCCGATCACCAGCTCTGTGCTGGCGCCGCCTATGTCGATTACCAGCCGGTTGCCTTCCCCGGCAGAGGTCCAGGAGACCCCTTCATAGATGGTCTTGGCCTCTTCCTCGCCAGAGATGATCTCTATGCTGTGGTTGAGCACCCGTTCCGCTTCGCTGAGGAACTCGTCGACGTTGGTGGCAAGGCGCAGCGTGGCGGTGCCCACCACCCGGATGTTGTCGGCCGGAATGTCCTGCAACTGCTCGGAGAACAGGCGCAGACAGTCCCAGCCCCGCTCCATGGCGGCACGGCTGAGACGAAATTCCGGATCGAGTCCGGCGGCGAGGCGAACCTTGCGCTTGACCTTGGTGACGGTGCGCAGCGCACCGGCGACCTCGCGCACCACCAGCATATGAAAGCTGTTGGAGCCGAGGTCGATGGCGGCATAGAGCGGCGAGTTGTACAACTGTGCCTGTCCTTCAGCTCTTGCGCGGCGGACGGCGACGGTTGTTGCTGTTGCCACCGCCCTGGCGATCCCGCATGTTGCGGTTCACCGGCTGACGGTTGCGAACGACCCGTTTCGGTGCGGTCACGTCATCCAGCAGCGCCTCGCGGTCATACTTGCTGACCGGGATCGGGTGGTGGATGTACTCCTCGATGGCCGGCAGGTTGAAGGCATAGTCTTCACAGGCCAGGCTGATAGAGTGACCGCTCTTGCCGGCACGACCGGTACGACCGATACGGTGTACATAGTCCTCGGCGTCGTCGGGCAGGTCGTAGTTGAAGACGTGGGTCACGTCCGGGATGTGCAGACCACGGGCGGCCACGTCGGTGGCGACCAGGATGTCCAGCGTCCCCTTGGTGAAGTCTTCCAGGATCTTCATCCGCTTCTTCTGCGGCACGTCACCGGTCAGCAGACCGACGCGGTGGCCGTCATTCTCCAGCCATGCATGCACGTCTTCACAGACATGCTTGGTGTTGGCGAAGACGATGGCCTTTTCCGGCCACTCTTCTTCCATCAGGGAGAGCAACAGCAGCATCTTGTCTTCGTTGGAGGGGTAGAACAGCTCCTCCTTGATGCGCACGCCCGTCATCTGCTCAGGCTCCACCTGCACGTGTTCCGGGTGGTTCATGTGCTCGTAGGCCAGCTCCTGCACCCGCAGGGAGAGAGTGGCGGAGAACAGCATGCTCAGCCGCTCGGTCGGCGCCGGCATGCGGCGGAACAGGAAACGGATGTCCTTGATGAAGCCCAGATCGAACATGCGATCCGCTTCATCCAGCACCACGACCTGAATGTTGCTCAGATCGATGACCTTGGACTTGAAGTAGTCGATGATGCGGCCCGTGGTACCGATCAGGATGTCGACGCCCTGCTCCAGCACGGCCAGCTGCTTGTCGTAACCTTCGCCGCCGTAGGCGAGGCCAAGCTTGAGGCCGGTAGAGGCGGCTATGCTGTCGGCATCGTTGTAGATCTGTACTGCCAGTTCCCGGGTGGGCGCCATTATGATGGCTCTGGGTTGGTTAACCAGACGGGGATTGGTCAGCGGGTGGGTCAGCAAATAGTTGAATGTCGCGGCCAGGAAGGCAATGGTCTTGCCGGTTCCTGTCTGGGCCTGACCGGCGAGGTCATGACCTTCTACCAGCAGTGGCAGAGACAGTGCCTGGATGGGCGTGCAATAGTGAAATCCCTTTGATTCCAGACCAGCCAGAACTTCGGGTTCGAGGCCCATTTGGGCGAATTTTTCGGTCGTTAAGTGTGTTTTGCTCATGGCGGTAGGTTATCAGGTTAGGCTTGCAATAATAAACAGGATCATTTCAAATAGGGCAACTATTGCCTTTGTTGATACGTCAATAAAGCCTTAATTACTGACTGGAGTTGGAGATGAGTGACAAGATTGTTCAGCTGAGCGATGCCAGCTTCGAGGCAGATGTAATCAAAGCCGATGGCGCCGTTCTGGTCGACTTCTGGGCCGAATGGTGTGGTCCGTGCAAGATGATTGCCCCGATCCTGAACGAAGTCGCCCAAGAGTATGCCGGTCGTGTGACAGTGGCGAAATTGAACATCGACCATAACGCCGACACTCCGCCCAAGTATGGCATTCGCGGTATTCCGACCCTCTTGCTGTTCAAGAATGGCGAAGTGGCAGCGACCAAGGTCGGTGCCCTGTCCAAGACTCAGCTGAAAGAGTTTCTGGACGGTAACCTGTAATAATCAAAAAGGAGCGCATTGCAATAATGCGCTCCTTGTGTTTTATCACCTAGACGCTCATCCCGATTGGTGCTAGTTTATCGTTCGTTTGCTAACCTTTTTGCCTGACTCTTTGCTTAACAACAGCCCGGCAAATCAAATCCGATCAGCATCAATCCAGCAGACTGTCTCCTCATTTCAATCCTTGCTTACAGACTTTCACCACTATGAATCTGACTGAATTAAAGAACACTCCTGTGTCCGAGCTGGTCAAGCTTGGCGAATCCATGGGGTTAGAAAATCTGGCTCGGGCGCACAAGAAAGATATTATTTTCGCGATCCTCAAGGCGCATGCCAAGGGTGGTGAGGATATCTTTGGCGACGGTGTGCTGGAAATCCTGACCGATGGTTTTGGCTTCCTGCGCAGTGCAGACGGCTCCTATCTGGCAGGCCCGGACGATATCTATGTCTCCCCGAGCCAGATCCGCCGCTTCAACTTGCGTACCGGCGATACCATCTCCGGCAAGATCCGGCCACCGAAAGAGGGCGAACGTTATTTCGCGCTGCTCAAGGTCAACGAGGTCAACTACGACCGTCCGGAAAACGCCCGCAACAAGATCCTGTTCGAAAACCTGACCCCCCTGCATGCCAACGAGCGTCTGCGCATGGAACGGGGCAATGGTTCGACCGAAGATATCACGGCCCGTGTGCTGGACCTGGCTTCCCCCATAGGTAAAGGCCAGCGCGGCCTGATCGTGGCACCGCCCAAGGCCGGTAAGACAATGCTGCTGCAGAACATCGCCCAGAGCATCGCTTACAACCACCCGGACTGTGAACTGATCGTCCTGCTGATCGACGAGCGTCCGGAAGAAGTGACCGAGATGCAGCGCATGGTGAAGGGTGAAGTCATCGCTTCCACCTTCGACGAGCCGGCATCCCGTCACGTCCAGGTCGCCGAGATGGTGATCGAGAAGGCCAAGCGCCTGGTCGAGCACAAGAAGGACGTGGTGATCCTGCTGGACTCCATCACTCGTCTGGCCCGTGCCTACAACACAGTCATCCCCTCATCCGGCAAGGTACTGACCGGTGGTGTGGACGCCAACGCCCTGCACAGACCCAAGCGTTTCTTCGGCGCCGCGCGTAATGTTGAGGAAGGCGGCAGCCTGACCATCATAGCGACCGCGCTGGTTGATACCGGTTCCAAGATGGACGAGGTTATCTACGAAGAGTTCAAGGGTACCGGCAACATGGAACTGCACCTCTCGCGCAAGATTGCCGAGAAGCGCGTCTACCCGGCTATCGACATCACCCGTTCCGGCACCCGGAAGGAAGAGTTGCTGACTACCGGTGACGAGCTGCAGAAGATGTGGATCCTGCGCAAGATCATTCACCCCATGGGGGAGATCGACAGCATAGAGTTCCTGATCGACAAGTTGGCTGCCACCAAGACCAACGACGAATTCTTTGACTCCATGCGGCGTCAACAGAAGTAATCCGGTCGGAGAATGACGAAACCGCGGCTCAGGTCGCGGTTTTTGTTTATCTATTTTCCGGTCGCTTGAGTAGTATGAAACCTCGATGTCACAAGGACAGGGACGTCATGAAGCTGGTACTCCTGATATGGCTCGGTTGGCTGATGGGCATGCCGGTGCATGCTGCCCCCTCGGTGGCCAAATCCGAGCTGGTCGCCGATGAAGGGCTGCAGGGCCATCTCGACTATCTGGGCAGTCGTCTGCAGCAGGGGCAGTTTGCCGCCATGGATTCGCTGCTGGACTCGCTGGCCGTGGGCCAGCGGGAATACCTGCTGTGCCGGCTGCTGGCCACCCTGGATGCCAGCCCCAGAGCGAGTTCCCCCGAACTGCTGGCCTGGGTGCGCGCCCAGTCGGTCAAGGCGCCCCGCTGGCTGGTGGAGAAGGAGGTGGACGGTTTTCTGATCCAGCAGCCCGCCTATGATTTTGCCGCCGCGGCGCGGCTGGTGCTGAGCCGCTGGCAGCAACAGGCATGGCAGGACAACTACCGCCAGCTGCTGGAGCAGAACAGCTTCGAATTCAAACAGATCTACAACAGCCGCAACCCGGACCTGGCCCAGCAGCAGCAGGCGTTGCTGGCGGTACTCGAGCGGCAGCCGCTCTTTGTCTTGCAGCGCGAGGCGCACAAGCTGGCCGCCATGAGCATCTTCCTGCCCGACAACCAGCTGCTGCGACAGCTGCTCGAGCGCACCGGCGACAGCGGCCTCTATCAGAAGTTGTGGCACCAGCCTGTGGATCACGACAGCGTTGCCGCCCTTCGGAGCGTGGCCCGTTTTCACCAGGGGCAGGCGGCGAGCGACCTGCTGATCGCCGCCAGCCGCAACGGCCGCCTGAAACTGCCCGCTCTGCAACAACTCAGCCAGCTCTCGCCCCTGCCCGACACGGCGCAGCAGTTCCTGCTGGCCGAGCTCGGCAATCGTCAGTACAGCGGTCAGGTGGCAAGTCTGCTGTTGCAGATGGATGAACCCAGGCTGCTGGCTCAGCTCGCCGATCGGCTCACCCGGCAGGAAAAGCGCCATGCAAGTCCTGTGATGCTGCCCGATACGGGTACACCCGTCGCCCCGCCAGGGTTATAATGCGGCATCGCCTGAACACAGGGTACCTGCATGAAATACAAGGATTTGCGTGATTTCATCGCGCAGCTGGAACAAAACGGACAACTCAAGCGCATCACCCGCGAGATAGATCCCTATCTGGAAATGACGGAGATCAGCGATCGCACCCTGCGTGCGGGTGGCCCGGCCCTGCTGTTCGAAAATCCCAAAGGTTACCGCATGCCGGTGCTGACCAACCTGTTCGGCACCCCGGATCGGGTCGCCATGGGCATGGGTCAGCCCAACGTCGGCGCCCTGCGCCAGGTTGGGGTCTGGCTCTCCTACCTGAAGGAGCCCGAGCCGCCGCGCGGCCTCAAGGAGCTGATGGAGAAGCTGCCCATCTTCAAGCAGGTGCTCAACATGCCGACCAAGCGCCTCTCCTCCGCCCCTTGTCAGCAGGTGGTGCTGGAAGGGGAGGCGGTCGATCTGGACCAGATCCCGATCCAGCACTGCTGGCCCGGCGATGTGGCGCCTCTGGTCACCTGGGGCCTTACCATCACCCGCGGTCCCTACAAGAAGCGCCAGAACCTCGGTATCTACCGTCAGCAGAAGATCGGCAAGAACAAGCTGATCATGCGCTGGCTGGATCACCGCGGCGGTGCCATCGATTTTCGCGAGTGGCAGGAAGCCCATCCGGGCGAGCGCTTCCCCGTGGTGGTGGCGCTTGGTGCCGATCCTGCGACCATACTCGGCGCTGTGACGCCTGTGCCTGACTCCCTCTCCGAATATGCCTTCGCCGGCCTGCTACGGGGCAGCCGCACCGAGGTGGTGAAGGCGCTGAGCTGTGAGCTGGAGGTGCCCGCCAGCGCCGAAATCGTGCTGGAAGGCTATCTGGAGCCGGGGGAGATGGCTCCCGAAGGGCCTTATGGGGATCACACCGGCTACTACAACGAGGTGGACGAGTTCCCTGTTTTCACCATCACTCACATGACCATGCGTCGCGATGCCATCTACCACAGCACTTACACTGGCCGTCCGCCCGATGAGCCGGCGGTGCTCGGGGTGGCGCTGAACGAGGTGTTCGTGCCGCTGCTGCAGAAGCAGTTCCCCGAAATTGTGGACTTCTACCTGCCGCCGGAAGGCTGCTCCTACCGGATGGCGGTGGTGACCATCAAGAAGCGTTACCCAGGCCATGCCAAGCGGGTGATGCTGGGAGTCTGGTCCTTCCTGCGCCAGTTCATGTACACCAAGTTCGTGATCGTCTGCGACGACGACATCAACGCCCGCGACTGGAAGGATGTGATCTGGGCCATCACCACCCGGATGGACCCGGCCCGGGATACCACCTTGATCGAGCACACCCCGATCGACTATCTGGACTTCGCCTCGCCCGTCTCCGGTCTTGGCTCCAAGATGGGACTGGATGCCACCAACAAGTGGCCGGGGGAGACCAACCGCGAGTGGGGGCAACCCATAGTCCAGGACGAGGCGGTGAAGCAGAAGGTGGATGCCATCTGGGACGAGCTGGCTATTCTCGGCTAGGCCCGGCTGCCTGGGATTTATATCACTCGGGCCGGGTCGAACATGCCCGGCCAGCCAGAGGATCCGCGGTGCCACCGCCGTTCTGGTGCAAAAGGTTGATGATCTCCGGGCGGAATTGGGTATGCTCGGGGAACCTGACCAGCTGCACTGGTCGTCAGTCCACAGTGAATCAATGAGCGAAAGCGGGCCGAGCGAGCCCGTCACAAGGATAAGAATGCAACGTATCAAGTGCCGCGTAGAGGAACTGCGCGAATATGTCGACACCATCTGGCACGTGGCCCTGACGCCGCAGCAAGCGGTCAGCTTCAAGCCGGGCCAGTATCTGCTGGTGGTGATGAGCGATTCGGACAAGCGCCCCTTCTCCATCGCCAACTCACCGACCCGCCCCGGCGTGCTGGAGCTGCAGATCGGTGCCACCCCCGAGAACGCTTATGCAGGTCAGGTGCTGGCCCGCATGCGCGAGCAGGGCGAGATAGAGATCGAACTGGCGGCAGGCAAGGCCTTCCTGCGGGAAGAGTCGCCCCGTCCGTTGATCCTGATGGCGGGGGGCACAGGTTTTTCCTATGCCCGCTCCATCCTGGAGTTCCTGATCGATACCGGCAGCAAGCGCCCTGTGTTCTTCTACTGGGGCGTGCGCCAGGCGCACTGGCTCTATGAACAGGAGCAGATGCAGCAGTGGGCGCGCGACTATGCGCCGCTGACCTTCATCCCCGTGGTGCAGGAGCCGGAAAGCGACTGGACCGGCAAGACGGGGCTGGTGCACAAGGCCATCATGGATGACTTCGTCAGTCTGCATGACTACGACATCTATGTGGCCGGCCGTTTCGAGATGGCCGGTGCGGCGCGGGAGGAGTTCAAGATCCTCGGCGCCGAGCCTGAGCGCATCTTCGGAGACGCCTACGAGTTTATCTGAGCGCTAGCCGAGGGTCTCTTCGGCGAGCCAGAAACAACAAACCCCAGCCTGGCTGGGGTTTGTTTTATGCGCCGTGCGAGCCGGCGATGTCAGCGTTTGTTACTCGCCTTTGGCGCCGAGCTGCTGTTCCAGCTGCGTCAGCTTGGCCTCGAGGGCGGTCAGCTTCTCGCGGGTGCGCAGCAGCACCTTGGTCTGCACGTCAAACTCCTCGCGACTGACCAGATCCAGCTTGTTGAGCTGGGACTGCAACACCTGACGGATCTTCTTCTCCACCTCTTCACCCATGCTGCGAATGCCGGGCGGCAGGGAGTTGTGCACCTGTTTGGCGATCTCTTCCAGTTTCTTCGGGTCGATCATGTGGTTCTCCTTAAGCAATGGCGACATTCTACCGACAATTCAGCCGCTTTGCCGAGATCGGGGTGGCTTTTTGCCATCAGGAGCAGGGGAGTCGCTGGTCGGGTCTGGTATCCGGAATGAAGCTGTTAACCTATCGAGTCCCGTTTCTATTCCAATTCCTTGATGTTGTACACAAAAAAAGCAGATCAGATGACCGACCAGACGCTTAACAATTGTTGCGTTGCTGTTAAGATGGTTCGGTCGGGTTTTCACCCTCCCCCGTCAGCACATCATGGATAACAACTAAAAAGAGATAAGGATATGAAAAAGAAGCTAATTTATGCCGCAGTTGTCAGTGCCCTGTTGGCTGGCTGTGGTGGCAGTGACGATAACAAAGGCGACACCTCAAGCTATCTCGACTATCTGTTGACCGGTTCCAACGCTGTGCGCCCCAGCGCCCTGGCGGCCCGGGCCAGCGATGGTACCCTGAAATTCTCCACCGAGACCGCGGATCTCTCCAACCCCGTCTCCGCCATGTCGACCCTGGATGGCTGGTCCACGACCCAGGCTATCCAGATTGTGCCTGTCACCTCGTCCGGCATCCAGGTGCAGGCCCCGGCCGCGGCCGAGTTTGCCGCCTCGGTGGCACCGCTCTACCTGCTGGAGCTGAGCTTTGACAGTGCCGCCCTGCGCCCGAATGGCGTGAAGAAGGTGCTGACCTACGGCGTGGACTTCGTGGTCGCCGCCTCGGCCGGCAAGCTGAACCTGGTTCCGCTCAAGCCGTTGAACCCGTCCTCCTACTACATGATAGTGGCCACCGATTCGCTGAAAGACAGCCGTGGCGATGCCCTCAAGGCAGGCAGTGACTACGGCAACTACAAGAACAACGTAGGCAGCAATGCCCAGGAGCAGACCATCAACGGTCTGATCGCGCTGCAGGAAGGGCTGTTCAAGGCCGCGACCGGCATAGCGACGGATCATGTGATCTTCTCCGACTGGTTCGGTACCCAATCTGGCGCCGATGTGCTGGTGGCGGTGAAGGGGGCTGCGGCGTCCGTGCTCAAGGCCGACCCCGTTACCCTGGATGCCGCCAAGCTTTGGAAGCAGGATGCCCTGGGCAACACCAGCCTGCCAGGCACCTATACCCTGGCCGTGACTGGCAACAATGCCTTCCTGACCCAGCTGGATGCCGAGCAGTTCCTGCCGCAGGAGCAGAAAGACGCGATCGCCACCGCCTTTGGCCCTGGCACTCCGCTCAATCCCATTGCCCAGGGCACCAAGGTCTATACCGGCACCGTCAAGCTGCCTTACTTCCTCTCCTCGCCGGCCACCGCCGGTTCCTGGAGCAAGGCCAAGACCCAGTCCTGGCACGGTGCCATCCCCAGCCTGTACGCCATCGCCAATGCGCTGAAGGCGTCTGACAGCGAAGTGATCGGTGGGCTGGTGGGGGCGGGTGTGGATCCGGCCCTGCTGGCGACGCTGATTGCCGATCCGACCCGTCAGGCCGAGCTGCTGGCCGAAGCGAGCAAGCTGATCGGGGTGACCCTCACCTCCGGCGGCAAGCCGCTGGATGCCGAGCAGAACATAGGCCGCTTCAACCCGCTGCCGATGCTGGAAGAGGTGCAATCCGTGCCGATGCGCGTCTTCGCCAAGGATGCCCTCAACACCATCACGGATGTCATCATCTATCAGCACGGCGTGACCTCGGTGAAAGAGAACGCCTACGCGCTGGCACTGGGCCAGATCTATGCCGGCATGCAGGCGGGCAAGAAGGTGGCGCTGGTGGTGATCGATCATCCGCTGCACGGTGAGCGTGGCTTCGCTCTGAGTGGCAGCATGGATACTGTGACCACCCCGGACAACCCGACGCCGTACCTGAACCTGAGCTACCTGACAGTGGCGCGGGACAACCTGAAACAGAGCGTGGCGGACCTGCTGGGTCTGCGTCTGGCGGTTGGCCTGGCCAACGCCAAGAGCGCCATCGGGACGCCCGGCAACCTCAAGGTGCACTTCCTGGGTCACTCCCTGGGGGCCATTTCGGGTACCAACCTGCTGGCGGTCGCCAACCAGACCCTGGGCAACGCGCAGGCGGATGCCCTGTTCAAGTTCGACACCGGTGGTCTGGCCATGCCGGGTGGCGGCATAGCGCCGCTGCTGCTGAACTCGCCGACCTTCGGCCCGACCATCAAGATGGGCGTGCTGACCAGCGGCAGTGCCGAGCTGAAGGCCGGTTTCACCGCCTATGCTCCCAACTGCCAGACGGCGGTACCGACCTGCTTCGTCAACGAGTTCCTGCCGAGCCTGGACGCGGCCACTCAGGCGACCGCAGCCAGCACGCTGCAGAGCTACAGCTTTGCGGCCCAGTCGGTGCTGGATTCGGCTGACCCGATCAACCTCGGCCGTGGCATCAAGGCGGACTTCCCGCTGTTTGCCACCGAGATCGTGGGTGACGGTGCCCTGAGCCTGTCGGATCAGGTGATCCCGAACAGCATAGCGTCCGCCCCGCTGGGTGGTACCGAGCCGCTGTTCAAGGTGCTGGCGCTGCAACCCCTGACCGCCACAGGCGCGGCCAGCCACAACGCGGCCCGCTTCGTGGCCGGTGGTCACAGCTCGCTGCTGGCACCGGACGAGAACTTCGATCCGAGTGGCGATGTCACCACAGAGATGCAGTCCCAGTTCGGCAGCTTCTTCATGAGTGGCGGTACCGCGGTCCAGGTGACCAATGGCGGCCTGCTCAAGCAGTAAGCCCGTCGGCCAATAAAAACGCCGCCCCTTGGGGCGGCGTTTTCGTTTCTGCGGCTGGGCAGGGCCAACCGTCAGGCTGGCTGGTGGTGTCTGTCCAGCCAGCCTTGCAGCAGGCCGACCAGCAGACCCACCAGGTGGGCCATGTTGGTAGTGCTGGTGCCGAGCAGGTCGAAGAAAACCCGATGACGGCAAGGGTTCAAGCCGGTTGGTGGTTGCGATCCAGCCAACCTTGCAGCAGGCCGACCAGCAGACCCACCAGGTGGGTCATGTTGACTGTGATGCGGCTGCCGAGTGGGTCGAAGAAAACCCGATGACGGCAAGGGTTCAAGCCGGTTGGTGGTTGCGATCCAGCCAGCCTTGCAGCAGGCCGACCAGCAGACCCACCAGGTGGGCCATGTTGGCCGTGCTGGTGCCGAGCAGGTCGAAGAAACCGAGCACCAGCCAGAACAGCATGAAGCCCATCAGCGCCGGTGGCAGGGTGAGGCCACAGGCCGGTTGCAGCTTGCCGCGCAGCCAGCAGTAGCCGAGCAGGGCATAGACAACGCCGGAGAGGCCGCCAAACAGCGGGCCGCTCGCGAAGAACTCGGCGATGTTGGGCAGGGCCGCTCCCACCAGCAGCAGGATCAGCAGCTTGCCGCCGCCGAGGCGCTGCTCTATCTGGCCCCCCAGATACCACCACCACAACAGGTTGAACACCAGGTGCAGCACCGAGAAGTGGATAAAGGCCGGGGTGAAGTAACGCCACGCCTGCCAGTCGGTGAACTGGGCCAGGGTCGGGTGGAACGCCAGCTCGTCAAAGATCGGCAGGCCTATGGCATTGAGCGCATAGATGGCCAGACAGGCGATGATCACCACCAGGGTCAATGGCCCCGCCTGATGGAGGAAGTCGGTGACGGGATCCGTCATCCCCTTGCTGTAGTCGATGCGGGCATCCGCCCGACCCGACTGCCAGGAGGCCTCCATGTAGCGCGGGTGGGCCGGCTCTGCCAGGAAGCGTTTCACCTCCAGCTGGGCCTGGGCGAGGCGCTGCTCGTCCGCCAGCCAGACCGAGACGCCGAGCTCGGACTGGGTCAGCTCGCACGAGATGCCGAGGGTGGCGAGGTAGTCCACCAGCGCCTGGGCCATGCGGGCGTTGTCGAGCACCAGCAGCTGGATCATGCCGGTTGAGGAGGGCTTGCCCGCCCCTGTCATGCGTCGCCTGCCTGGACGGGGAACTCTTTGCGCCACGCCTCGAAGCCGCCATCTAGGCTGTAGACCTGGTCATAGCCCTGTTGCAGCAGGTACTGGGCCGCGCCCTGGCTGCTGTTGCCGTGATAGCAGATCACTATCACAGGGGTATCGAAATCCACCTCGTCCATGAAGCGAACCAGAGAACCATTGGTAAGGTGGAAGGCGCCGACCGCGTGGGCGGCCTCGAAGGATTGCGGATCGCGAATATCCACGAGGCGGGCTTCACCGGCAGCGATCTTCTGGTGGGCATCATGGGCACTGATATGGGCAAACTGGTCCATTAACATGTCCTGTGAATAGGTGATTGTGGGTCAGTTTACCGCAAGCCTGCGTCCGTGCTAAGCCCGCAATGTGTCGACTCGTCCCGCCGGAGGAGATCGCAATTTTCTTCAATATCGGCGCCAGGCTCATGGGTAGGGTGAGGGCTCAACACCTTCAACGAGTGTCATCCATGGAAATGAGTCTGCTGTTGTCCATGGCCGGGTTTGCCCTGGCCATGTCCATCTCTCCCGGCCCGGTCAATCTGGTCGCCCTCGGTGCGGGGGCGCAATATGGTTTTCGCGCCAGCCTGCGCCATGTGGTGGGGGCCACCCTGGGCTTCATCCTGCTATTGCTGCTGATGGGGCTGGGCCTGGGGGCCGCCTTGTCGCACTGGCCAATGGCGCTCAGCGGCATCCGCTGGGGAGGCATCCTCTTCCTCTGCTATCTGGCCTGGCTGCTGATGACGGACAAGGGAGAACTGAAGCGTGAGGGCGCCACCCCACCCGCCTTTTTATACGGCGCCCTGATGCAGTGGCTCAATCCCAAGGCCTGGCTGGCGGCCAGCATGGGCATGGGGGCCTATGGGGCCGTGGGCAATGTGGGCCAGACGATATGGTTCACCAGCCTCTATCTGGTGATCTGCCTTGCTTCCATCGCCTGCTGGGCCTATGTCGGCAGCTGTCTGCAGGAGGCCCTGCTCGCGCCTCGCCGTCTGCGCTGGTTCAACCGCGGGATGGCGATGCTGCTGTTGCTCAGCGTTGGCTATCTTGTGCTGGAGCGCTGAGGGAGGCACTGGTATTGGCCCGGGGTCGCGGCGACCAGCCGCTTGAACTGGCGCTGGAAGTGGGCCTGATCGGCGAAGCCCGTCGCCAGCGCCACCTCGACCAGGGGGCGCCCCTGAACGAGCAGGGCACGGGCATGGCGAATGCGCTGGTTGAGCAGGTAGGCGTGGGGGGTCATGCCGTAATGGCGGCTGAAGGCGCGCACGAAGTGAGACGGGGTCAGCCCGGCGACTGTGCTCAGGTACTGCAAGGTGAGGGGGCTGGCGTACTCGTCCTGCATCAGCTCGGCGGCGCGCCTCAGATGCAGGGGCGGGCGCGCGTCCCATCTGGCGGGAGTGAGCCTGGCCAGCAGCTGGTGGCTGAACAGATGGCAGGCCACCTCCTTGGCGAGGCGATCCTGGCGGTCATCCTGCAGGGTGCGATAGAGGTGTTGCAAGCGGGCATACAGCAGGGGATCCCGGCTGGCCGTCATGTCGAAGGGGCGAAAATGGGCCCCCAGTCCGGCCTCCTCCTGCTGGCTGCGCAGCCAGTCGGTATCGAGGTAGAACATCAGATAGGACCAGGGCTGGTCTGCGATGGGGTTGCAGGCATGCACCTCTTCCGGGTTCATCAGCACCAGGGAGCCAGAACCGACCTCCTGTCTGCTGCGCTGGTTGAGGTAGTGGCTGTGACCGCCGGTGATGGCGCCGATGGAGAAGTGGGCGTGGCTGTGCTTGTCGTAGCAGACGCGGCGGCCATCCTGCACCGCCCGCGCCTCTATGAAGGGCAGGGCCGGATCGCGCCAGAACAGGTGGCGATCCCGCTCGGCACCGGCCCTGCTCATGGGTTAACCACCCAGGTAGGCCTGCCGTACTGCGGGGTTGGCCAGCAGGGCGGCCCCCGTGTCTTGCAGCACCACGTGGCCGTTCTCCAGCACATAGCCCCGATCGGCCAGCTTGAGCGCCTGGTTGGCGTTCTGCTCCACCAGGAAGATGGTCATCCCCTTCTGGCGCAGCTGCTCTATGGTGTCGAAGATCTGCTGGATGACGATGGGGGCCAGCCCCAGCGAGGGTTCATCCAGCAGCAGCAGGCGCGGCTTGCTCATCAGGGCCCGGCCTATGGCCAGCATCTGCTGTTCGCCGCCGGACATGGTGCCGGCACGCTGTTGCAGCCGCTCGTGCAGGCGCGGGAACAGGGTGAACACCTGATCCAGCAGGCCGTGCTGCTCCTCCTTGTCGACGAAGAAGGCGCCCATCAGCAGGTTCTCCTCCACCGTCAGGCGGGCGAAGATGCGGCGCCCCTCCGGCACCACGGCTATGTCCTTGCGCATGATGCGGGCCGTGGTGAGGGAGCTTATCTGCTCTCCCTCGAACCAGATGCTGCCGCTGCTGGGCTTGGGCTCGCCGCACAGTGTCATCAGCAAGGTGGTCTTGCCGGCGCCGTTGGCACCTATCAGGGTGACGATTTCCCCCTCTTTCACTTCGACGCTGACGTCGTGCAGCGCCTGAATTTTGCCGTAGTGGGTCGATACGTTGCGAAGTTCTAACATCTTTTTGTCCTTACGACTCGCCCAGATAGGCCTTGATCACGGCCGGATTGTTGCGGATCTCATCCGGCTTGCCGTGGGCCAGCGGAGTGCCCTGATTGACCACGAAGATGCGGTTGGAGATCCCCATCACCAGCTTCATGTCGTGTTCGATCAGCAGGACGGAGACACCAAACTCGTCCCGCAGGCTGATGATCAGTTCGTTCAGCTCATCTGTCTCGTGCGGGTTGAGGCCGGCGGCCGGCTCGTCCAGCATCAGCAGATCGGGCCGGGTCGCCATGCAGCGGGCGATCTCGAGCCGGCGTTGCTGGCCATAGGCCAGGTTGCCGGCGGCGCGATTGGAGAGATCCTTGAGGCCCACCTTCTCCAGCCAGAATGCGGCGTGTTCCAGCCCCTCCTGCTCGGCACGGCGAAAGGCCGGGGTCTTGAACAGGCCGGCGATGAAACTGGTGTTGAGGTGGCGATGCTGGGCCACCAGCAGGTTCTCCACCGCCGTCATGTCCTTGAACAGCCGCACGTGCTGAAAGGTGCGCACTATCCCCTTGCGGGCGATGAGATGACCGGGCAGCCCCTGGATCTCTTCACCCTTGTAGCGAATGGTGCCGCCGCTCGGGCGATAGAAGCCGGTCAGGCAGTTGAAGACGGTCGTCTTGCCCGCGCCGTTGGGACCTATGATGGAGATCACCTCCCCTTTGTCCACGTCCAGTTTGACGCCGTTGACAGCCAACAAACCGCCGAAGCGCATCGACAGATCAGAGACTTCCATTAACTTCTGATTGGCACTCATTTTTTCAGCCCCCGATTCAAGGTGGAGCAAGTCACCGCCAGCAATCCGGCCAAATAACGCATCGATAAATCAGAGACTTCTAACAACGTCTGATTGCTCATTTTTGTAGCTCCAGGTGAGGTCTGGTCATCGGCAGCAGTCCCTGTGGCCGCCAGATCATCATGAACACCATCAGCAGACCGAACATCAGCATGCGGTACTCGTTGAATTCACGGGCCAGCTCCGGCAGTACCGTCATCACTATGGCGGCCAGCACCACCCCGATCTGGGAGCCCATGCCCCCCAGCACCACGATCGCAAGGACTATGGCCGACTCGATGAAGACGAAGGACTCCGGGCTGATGAAGCCCTGGCGCGAGGCGAAGAAGCTGCCGGCGAAGCCAGCGAAGCAGGCGCCTATGGTGAAGGCGGTCAGCTTGATGATGGTGGGGTTGAGCCCCAGCGACTTGCAGGCGATCTCGTCCTCCCGCAGTGCTTCCCAGGCGCGGCCCAGCGGCATGCGCAGCAGGCGGTTGATGACGAACAGGGTGGCCACCACCAGCACCAGCGCCATCAGGTAGAGGAAGATCACCTTGTGGTTGGCGTTGTAGGCGATGCCGAAGAAGTCGTGGAAGGTGCCGAAGCCCCCGTCCTTGACGGTGCGGTTGAACTCGAGTCCGCCCAGCGTCGGTTTGGGAATGCCGGAGATGCCGTTCGGGCCGCCGGTGAGGCTGGTCATGTTGTTGAGCAGGATGCGGATGATCTCGCCAAAGCCCAGGGTGACGATGGCCAGGTAGTCCCCCCGCAGCCGCAGTACCGGGAAGCCGAGCAGTAAGCCGAAGGTGGCCGCCGTCAGGCCGGCGATGGGCAGGCACTCCCAGAAGCTCAGGCCGAAGTAGGTGTTGAGCAGGGCATAGCTGTAGGCGCCGACCGCGTAGAAGCCGACGTAGCCGAGATCCAGCAGACCGGCCAGACCCACCACCACGTTCAGGCCCAGCCCCAGCATGATGTAGATCAGGGTGAGGGTGGCGAGATCGATGGCGCCTCGCGAGGCCATGAAGGGCCAGCTCACCGCAAACAGCAGCACCAGCACTGCGGTGAGGTTATAGAGCTTGGGTGCCTCTTCCGGGCTGGGCAGCACCAGCTTGGTGAAGCCGATGGAGAAGCCGCTGATGGAGCCTTTGAACAGCCGGCTGATCTGGCCGCGCAACATCTGGAACCAGAACACCAGGGCGGCACCGCCCACCAGCCAGGCCAGCGACACGTCGAGGCGGCTGACTACCAGCAAACGGGTGCCGTCGGTCTCGAGTTTGAAGCCGAGCAGCCAGAAGGAGAGCACCAGCAATACCAGGCTGGCGATACAGGCGTGAATGAATTGGCGTTTCATCAGACTTTCTCCACTTCCGGTCGGCCGAGAATGCCGGTGGGCATGAACAGCAAGACGCCGATCAGCAGGGCGAAGGCCATCACATCCTTGTACTCGGTGCTGAGATAGCCGGCGGTGAGTGCTTCCACCACCCCCAGCAGCAGGCCGCCCAGCACGGCGCCGGGAATGCTGCCGATGCCGCCCAATACCGCTGCGGTAAAGGCTTTCAGACCGGCCATGAAGCCGAGATAGGGGTTGATGACGCCGTAATACATGCCGAGCAGCACGCCCGCGACGGCGGCCAGGGTGGCCCCCAGCACGAAGGTGATGGAGATGACCACATGGGTGTCTATCCCCAGCAGGTTGGCCATCTTGATGTCTTCCGAACAGGCGCGGCAGGCACGGCCCATGCGGGAGCGGCCGATGAACTGGGTCAGCGCCAGCATGGTGATGAAGGTCACCACGAAGATGATGAGCTGCATGTAGGAGAGGCTGGCCTGGAAGCCGTCTTCGGCGCCCAGGGTCCAGCCCCCGGAGATCAGGGTGGGCATGGCGATATCGCGCGAGCCCTGTGCCATTCGCATCATGTTCTGCAGGAAGATCGACATGCCGATGGCGGAGATGAGGGGGATGAGGCGGTTGCCGCCCCGCAGCGGGCGATAGGCGACCCGCTCTATGGTCCAGCCATAGGTTCCCGTGATGATGATGCTGACCAGGAAGGCGCCTCCCAGCAGCAGGAAGGTGCTGTCGATGCCCATCATGGCGAGCCCGGCCATCACCATAAAGGCGACATAGGAGCCGATCATGTAAACCTCGCCGTGGGCGAAGTTGATCATGCCGATGATGCCATAGACCATGGTGTAGCCGATGGCGATCAACGCATAGGTGCTGCCTATGGTTAACCCGTTCAGCAGCTGCTGAACCAGGTAAAGGAGGTGTTCGGACATACTGCGATCCCTGTACTTGCCCGCAAAAGAAAGGAGGGGTGACTCATGTCACCCCGACCGGCAGATTATTTGACTTGAGTGGAGGTACCGTCGGCGTGCCACTGGAACACACCGAATTCAAAGCCTTTCAGGTCACCACTCGGCGCCCAGCTCAGGGTGCCCATGACGGTATCGATCGGCGTGGCCTTGATGGCGGCGGCGACTGCAGCCGGGTCATCCTCACCCGCCTTGGCGATACCGGCAGCCAGGGTTTGTACCGCCGCATAGGTAGTCCAGACGAAGGGGCCTGAGGAGTCCTGACCCTTGGCCTTGAACGCAGCCACCAGCGGGGCGTTGGTCGGCACCAGATCGTACTTGTTCGGCAGGGTCACCAGCAGACCTTCGGAAGCCGGGCCACCGATGGCGGAGATGTCCTTGTTGCCTACCCCTTCCGGACCCATGAACTTGGCCTTCAGACCCTTCTCGCCAGCCTGACGCAGGATCAGACCCAGCTCCGGGTGGTAGCCGCCGTAGTAGACGAAATCGACGTTCTCTTTCTGCAGCTTGGCGATCAGGGCGGAGAAGTCCTTGTCACCGGCTGTGATGCCTTCGAACGCCACTACTTTCACACCGGCCTTGTCCAGGGATGCCTTCACGCTGGTGGCGATGCCTTCACCGTACTGCTTCTTGTCGTGGATGACGGCTACGCGCTTGGGCTTGACCTGCTCGATGATGTACTTGGCGGCGGTCGGACCCTGGTCGCTGTCCAGACCTATGGTACGCAGCACCAGCTGATAGCCGCGCTCGGTGATCTTGGGGTTGGTGGAGGCGGGGGTGATCATCAGCACGCCTTCATCTTCATAGATGTCGGAGGCGGGCAGGGTGTTGTCGGAGCAGAGGTGGCCGACCACGAACTTGACGCCGTCGTTGATCACCTTGTTGGCGACCGCCACGGCCTGCTTGGGATCGCAGGCATCGTCATAGATGACGGCTTCGATCTGCTTGCCTGCGATACCGCCAGCCTTGTTGATCTGCTCGACCGCCATCTTGCCGCCGGTGAACTGCATGTCACCGTACTGGGCGACCGGGCCTGTGACCGGGCCGGCGATGCCGATCTTGATGGTGTCAGCCGCGTTGGCGATGGATATCGATCCAAACAGAGCCAAAGAAACCGCTGCGCTTACTGTGATTTTGCTCAACTTATGCATTGATTCGTCCCTTAATCAGTGGATTGTTTCATTTTCCGTGTGCCATTCCGGGCCGGGATCCCGCCAGTCCGGTAATAGGTATGGTTCTATCATTCCTCGCTGGGCAATAACAAGCTGTTAAAGATACTAACCAGAGTGGGTGGGATAGTGATTTTTTGAAACAAATGGCTAATTTTAAATGCTATTGCAGGTGTTAATACTGATTTGTGTGGTTAACATCTTCACAACAAGGTGTGCTGGTGACAAATGGCAGATGAAAAAACTGACGATATTTTACCCTGACACTGCTCCCATTTTGACCAAAATCCGTTTGCGCAAATAGAAATGAGCGCCTAGATTAGCCAGCATTGACAATTCATTGGCAGTGCCTGTTAAAACCAAGCCTTTATTCGGGAAATCTGCTAATGTTCCGCTTTTGATCTTCAGGAGACAGAGATGGCCACTATCAAGGATGTCGCTTCCCGTGCAGGCGTATCCATCTCCACCGTCTCACATGTACTCAATCACACCCGTCGGGTCAGCGAAGATGCAACCCAAAAAGTGCTTGAGGCGGTGGCAGAACTCAACTACGCGCCCAACTCGGTAGCGCGCAGCCTCAAGATAAACTCAACCAAAACCATAGGCATGCTGGTCACCACCAGTGCCAACCCCTTCTTCGCGGAAGTGGTGCAGGGGGTGGAGGCGTACTGTTTCGAACAGGGTTACAGCCTGATCCTGTGCAACACCGAAAACCAGCCGCCCCGTCAGCAGCATTACCTGAGAATGCTGATGGAGAAGCGGGTCGACGGCCTGCTGGTGCTGGGAACCGATATCGACACCCCGCTGCGCGACATGCTGCGCATCCACAAGAACGTGCCGCAGGTGGTGCTGGATTGGGGCACAGAGTGCGATTTCGCCAACGTGATCAACGACAACGCCCGCATAGGCGCGCGGCTGGCGGTACGTCATCTGCTGGAGCAGGGCCATAAAGAGATCGTCTGCATCACCGGCCAGCTCTCTAAGCCGACCACCCAGCAGCGGCTGGACGGGGTGCGCGACGCCCTGGGCGAGCATGGCCTGACCCTGAAGGACGAGCAGATCTTCGAAGGGGATTACGAGAGCCAGAGCGGTTTCGATGCCATGCAGCGCATCCTGGCCCTCACGCCTCGCCCGACGGCTGTGTTCGCCTTCGATGATCCCATGGCCATCGGCGCCATCTGCGCCGCCTGGGAAGCCGGGGTCAAGGTGCCGGACGACATCTCCATGATCGGCTATGACGATGTGGAAATGGCGCGCTTCTCCAGCCCGCCGCTCACCACTATTCGCCACCCCAAGGCCGAGCTCGGCCTGCTGGCGGTGAAGCATCTGGTGAGCCGGATCCGCAACAAGGCGCTGGAAGTCGAGTCCATGACGGTAGAGCCCGAGCTTATCGTCCGCCGCTCGGTCAAATCCCTGCGCTGACCGCCCCGCTGTATTGCACGGCGATAGTCGGCACCACGAAAAACCCCCTCGTCACCGAGGGGGTTTTTGTTTGTGGGGTGTCGCCAGCATCAGGCCTTGAGCCCGAGCCGTCTGGCGAGCCGGTGCAGGTTGCCGCCGTCGAGCTCAAGCGCCCGGGCGGTGGCGGCCCAGTTGCCCTGCTGGGCCGCCAGGGTCTGCTCGATCAGCTGGAGCTGGAAGGCATCGGTAGCCGTGCGCAGTCCAATGCCAGCCGTCATCTGCTGCGCTGCCTGTTCCACAGGGATGCGACTGGATGAGGGGGCGCCGGTGGCCGCCAGGTTGAAGTGGTGGCAATCCAGCGCGGGGGCCTGACTGCCCTGTTCGGCCCGCGCCAGCACGGCGGCCCTGTGGATGGCGTGCTCCAGCTCCCGCACGTTGCCCGGCCAGTCGTAGCTGGCGAGCAGTTGCAGCGCCCTGGGCTGGATGCGCAGCCGCTCCAGCCCCAGGCTGACCCGGCAGCGTTCGCAAAAATAACCGGCAAGCAGGGGTATGTCGTCCGGTCGCTCCCGCAGCGCCGGGGCGTGGATCGGGAAGACGCTCAGACGGTGGTAGAGATCGCTTCGAAACTGCCCCTCGACCACCGCCTGTTTCAGATCCCGGTTGGTGGCGGCCAGGATGCGCACGTTCACCTTGAGCGGGGTGTCGTCACCGATGCGCTGCAGATCGCCGTATTGCAGCACCCGCAGCAGCTTGGCCTGCAGCGGCAGGGAGAGCTCGCCGATCTCGTCCAGGAACAGGGTGCCCTTGTCGGCCAGCTCGAACTTGCCCGCCCGGTTGTGAATGGCGCCGGTGAAGGCCCCCTTCACGTGGCCGAACAGCTCGCTCTCCGCCACAGATTCCGGCAGGGCGGCGCAGTTGAGATAGACCAGGGGCGCGCTGGCGCGGGGTGAACCCTGATGCACCGCCTTGGCGATCAGCTCCTTGCCGACCCCCGTCTCCCCCAGGATCAGCACGTTCAGCTCCGAGCTCGCCACCACGGCTATCTCGTGGCGCAGCCGCTCCATGGCGGGGGAGCGGCCTATCATCTCGGGTTGGTCCGGCCCATTCTGGCTGGAGGGGGCGAGGGGCTCGCTGCTCTGGCGGGCGAGCCGTTCCAGCAGCAGGGCGTTGCTGAGGGCGGCGGCGGCCAGGGCGCCCACCAGTCGCAGCTCCTCGTCGCTGATGCCGTCGAACTGGGTCGGATTCATGCCGTCTATGGTCAGGGCGCCTATGAGCGTCTGATCCGAAAACAGTGGCAGGCCGACGCAGGCGTGCACCCTGAAGTCGTCGTGATCCGGGAGCAGGCCGTCATAGGGGTCGGGCAGGTTGCTGTCGGCGGGGAAGCGCACCACGTCGCCGGCCCGGGCTATGGCCTCCATGCGCGGATGGTCCGCCAGCGCGAAGCGGCGGCCCAGCACGTCCTGCATCAGGCCGTCGATGGCCAGCGGGATGAACTGCCCCCCCTCGTAGCGCAGCAGGGCCGAGGCGTCCGAGTGCAGCAGACTGCGCACGCTCTGGATCAGGCGGTGAAAGCGGTCCTGGTGGGAGATGCCGAGTTGCAGGTCGAGGGCGATGCGCGCCAGGCTGTCGGTCGAGATCAAGGTGATTGTCCAAATGACAGTGTGTTTGTGGTTTTGACTATAAATAGTAGCTGTCTAAATGACAATGCTCTATGTGTGTTTCTAGTAAAAACAATAACTTATAAGTTGGCACGTCAACTGCAATAGTTCGTTCAGTCGCACATTCGCTATTGCATTCTGAGGAACAACTTGATGAGCATTCACGTCAAAAACAACATTCACTGGGTCGGTCAACGGGACTGGGAGGTACGCGACTTTCACGGCACCGAGTACAAGACCCACAAGGGCACCAGCTACAACAGCTACCTCATCCGCGAAGGGAAGAACGTGCTGATCGATACCGTCGATCACAAGTTCAGCCGGGAGTTCGTGCAGAACCTGGCGGCGGAGATCGATCTCGCTTCCATCGACTTCGTGGTGATCAACCACGCCGAGGAGGATCACGCCGGCGCCCTGACCGAGCTGATGGCCCGCATCCCAGGCACCCCCATCTACTGCACCCACAACGCCATCGACTCCATCACAGGCCATCATCATCATCCAGAGTGGAACTTCCACCCGGTCAAGACAGGGGACAGCCTGGACATAGGCAACGGCAAGCAGCTGGTCTTCATCGAGACCCCCATGCTGCACTGGCCCGACAGCATGATGACCTACATGACTGAGGACGCCGTGCTCTTCTCCAACGACGCCTTCGGCCAGCACTACTGCGACGAGCACCTGTTCAACGACGAGGTGGATCAGACCGAGCTGATGGAGCAGTGCCAGCGCTACTACGCCAACATACTGACCCCCTTCAGCCCGCTGGTGACCGCCAAGATCAAGGAAGTGCTCGGCTTCAACCTGCCGGTGAGCATGGTGGCCACCTCCCACGGCATCGTCTGGCGCGAGGACCCCACCCAGATCATCCTGAAATACCTGGAGTGGGCGGATCAGTATCAGGAAGACCGCATCACATTGTTCTACGACTCCATGTCCAACAACACCCGCATGATGGCGGACGCCATCGCCCAGGGCATCCATGAGGTGGACCCGGGCGTGGCGGTGAAGATCTTCAACGTGGCGCGCCACGACAAGAACGAGATCCTGACCCAGGTGTTCCGCTCCAAGGGCATTCTGGTGGGCTCCTCCACCATGAACAACGTCATGATGCCCAAGGTAGCGGGCATGCTGGAGGAGATCACCGGCCTGCGCTTTCGCAACAAGCGCGCCTCGGCCTTCGGCAGCTACGGCTGGACCGGCGGCGCCGTGGACCGCATCCAGACCCGGCTGATGGATGCGGGTTTCGACATCAGCATCTCCCTCAAGGCCAAGTGGCGCCCGGATGGTTCGGCCCTGGCCGACTGCCGCGAGCACGGGCGCCAGCTGGCCCGCCAGTGGGCGCTGCACCCGCTCGAGGCACCCCGCCCGATCATCACAAATAACGCCGCAGTGACGGCGCCCGTGATCGAGGTGCCGGTTGCGCGTGTCGCCACCCCGGCCGCCAGCACGCTGGACGATGACCAGAGCATGCTCTGCGTCGTCTGCCAGTGGGTCTATGACCCGGCACTGGGCGAGCCGGATCAGCTGGTGGCACCGGGCACTCCCTGGGCCCAGGTGCCTGACAGCTTCCTCTGCCCCGGCTGCGGCATCGGCAAGGAGGTATTCGAACCCTGCGCCGTGGAGGCCTGTGTATGAACGCTGCAACCCTGAATGACGCCGGCATCAGCCGGGAAATCGTGGTGATCGGCAGCGGCTTCGCCGCCCAGCAGCTGGTCAAGAGCCTGCGCAAGCTGGATGGTGAGCAGCCCATCCGCCTCATCACAGCCGACAGCGGCGACGAGTACAACAAGCCGGACTTGAGCCACGTGGTGAGCCGGGGCTGCGCCGCCGCGGCCATGACCCGGCAGAGCGGCAGCGACTTTGCCGAGCAGCAGCGCATCGCGCTGCTGCCCCATTGCCCCGTGCTCGGTATCGATCCCGTCCGGCGGCTGGTGCTGACCTCGCAGGGCAGCTTCCCCTACGGCCAGCTGGTGCTGGCCACCGGCGCCAGCGCGGCGCGCCCCGAGATACCGGGCAGCGAGCATCTGGTGACCCTCAACAGCCAGCAGGAGTACGCCGCCGCCGAGGGGCTAATCCAGCAGGCCCGCCGCATCCTGGTGCTGGGGGCTGGCCTCATCGGCTGCGAGCTGGCGATGGACATGGCGAGCGATGGTCGCGAGGTCACCCTGCTGGATCTGGCCGACAGCCCGCTCAGCGCCCTGTTGCCGGCCGCCCTGACCCCGCCGCTGCAACAGGCGCTGCGCAGTCAGGGGGTCAGCCTGCAATTCGGGCTGGGTATCGCCAGGATAGACGCCCAGCCCGGCGACGGCTGGCGGGTGACCCTGACCGATGGCAGCACCAGCGAGCAGGATCTGGTGATCGCCGCGATCGGCCTGCGGCCGAATCTGGCCCTGGCCCGGGGGGCCGGGCTCGACGTGGAGCGCGGCATCCTGGTCGACGACAACTTGCAGACCAGCGATCCCCATATATTCGCACTGGGTGATTGCGTGCAGTGGCGGGACCAGCTGCTCCCCTTCCTGCAACCAATAGTGCTGGGGGCCAATGCGCTGGCGCGTACTCTGCTTGGCACGCCAACCCCGCTGACCCTGCCGCCCATGCTGGTGAAGGTGAAGACGCCGCGTTATCCCTTGCAGCTGGCGGGCCGCACCAAGGGCGAGGATCTCGCCTGGCAGTGCCGCTGGAACAGCCACGGCATGGTGGCCGAGGCGCACGGCGAGGATGGCGAGCTGTGCGGCTTCGTGGTGGGGGGCGATCAGATGAGTGCCGCCTTCCCGCTGCTGCGTCAGCTGCCCCGTTGATCCACTTTATCGATTGAGGCCGGGCCGACCGGCACTCTTAGGAGAATGTCTATGTCACTGCACCTTATTCCTGCCCACTGGGTGGTGCGTCGTTCCACCCCCTTCTTCACCCGCCAGAGCGTACCCGCAGCCCTGCTCACCCATCACAACACCGCAGCCGGCGTCTTCGGTCAGCTCTGCGTGATGGAGGGCACAGTCACCTATCACGGCTTTGCCGACGAGCAGGCCGAGGAGCCTGAGATAAGCCTGGTGATCCATGCCGGCCAGTTTGCCACCAGCCCGCCCCAGTATTGGCACAGGGTCGAGCTGTCGGAGGATGCCCGCTTCAACATCCACTTCTGGGCCGAGCAGGCCGAATCGGACCAGCCGCTGTTCAACAGCCGCAAGGCATAAGGTTCAACCCTAGCCAGGGGCATTGGGCGCGAATGTCCCCCTCTGCCCATGCAGATCAAAATAATCAACTCAGATGTTCGTTATCCTGCCCCCTTATCCGAATGAGTGCTATGAGGGAGATGCATGAGCCTGATTGAAGCGATGACCATGGTGGCTGGCCTGGTCTATCTGGCCCTGTTGGGGTGGCAGGCGCGCACTGGTTGGCAGTGGCGTCTTGCCCTCGGCCTGCTGGGCCTGATCTGGCTGGTGGCGGCGGACAGCCTGCTCTGGTTCGCGCTGGGGCTGGTGGTCGTCCCCCTCGCCCTGTGGCACAGATACCGACCGCTGCCGGCACTCAGCGGGATCAACAGCCAGTCGCTGCGGGCGCGCGCGCGCCATCTGCTGCTGCTCTGCTGGGGGCTGGTGACCGTGCAGTACGGCCTGCATATCTGGCAGTTGGGGCAGGGGAAGACCCCCTGGCTGATGCGCCCGGACGTGGTGGACGGCTTCCTGCCCATCGCCGGCGGGCTCGGGCTGCGGGCCTGGCTCAGTCAGGGCATAGTGGATCCCCATCATCCGGCGGCCACCGTCACGGTACTGGTGCTCTCCCTGTCGGCCCTGCTGCTGGGGCGGGCCTTCTGCGCCTGGTTCTGCCCGCTCGGGCTGGTGGGCGAGTGGCTGCACGGCCTGCGCAGCCGATGGATAGTGGGGGAGTGGACGCCGCCGCGCTGGCTCGATGCCGTGCTGCGTTCCCAGAAATTCCTGGTGCTGGCTTTCCTGCTGTTTATCGTGCTGATCGCGGTGCCAGGCGCCGCCCTGCCCGGCTACTTCACCAGCCCCTACCATCAGGCGGCGGACATGAAGATGGGGGCCTTCTTCTTCAACCTGACCCTGATCTCGGGCCTCTGCCTCGGCTGGGTGCTGCTGCTCACCGCCACCTTCCGCCAGGGCTTCTGCCGCTACCTCTGCCCCTATGGCGCCTGGCTGTCTTTACTCGGCCTGCTGACACCGCTGCGCATTCGGCGTGACCCGGCCCGCTGCCTGCGAAGTGCTGGCCATGACTGCGACAAGTGCAGCCGGGCCTGTCCGTCCCGCATCCAGGTGCACCAGCTGATCGCGGTGCAGAGCCTGGAGTGCACCAGTTGTATGAGCTGCATCACCGCCTGCCCCAAGCGGGCCGATGCGCTGCACCTTGGCAGCAAGGCACGCAGGCTTGAGCCCCGCTGGCTGCTGGGTTTGCTCTGCCTGCTGTTGTTGATATTGCCGCTGCTCTCCTACGGCCTGCTGGGTATCTGGGTCAGCCAGACGCCGCTGGCGGATCGCGCCCAGCTGCTGCAGCTGTTGCCGCAACTGGCTCATTGAGTGCCGATGCGCCAGTTGCAGGCTGTCTGTTGAGGGGCCGCCGGGCGCTCTGAAGATGCACCCGCATTTGATACCTGAGGGGTAGCAGGGTAAAGTCCCTGCCCGACATGGCGGCCCTGCTGCCGTGTCGGGCCGGCAGCCCGCCTTAACCACCTTGCTTCGCTTTCGAAGCAACAAGCACTGGGCGCCGGCACATAGATGAGCGCGATCTACCATGACAACCGGCGTAGCAAATGCAACGGTCCGCGGTCGCGACCAGATCCACAATCGTCTTTGGAGAAGTAAATGGGACAGAAACCATCTTTGGTGGGCGGGGCATGCATCATTGCCGGCGTCTGTGTAGGGGCCGGCATGCTGGGCTTGCCGAGTGCCGGGGCGGGTGCCTGGACCATCTGGTCGGTGCTGGCCATCACCCTGACCATGGTGGTGATGACGGTGTCCGGCTGGATGCTGCTGGAGTCCTATCAGGGCTACCCGCTGCGCGTGTCGTTCGATACCGTCACCCGTGAACTGCTGGGGGACAAGGTCAACGTCCTCAACAACCTCACCGTCTACTTTGTCGGCGGCATACTGCTCTACGCCTATATCACCTCGGCCGGCCTCATTATAGATGGCATGACCGGTATCGGCAGCCACTGGGGATCCATCCTGTTTACCTTGGGCTTCTCCGGCCTGGTGTGGCACTCGACCCGGGCGGTGGATCGCATCTCAGTGGTGCTGGTCATCGCCATGGGGCTGAGCTTCGTGTTCGGCATCTCGGGCCTGTCGCTCAACATCAAGCCGACCCTGCTGTTCGATACCCTGAGCCAGCACGCCAGCTATGCCCCCTATGCCCTAGCCATGCTGCCGGTGGCGCTCACCTCGTTCGGCTATCACCATTCGGTGTCGTCCATGCGCGCCTACTACGGTGAAGAGCGTCGCGCCCGTTACGCCATCCTCGGCGGCACCGCCATAGCACTGCTGTTCTACCTCATCTGGCTGGTGAGCGTGTTCGGCAACCTGCCGCGCAGCGAGTTCGGGCCCGTGGTGGCCCAGGGCGGCAACGTCGACGTGCTGCTCAAGGCGCTGGCCTCGGTGATAGAGTCGGAGGCCGTCTCCAGCGCCCTCAACCTATTCTCCATGGCCGCCATCCTCTCCTCCTTTATCGGTGTGGGTCTGGGGGTGTTCGACTATCTGGCGGATCTGTTCAAGTTCGACAACGGCCGTGGCGGCCGCGCCAAGTCGTGGGCGGCCACCTTCCTGCCGCCGCTGCTGCTCTCCCTGCTGTTCCCGTTCGGCTTCCTGATGGCCATCGGCTACGCGGGCGCCGTGGCCACCCTGTGGACCTGCATCATCCCGGCCCTGCTGGCCTGGAAGGTGCGCACCGGCAAGCAGGAGGGCAAGGACGAGGGTTTCCGCGCACCGGGCGGCATGCCGATGATCGTCGGCGTCTTCCTGTTCGGGGTGCTGACCGCCGCCTTCCACCTGCTCAACATGGCCGGCCTGCTGCCTGTCTATACCGGCTGAAGGGGCTGAATTCCCCCCGGTCTGCCGCGGCAGGCTGCGACAAAAAACGGCGCCTGATGGCGCCGTTTTGCATGCCAGATTGTGACTCAGACAGACAGGTTGGGGTTGGGCGGGCTGGCCGGCTGGCGGGTGTGCACTATAGTTTGGTTCTTTTTGGAGCCAAAACAGGAGCTGGCTATGGCATGGACTATCGATGATTCCCAACCCCGCATCCTCTACAACAAGGACAAGCACGTAGCCGTGACGGCGTCGGCCATGAGCAAGTACCACGAGTGGCGGCGGGAGATAGTGCGAGGCACGGACCCCAAGAACGCCGCCGACAAGGTGGGCGACATGCATTACGAACAGCTGGGCGGCAAGCACAAGGGGATCTACACGATCCGCCTCAGTCAGGAGCACAGGGTCGCCTTTACCATCAACAGCACCCTGCAGCAGGTCAGCGTAATCAGCATTGGCGGCCATTTTCCGCCGGGCTGATGCAGCAGACAGAGACGAAATGGCGCCTTGCGGCGCCGTTTTTTTATGGGGGTCGGCAACCGACCGCATGGCTAGCGGTAGCGGGCGGCGGTGATGAACTGGCCGAAGGTCTCGCACCAGACGATCACGCTGTCGTAGCGGGCCGGATCGATATTGGCGGGGAGCGGCACGATAAAGTTGTCGAAGGTTTTCACCGGTCCGACCCGCACCATCCGTGGCTTCAGGCGGGCAAAGTCCGCTTCGGTTTCGACAAATTCCGGCGACAGATAGAGCTGGTAGTCGGGCCCCGGCGCCAGCTTGCCCATCAGGCTGATGGCATCTGGCCCTATGCTCACCTGGCCTTCGCCCCAGTGCAGCCGATCGCTCTCTTTCAGATCCCGGCGAAAGGTGCCGCTGAAACTGGCCTGCTGCTGACTGGCCGCCACCTGTTCACTGCTCGGTGCGGCAGGCGCTATCAGGATCGGCAGGGCATAGATGCCGGCGGCAAAGCCCGCCGCTCCCACCAGCAGATGGCTGGCCAGCAGCAGGGCCAGGGTCTTGCGTTGCATAGTGCCTCGGTCGTTGATTAATTGATGGCATCACCCTACCAGCAGGCCGCCGTCATGCCCAGCCCGGAATGGGGGCATGACGGTGGTTGCTCGGGCATCGCGTTGGCGGGGCTTACTGGATGCTGACCGACAGGGTGTGGGGGACCTGCTCGCCGCGACGGGCGGAGGCGCGCATCTGATAGACCTGGATCAGGTACTTGCCGGAGGCGGGCAGGGCGCCTTGCCACTGGCCATCGCCATCGTTGCGGCCCAGCGCCTCGGCCTGACCGGGCTGGGCACCGGGGGCGAAGACATTGAAGTTGGCGTTGCTGCTGCCGCCAATCTTGACCGTCATGGTCTGGCCCGCCTTGGCCACCAGGGTGTAGTGGATGGTGTCGTAGCCCGCGAAGCTGCCCTTGAGCTGGGCGCTGTGGGCCCCCTTGGCAAACTGCACCGGGACCGTGGTGATCTTGTCGGCGGCCTGCGCACCGGCGGCGGCCATGGTGACGGCCAGCAGGGCGGCCTGAATTGCTCGTTTCATCGTTGCACCTCGTGAAGGGGCTCTGTCACCCTGGCAGAGCCGCCCTGACAAGATATGACTAAATCGGCGAGCTGCCTATACGCGCCGCAGCGGTTCTCGCTTTGTTTTGGGACATCCACCTTGGGGGAAGATGAATAACCAGAAGAGGCGCGTTTGCAGGTTGGCTGATTTGAGGGTCGCTGAGCATGGAACATCATCGGGGAGAGCGGCGACAGATAGGATCGATTGGTTGAAGTACGGGAAAGGGCTACTCGGCGGCAAGGGGTTATTGTGCCTCGGTGCGGGCACGAGGCTGGTGTCAGAAGTTCATCAAGGTGTACACCAAGCTGATGTCATAAATGGGGTTGGTAACATCGGGTCTGGCCGCAATGCTCGGCATAACGTTGGCAGCAGACTCTGTCACCAACCGCCCGGATGCCGTGGCGTCGAAACAGAGTGACCTGTCCCAACCATTGCTCCTCATGCATACCCAGGCGTTGCAAGACGGGGGCAAGATGATGCGGGATATGGCCACACTTATCCAGGCGGATCGCGCGTCCTGTCCAGTCCACCAGGGTCAGGTAGTCGGCAAAACTGCAGGGAAGGGCTTCATTGCCTTCCTTGGCAAAAGGCAACAGCAATGGGGTCGGATTGACGGGATCCGCTGTCTGTTCAATTCGTTGCTGGATGCTGGTGAAATGGCTCTCTTCCGGCGTAGTGGCAATGCCGGCCCGAATGGGGTTGAGGTCAACATAGGCCATGCAGGCCAATAGTGCCGACTCGGTGAGCAGGGCCTGGCTCTTGAAGCGTCCCTCCCAGAAGTGCCCCTTGCAGCTGTCCTCCTGATTGGCCTGGCGGGCCAGCGACTCATTCAGCAGGCGCACCAGCCAGCTGATGGAATAGAGGCGCTCCCGCCACTGGGCTATTAGCTGGTGCACCACGTCCAGCTCGGGCTCTATCAGTTCATCACCCTGATACCAGCGCCTTACCAGCAAGGGCCACTGAAACAGGCGGGCCCAGCGCTCTGCCACCTCCCGATCGCTCCACTCATTGGCCATATCGGCTTGCACCTTGAGCACCAGATGATAGTGGTTGCTCATCACGGCATAGGCGCAGATGCCGATGGCAAAGACCTGCGACAGCTGGCCCAGCTTGTCGGCAACCCATTGGCGCCTGTGTTCGTAGCTTTGGCCGGAGTGCTCATCCTGACCGCAGAGAAAGGCCCGTCGGACACAGCGGCTGACCACATGGTAATAGGGCGTATCGGCGAGGCTGATCTGGCGTGAACGGGCAATGGTCATGGCAATGTCCTCAACAGTGATGTATCAAGCCAAGCAGCCAGCTATGTGGTTGTCAAAGAGGTGGGTGTCCCAGCTTTTTGTGGTTGCCATGAAGCAGGGGCGGCCAACCGGAGGGGGAATTCGGCTGGCCTTTATGGCGGGAGAATCAATTTATGTGAACGCCTGAGGATGTTTGATGGTTCATTGACCCTACTAGTGCTTCAGCTTCATCTGTACGGTCTAATTTACGTAATAAAAGAGCATATTCATGATAAGCATACTGATTATTAGGGTCTATTTCGATGACTTTTTTAAAGTGTTGTTCAGCCTCATCAAATCTTCCTGTATCAGACAATAACTTAGCGTAATTATTATGTGTGAATTTATTTTCCGGTTCTAATTCTATAGCCATTTTATAAAGTTTTTCAGCCTCATCTTGGCGACCAGTATTAAGTAATAAATAAGCGTACCCATTCAGAGCAAATACATATTTTTGATCTATCTCTATAGCCCTTTTATAATGCAGTTCGGACTCTTCAAGACGATTTTTTTGCAGCAAAAAACCAGCGTATCGATTATGCGTAAAAGCATCATTCTGGCCAGTATTTAATGCCATTTTAAATACATCATCAGCTTCTGAATCACGACCTAGATCATTTAAGAAATCAGCATATGAACAGTATAGAAAGGGGTCGTTAGGGTCTAGTGTTATTGCTTTTTTATAGAAATCTTCAGCTTCATCAAAACGACCTATATCGCTTAGTAAAGAAGCATAGCTATTATGATAGTCTGCATCATTAGGAGCTATTTCTATCGCCTTTATGAAATGCGGAATTGCTTTATCCTTCCTACCAGAAGCAGCTAGTATATTAGCATAGTTATGATGAGCAATTGCTTCTTCTGGATCAATTTCTATAGCTTTCAAATAATGTTTCTCAGCATCATCACCTCGATCTAAACGGCGTAGTAGGGATGCGTATTGGATATGTAATTTTGATGAGTTGGGTAGCTCATTCAAGGCTTTATCATAAATTGACATTCTATTATTAATATTATCTTCCGCTTGAGCTTCTAATGCCCAATCAAGCCAAGATTTACTTTGATCGTCTTTAGGAGATGGTTTTAATTTTTCTTTTACTGCGGAACTACCGTCTTGAGAGGTCTGTAATATTTGTTGTTGTAAAGTATCCTTCATCGACAAAATGTGCTTATCCAGCGCATCTATCTGACTTTGGTGCTGGTAACCCCAAGCATTACCAATTGAAAGCATCAAGGTATCCCAATCTAAAGTAGGGATCAAAATCCCTTTATGCTTTTGGAGAAGTCTTTTAATTGCTTCGCTAGGTTTTCCTGCTGGTTCATAGTAACACCAGAAAGGTCTTCCGCTAATGTCTGCTGGAGAAAGAGCAGATAGAAAATTCATCAAGCTACCATCGTTACCACCATAGCCGATGAATATAGGTGTGTAGAACTTGAAGATACTTTTTAGCGCATTTATCCATGGAGCTTTGAGTTCACCGGTACCAGATGCATCGTTTATTGGATCAGTAAATAAGTCACGATGTATCTTTGCAACCATGGGTCGACCTCCCAATGGCTTTAAATAGCCGGCAAGAGACTCGTGGCCGATAACATGAGGCGTTCGCTGGCCATATAGATAGAGTGAGTCTGCAACTAAGTTATCAAAGTTAGTTGTAATCACCATATTATTGTTGGTGTTGGTCATTATCCATGCTAGTACAGCATAACCAAAACTGGGTTTGCCTGGTTCGATTGCGCTCTCTAGAGCAGCATAACCTGCTTCATGGTCACCAGAAAAACAGTGTTCAAAAATGGTCGGGTAAAAAAGAGCTAAATTTCTTGGTTCCCATTCATCAATTTTTAATGGGTTTTGATTTAACCATTCATCAAACTCGGCTTGTGTTTCAATTTCTCTATGGTGGATGATTTGCATCCATTCAGTAGCAAGAACATGAGCAGACTTAACACCAGATTGGATAGAAGCACCAGCCCCCAAAATGAAAACAAAACGTCGGTCAGGCATACGTTCCGTGATTCGTTGTAGCTCAGCGAGAAACCCAGCAAGTGTCCAAGTTTGTACATGATCCATATTTATTACCGGTAGATTAAATTGAGACCTACGGTAGCATACCTGTAATGTGGTAATTCGAGTAGAGGTAGAACACTATCGTTAAGCCCCCTATTCCTATTGAATGTAGATATTTATCTTCCTTGGTCAAAAAAACGGCGCCTCGCGGCGCCGTTTTTTATATCACTTACCCAACCAAGATCACTGCAGCAGGGAGATATCCGCCACTTGCAGGAACAGGTTGCGCAGGTTGTTCAGCAGCGCCAGACGGTTGGCCTTGAGGGCCTCGTCGTCGGCCATCACCATCACCTCGTTGAAGAAGGTGTCGACCGGCTCGCGCAGGGCGGCCAGACGGGTGAGGGCGGCCTGATAGTCACCGACGGCGAACAGCGGGGCCAGCTCGGATTGCAATGCTGCAACCTGGGTAGCCAGCGCCTTCTCGGCGGCGTCCTGCAACAGCTCCGGCTTGACCAGGGTCGGCAGCTCGCCTTCCACCTTGGCCAGGATGTTGCTCACGCGCTTGTTGGCGGCGGCCAGGGCCAGGGCGGCATCCAGGCTGCGGAAGTGGCTGACGGCCTTGACGCGACGATCGAAGTCCAGCGGGCGGGTCGGGCGGCGGGCCAGTACGGCCAGAACCACGTCGGCACCTATGCCTTCGTCCTGATAGGCGGCGCGGAAGCGGCCCAGCATGAAGTCGACCACGTCGGTGACGACGGTCTTGTTGGTCAGCTTGTCGCCGTAGACGCGTACCGCTTCTTCCACCAGTTCAACCAGATCCAGATCCAGCTGCTTCTCGGTCATGATGCGCAGGGCACCGATGGCGGCGCGACGCAGGGCGAAGGGATCCTTGTCGCCTTTGGGCAGCATGCCGATGCCGAAGATGCCGGCCAGGGTGTCGAGCTTGTCGGCCAGCGCCACGGCGCAGGCTTCCAGAGCGGACGGCAGGGCATCACCGGCGAAGCGCGGCATGTACTGCTCGTTCAGGGCCACGGCCACCACTTCGTCTTCGCCGTCGTGACGGGCGTAGTGCATCCCCATGACACCCTGGGTGCTGGCGAACTCGCCGACCATGTTGGTCATGAGATCACACTTGGAGAGCAGGCCGGCACGCTTGGCCTGAGCCACGTTGGCACCGATGCGCTCGGCGATGAAGCCGGCGACGGTCTCTATGCGCTCGACCTTGGCCTTGACGGTACCGAGCTGTTGCTGGAACAGCACGGTTTCGAGGCGCGGCAGGCGGGAGGCCAGGCTCTGCTTCAGATCGGTCTTGAAGAAGAACTCGGCGTCAGAGAGACGGGGGCGAACCACCTTCTCGTTGCCGCTGATGATCTGGCTCGGGTCTTTCGACTCTATGTTGGTGACGAAGATGAACTTCGGCAGCAGCTTGCCGCTCTTGTCGTAGACCGGGAAGTACTTCTGGTCACCCTTCATGGTGTGCACCAGCGCCTCGGCCGGTACGGCCAGGAACTTCTCTTCGAAGTTGGCGGTCAGCACCACAGGCCATTCGACCAGGGCGGTGACTTCTTCCAGCAGGGCGTCGTCCAGATCGGCGACGCCACCGAAGGCGGCAGCGGCCGCTTCGGCGTCAGCCTTGATCTTGGCCTTGCGCGCCATAAAGTCGGCAACCACTTTGCCTTTTTCCAGCAGGATCTGCGGGTACTGGCCGGCGTTGTCGATGGTGAACTCTGGCTCGCCCATAAAGCGGTGACCGCGGATGGTGCGGGCGGAGTCGATACCCAGGATGTGGGCAGGCACGAGATCGCCGTCCAGCAGCAGGGTCACGGTGAACACCGGACGCACGAACTGAATGGTCTTGTCGCCCCAGCGCATCATCTTGGGGATGGGCAGCTTGGCTAGAGATGAAGCTACAAGCTCACCCAGCAGCTCGCGCGCCGGACGACCTTCGACCTTGGCGGTGTGAACCAGCCACTCGCCCTTGTCGGTGACCAGACGCTCGGCCTGTTCCACCGTGATGCCGTTTCCGCGGGCCCAGCCTTCGGCGGCCTTGGTCGGCTTGCCGTCGGCATCGAACGCCTGGGAGACGGCCGGGCCGCGCTTCTCGACGCTCTTGCTCGGCTGCTCGCCAGCCAGCTCACTCACTTTCAGCGCCAGACGGCGCGGTGAGGCGAACCACTCGACGTCGCCGAAGGCCAGATCTGCCTTGGTCAGCTCGGCTTTGAAGTTGTCGGCAAAGGCTTCGGCCAGGGAGCGCAGGGCTTTTGGCGGCAGCTCAGCCGTACCGATCTCTACCAGAAATGTATGTTGTGCCATGTCCGTTCCTTAACCTTGCTTGTTCTCAGTGCGCTTGCACATGGGGAAGCCCAGCGCTTCGCGGGAGGCGTAGTAAGCCTCGGCCACGGCCTTGGTCAGGGTGCGAATGCGCAGTATGTAGCGCTGACGCTCGGTGACCGAGATGGCCTTGCGGGCATCCAGCAGGTTGAAGGAGTGGGCGGCTTTCAGAATGCGCTCGTAAGCGGGCAGCGGCAGCGGCGTTTCCAGAGCCAGCAGGTGCTGGGCCTCTTTCTCGTACTGCTCGAAGCAGTGGAACAGGAAGTCCACGTCTGCGTGTTCGAAGTTGTAGGTGGACTGTTCCACCTCGTTCTGGTGGAACACATCGCCGTAGGTGGTCTTGCCCAGGGGGCCATCGGACCACACCAGGTCATAGACGCTGTCCACGCCCTGAATGTACATGGCCAGACGCTCGAGACCATAGGTGATCTCGCCGGTGACCGGCTTGCACTCGAGGCCGCCAACCTGCTGGAAGTAGGTGAACTGAGTCACTTCCATGCCGTTGAGCCAGACTTCCCAGCCCAGACCCCAGGCGCCCAGAGTCGGGTTTTCCCAGTTGTCTTCCACGAAGCGGATGTCGTGGATCTCGGGATCCATGCCCAGCTCTTTCAGGGAGCCGAGGTAGAGTTCCTGGATGTTGTCGGGGGACGGCTTGATGATCACCTGGAACTGGTAATAGTGCTGCAGGCGGTTCGGGTTCTCACCGTAGCGGCCGTCGGTCGGACGGCGGGACGGTTGCACGTAGGCGCAGGCGATGGGCTCCGGGCCCAGGGCGCGCAGGCAGGTCATGGGGTGGGAAGTACCGGCACCCACTTCCATATCCAGCGGCTGAATGATGGTACAGCCCTGGCGGGACCAATAGTCCTGCAGCTGCAGGATCAGGCCCTGAAAGGTTTTGACATCGAATTTTTGCATAGTGTTTTTCGCGCGAAGTGAAATCAGAGCAAGATTTGCTGAATGTGAACCGAAGGAGTATACCGTCTGGCATGGTCGGATAATAGGCGAAATTGTAGGGGATTCATGGGGCGGGGCTGCGCCGGGCCTGGTTGGCCCGGGATGGAAGCCCTCTCATGTGGCCGATGAAATCCCCCTGTCGGACAGAGAGTCGGACAGAGAGTCGGGCAGAGAAAAATAACAGGAGACGAAGAATGGAACTGCGCTGCGCCTGGGTGACCAGGGACCCGGAATATATCGAATACCATGACAAGCAGTGGGGGCGGCCGGTGCGTGACCCGCGCGAGTTGTTTGCCAAGCTCTGCCTCGATGGCCAGCAGGCGGGGCTCTCCTGGATCACCATTCTCAAACGCACCGACAGCTATTACCGCGCCTATGCGGACTTCGATCCCAATCTCATCGTCCGCTTTGACGAACAGGATGTGGAGCGGCTGATGCAGGACAAAGGCATCATCCGCAACCGCCTCAAGGTGCAGTCGATCATCAAAAACGCTCGCGCCTATCTGGCGCTGGAGGCGCAGGGGATCGATTTTGCCGAGCTGTTATGGGGCTTTGTCGGCGGCGCTCCCATCGTCAATCAGCGGCAGGGAAACGGCGATATTCCCGCCACCTCGCCGGAGTCGGATGCCATGGCCAAGGCCCTCAAGAAGCTCGGCTTCACCTTCGTCGGCAGCACCATCTGCTACGCCTTCATGCAGGCGGTGGGCATGGTGAACGATCATCTGGTGACCTGCCCCTGCCACGGCGAGTGTCAGCAACTGGCCTGAGGCTGCTTATCGCCCGTGCCAGACGCCCGCCAAGGGCTATCGGTCACACCGAATGGCCTGGGGCTGTCGGTTATCCTCCTCCTTGCGACGAATTCGGCTGCATTTGTAGCCGAATTTGGCCCGCCAAGCGCCGCTGGTGCGCAAAAAGTGTTCACTCTCGCCAACCGTTCAGACCTGCGTCAGACAATGGCGTGGTGGCGCGTTACAATCCGGCCCCCGGCATGGTGCCGGACTGTATTCATAGAGGTTTTTTCATGCGAGCCAAGATCCTGGTGCCAGCTCTGGCACTGACCATTGCCCTGACCGGCTGTACTACCAATCCCTATACCGGTGAATCCCAGACCTCCAAGGGTGCCTGGGGGGCGCTGGCCGGCGCCGCGACGGGCGCCGCCGTGGGCGCGCTCTCCTCCAGCAAGGGTGATCGCAAGAAGGGGATCCTGACTGGCGTGGCCGCCGGTGCCGCCCTGGGTGGCGGTATCGGTTACTACATGGACGTGCAGGAAGCCAAGCTGCGCGAGAAGCTGCAGGGCACTGGCGTCAGCGTGACCCGCAATGGCGACGAGCTGATCCTCAACATGCCGAACAACGTCACCTTCGACAGCTCCAGCGCCCAGCTGAAAGCGGCCGGTGCCAACACCCTGTCCGGCGTGGCCATGGTGGTTGCCGAGTTCGACAAGACCCGCCTGAATGTGGTCGGCCACACCGACAGCACAGGCTCTCGCGATCTGAACATGAAGCTCTCCGCCCAGCGTGCCGATGCCGTTGCCGCCCAGCTGATCGGCCAGGGTGTGACCGGCAGCCGCATCGCTACCAGCGGTGTGGGCCCGGATCAGCCGGTTGCCAGCAACAGCACCACCGCCGGCAAGGCCCAGAACCGCCGCGTGACCATTACCCTGACCCCGACTGCCTAAGTCGTCCGGTTTGTGGTAACAAAAAGGCCCCGCCAGTGATGGCGGGGCCTTTTGCTATCCAGCTGCTGGATGGGCGGCTTACACCGCAGCGGTCAGCTGAATCTCGATCTTGTAGCCTTCGTGGGCCAGGCGAGCCTGTACGCAGGCCCGGACGGGCGCCGTACCCGCCGGGATCCAGGCATCCCACAGCTCGTTGAAGGCGGCTATGTCCGCAATGTCCTTGAGATAGATGTTGGCCATCAGGATCTTGTCGACCCCGGAGCCGTTGGCTTCCAGCAGGCGCTGCAGGCTGGTCAGCACTTCGCGGGTCTGCTGGTGAATGTCGGCCTCTTCGCTGACGGGGACTTCCACCACATAGAGGGTGCCGTTGTGAATGACCACGTCTGACCAACGCTGGGTGGTGCCGACTCGGGTAATGGTTGTCATGTTTGCTCCGAAACTGGGCTTATTGACCCTTGCGGATCAGATAGCGGTAGGGGGCCTGCTCTGTCTCGCTGGCGATCAGGGTGTGATCCATGAAGCGGCAGAAGCTGGGGATATCGCGGGTGGTTGAGGGATCGTCGGCGCTGACCAGCAGGGTCTCGCCCTGGGCCATCAGCCGCACTTTTTTACGCACCATCATCACGGGTTCCGGGCAACGAAGCCCGATTGCATCCAACTCGTGAGTCGCATCGCAGAATAAAGTACTCATGAATAATCAACCTTCAGCCGCGCCTTCTTGCGCGCAATCGTCACGGGTTCCGGGCAACGAAGCCCGATTGCATCCAACTCGTGAGTCGCATTGCAGAATAAAGTAGTCATTAATAATCAACCTTCAGCCGCACTTTCTTGCGCGCTATCGTCACGGGTTCGGGATAACGAAGCCCGATTGCGTCCAACTCATGGGTTGCATCGCAGAATAAAGCACTCATCAATAATCAACCTTCAACCAATTCAGCTGCCAATGATACTCACGGCGAAAAAATAATCAAATAACTGGGGCTGGAAGCAGCATATGTAACCAAAGTGTTATCTGGCCCTATCTAGTCCCCGTCTTGTGAGTAATATAAAAATTGAACCATATTCAACAAGGAGGTGTGAATATGCAGGTCTCCTACGGCAGATTGCAAGCCTACGCAGGCATGGGGTTCCTGGCTTTCGCCATGATAGTGATGGGCAGCCCGATCGGTAACACAGGCACCTGGTTCGGTTCCATGGTGATGATCGGACTGGGGCTCTGGATCGAGCTCAGCGATTACTACGACGAAGATGAGGACGAGAACGACAACACTTAGCTCCCGGATTTCTCCCACGATGACAAAGGCGGATGCATCATCCGCCTTTGTCGTTTCTGGCCGTCGGGAAAGGGCTAGCGGGTCGAGCGCATGGCCCGCTCCAGATGCAGCGCCGTCTGCTCCGGGTTGGCCCTGGGGTCGTTGAAGAAGTTGCTCAGCACATCCATGATCGCCTGGCGCATGTTGGTGGGCGTTGCCATCCCTTCCGCCATGCTGGGCAGCAGGTTGCCCTCGCGCTCCGCCAGCAGGAAATCCTGGTAGGAGCGCAGGGCGCAGCGATCGAACTTGCTCATGTCCGGTTTGGTGAGGGCGGGGATCGAGCCCTTCACCCGGTTGAACTCCTGCTGGAAGCGCGGCGTCATCAGCAACTGGGCCAGCTCGCCTTGTGCCTGCAACTGGGCGGGATCCCGCTGCTTGAACATGGCGATGGAGTCCAGGTTGTAGCTGAACAGCCCTTCGCTGCCCGGGCTGGGCAGGCACTCTATGTCTTCACCGGGCCTGTAGTTGCTGACGCTCAGCTCCCCCTTCACCCAGTCCCCCATCAGCTGCATGGCGGCCTCGCCCGTCTCCAGCTGGTTGGTGGCCTGGTGCCACTTCAAGCCGATGAAGCTCTTGGGCACATAGGCGCGCAACTGCTGGAAGCGGGTCAGCACCCGTACCATGTCGGGACCGGTCAGGGTGGCGCCGTCCAGTTCGACGAAGGCCTTGCGATAGAACTCCTTGCCTCCTTCGCCGAGCGCCACCGTTTCGAACAACACCGCCAGCTGCCAGGGCTCGTTGCCGATGGCGAGCGGTGTGATGTTCTGCGCCTTGAGCCGTTCGGCCACGGCCACGAACTGGTTCCAGTCGGTGGGCGGGGTCAGCCCCAGCTTGTCGAACAGCTTGCGGTTGAGCCACAGCCAGTTGACGCGGTGGATGCCGGTGGGCACCGCCATCAGGGCGCCATTCTGGCTGAGGGTCTCCCGCACCATGGCGGGCAGCTGTGGATACCAGCCCAGGTGTTCGGCCATGGGAGTGAGATCGCGCAGGAAGCCGAGCCCGGCCCACTCCCTCAGCTCATAGCCCTTGAGGTGCGCCGCCTCCGGCGGGTTGGCCGCCAGCGCCCGGCTCTTGAGTACCGTCATGGCGCTCTTGCCGCCGCCGCCCTGCACCGCGAAATCGTTCCACTGGTTGCCCTGCTCGGTCCACTCGGACTTGAGTACCTCCACCGCCTTGGCCTCACCGCCGGAGGTCCACCAGTGCAGCACCTCCACCTGGGAGGCGCCTACAGGCAGGGAGAGCAGGGCGACAATGGCAAACGGGAACAACTTCATAAGGTTACTGCCTTGGTAGGGAGAGGGTGGCCTGCAGGCCGCCCTGCGGGCGATTTTCCAGCACCAGATCGCCACCGTGGGCGTGGGCTATGTTGCGGGCTATGCCCAGGCCAAGGCCGGTACCGGCCAGATCCGTGCTGAGCCGGTAGTAGGGCTCGAAGATGCGCTCGAACTGATCGTCCGGCAGGCCCGGGCCCTCATCCATGATGAAGAGGATCAGCATCTCCTCGTCGTCCATGATGATGATGCGCACCTTCTGGCCGTACTTGATGCCGTTGTCCACCAGGTTGCCGATGCAGCGTTTGAGGGCCAGCGGCTTGCCACGGTAGAGCTGCTTGCAGTGGCCCTCTATGGTCAGCCGCTCGTCATGCAGGTTCATGGACTCGGCCATCTGCTCCAGCATGGCGTCTATGTCCAGCTGCTCTATGTTCTCGTGGATGTCGGTGTCTTTCACCGTCTGCAGCGCCCCTTTGACCATCAGCTCCAGCTCGTCCAGATCCTTGTTGAACTTGCCGATCTGCACCTCGTCATCGAGCAGCTCGACCCGCAGCCGCAGCCGGGTGATGGGGGTCTTGAGATCGTGGGAGATGGAGCTGAACAGCCGCTCCCTGTCATCGATATAACGGCGGATGCGGTGCTGCATGATGTTGAAGGCGCGGGTGGCCGCCACGATTTCCGACGCCCCTTCCTCTTTGAGCGAGGGCTGGTCTATGTCCTTGCCGAGATTGACCGCCGCCTTGGCGAGCCGGCGCAGCGGCCGGGTCTGCCAGCGCACCAGCAGGAAGGTGAAGAAGCAGAGGAAGACAGTCATCAGGGCGATGAAACGCACCTGGTTGCTCGGCATGACGGTATCGTCGAGCGTCATGTAGGGGGCGGGCAGCAGGGCCGCCAGATAGAGCCACTCACCGGGTTCTATCTCTATCTGGGTCACCAGCACCGGCGGATTGAGCGGCTCCAGCGACAGGGTATAGCGGGCCCAGGAGGAGGGCAGGTCCGCCAGCAGGGTGTCGTTGTTGAAGACGTGCAGCTCTTCGGGGCGGGAGAAGTCCACCTTGATGGCCATGGCATCGGAGAGCTTGCGGGTCAGCACGCCCTGCACCTCTTTCAGCACCAGCGTCTTGCGCTCGCTCTCCGGGATGGCGCTGATGTGGATCTCCTCCTCGTTCAGCGAGACGAAGAAGCGGCTGCCGCCCATGTTGCGCAGCTGGTCCAGCGCTATGTGGCGGTACTGCAGCGGCAAGGATTTGAAGAAGTTGACTGTGGAGGCGGCCGACAGCGCCAGGTTGCGGGTGGTGCTGAGCATGCCTTCCAGCTCCCGCTTCTGGATCTGTTGCATCCAGATGCCGGTGAGTATGGTCTGGGAGAGCAGGATGGCGAGCAGCAACAGCAGCAGCATCCGCGACAACAGGGAGCGGGGTACCAGCGCCCGCCAGAACCACCTCGTTCTCATGGGGTCTCGTGCCTCTTGTCGATCAGCATGCCATCGCTACCTTTTTACCCTTCATGGGATCTCGTGCACTTCGGCGATCAGCATGTAGCCGCTGCCGCGAATGGTCTTGATGATGCGCGGGCTCTTGCCGTTGTCACCCAGTTTCTGGCGCAGACGGCTGATCTGCACGTCTATGCCGCGCTCCATCGGCAGGCTCTCGCGGCCGCGGGTCGCGTCCGAGATGGTGTCTCTGTCCAGCACCACGCCGGGTTGTTGCAGGAACATGCCGAGCAGCAGGGCATCGCTGCCGGAGAGATCCAGCAGGCTGCCATCCTCGTGGGTCAGCTGGTGGCTCAGGGTGTCCAGGGTCCACTCGGCAAAACGCAGCCGGCGGCTCGGTTCCTTCTCTTTTTCCGGCTGGCGGAATTCGGCGCGGCGCAGCAGCGCCTTGATGCGGGCCTGCAGCTCGCGCGGGCTGAATGGCTTGGCGATGTAGTCGTCGGCGCCGAGTTCGAGGCCGATCACCCGGTCCGCTTCATCGGAGGCGGCGGTCAGCATGATGATGGGCACCTGGGAGTCGCGACGGATCTGCTGGCAGAGGGTAAAACCGTCGTCGCCTGGCATCATGATATCGAGAATAATCAGGTCAGGGCTGTGCAGGGCGAGCTGCTGGCGCATCTCGTTTCCTTCCGCCGCCGTCAATACCTGGAAACCCGCCCTGGTCAGGTATTCATTGAGCAGCTCGCGGATCTCTTGGTCGTCGTCGACGATCAGCAGTTGTTTGCTCGTTGACATATGTATGTGCATCCACCCATTTTTTTGTGCAGATTGAACCTGTCGGGGGAGCAAAAAGCAAGCAAGCCCCCCATCTAATGTGAGGTTATGGGCAATATCCTCCCATATCGCGTCCCGTAAATAAAAAAGGCCGACCCAAACGGGGCGGCCAACACGCAGATTCCGACGACAGGCGATCACCCCGTGTGGCGATCTCCACAGACTCGATGACGGGCCGGCAAGGCCGACCCCAAAAGAGACAATTCTGGCTCGCCCTCGCTGTCGAAGGGAGGGCGAGCCGTTGACATCACACCCGTTCGAACACGGTTGCTATGCCCTGGCCCAGACCTATGCACATGGTGGCCAGACCCAGAGTAGCGTCCTTCTCCTCCATCAGGTGGATCAGGGTGGTGGAGATGCGGGAGCCGGAGCAGCCCAGCGGGTGGCCCAACGCGATGGCGCCGCCGTTCAGGTTGACCTTCTCTTCCGCTACGTCCAGCAGCCCCAGGTCCTTGACGCAAGGCAGGGACTGGGCGGCGAACGCCTCGTTCAGCTCGACCAGATCTATGTCGCCTATGGTCAGACCGGCACGCTTGAGCGCCTTCTGGGTGGCGGGCACAGGGCCGTAACCCATGATGGCGGCATCGCAACCGGCCACGGCCATGGAGCGCACCCTGACGCGCGGGGTCAGCCCCAGCGCCTTGGCCCGATCCGCGCTCATTACCAGCATGGCGGAGGCGCCGTCGGACAGGGCCGAGGAGGTACCGGCGGTCACTGTACCGTTGACCGGGTCGAACACTGGGCGCAGCTGGCTCAGGGTTTCGACCGTGGTCTCCGGGCGGATCACCTCGTCGTAGTCGTAGAAGAAGCGGGCGCCGCTGGCGTCATGCCCTTCCAGCCCGACGATCTCTCTGGCGAAGCGTCCTTCCACGGTCGCGGCATAGGCGCGGCGGTGGGAGCGGGCGGCAAACTCGTCCTGCTGCTGACGGCTGATGCCGTGCAGCTTGCCCAGCATCTCGGCGGTCAGCCCCATCATGCCGGAGGCCTTGGCCACCGACTTGGCCATGCCGGGGTGGAAGTCGACGCCGTGGCTCATGGGCACATGGCCCATGTGCTCCACGCCGCCGATGATGAAGATGTCCCCATCACCCACCTGGATGGCGCGGGAGGCATCGTGCAGCGCCTGCATGGAGGAGCCACACAGACGGTTGACGGTGACAGCACCTACCTGCTTGGGGATCCCCGCCAGCAGGGCAGCGTTACGGGCTATGTTGAAGCCCTGTTCCAGGGTCTGCTGTACGCAGCCCCAGTAGATGTCCTCGATCTCGTTCGGGTCTAGGTTGGGGTTGCGCAGCAGGATGGAGCTCATCAGGTGCGCGGACAGATCTTCTGCACGCACGTTGCGGAAGGCGCCGCCCTTGGACCGGCCCATGGGGGTCCGGATACAGTCGACAATGACTACGTCTTTCATGAATGGATCTCCTTTCCGCAATCAGTAGAAGGTTTTGCCCTGGGCAGCCATCTCACGCAGCTTGTCGCTGACGCGGTAGAGCGGGCCCAGATCGGCATACTGGTCGGCCATGGCCACGTAACGATCCAGACCTATGGTGTCCAGATAGCGGAACACGCCACCACGGAAGGGAGGGAAGCCCAGACCATAGACCAGCGCTATGTCGGCCTCGGCCGGCGTGGCGACTATGGCCTCTTCCAGACAGAGCACCACCTCGTTGATCATGGGGATCATCATGCGGGCTATGATGGCTTCCTTGTCGAAATCCTGTTTCGGCTTGGCAATGGGGGCCAGCAGCTCGTAAGCGGCCACATCGGCCACCTTCTTCGGCTTGCCCTTCTTGTCCTGCTCGTAGGCGTAGAAGCCCTTGCCATTCTTCTGACCGAAGCGGCTGGCGTCGTACATCACATCGATGGCGGTGCGACCTTCCTTGCTCATGCGCGCCGGGAAGCCCTGCGCCATGACGTCACCGGCATGGTGACCAGTGTCGATGCCGACCACGTCCAGCAGGTAGGCCGGGCCCATGGGCCAGCCGAACTCGTTCTCCATCACCTTGTCGACGGCGGCGAAGTCGGCGCCATCGGCGACCAGCTTGTTGAAGCCGAAGAAGTAGGGGAACAGCACGCGGTTGACGAAGAAGCCCGGGCAGTCGTTGACCACCACCGGCGACTTGCCCATGGCGGCGGCGTAGGCCACCACGCGGTTGATGGTTTCATCGGAGGTCTGCTCGCCGCGGATGATCTCCACCAGCGGCATGCGGTGCACAGGGTTGAAGAAGTGCATGCCGCAGAAGTTCTGCGGACGCTTCAGCCCCTTGGCCAGCAGGGAGATGGGGATGGTGGAGGTGTTGCTGGCGAGGACGGCGTCGTCACCGATAATGCCTTCCACTTCGCCCAGCACGGCGGCCTTCACCTTGGGATTCTCGACCACGGCTTCGACCACCAGATCCACATGCTTGACGCTGTCATAGCTCAGGGTCGGGGTGATGGCGGAGAGCACCTGGCCCATCTTGATGCCATCGATGCGGCCCTTCTCGAGCTGACCGTTTAGCAGCTTGGTGGCTTCGCCCATGCCAAGCGCCAGCGCCTTCTCGTTGATGTCCTTCATCACAGCCGGAATGCCCTTGCTGGCAGACTGGTAGGCGATGCCGCCACCCATGATGCCGGCACCCAGCACGGCGGCGTGGCTTGTGGCCTTGGCTGCCTGCTTGGCGGCCTTCTTGGCCAGCGCCTTGATGTGCTGATCGTTGAGGAAGATACCGACCAGCGCCTTGGCCACGTCTGTCTTGGCCAGCTTGATAAAGCCCTGTGCCTCGACGACGAGCGCCTCGTCACGACTCATGCCGGCGGCGGCTTCGACGGTTTTAACCGCCGTCATGGGGGCCGGATAGTGTTTGCCCGCCACGGCGGCAACCATGCCGGCGGCGGTGCTGAAGCTCATCATGGCTTCCAGCTTGGAGAGACGCAGCGGGGCCTTCTTGGCGGCGCGGCGGCTCTGCCAGTTCAGCTTGCCCGCGATGGCGTCTTTCATCATCTGCACGGCGGCGCTGTGCAGTGCCTCGGGAGCGACCACGGCATCGACGGCACCCACCTTGAGGGCGTCATCGGCACGGTAATCCTTGCCTGTGGTGATCCACTCAAGCGCGTTGTCGGCGCCGATCAGGCGCGGCAGACGAACCGTGCCGCCAAAGCCCGGCATGATGCCGAGTTTGGTCTCCGGCAGGCCAATTTTGGCACTGGTGTCGGCCAGACGAAAATCGGTGGAGAGTATGGTCTCGCAGCCGCCGCCGAGGGCGTGGCCCTTGATGGCACAGAGGGTCGGCACCGGCAGATCTTCGATGGCGCTGAAGATGTCGTTGGCCTTTTTCAGCCAGCCGAGCAGATCTTCTTGCGGCAGATCGAACAGTTCCAGGAATTCGGTAATGTCGGCGCCGACGATGAAGGCGTCTTTGCCGGAGGTGAGGATCAGACCTTTTAGTTCACGTTCTTGTTTTAATGCGGCGATCGCTTCGCTCAGTGAGAGCAGGGTAGCGCGATCCAGCTTGTTGACTGAACCCGGGGCATCAAACCTCAGTTCGGCAATGCCGTGTTCGAGGTAGCTGACCGACAGGGTTTCGCCTTGGTAGATCATGAGAGTGTCTCCTTGTTCCCACTCGGTGGGGGGTGTTGCTCCTTTATCCCCAGCAGGGGGCGAGGCTCACTATTGATCCAAAAGAAGACAATTTCAACACCTATTTAAAACATTTGTTTAACAGATCTCGAGTAAAAGCTCGCCTCAGGCTAACAGCCAAAATAAAGGCGTCTCATGACGCCTTTATTAACCTTGTGTGCCATCAGCTGGCCAGCTCGGGCCTGTCCCGATACTGGCTCAGCACCTCGGGATCGGCGAGGGCATGAGTGTTGTTGACGGGTCTGTTGTGCACCACTTCCCGCACCGCCAGCTCCACTATCTTGCCGGATTTGGTGCGGGGAATGGCATCCACCTGCAGGATGCGGGCGGGCACGTGGCGGGCGGTGCAGTGCTGCCTTACTTGCTGGCGAATGCGCTCGCGCAGCGGCTCGTCCAGCTTGAGGCCGGGCTTGAGCTTGACGAACAGCACCACCCGCTCGTCCTGCTGCCACTGCTGGCCTATCACTATGCTCTCTTCCACCTCGTCGAGCTGCTCGACATAGCGATAGATCTCGCTGGTGCCGATGCGTACGCCCCCCGGATTGAGGGTGGCATCGGAGCGGCCATAGAAGAGGATGCCGCCGGTGTCGGTCAGCTCGATCCAGTCGCCGTGGCACCAGATGTTGTCGAACCGCTCGAAATAGGCGGCGTGGTATTTGTCGCCGCTGTCGTCCCCCCAGAAGCCGATGGGCTGGGCCGGGAAAGGCTTGGTGCAGACCAGTTCGCCCTTCTCGCCCTGCACCGGCTGGCCCGCCTCGTTGAACACCTGCACCGCGAGGCCGAGGCCGCGCCCCTGGCTCTCGCCGCGATAGACGGGGCTGATGGGATTGCCGATGACGAAGCAGGAGCAGATGTCGGTGCCGCCGGAGATGGAGCTGAGTTGTACATCTTTTTTGATCTGCTGGTAGACGTAGTCGAACCCTTCCGGCGACAACACTGAGCCCGTGCTGCAGATGAGCCGCAGCTGCGGCAGCTCGTGGGTCTTGATGGGGGCATAGCCCTGCTTGTTGAGCGCATCCAGATACTTGGCCGAGGTGCCGAACAGGGCGACCTGCTCATCGCGAGCCAGATCCCACAGTACATTGCCGTCCGGATAGAAGGGGGAGCCGTCATAGAGCACCAGAGTCGCGCCGGAGGCGAGCGCGCTCACCAGCCAGTTCCACATCATCCAGCCGCAGGTGGTGAAGTAGAACACCCGCTCCCCCGGCTTGATGTCGCAGTGCAGCTGGTGCTCTTTCAGATGTTGCAGCAGGGTGCCTCCTATGCCGTGCACTATGCACTTGGGCTTGCCAGTGGTGCCGGACGAATAGAGGATGTAGAGCGGATCGTTGAAGCCCATGGGCTCGAAGGCGAGCTGGGCCCCGGGCTGGCTCGCCAGCACCTGATGCCAGTCGTGACCAAGCCGCAGGGGATTGCCGAGCAGCGGGATCAGCACAGTCTGCTCTATGCTGTCGATCTGGCCGACCACGCCCGCCACTTTGTCCTGAATGTCGATGGCCTTGCCGTTGTAGCGGTAGCCGTCTACCGCAAACAGCACCCGCGGCCGGGTCTGGCCGAAGCGCTCCACCACGCTGGCCTCGCCAAAGTCGGGGCTGGTGGAGGTCCAGATAGCGCCCAGGCTGGTGGTTGCCAGCATGGCCACCACGGTTTCCGGGATATTGGGCAGGTAGGCGGCGACCACGTCGCCACTGCCTATGCCCTGGCTGCGCAGCCACTGGGCCAGCCTGGCCACCTGATCCGCCAGTTCACGCCAGCTCAGGGTGCGGCTTGGGCTGCCTTCGATGCGGGAGATAATGGCCGGGCTCTCATCCTGACGGCGCAGCAGGTTTTCGGCAAAGTTGAGCCGGCTGTCGGGGAACCAGCGGGTGCGCTGCATATCCTGGCGGTTTTCTGCCACTATGTCCCCCAGCTCGCCCTTGACGCCGCAGTGTTGCCACACCAGCGGCCAGAAGCGGGTGGTCTTTTCCACCGACCACTGGTAGAGCTGGGCATAGTTGTGCAGCTGCAGGCCATGGAAGCGGTTGACCTCGGCCATAAACTGCTGGAGGTTGGATTGTTGAATCCGTTCCTGATCCGGTTGCCACAGGCAAAGGTTGTGCATGAGTAGTCCCTGACTGCATGTATCTACCGGCAGTGTATTGAATTGTTTTTTATTTGTTAATGGTTGGTTTTTGTTTCATAACAAAAGCCTTGTAACGTATGCGTTACCTCACGAAGCGATAGCTTGACGGTTCGAGCCTTGATTCGCTTGATGTTATGCTGAAATCACATTTCTCCCGGAGCAGGACGCCATGAGCAGCTACAGCCAACTTTTTGCCCAGCACCTAGATACCTTGCAGCAGCGCACCCGCGACATACTGCAACAGCAGGGGCTCAGCGGCCTGGCCATCCACTCCGGCCAGACCCACCGCATCTTCCTCGACGACCAGGATTACCCCTTCAAGGTGAATCCGCACTTCAAGGCCTGGCTGCCGGTGCTGGACAACCCCCACTGCTGGTTGCTGGTGGATGGTGTGAACAAGCCGGTGTTGCTGTTCTACCGGCCGGTGGATTTCTGGCACAAGGTGGCGGACCTGCCCAATGCCTTCTGGGTCGACTTCTTCGATATCCGCTTCCTGACGAGGCCGGAGCAGGTTGCCGATCACCTGCCTGCCGGCAAGCAGGAGTGGGCCTATCTGGGCGGTCATCTCGAGGTCGCCGAGTTGCTGGGGTTGGGTCAGCCCAACCCGGAGGCCGTGCTCAACTATCTGCACTATCACCGTGCCTACAAGACGCCCTATGAGCTGGAGTGCCTGCGCGAAGCAAACCGCATCGGCGTGCGTGGCCATGTCGCGGCCAAGGACTCCTTCATGGCGGGGGCGAGCGAGTTCGAGATCAATCTGGCCTACATGAAGGCGGTCGGGCAGGGGGCCAATGAGGCACCGTACGGCAATATCGTCGCCATCAACCGCAATGCGGCCATCCTCCACTACACCCATCTCTCCTCCCTGCGGGTGCCGGATGCGGAGCGCCACTCTTTCCTCATCGATGCCGGGGTGGATTTTCACGGTTATGCCTCCGACATCACCCGTACCTGGGCCTGGCGCCGTGGCGAGTTTGCCGATCTGATCGCGGCGCTGGATGCGCAGCAGCAGGAGGTCATCGAGGAGATCAAACCGGGTCGCCGTTACAACGAGCTGCATCTGCAGATGCATCACAGGCTGGCGCGCTTGCTGCAAGCGGTCGAACTGGTGGACATGTCGGTGGACGAGATGATCCACACAGGGGTGACCAACGTCTTCTTCCCCCATGGTCTGGGTCATTTCCTGGGCCTGCAGGTGCATGATGCAGGCGGCTTCATGCAGGACGAGCGCGGCACTCACCTGGCGGCTCCCGAACAGTTCCCCTATTTGCGCTGTACCCGGGTGATGGAGGTGGACCAGGTGTTCACCATAGAGCCGGGCCTCTACTTCATCGACAGCCTGCTGGAGCCGCTGCGTCAGGGCGAGCAGGGCAAGCGGGTCAACTGGAACAAGGTGGAGGCGCTGCGTCCGTTTGGCGGCATCCGCATCGAGGACAACATAGTGTTGCACGCCAACGGGGTGGAGAACCTGACCAGACAAGCGGGACTCTGATGACGGCAGACTATGCCATTCCGGCCGCGCCGCTGGCGGTGAGTGAAGAGATCAAGAAGAGCCGCTTCATCACCCTGATCGCGCACACCCCGACGGTCGAGGCCGCCAAGGTGTGGGTCAACGAGATAAGGCAGCAACACCCCGGGGCCCGGCATCACTGCTGGGCCTTTGTCGCCGGTGCACCGCAGGACAGCCAGGTTTACGGTTTCAGCGATGATGGTGAGCCCTCGGGGACGGCCGGCAAGCCCATGCTGGCCCAGCTGATGGGCTCAGGACTCGGTGAAGTGGCCGCCGTGGTGGTGCGTTACTACGGCGGCGTGCTGCTGGGCACCGGCGGTCTGGTCAAGGCCTATGGGGGTGGTGTGGGCGCCGCGCTCAAGCGACTCGAGACCCGGGTCAAGCGCCAGCAGACACCCTCTCTCATCCAGTGTGACTATGCCGACATGGGGGTGGTGGAGGCGCTGCTCGGCAGCCATCACGGCCAGTTGCTGGAGGCCGACTATGGCTCCCGCGTCACCCTGCGGGTTGCGTGGGGATCCGCTGTTTGGGCCCGGGTTGACCGAGAATTGACCGACCGGACCCATGGACGGGTATCCCTTCGCCCCTTAGATGGCTAGAATCCATCGCTCTTTTAGCCTGAAGAGGGAGCCGGAATGCAGATTCTGAGCATCATTCGTATCGTTGGCCTGCTGGTCGCGCTATTCAGTTCGACCATGCTGCTGCCCGCGATGGTTGCCTTTGGCTACCGTGACGGTGGCGGTGCCGAGTTTGTCAATGCCTTCTTCATCGCCTTGCTGCTCGGTGCTCTGCTCTGGTTCCCCAACCGCCATCATAAGAAAGACCTCAGATCCAAGGAGGGTTTTCTTATCGTGGTGCTGTTCTGGGTGGTGCTGGGCAGCGTGGGGGCCTTGCCGTTCCTGTTGGGAGAGGTGCCCGGCATGACGGTCTCCGAGGCCTTCTTCGAATCCTTCTCCGGCCTGACGACCACGGGGGCGACCGTGCTGACCGGGTTGGACAATCTGCCCAAGGCCTTCCTCTTCTATCGCCAGCTGCTGCAGTGGCTGGGGGGCATGGGAATCATAGTGCTGGCGGTGGCCATACTGCCGCTGCTCGGTATCGGGGGCATGCAGCTCTATCGCGCCGAAATTCCGGGGCCGGTCAAGGACAACAAGGTCACCCCGCGCATCGCCGAGACGGCCAAGGCACTCTGGTTCATCTACCTGTTGCTGACCATGCTCTGCGCTCTGGCGTATTGGCTGGCCGGCATGACGCTGTTCGACGCCATCTGCCACTCCTTCTCCACCCTGTCGGTGGGGGGCTTCTCGACTCACGATGCCAGTATCGGTTTCTTCAACAGCCCGGCCATCAACCTGATCACAGTGCTGTTCCTGCTGCTGGCCAGCGTCAACTTCGCTCTGCACTTCATGGTGTTTGCCCACAAGCCGGTCCGCTTGAGCAGTTATCTGCGCGATCCCGAATTGAAGGTGTTTCTGGCAATCCAGGCGACCCTGGTGCTGATTTGCTTCGTCGCCTTGCTGACCCATGGCCACTACGCCACCTGGCAGGAGGCGCTCAACCACGGTCTGTTCCAGGCGGTGTCCCTCGGTACGACTACGGGGTATAGCACGACCAGCTATGCCGACTGGCCCTCTTTCCTGCCCATGTTGCTGATGTTCTCCGCCTTTATTGGCTGTTGTGCCGGCAGCACCGGGGGCGGCATCAAGGTCATGCGCTTCATGATCCTGTTCCTGCAGGGGATGCGCGAGCTCAAGCGACTGGTACACCCACGCGCCATCTATACCCTCAAACTGGGACGCCGCGCGGTGCCCGAGCGGATCGTCGAGGCGGTGTGGGGCTACTTTGCCACCTACATCATCCTGTTCTTCATCTTTATGCTGCTGTTGCTGATGACAGGGTTGAACGAGGTGACCGCATTCACGGCCGTGGCAGCCGCCTTCACCAACGTGGGGCCCGGGCTGGGCGAGGTCTCCAGCAACTTTGGCAATATATCGGCGACAGCCCAGTGGATCCTGATAGTCGCCATGCTGTTTGGTCGATTGGAAATTTTCACGCTTCTGGTACTGTTTACCCCCGCATTCTGGCGTAGTTGAGGTAGGTATGGACAAGATTTTGGTGCTTTATTCCTCTCGGGATGGGCAAACACGGAAAATCGTGGATGTCATGCTGGAGGAAATGCCAGGCTGCGAGGTGGTGATGCATGACCTGCACACATTGCCCATGTGCAACCTCAGCAAGTTCAAGAAGGTATTGATCGGTGCCTCCATTCGTTACGGCAACTTCCATCCCAGCCTGCTCAGCTTTATCCATGCGCACCATGAACAGCTGGAGGTGGCCAATGCGGCCTTCTTCTGCGTCAACCTGACCGCGCGCAAGCCGGAGAAGCAGACGCCGCAGACCAATGCCTATATGAAGAAGTTCCTGCGTCTCTCCCCCTGGAAGCCGAAAACGCTGGGGGTGTTTGCCGGCGCACTGCAGTACTCCCGCTACAACTGGTGGCAGACCCGCATCATTCAGCTGATCATGAAGATCACGGGTGGCAGTACGGATACCAGCAAGGACCTCGAGTTTACCGATTGGGAAAAGGTGCGCAGTTTTGCCCGTGAATTCTGGTCAAAAAGATAGCAACTCCGCGCCATTGCTGGCTTGAGCCTCGCGGATGCGGGGCTTTTTGTTTGATAAATAGGCATTCGAACCGCTAAACGGCAAAAAGTGCCATTTTTCGCAGATTTCCTCTTGTCATCGCGGCGCGGCTCCCTATAATGCGCCCCTACCAGCACGGCGGAACACGCCAACCTGATGAGCCAGCTTCCTTGTGAAGCCGGCGCCGAAAGAAAAGCGAAATCAATCGCTTGACTTTCGAAGTGGGGAGCGTAATATGCGCCTCCTCAACGCGACAAGCGTGACGCTCTTTAACAATTTGAATCAAGCAATCTGTGTGGGCACTCACAGCATCGAACATCAAACAATTTTGTTGATTTTCAATGTCTGGTGA